>JBKBOH010000014.1:0-60572 GCA_046294975.1 Erythrobacter sp. | reverse complement strand
AGGTTCCAGGACGCCGTTTTCCGCCAGGGCGAAGGCACCACACGACTGACCATCAGGATGCGCTATTTCCTGTAGAACCGACCGCGCTTCGGGGCCGACGTCCCGTTCCAGCCGGCGGGCGACTTAACGGGATGTTTACCACACCGCGCCAGAACGGCTCCCGTACCTGTTCACCAAGGGGCGGAACAAACAGCCATGGACACTTTGCGCGGCCCATTCGACACTGGCGAGCCTGCCGACCGCGGCTGGGATGCGCCAGAGGATGACAGCCCCGAAACCCTCGCCCCGCGCGAGCTTCCGCCCGAAGCCATCGGGCAGGACGAGCGCCGGATGCAGGTGCGCGCCTATAATCACTGGGCCGGCCAGCTGGGCGAACGCATGTTCCCGCTGATCGACGATCTCGATCCGGTCAATCAGCCCGATTTCGGCCCCTACAGCGTGCTGCTGGATTTCACTGCCGGGATCGAGAACCCCGCTGTCCAGTTCCTTGGCGAGCGACTCGCACAGGAATGCGGCGGGCACGGCGCGATCACCCACCTGTCGGACGTGCCGCCGCGCTCGCTGCTGAGCCGCATCACCGATCATTACATGCAAATTCTCGCCAATCAGGCGCCGATCGGGTTCGAGGCCGAATTCGTCAACCAGCGCGGGGTCGAGATCCTCTATCGCGGCATCCTGCTGCCCTATTCGAGCAACGACGAGACGATCGACTTCATCTACGGCGTGATCAACTGGAAGGAGATGGCCGACCAGCTGACCGCCGACGAGCTGCTGCTCGAAATCGATCAGGCGCTCGAACTTGGCAATGACCTCGAAATCGACGAGGAACCGCAGCGCCGCAGCGCCGATCCGGTCACCGACTGGGCGGATTCGCCCGCGCACGAGGCCGAGGACGCCTTCGTGGCCACCAGCCAGTTCGCGCGCGACGAGACCTTTGCCGAAGACGAATTTGCCGAGGATTCCTTTGGTGAAGACCGCAGCCCGCTGACCGATTTCTCGGCCTATGCCCTCGACGCTGACGACGAGGAATATGACGAGGACGAGGGCGAGGATGCCAGCGCCGGTTACTCCTTTGCCTCGCTCGCCGATTACATCGAGGCACCGGCCAAGAAGGCGATCGATCCGGCCAGCCTGCCCTATGATCCGGTGGCCGATACCCCCTTCGATTCGCCCTTTCACAGCGGCTACGAACCCGCCTACGCAGCCGGTTTCGGCACCGGTTTTGACAGGCGGGCCGAACCCGCGGCACAACCCTTCCGCGCTGCTGCCGTGCCCGAAGATGCGGGCCTTGCCGACTGGCTCGCCGCGGCGCGCGAATTGGCACAGGCCGCCGATTCCTCCGAGGATCGCAGCCGCGGCGCGCTCTATGCAGCGGTCAGCCGGGCCTACGACTTCTCGCTGGCAGCCGCAGCCGCACCGGACGAATATGCCGAACTGATCGCCGAAAGCGGCCTCACCATGCAGGATCGCGCGCCGATGACCCCGGTGGTCAAGCTCGTGTTCGGGCATGATTACGACAAGACCCGCCTGACCGAATATGCCGCGGTGCTGAGCCACGCGCACCGCATCGGGCTGGAACGCGGCAGCCTGGCGCGCTTCCTTGCCGAGGCCGATGGCGGGCTGAAGGGCGTGGTCAAGGCCGAACGCCGTCTGCGCCGCGAGGAGCAGGGCAAGGCCATCGCGCAGGAGCGGGGCATCCGCAAGGCGCTGGCCAGGAAGCTGCGCGCGCTCGAAGCCCTGACGCTGGAGGCTCTGGCGGGCGAAGGCCCGGAATTCGCGCTGGTGATGGTGCGCCGCGACGCCGACGGCAACCTCGTGGTGCTGGGCGAGCTGCCCGAGGACGTGCCCCAGCTCGAACGTGCCGCCAGACGGCTCATCGGCTGAAAATCCCCGATTTCGGGTTCGCTGGCGCGACCCTCAGACCCCCGCCCCGCCTCCCCACCCCGCCACCATAGCGTGATGGTGTCATTGGTGGCCGGGTGGGCAGGCGGGGCGGGAGGCCTGCGCCACCGAAGGTGGCGCCAAGCAAAGGCGCTTCAGTTTGAGTTCATGCGGAACCGCTCTAGGGTGGCGGTGATGCGTCGCTCCCGCTTTCTCGTCGCCAACGCCCTCGCGCTGCTGGCCAGTCT
The DNA here is from genome assembly GCA_046294975.1 of Erythrobacter sp. Classification (GTDB taxonomy): domain Bacteria; phylum Pseudomonadota; class Alphaproteobacteria; order Sphingomonadales; family Sphingomonadaceae; genus Erythrobacter. The sequence continues at coordinate 58,443 of JBKBOH010000014.1, read as the reverse complement.
TGCCATGGCCGCCCAACCGGTCGCCGCGCAGTCGATCCTGCGCGATGCCGAAACCGAGGAACTGCTCAAGGACATGGCCGCCCCGCTGGTCGAGGCGAGCGAGCTTGAGCCGGGCAATGTCGAGCTGGTGCTGATCAATGATGGTTCGATCAACGCCTTCGTTGCCGGCGGACAGGCGATCTATGTCCATTCGGGCCTGATCAACGCCGCCGATACCGCCAACGAAGTGCAGGGGGTGCTCGCCCACGAACTTGGCCACATCACCGCCGGCCACGTGATCCGTTTCGAGGAACGCACCAAGACGGCCACCGGGATCACCATCCTTTCGCTGCTGCTCGGCGTGGGCGCGGCGCTGGCGGGGGCGGGCGATGCGGCGATGGGCGCGATCATGGCGGGCCAGCAGGCGGCGATGGGCAGCTTCCTGTCCTATAACCGCGATCAGGAAGCCGCCACCGACCTTGCCGGGGCGCGCTATCTTTCGGGCGCGGGAATTTCCGGCCGGGGCATGATCACCTTCTTCGAGAAGCTCCGCAACGATGAGATCCGGCGCGGCTACAGCCAGTCGGACGAGGCCACCTATGGCCGCACCCACCCGCTTTCGGGCGACCGGGTGCAGACCCTGCGCGATCTGCTGGCGAAAGACGCCGCCTGGGACGCGCCCGACGATGCCGCGCTGCAGGAACGGTTCGTTCGGGTCAAGGCCAAGCTCTACGGCTATCTTGCCGAACCGCGCCGAGTGCTGACCGCCTATCCGCTGACCGATACCAGCATCCCGGCGCGCTATGCCCGCGCCTATGCCTATCACAAGGAGGCGCGGGTCGACATGGCGCTGGCCGAGACCGACGCGCTGCTCGCGGCCGAACCGGACAATCCCTATTTCCTCGAATTGAAGGGGCAGGTGCTGCTCGAATCCGGGCGGCCGCTGGAAGCGCTCGAACCGCTGCGCCGCGCGACCGAGCTGACCCGCGCCCACCCGCTGATCGCCGGCATGTTCGGCCATGCGTTGATCGCCACCGAAAACCAGGCCAACTACCCCGAGGCCGAGCGCGTGCTGCGCGCCGCCGTCGCGCGGGATCGCTACAATCCCTTCGCCTGGTATCAGCTCGGCGTGGTCTATGCCGCCAGCGGCGATATTGCGCGCGCGCGGCTCGCCAGTGCCGAACAGCTGGTGATGAACCGCCGCTTCCCCGAAGCGCTCCAGAACGCGCAGGCCGCCGAATCGGGCCTGCCCTATGGCTCGCCCGACTGGCTGCGCGCGCAGGACGTGGCCCTCGAAGCGCGCGCCGAACTGGAGCGGATGCGTAACAAGCGCTAGGTGTTTGGCGGCGCATCGCCGGGGAGCCGAAAACCGGTTCCCACTTTTCGGCGCGATGCTCTTGGCGGCGCATCGCCGGGGAGCCGAAAACCGGTTCCCACTTTTCGGCGCGATGCGCTAGGCTGTCCCTGAAACCTCGCCCGCAGACGGAACCATCATGCCTTCCACCACGCCCGCCGACACGCCTTCGACCTTACGCAACACCCTGCTCACCGCGCTCACCGCGCTGGTGTTCGGCTTTCTCGGCGCGGCGCTCTGGTCCTATGCCGGCCTGGCGGACAACCGCACCCGCAGCTTCCTGCTCGCCAACCCCGACATGCTGCCGCAGATGGTCGAGGCCTACGAGGCACAGGAGGCGCAAAAGCGGCTGGCCGACATGGGCGAGGACGTGTTCACCCCCTTCCCCGGCGTGGTGCTCGGCAATCCGCAAGGGTCCAAGGTGCTGGTCGAATTCACCGATTATAACTGCCCCTATTGCGAGGCGAGCCTGAAGGACGTGAACCGGCTGATCGCCGAAGACCCGAACCTCAAGGTGGTGGTGCGCGAATGGCCGATCTTCGAGGGCAGCGACGAGGCCAGCCGGATGGCGCTCGCCGCGGGCCTGCAGGGCAAGTATCGCGCCTTCCACGATGCGATGTTCCGGCTGGGCGACGTGACCGCCGCCGCCAAGGCGGCCGGGCTCGACCTGGCGCGCGCCCAGGCCGATGCTGCCTCGGACGCGGTGACGGCGGAGATTGCGGGCAACCTCGAATTCGCCCGCGCGCTGGGCTTCACCGGCACCCCGGCGTGGATCGCGGGGCGCAAGTCGATGGGCGGGGCGGTGGGCTATGACAAGCTCAAGGCCGCGCTGGACGAAAGCACGCCGGGATGAGGCGCGCCCTGCTGGCCGGGGCGCTGTGGTTCGCCGCGCCGCTCGCTGCCCAGCCCGCGCCGGCGCCGGCGATCGACTACGCCGCCGAGCGCGCCGCGATCGGCCGCTTCCAGGATGCCGACCAGCGCTTGCAGGACGTGGGCTGGAAGCTGGCGCACGGCAATGCCGGCTTCTGCCCCAAGGTGGTGCCCTCGATCGGGCTGCAATTGCAGGACATGGCAAGCTACGGCGCGCCCGCGATTGCCCGCCAGGCGCTGGGCCTCGCCCGTGATTTCGCGGTGCAGACCGCCGCGCGCGGATCGCCCGCCGCGCTCGCGGGAGGGGTGACGCGCAACCGCGAGATCGTCCGCCTCGAACGGCTTGATCCCAATGCCTGGCCTGCGGGCGCGGCGATGGACTGGCAGCGGCTGGCCTGGGCGCACGATCATGTCGAGGCGACGCTGGCCCGGCAGGGCGGGATCGCGCTGGGCTTTGCCGATGGCAGCCAGGTGCAGCTCCAGCCGGTCGCGGTGTGCGCCACCCGGTTCGAACTGATGGGCGAGGGCGACAAGGCGGTGGCCGATGGCAACCGCGTGGTGATCGGGATTGATTTTCCCGCCTTCGCCTATCCCGAGGAAGACCTGTTCGCCGCGCTGGTGGCGCACGAGCTGGCGCATAATGTGCTGGGACATGATGCATGGCTCGACACCCACGGGCGCAGCCGTCGCCATGTGCGCCGCACCGAGCGCGAGGCCGACCGGCTGATGCCCTGGCTGCTCGCCAATGCCGGCTATGATCCGGCGGCCGCGGCGCGCTTCTGGGAACGCTGGGGCCGCAAGCATGATGCCGGGCTGCTGATGGTGCGCGACCATGATGGCTGGGACGAACGGGCCGAATTCGTCGCTGCCGAACTGCCGCTGATCGCCGGACTGATGGCGCGCGAGGGCCAGGCCGACTGGCGCCGGCATTTTCGCCGCGAGATCGATCCGGCAGGCGGGCTGCTGCCGGAAACGAGGCGGTGAGCGCTGCGCCGAGCCGTTGCGGGGGCGCGACTCTTTGCGCGATTTGCGGTGCGGTTTGCGACGAAATGGGTTAGACCGCGCGGTTATGGCAGTGCTCCAGATCCAGCCGGCGCCGTTCTTCGCGAGCAAGAACCGCGCATTCTGGAACCTCCAGCTGGCCGGCTGGGGTGCGGCCTTCCTGCTGCGCGCGGTCTCGGCGCTGGCCAACCAGCAGTCCTTCGAACTGCTCGCGCTGATCCTTGTCACCACCATCACCGGCTTTTCGATCAGCCTGATCCTTTCGGTGATCTATCGCAAGCTGATCCACCAGCAACCGCTGGTGACCTGGGGGGTGACGGCGCTGGTGCTGTTTGTCGCGGTGCTGCTCCACGCCTCGATCGATGCCTGGGTGCAGGGGGTCTATTATGGTGCCAGCCGCGAAACCAGCTTCGTGCAGCGCCTGATCGGGTTGCTCTATCTGCCGCTCACCCTGCTGGGCGGGTGGAGCGCGCTTTACTACGCGATCAACTTCTTCCTCACCGTCGAGCGGCAGGCCGACCGGTTGGAGCGGCTGGAGGCGCAGGCCACCGCCGCGCAGCTCGCCATGCTGCGCTACCAACTCAATCCGCACTTCCTGTTCAACACCCTGAATTCGATCTCCACGCTGGTGCTCTTGAAGCAGACCGAGCCGGCCAATGCGATGCTCACCCGCCTGTCGGGCTTCCTGCGCCATACCCTGGTGGCCGAGCCGGGCAGTCAGGTCAGCCTCGCGCAGGAAATCGAGACGCTTCAGCTCTATCTCGATATCGAGCGGATGCGGTTTGAAGAACGCCTGCGCACGGTGTTCGAGATCGATGACGCAGCGATGCAGGCACAGCTGCCTTCGATGCTGCTGCAACCGCTGGTCGAAAACGCGATCAAATATGCCGTCAGCCCACAGGAGGAAGGCGCCCGCATTTCGCTGTCGGCGCGGGTGATCGGTGACCGGCTGCGCCTGACGGTCGAGGACACCGGGCCGGGGGCCGACGAGCCGCTGCTGTTCGAGCGGATGGATGCGGGCGAAATGCGCGCCGAAATGCGTTCGGGCCAGGCGCCGGGCCGTCCGGTCTCGACTGGCGTGGGCCTTGCCAATATCCGCAACCGGCTGATCCAGGCCTATGGCGACAATCACCTGTTCGAAACCCGCTCCGAACCCGGCGGCGGGTTCACCGTGCTGATCGAGATTCCCTTTACCCGCGCCGCACAACCCGACTTGCCGGCGCCCCAACCGGCACCTGCGAGGAATGACCAGCCTGTCACCGTCGGCGCGAAGGTTATTCCTCTCACCCCCCAGCAACGAGCCTCCGGAACCCCCGCATGACCATCAGAACCATCCTCGTCGATGACGAGAAGCTTGCCATTCAGGGCCTCCAGCTGCGCCTCGCCCCGTTCGAGGATGTCGAGATCATCGACACCTGCGCCAACGGCCGCGAGGCGATCCGCAAGATCAAGACCGAAAAGCCCGATCTGGTGTTCCTCGACATCCAGATGCCCGGTTTCGACGGCTTTTCGGTGGTCAAGGGCGTGATGGACATCGAACCGCCGCTGTTCGTCTTCGTCACCGCCTATGAAGAACACGCGATCCGCGCCTTCGAGGCCAACGCGGTCAACTACCTGATGAAGCCGGTCGACGAACAGAAGCTGGCCGACACCATCGAGCGCGTGCGCCAGCGCCTGGCCGAGAAGAAATCGGCCGAGGATGCCGGCCAGTTGCTCGACGTGCTGGCCGAAGTCGCGCCCGAGCGGGCCGCCGATTTCGTCGAGACCGCCAGCGCCGCCACCGAAAGCGAAGGCCGCTTCGAAAAGCTCATCAACGTCAAGGACCGCGGCCAGATCTTCCGGGTGGAGGTGGACACGATCGAGCATATCGAGGCCGCGGGCGATTACATGATCATCTCCACCGGCGACAATTCGCTGGTGCTGCGCGAGACGATGAAGGATCTCGAACGCCGCCTCGATCCGCGCAAGTTCCAGCGCGTCCACCGTTCCACCATCGTCAATCTCGATCTGGTGCGGCAGGTGAAGCCGCACACCAACGGCGAATGCTTCCTGGTGCTGGATTCGGGCGCAGAGGTGAAGGTGTCGCGCTCGTATCGCGATGTGGTCGCCCGCTTCGTGCATTGATGCTGTGCGGGGGCACCTGCGGGCGCACGGTCGTGCTTGCGGAGCCTGCGGCTGCGTTTAATGTGTCAGGATGACCGCCTTCACCCTCCCCGGTTTCGACCTTGCCAAATTCATCCGCGAAACCCTGGCCGAAGACTTGGGCGAAGGCCTGCCCGGTGGCGGGCGCGATGTGACGAGCGAAAGCGTCATCCCCGCCGACGCGCGCTTTGCCGGGGTGATGGACAGCCGCGATGCCATCGTCGTCGCCGGCCTGCCGCTGGCCGAAGCCTTCTTCCGCCACCTCGATCCCGATTGCACCATCGAAACGCTGGTGCATGATGGCGACAAGGTGCCCGCCGGCACCGATCTGATGCGGATCGAAGGCCAGGCCCGCGCGCTGCTCACCGCCGAACGCAGCGCGCTCAACATCGTCCAGCACCTTTCCGGCATCGCCACGCTGACCCACGCCTATGTCACCGCGATGCGCGGGGAGGGGGGCAATCCTGCCTGCACCCTGCTCGACACCCGCAAGACCATTCCGGGCCTCAGATTCCTCGAAAAATACGCCACCCGTCAGGGCGGCGCGCAGAACCACCGCCTGGGGCTGTGGGATGCGGCGATGATCAAGGATAACCACGTCGCGGTCGCCGGCAGCGTGGGCGAGGCGGTGCGCCGTGCGCGCGAGGCGGGGGTGGAGCGGATCATCTGCGAGGTCGATCGGCTCGACCAGATCGAACCCGCGCTGGCCGCGGGCGCGCACCACCTGCTGCTCGACAACATGGACCCGGCGACGCTCGCCGAGGCCGTCCGGCTGGTTGGCGGCCGGGTGCCGACCGAGGCGAGCGGGGGCGTCAACCTTGCCACCATCGCCGCCAAGGCGGCTTCGGGTGTCGATTACATCTCGGTCGGCCGCCTCACGCAAAGCGCGCCTGCGGCCGATATCGGGCTGGATTTCCAGCCGCTATGATCGCGCTGTCGCGGCGGCGTCCGGCAAGCATCACGGCGTTCGCAATCCTGTTCACCGTCGCGGCCGTGCTGGCGCTGATTGACGCGCTGTCGCGGCTGTCCGAAATCCTCGCGGCTGCGCAGAAGCTCTACCCATGGGTCACGCGCGACATGATGATTGTGTGGCACAGCGCATGGCTGACGATCGCGCTGATTCCGGTGGCGATGGTGTGGCTATCGGCGATCCGCCTTGCCCGATGGTTGGTAGGCATCGCGGCCCTGATCAAGCTGGTGATGCTGCTGGTTGGCTGGCAGCTCTTGCCCAGGGTCGCGGTGGAACAGCCGATCTGGCTGGCGGCAGCGGGCCTTGGCTTGGCGGCGGCAGCCTTTTTGTTCACTCCCGCCAGCAACCGCTGGTTTGCGCGCAGGGGAACGAGTGACGCTGCGGTGTTCGAATAGCCTGCTCGTCGCTTTGGTGCTGGCCCTGCCTGCCGCGGCGCACGCGCAGGCCTACCAGTGCCGGGTGCCGCAGGTGCGCGCCGTGCCGAACATCATCCCTGACGGCCCACGCCGCGCGCTGCCGGTGACGGGCTATACCCTCGCGCTCAGCTGGTCGCCGCAGTTCTGCAAGCCGCGCAAGCGCCAGCGCACCCATGCCGTTCAATGTTCGGGCGCGCATGGCAGTTTCGGGCTGGTGGTGCACGGGTTGTGGCCTGAAAGCGGACAGGGCTGGCCGCAATGGTGCGGGGCCGCAAGAGCGCTCACACCCTCGGATATCCGCGAGGCGATGTGCATGATGCCGTCAGAGCGCCTGATCGCCCGCCAATGGGCCAAGCACGGCAGCTGCATGGTCGGCAATCCCGCCGCCTATCTGAAGATCACCCGTATCCTGTGGAACAGCGTGCGAATCCCCGATTACGACCGCCTCAGCCGCGAGGAGGGACTTACCGCCGGGCGAATCCGCGCCGCCTTTGCCGAGGCCAATCCGGGCATTCCCGTGCACGCCATCGGGGTGAAACTCTCGCCAAGCGGTTGGCTGGAAGAATTGCGGCTGTGCTACGCCAAGAGCTTCCGCCCCACCCGCTGCACGCCCTCGCGTTTCGGCGCAAGGGACAGTGCCCCGGCGAAGATCTGGCGCGGCTTATAGGCGGTTGCTCACCAGCCACACCCGGATCGCGGAGGCAAGACCAGGGGGCGTGGGCGACTTGATCCGCTCGGCATCGATCCGCGCGACCAGCGCCGCCACGGCCAGCCCCTCGGCCGCCGCCGCCGCGCGCAGCATTTCCCAGAACAAGGGCTCGAGGCTGATCGAGGTCTTGTGCCCGGCGATCGCCAGGCTGCGCTTGACCGGCGGGTGATAGGGATTGCTCATCGGATCACGATAGGCGCGGGACGCCTGCGAGGGATACGAAAAATTCGGGGTGGAGCCAACGCCAAGCGCCCCCTAGACCCGGCGGGATGACCGTGGACACCCTGAACGACAAGGAACGAGAGGCGCTGCGCCTGCTGCTGCGCGGGCATGACGCCAAGTCATCGGCGCGCGAGCTGGGCCTGTCGGTGCACACGGTGAACGAGCGGCTGCGCGATGCCCGCCGCAAACTCGGCGTTACCAGCAGCCGCGAGGCGGCGCGCGTGCTGATGGCGGCGGAGGGGGACGAGACCCCCGAAAATCTCGCGGACAAGGCTTTGGGGGATGCCGGATCGGCGATCCCGGCCGACATCGGCGGTGTCGCCACCGGGCGGCGGGCGTGGTCAGGCCCCTGGCCGGGCCTTGCTCTCACATCTGCCGGAGTTCTTGCCATGTCGCTGGTTCTTGTCGCCCTGCTCCTCCCCACCTCGCCCTTATCGGTGCGGCCCGTAGCGCCCCCCGCCCCGGTGCTCGCCGGTGCCGCGGCCGAAAGCGAGGCCGCCGCAGCCGCCCGCGCTGCCGAGACATTCCTCACGCTGGTTGACGAACGCCGCTGGGCCGAAAGCTATGCCGCCACCGGGGCGCAGTTCCGGGCGCTCAACACGCTCGAGCGTTGGAGCGAAGTGTCCGAGCACGTCCGAGCGCCGCTCGGCAAGGTGCTGACCCGCGATCTTCTCGGCAACGAATGGGTGCCCGCCCCGCCTGAAGGCTACCGCCTCGTCAAGTTCCGCTCGGCCTATGCGGGCGGCACGCAGCAGACCGAAAGCCTCAGCCTCGCATGGGAAGACGGCGCGTGGCGGGTGGTGGGGATCGCGTTCGATTGAGGGTGCGGGAGGGGCCTGCGGGACAGCCGCAGGCTTGACGTCAGACGGGTTCGGCGGAGTGCGGCTCGCCGCCCCGCTGGCCGGCGCTCGGGCCGAGCGGCTGGCAGCTGCGCTGCTCGCTCGCCCTCGCTAGTACATATGCTGGCCGCCGTTGATGCTCATGGTCGAGCCGGTGATAAAGCCGGCGTTCTCGCTGGTGAGGAAGGCGACACCGCGGGCGATCTCCTCGGCCATGCCGAGGCGGCCGATCGGGATTTTCGCGACGATCTTCTCCAGCACCGGCGCGGGCACGGCGGCGACCATGTCGGTGTCGATATAGCCCGGCGCGATGGCATTGACCGTCACCCCGAACTTCGCGCCTTCCTGCGCCAGTGCCTTGGTAAAGCCGTGAATGCCGGACTTGGCGGCGGCATAGTTGACCTGCCCGTATTGCCCCGCCTGCCCGTTGATCGAGCCGATGTTGACGATCCGCCCCCACCCGCGCTCGCGCATGCCGGGGAAGGTCGCCTTGGCCATGTTGAAGCACCCGCCAAGGTTGATGCGGATCACCTCGTTCCAGTCTTCAAAGCTCATCTTGTGGAGCGTGCCGTCGCGGGTGATGCCGGCGTTGTTGACGACAATGTCGATCGGGCCGTGCTCGGCCTCGACCTGCGCGCAGCCGGCCAGCGTCGCCGCGTGGTCGCCCACGTCCCACTTGTAGGCGGGGATGCCGGTGGCCTTGGTGAAGGCGGCGGCCTTTTCGTCATTTCCGGCATAGTTGGCGATCACCGTGTGACCTTGCCGCTGGAGCCGCTTGCAGATCGCCTCCCCGATCCCGCGTGTTCCTCCGGTGACGATGGCGACCCGGCCCATGGCATTCCCTCCTCTGTTACGACAGCACCTTGTCCCGGCAACCTAGCGGTGCCGTAGCGTCAGGAAAAGCGGGGAATAGCTATGCGGCGCAAGCAGCGCGGCCCGGCCCGGCGGGCCGCAGCGAAAGATGCAGCGGTGTTGGGCCGTCGCACCGCCGCGTGGATGCCACGCGCCCGCTTGCGCCTAGAACTTGATCTGCGTGCCGACGTAGACCGCCTGGCTGTCCTTGACCGCGTTGGTCAGCGGATCGAGCCGTTCGCGCTCCTGCGAGTAGCGCACGCCCGCCATCACCTTGAGGTTGGGCGAAAGGCGGAAGCTGCCGCCGACATCCACCGTCTGCTGCCCGATCGAATCGAGCGTGTTGGGCGAACGGCCGGCGATCGCGCGATCCTCAAGCTCGATGCGCGGCTGGAGCCGGCCCGGCCTTTCGGCGGCCTGTGGGGCCGAAGGCTTGAACTGCGCCAGATCGGGCAGCGCCATGCGGCGCACTTCGGTGGGCAGTTCGATCGGGCGGGCAAAGCTGCGATAGCCGCGTGCGGCGCCGAGCTGGAACCGGCTCGCATCAAGACCGCCAAGGCCGATGCCGCGGCCCGGAACCGCCTCGATCGCCTTACGCACCGCAATCGCGCGGGCCGGATCGCTGTCAACCCGCACCGCAACCGTCACCGTGCGCTTTCCGGCAACCGGCGTGGCGCCGGCCGGGGTGAAGCGGATGCCGCGCTCGCGCGCCTTGTCGGCGATGCGGGCCGCCAGTTCGGGATCGACCGAGGCGGGAGTGAAGACATTGAAGCCCATCGATTCGGACGACGGGGCTGCAAGCGCCCTGCCTTTGCCAGCAAGCGCCAGACCGGCGCTCGGCAAGGCGAAGGCCAGCGCGCCGCAAACGGCCAGCAATGTCAGCTTGCGCTGCGCCCTTGCTGTGCTGTCGGCCTTGCGTGCCATGGCGGTGCCTGCGTCCTTCCCTTTAGTGCAATCAATCCCACGCCTGACCATACCCAACCTTAACCGAAGGTGAGTCGCGGCATAAACCCTGTCATGTAATAGGTGCGAATGCCCCGCTTGCAACGAATTGCCGCAAGGCAGACCGGATTCCCCTCGCACCTGTGGCCCCAAGCCCACAGATTCCCGTGCCGCGCGGCAGGCCATGGGCGCATGGGCCGGTTCAGCCGGGGTAAAGCGCGGCTACCCGAGGCTTCCACGCGTCCCGCCTGTGCATCGGTGCTTGCCGCAAGGGCGTGGGGGGCTATAGAGCGTCAGGCTTACAGAGAATAGGGATTTTCCGACAGTGACACGCGCCAAACCCGCCCAATGCCATCCGGCCATCCGCCGCACCCTGAGCGCCGCGCTCGCCGGCGGCGCGTTGCTCGCGCTCGCGGCCTGCGGCGGATCTGAACGCCCGCGCACCGAACTGGCTGCGGCCCAGCTCAACACCATCGGCGTCAACGCCTATCTGTGGCGTGCGGCGCTCGAAACGGTGAGCTTTGCCCCGCTGCTCCAGGCCGACAGCAACGGCGGCGTGATCGTGACCGATTGGTACGCCAACCCCGCCAACCCCTCCGAACGGGTGAAGCTGACCATCACCATTCTCGATCAGGATCTGCGCGCCGATGCCCTGCGGGTTGCCGCCAGCCGCCAGGTCAGTGAAGGCGGCAACTGGGTCGAAGCGCCAGTGCAGGCGGCGACGGTGCAGAAGCTCGAGGACATCATCCTCACCAAGGCGCGCGATCTGCGCCGTCAGGGTCTGGCATCGTAACGCCGCAGGCTTTGCGGATTATCGCCCTTCCACGGATAGGCTCCAATGACTGATTCGCGATTCGATCCGTCGCAAGCTGACGGGCGCTGGCAGCGCGCATGGGAAGCGGCGGGCACCTTCACCGCCGATTCCCACAGCCCCAAGCCGAAAAGCTACATCCTCGAGATGTTCCCCTATCCCTCGGGGCGCATCCACATGGGCCATGTTCGCAACTACACGATGGGCGATGTGCTGGCGCGCTACCAGAGGATGCGCGGCTTCGAGGTGCTGCACCCGATGGGCTGGGATGCCTTTGGGATGCCGGCCGAAAACGCGGCGATGGAAAAGGGCGTGCATCCCGGCGGCTGGACGCGGGCGAACATCGCGCAGATGAAGGCGCAGCTCAAGCGCATCGGCTTCGCGCTCGACTGGACGCGCGAATTCGCCACCTGCGATCCTGCCTATTACGGCCACGAACAGGCGCTGTTCCTCGATCTGTACGAGGCGGGCCTCGTCTATCGCAAGGAAGCGACCGTCAACTGGGATCCGGTCGACATGACCGTGCTCGCCAACGAGCAGGTGATCGACGGCAAGGGCTGGCGTTCGGGCGCCGAGGTCGAGAAGCGCAAATTGAACCAGTGGTTCCTCAAGATCACTGACTTTGCCGATGATCTGCTGGAAGGACTGGGCGCGCTGGAGGACTGGCCCGAGAAGGTGCGCCTGATGCAGGAGAACTGGATTGGCAAGTCGCAGGGGCTGGAGTTGAGCTTCGACCTCAGCGACGGCGGCAAGCTGGCGGTCTATTCGACCCGCCCCGACACGATCTTCGGCGCGAGCTTCTGCGCGATTGCCGCCGATCACCCGATCGCCCAGGGGCTGGCGGGCGATCCGGCGGTGGCCGCCTTCATCGACCAGTGCAAGAAGGGCGCGACCACCGCGGCCGCGCTCGAAACGGCGGAAAAGCTGGGCTATCTGACGCCGATCACGGCAAAGCACCCGTTCACGGGCGCGGCCCTGCCGGTCTTCATCGCCAACTTCGTGGTGATGGAATATGGCACCGGCGCGGTGATGGGCGTGCCGGGGCATGACCAGCGCGACTTCGAATTCGCCACCAAATACGATCTGCCGATCAAGCGCGTCGTCGCGTCCGATCCGGCGCAGGCCGACGCGCCCTTCAAGGGCGAGGCCGAGGCCGGCGACGGGGTGATCGTGAACAGCGGTTTCCTCGACGGGATGAGCGTCGAGGCTGCCAAGCAGGCGGTGATTGCCCGCGCCGAAGGCGAAGGCTGGGGCGCAGGGCGCACCGTGTGGCGCCTGCGCGACTGGGGCGTTTCGCGCCAGCGTTACTGGGGCACGCCGATCCCCTTCATCCACTGCGACACCTGCGGCGTGGTGCCGGTGCCGAGGGAACAGCTGCCCGTCACCTTGCCCGAAGATGTCAGCTTCGAGCAGCCCGGCAACCCCTTGGAGCGTCACCCGACGTGGAAACACGTGGACTGCCCCAAGTGCGGCAAGCCGGCGCGGCGCGAGACCGACACGCTCGATACCTTCGTCGATTCCTCGTGGTATTTCCTGCGCTTTGCCAGCCAGCCGGCCGACAAGCCCTTCGATGCCGAAGAGGTCGCCAGGTGGATGCCGGTCAAGCACTATATCGGCGGCATCGAGCACGCGATCTTGCACCTGCTCTACGCCCGCTTCTGGACGCGCGCGCTCGCCCAGGTCGGCAAGATCGCGGTTGCGGAGCCGTTTGCCGCGCTGTTCACCCAAGGCATGGTGACGCACGAGACCTATAGCCGCATCGATGCAGGCCGCGGCGTGCCGGTATTCTTCGGCCCCGAGGAGGTCGAGCGCACCTCGGACGGGGCGAGGCTGCTCGCCGATGGCGCGCCGGTGGAAGTCGGCCGCGTGATCAAGATGTCGAAGTCGAAGAAGAACGTGGTCGATCCCGACGCGATCATCGCCCGCCACGGGGCGGATGCGGTGCGCTGGTTCATGCTGTCGGACAGCCCGCCGGAACGCGACCTGCCGTGGTCGGACGCGGGGATCGAAGGCTGCGCGCGCTTCGTGCAGCGGCTGTGGCGCCTGTTCTGCGCCTACGATGCGGCGGCTGAGGGCGAGGACAAGAGCCTCGACCGCAAGACCCATCAGACCATCGCCGCGGTGGCCGCCGACATCGAGACGCTCGGCTTCAACAAGGCGGTCGCACGCCTGTATGAACTGACCGGCGCGATCGAGAAGGCCGCACCCTCGGCCAGCCGAAGCGCGGCCATTCGGGCCTTGGTGCACCTGGTTGCGCCGATGATGCCGCATCTTGCCGAGGAAGCCTGGGCGAAGATGGGCAACGCCACCCTGATCGCCGACGCGCCGTGGCCCAGCATCGATCCTACCCTGCTGGTCGATGACGAGGTTACCATCGCAATCCAGCACATGGGCAAGCTGCGCGATACCGTCACCGCGCCCAAGGGTGCCTCGAAAGAGGATCTCGAGGCGCTGGCGCTGGCTTCGGCCAACCTGCAACGCTCGCTTGGCGGCGCGGCGGTGCGTAAGGTGATTGTCGTGCCCGACCGATTGGTGAATATCGTCACCTGATGCGCCATGCCCTTGCCCTTGCTGCCCTGATCGGGCTGTCCGCCTGCGGCCTTCAGCCGATGTATGCCGGCGGCGGTTCGGCCAGCGTGGCGCAAGGGCTGGCGGCGGTCGATGTGCCGGCAATCCCGGGGCAAAGCGGCTGGCTGGTGCGAAACGCGCTGCGGAACCGGCTGGGGGTCGCAGGGAGCGCCAAGCCGGCCTACCGGCTCGACGTGCGGCTCGACGATTCGCTCGAAGCCCTCGGCGTGCTCAACGACGATACCATCAGCCGCGAACGCCGCATCCTGCGGGCGCGCTATCAGCTGGTCGATATCGCTACTGGCGCGATCCTGCTCGATGCCACCGCCGGTTCGGATGCGGGGATCGACGTGGTGTCCTCCGAATATGCCACCATTGCGGCCGAGCAGAAGGCGCTGGAAAACCTCGCGCTCGAACTCGCCGGGCAGATGGCGACGCAGGTTTCGCTGGCGCTGCGGAGCCGCGCCGAAGCGGCCCGATGAAGCTCAAGAACAGCGATTTCGCCCGCGGCCTGCCCGCCGGCATCGAGCGCCACACGATCTTCTTTTTCTGCGGCCCCGACGAGGCCGGGGCGAGCGCGGCGGCCAATCGCCTTGCCGCCGCCCTGCCCGATGCGGGCGAGCGGGTGGAACTGAGCGGCGCGGAACTCAGGAGTGATCCGGCGCGGCTCGGCGACGAGGCGCGCTCGACCTCGCTGTTTGGCGGCAAGCGCCACATCTTCGTGCGCGCCAGCGGGGACGAGGCGCATGACGCGCTCGCAGTGCTGATCGAGACGAGCGAAGCCGGCGCGGGCGCGGCGGCCCCGGTGATCGTCGTGGCGACCTCCGCCACCGACAAGTCGCGCACCGCCAAACTGCTCGAACAGCGCAAGGACGCGGTGGTGGCGATGTTCCATCCGCCCGATCTTGCTGCCGTGACGCAGGCGGTGCGCGCGATGGCCGATGCGGCCGGTCTCAAGTTGAGCGGCGATCTGGCCGAACGCATCGCCCGGGCCGCCGGGCTGGACGTGCGCCTCGCCCAATCCGAGGTCGACAAGCTCGCGCTCTATTGCGGGGCCGATCCGCAATCGCCCCGCGCCGCGACGCCCGAGGATCACGCCGCGATCGGGGCGGTGGCCGCGGAAGACGGCTTCGCCCCGCTGGTCAACGCGGTGCTTGGCGGCGAGCTGCCGCGGGTGAGCAGCGAGATCCGGCGGATGCGCGAGCTGGGGTTGAACCCGGTCGGCCTCGCGCTGGCGCTGGAACGGCGGGCGGCGCAACTGGCGCAGATCATGGCGCATCTCGGCCCGCGCGGCGCCTTCGACCGCATCGACAAGGGCGCGCAAATGCGGCTCGGCATCTTCGTCAAGGAACGGCACGATATCCGCAACCAATACAACCGCTGGCGCCAGCCGGCGCAGCGCGGCGCAAGCGACACCCGGCTCGACCGGCTGATTGCGCGCCTCACACAACTGCACCGCACCCTGCTCGCCAACAGCCAGGCCGCCGAGCTGCTGCTCGCCCAGGAGCTGGCGGAAATCGCACGATTCGCGGCAAAAGGCTGAGGCCGCGAAGGGTCCGGAAGGGCCGAACGGTTCTCATTATGTGACAAGCTGCATTTCGCAGTCGCACAAGAGCATCATTTCTATGTAATGTTGCCTAAGTATTGCTCAGTAGGGTCGCGCCTTTGGGGGAAGGTCTGAATGAACCGCGTGACACCGCGACTGCTGGAATCGACCAGGCACGAAAGTGTCGAGAAAAAGCTCGCGCCCTCGCTCGAACGGCGTCGATTACGCACCTATGCACTGATTTTGCTGGCCGACGGAGCCTTGTTGCATTTGGGTTTCGCCTTGGGCAGCCTGGTATGGGAAGGGCGCTGGGCCGAACCGCGAGCGATGCTCGCCGCGCAGGCGATGCTGCCCGTGTTCTACACGATTGCCCTGTATAACGGCTCCTACGGGCTGAAAGGCCTGACCGACTGGCTGTACGCCAGCCGCAAAGCGCTGATCGCGCTGGTGATTTCGGCGGGCCTGATCAATTTTGTCGCCTTCTACACCAAATCCAACGATGATTTCTCGCGCGTGGCGGTGACGCTCGGGCTGCTATTTACCGCGATCATGCTGGTGATGTTGCGCCGGGCGGTGCGCGGGCTGGTGCAATGGCGCTGGGACGGGCGGGTCGCCAATCACCTGGTGATCGACGATGGCGGATCAAGCTTCCCCTATCCCGGTGCCGTCATCGTCGCGGCAGCCGAATTCGGCTTTGATCCGTCCAGCCGCGATCCCTTCATGCTCGACCGGCTGGGCAAGCTGCTGCGCAATCAGGATCACGTGGTGGTGAGTTGTCCGCGCGAACGGCGCGAGGACTGGGCCTTCCTGCTCAAGTCGGCGGGGGTCTATGGCGAGATTGTCAGCGAGCCGGCGCACCGCCTCGGCGCGGTCGGGGTGCATCGCTACGACCAACTCGACCGCACCACGCTGGTGGTCTCGACCGGCCCGCTGCAGCTGCGCGCACGGATCATCAAGCGCGCTTTCGACATTCTGGTCGCAGGCGCGGCGCTGATCGTGCTGTCGCCGCTGCTGCTGGTGGTGGCACTGCTGATCAAGCTGGAAGACGGCGGACCGGTGCTGTTCGTCCAGCGCCGGCTGGGGCGCGGCAACCAGTTCTTCGCGATGTACAAGTTCCGCTCGATGCGGCCCGAAAGGCTCGATCGGGACGGCAACCGCTCGGTCTCGCGCGATGATGACCGCATCACCCGCATCGGCGCCTTCATCCGCCGCACCAGCATCGACGAGCTGCCGCAGCTCGTCAACGTGCTGATGGGCGACATGTCGATCGTCGGTCCGCGTCCGCACGCGATCGGCTCTCAGGCGAACAACAAGTTCTTCTGGGAGGTCGATCACAAGTATTGGCAGCGCCACTGCCTCAAGCCGGGGCTGACCGGCCTTGCACAGGTGCGCGGACACCGCGGTGCGACGACCCGCGAGAAGGACCTCACCGACCGGCTGCAATCCGATCTCGAATATATCGCGCAATGGTCGCTGCTGCGCGACATCCAGATCGTGCTGCGGACCGTGCGCGTGCTCAGCCACGCAAACGCCTATTGATGCGAGGGGCCGATGCGCCTGCCGCCTCGCCGGCTGGTCAAGCCGGGGCGATGTTTGGGCGCATCTGGCGCATCGGGCGCATCGGGCGCATGATGCCTCGGCATCTGGGCGCGCTGGAACAGGGCTGAACCCGCCTACTTCTTGTCGCGCTGGGGGACGGCGAAGCTGCCGGTCACGCGGCCCTTGCCCGCGGCGGGGCCGCCCGCCGCGCTGCCGTCCACGCTCGACAGCCCGCTTTCCAGATCGATCACCAGCCGCCCGCCATTGAGCGTATCGGTGCCGCGGCGCAGCCGGACATTGCCCGCCATGGTGATGATCCGGCGGTTGAAATCGTAGATCGCGTTGTCGCCGCTCGCGCGCTCGTCGCCGCGTGTCACCTCCACCCCGCCGGTGGCGGTGATGCGCTGGATGCTGAGCGAGCCGGTATCGGTGAAATCGACCAGCGTGCGCGCCGAACGCACCGTGAGACCGGCCTGCTCGATCACGACGTTGCCCGACAGGATCACGCGGTTCTCGCGGTCTTGCAGCTCGATCCGGTCAGCGGCGTAGTTGACCGGCGCGCGCGAATCGTGGCTGGCAATGCCCTGCGCGCGCAAGGCCATCCCGCCTGCCAGTGCGCTGGTGAGGGCAAAGCCGCCCATGCCCCAGAACAGCGCGATACGGCGCCAAGGGCTGCGGGGAGTGGTGTCAGTCATCACGGCATCCTCAACTTGCCAGGGATCATGGTCAGACGGGCATTGCCCTCCAGCGTCAGCGTGCGCGCGCCCAGATCGGCGCGGATGCTGTCGGCGGAGAAGGTGCCGGCTGGAACCTCGCCCGAAACGCCCTCGTCCCCGCGCATCAACCTGGCCTTGAGATCCACCCAGACCCCGCGCGCAACCATGCTGTAGCCGTCGCTCGCGGTCAGGCGCACCGGGCCGTTGACCACGACGGTTTCGGCATCGATATCATAGGTGCCGCCGTCGGCGCTCAGGCGCGCAGGCCCATCGGACAGCACCATCTGCGCGACCAGATCCTGCATCCGTACCAGCCCCTCGGCGCTGGAGCGCTGCACCGCCTCGCCCGCCATCAGCGAGAACGGGCGGCCCAGATTGTCGCGCCCACGATACATGGCGTTGTCCACCGACAGGCGCTCGTCGATCAGCGCGACCTTGTTGCGATCGAGCAGAAAGCTCACCTCGCCGCGCGGGGAAAGGGGGGTAATCACCATCAGCGCCGCGATGATGCCCACCGCCATCGGCAGGGCGCGGGCCAGGAAGGCCACCAGCCGATCGTGTGATCCGCCGGGCGCGGCGAAATGCTGGCGGCGGCTCCTGAGGGCGCGGGCCTGGCTGGTCTCGGTCTGGATATGGCTGCTGACCATGGCCGGGGCGTGCGATCAGCTGTGGGCGAAGATATCGGCGTCGGGCCAGCCGGCCAGATCGAGCAGCGCGCGGGTGGGAAGGAAATCGAAACACGCCTGCGCCAGGTGCATTCGCCCTTCGCGTTCCAGCCGCGCCGTCAGTTCGGCCTGCAGGCGGTGGAGGAAGCGCACGTCGCTGGCGGCATATTCGCGCTGTGCATCCGACAGCACCGGCCCGCCCCAGTCGCTCGACTGCTGTTGCTTCGACAGGCTTTCGCCCAGCAGTTCCTCGACGAGGTTCTTGAGCCCGTGGCGATCGGTATAGGTGCGTACCAGCCGGCTGGCGATCTTGGTGCAGAACACCGGCGCGGCCATCACGCCGAGATAGTGATACAGCGCGGCCAGATCGAAGCGCGCGAAGTGATAGAGCTTGAGCCGCGCATTGTCGGCCAGCAACGCCTTGAGATTGGGCGCATCATAGCTGCTGCCCGGATGGAAACGCACCAAGTGTTCATCGCCCGATCCATCGGACAGCTGCACCACGCACAGCCGGTCACGCGCGGTGACAAGCCCCATCGTCTCGGTGTCGATCGCGATCGCCCCTGTTCCGGCAAGCACGCCGGGGGGCAGGTCTTCCTCGTGAAAATGCACAGCCATGGCGCTCGCCCTACGCCGATTGGGGAAAGAGGGGAAGGGGCCAGTGGCGCGGGCACTCGCAGTGATCTAGGCCTTGCCCGGAGCGCAGCCGGGGCAGATCAGGCGACAGGTCGCGGTTGCGCTCGCCAGTTTCGGAGCCACCCCCTTGCCCGACCCCTCGACCGAAACCATCCCCGAAAGCTGGCGAAGCGCGCTCGAACCGGTGCTGGCAAGCCCCGCGGCGCGGCGGCTGGGCGGATGGCTGAGGGCCGAGGAGGCCGCGGGCAAGGTGATCTATCCCCCGCGCGGCCAGCGCCTTGCCGCCCTTGCGCTGACCCCGCTCGACGCAGTGCGCTGCGTGATCCTCGGACAGGATCCCTATCACGGGGCGGGGCAGGCGCATGGCCTCGCCTTCTCGGTGCCCGACGGGGTGCCCCTGCCGCCCAGCCTGGTGAACATCTGCAAGGAACTGGAAAGCGATCTCGGCCTGCCGCGTCCGGCGAGCGGCAACCTTGCCAAGTGGGCGCGGCAGGGGGTGCTGCTGCTCAACAACACGCTGACGGTCGAGGCGGGACAGGCGGGCAGCCACGCGGGGCGCGGGTGGGACGCGATCACCGATGCTGCGGTCGCCGCCGTGGCCGAGCGCGACGTGCCGAGCGTGTTCATCCTGTGGGGCAGCCACGCCAGGAAGAAAGCGAGCCGGGTGCCCGCCCTCGCGCGCGCTTCGCGCCATCTGATCGTGGCCTCGGCCCACCCCAGCCCGCTCTCGGCGCATAACGGCTTTTTCGGCTCGCGCCCCTTCAGCCGCACCAACGCCTTCCTTGAGGCCAACGGGCGCGGCGCCATCGACTGGAGTTTGTGATGAACGACGACGTGATCCTGTGTGAGGTGGCCGAGGGTATCGCCACCGTCACCCTCAACCGCCCGCAGGCGATGAATGCCTTGAACCGCGCCCTGCGCAAGCGCCTCGCCGAGGTGATGCGGCAGGTGGATGCGGACGAGGCCGTGCGCGCGGTGATTCTCACCGGCGCGGGAGAACGCGCCTTCACCGCGGGGCTGGACCTCAAGGAACTCGGCAGCGAGGAGGGCGCGCTCGGCAGCGCCAACGCCACCGACCCGGCCGACAATCCGGTGAAAGCCATCGAACTGTGCAGGAAGCCCGTGATCGGGGCGATCAACGGGGTGGCGATCACCGGCGGGTTTGAGGTCGCGCTCGCCTGCGACGTGCTGATCGCCAGCACCAACGCCCGCTTCGCCGACACCCATGCGCGGGTGGGCATCGTGCCGGGCTGGGGCCTGTCGCAGAAACTCAGCCGCATGATCGGCATTTCCCGCGCCAAGGAACTGGCCTTCACCGGCAACTTTGTGGACGCCGCCACCGCGCACAGCTGGGGGCTGGTGAACCACGTGGTCGCCCCTGCAGAACTGCTCCCACTCGCGCGCCGGCTGGCAGGCGACATGGCGGGCATCGATCCGGCCTTCCTCGCGCTGTACAAGCGGTTGATCGACGATGGCTATGCGACGAGCTTCGGCGAAGGGCTGGCGCTGGAGGCAGAGCGTTCGCGCGCGGCCAACAGCGCCGTCGCCCCGCAACAGGTCGAAGCCCGCCGCGCCGCGGTGCAGGAACGCGGGCGCGCACAGGCATAGGTGGCGGCGCGCAATCGCAAAGGCGCCAAAGCCAGCTCAGCGCCGCTCCTCGAAGAATCGCTTGAGCAAGTCCGCCGCCTCGGCCTCCCCCATGCCGGAATAGACTTCGGGGCGGTGGAGGCATTGCGCCTGCTCGAACACCCGCGCGCCGTGCTCCACTGCGCCGCCCTTGGGATCGCTGGCGGCGTAGTAAAGCCGGGCGATGCGGGCATGGGCGATCGCGCCGGCGCACATCGCGCAAGGCTCGAGCGTCACCCACAGCTCGCATCCCGTCAGCCGTTCATCGCCCAGCGCCCGCGCCGCAGCGCGGATCGCCAGAATCTCGGCATGAGCGGTAGGGTCGTGCAGGTGGCGCGGGGCATTGTGCGCCCCGGCAATCACTCTGCCATCCTTGACGATCACCGCACCGATCGGCACTTCGCCAGCCGCCGCCGCCGCCCGCGCCGCGTCGAGCGCGCGTTGCATCGGCAGGGGGAGCGGCCAGTGGGTCATCCGCGCCGCGCTACTGCGAGCGAGGCGAGGGCGCAACGTGCTTGACGATTCGCCCTTGCCCCGTTAAGCGCGCCGCTTTCCCGGATCACACCCGAACCTTACGAGAAGAGACACACCATGTCGCGCATCTGCGAACTGACCGGCAAGGGCCGCCTGGTTGGCCACAATGTGAGCCACGCCAACAACAAGACCAAGCGCGTGTTCCTGCCCAACCTGCAGAACGTCACCCTGATGAGCGAAAAGCTGGGACGCAGCTTCAAGTTCCGCGTGTCGACCCACGGCCTGCGCTCGGTGGAACACAATGGCGGGCTGGACAACTGGCTGCTCAAGACCAATGACGGCAAGCTTTCGGCCAACGCGCTCAAGGTCAAGCGCGAGCTGCTCAAGGCCAACACCGCCGCCTGAGCGCGCCGCCGTTCGGGGCAGCAGCGTTACGATCAAGCGCTCGGGCAACCGGGCGCTTTTTCGTTTGCGTCTCGTGTCGTGCTGACGCACGACGCAGACCTCCCGCCCCGCCTCCCCACCCGGCCACCAAAGATACCATCCGGAAATGGTAGCCGGGTGGGGAGACGAGGCACGAGGCCTGCGGCAAGGCTCAGCCCTCCCACTCAAACCGCACCAGCACGCTTTTCTGAAACGCCGAGAAATTGTCGTCGGCAATCACCCACACCGCCCCGCGTGACGGGTCGGCAGCGTCGGGGACGAAGGCGATGCCTTCGAAATTGTCGGCGAACACCCCGCCGGCGAGGCGCTGGATGATCCGCCCCCGCCACGCCTGGCCGGCGCGGATCGCCGCCGGATCGGCAATCGCGATCGCCGTGTCGAAGCGTGCCGGCAGGGCATATTCGACCCGCCGCAACAGGATCAGCACCCGCCCGTCGGGCAGCTGCGTCATATCGACCGGATCGTAACCGGGCCAAGAGACGAACCGGAAAGTGCGCGGCGCTTGCGGCTCGACCGGATCGCGCGCGAACAGCAGCGCGCGGTGGAGCGGTTTCCCGCCGCGCTCCGACCCCTCGGCAATCACCAAGAAGCGCCCGTCGGCGAGCCGCTCCATCGCCTCCACCCCGCTGTTGCGGCGCCAGCGCGCCAGCTCAGGCGGGGCGCGCAAGGCGCGGGTGCCGTCGGGGGCAAACCGCTCGATCTGGTTGAAACGCTCGAACCCGGCCCACAGCGTGCCGCTGGCCGGGTCGCGGGCGAGCGCTTCGAGATCGAGCACTTCATCACGCGCACTGACGCGGCGACCGACAAAGCGGAAGGAATCGGGCACGGGACGCGGGGCGGGGCCGGACAGGTCGATGGCGAGCAGCCAGCCGCGATCGCTCCCGGCGATCAACCCGCCCTCATCACCGGCCACCAGCGCGGAAAAGCCACCGAACCAGGCATGATCTGAGCGCAGCTCCCACGCACCGGAAAGCCGCAGCGCGCCCGCCACGCCGGCGCGCTTGGCGATCGGGATGACGCTGATCGCCGCACCGTTGCTGCGCGCTCCGATCGGGGTGCGCCAAATGAGGCCGGGGCCAAGGCCCAGGACCACGACGAGCAGCAGCAACCAGCGAAAGCCGCGGGCTTGCACCTAGGCGCGGTCGAGGCCGAGCAGGCGGCGCGTGGCGATCTCGCACGAGGCATAGGCCTCCTGCCGCTCGGCGCTCCAGTAGCGCAGTTCGGCGAGCGGAATCGCTGCGCCCGTCACCGCGCACAGGACATGGCTGCCCGGACGCAGCACGCGGAAACTGGAAGGACCGTAATACAGCCTGGCGGTCTTGTCGGCGGAGGACATCAGCATGGCATGTCCAATAGCAGCTTGTCGCTAGCCGAACAAATCATCTTGGCGCGGCGGGGGGGCTGGGCGCGGCTTGGCGGCCGGACGCGGCGGGGAAGTGCTGCCGGCGGGCACGGCCTCCAGCGTTCCGTCGCGCCATTGCAGCCTCAGCAGCGCCGCGCCCGCCGCCGCAGCGCGGGTGGTGAGCGCGCGGCCCTGCGCGTCGCGGATGATCGCATAGCCGCGATCCAAGGGCTTTTCGGGATGAAGCTGGCTCATCACCCGGGTCAGCGCGGCGAGGCGGTCGGCCCCAGTTCGCAAGGGCCGCTCGACCAGCGCCGGGCCGAGCCGGGCCCGCTCGAGCCGCCGCTGCGCCTCGGCCGCGGCACGGGTGAGCAGCGCAGGCGAAAGCCGCGCCGCCACCCCCGCCAGCCGCTCGCGCCCCCTGGCCGAACGGTCCCCCAGCGCGCGGCGCAGCCGCTCGGACAGCTCGTCGAGCCGCTGGGCCTGGGGTTGCAGCAGGTTTTCGGGGCGCGGCAGCAGCCGCACGCGCGCGGCGAGGCGCTCGCGCCCCAATTCGTAGCCGCGATAGGCCGCGCGGCGCTGACGGGCGGCAAGGTCGGTGAGGGTGAAGGCCAGATCGGCGCGCACCGGCACTGCCATTTCGGCGGCCGCGGTGGGTGTGGGCGCGCGGCGGTCGGCGGCGAAATCAGCCAGCGTGGTGTCGGTCTCGTGCCCCACGGCGGAGATGACGGGGATGGCGCATTCGGCGATGGCGCGCACCACCACTTCCTCGTTGAAGCTCCACAGGTCTTCGATCGAACCGCCGCCGCGCGCCACGATCACCACGTCGGGGCGCGGCACGGGGCCGCCGGGCGCAATCGCGGAAAAGCCGCGCACGGCGGCCGCCACTTGCTCGGCGGCACCCTGCCCCTGCACCAGCACCGGCCAGACCAGCACATGGCTCGGAAAGCGGTCGGCGAGGCGATGGAGGATGTCGCGGATCACCGCCCCGGTGGGCGAGGTGACGACGCCGATCACGCGCGGCAGGAACGGCAGGGCGCGCTTGCGCCCGGCATCGAACAGGCCCTCGGCCGCCAGCCGCGCGCGGGTCTTTTCCAGCAGCGCCAGCAACGCGCCCTCGCCCGCCAGTTCGAGGGCATCGATCACGATCTGGTATTTCGAGCGGCCCGGATAGGTGGTCAGCCTGCCGGTGGCGATCACCTCCAACCCATCCTCAGCGCGGAAATTGAGGCGGGCGGCGTTGCCCTTCCACATCACGGCGTCGATCACCGCGCCCTCGTCCTTGAGCGCGCAGTAGAAATGCCCCGAGGCCGCGCGCTTGACCCCCGACAATTCGCCCCGCAGCCGCACGAAGCCGAAGCGATCCTCGACCGTGCGCTTGAGCAGCGCGGAAATCTCGCTGATGGTGAGCGGCGGGGCGTTGTCGCCCGCGCCCGTGCGCGCTACCAGCCCGGCATCGTTATCGGAGTTGGGCGGAGGGGCCATGAATATCCTGCTTCTGGGGTCTGGGGCCCGCGAACATGCGCTTGGCTGGAAGCTGGCGCAATCCCCCGCTTGCACGCGGCTTTACGCTGCCCCCGGAAATCCGGGGATCGCCGAGGAAGCCGAATGCGTGGCGCTCGATGTGGCCGACCACGCGGCGGTGATCGCGTTCTGCGCCGAACGCGCCATTGGCCTCGTGGTGATCGGGCCGGAAGCACCGCTGGTGGATGGCCTGTCGGACTCGCTGAGAGCGGCAGGCGTGCCGGTGTTCGGCCCCTCGCAGGCGGCAGCCCGGCTCGAAGGCTCCAAGGGCTTCACCAAGGACCTGTGCGCCCGCGCCGGTATCCCCACCGCCGGTTACGCGCGCACCGCTTCGCTGGAGGAAGCCCGCGCCGCCCTCGCCCGTTTCAGCGCGCCCTACGTGCTCAAGGCCGATGGCCTGGCGGCGGGCAAGGGCGTGGTGATCGCCGCAACCCTGGCCGAGGCCGAGGCAAGGCTCGCCGAGATGTTCGGCGGGGCCTTTGGCAGCGCCGGGGCGCAGGTGGTGATCGAGGAGTTCATGGAAGGCGAGGAAGCGAGCTTCTTCGCGCTGACTGACGGCACCCACATCGTCCCCTTCGGCAGCGCGCAGGATCACAAGCGCGTCGGCGATGGCGACACCGGCCCCAACACCGGCGGCATGGGCGCCTACTCCCCTGCGCCGGTGCTGACGCCGGAACTGGAGGCCCGCGTCATGGCCGAGATCATCGAGCCGACCATCCGCACCATGCGCGCGGAAGGGAACCCCTATCAGGGCGTGCTTTTCGCCGGCCTGATGCTGACGGCAGACGGCCCCAAGCTGATCGAATACAATGCCCGTTTCGGCGATCCCGAATGCCAGGTGCTGATGATGCGGCTTGAGAGCGATCTGGTGGCGCTGATGCGCGCCTGCGCTACGGGGACGCTGGATGGGGTGGAAGTGGCCTTGCGCGAGGAGACCGCGCTCACCGTGGTGATGGCGGCCAAGGGCTATCCGGGCACCCCTGAAAAGGGCGGGGTGATCGATCTGTCGGGCGTGGAACCGGACGCCGCCAAGGTGTTCCACGCCGGCACTGCCCTGAAGGACGGCGTGCTGGTGGCCAACGGCGGCCGCGTGCTCGCCGTCACCGCGACCGGCGCGAGCGTTACCGAGGCGCAGCGCCGTGCCTATGATGCCGTGGACTTGATCGGTTTTCCGTCGGGCTTCTGCCGCCGCGATATCGGCTGGCGCGAAGTGGCACGCGAGCAGGCGCGCGCGCGCGGCTAGAGCGTTTTCGAGCCGGGTGGAATCACCCGGCGGCTCGGAAAACGCGGTAAAAAATAGTCTGGAGCGGCCGATCTGATGCAATCGGATCGGAAACCGCTCTAGAACCGCGCCGCGTAAGTCACCCCGCCGCCGTGGAAATCGCCCCACACCACCATCCGGGGCGCGTCCGGGCGCTGGTGGCGGGTGATCAGCAGGCCCGAGGCGCTGCCGATCGCCGCACCGGCAATCACATCATACCAATGGTGCTTGTCCGCCTCGACCCGCGCCAGGCCGACAAAACTCGCCAGCGCCAGCGCCGGGATGCCCTCGCCCGTGCCACGCCGGTCGAGAATGCTGGTCGCCGCCGCAAAGGCCGTCGCCGTGTGGCCCGAGGGGAAACTGTCATTGCCGCTGCCATCGGGGCGGCTTTCGGGAAAGGCTTGCTTCAGCCCCTGCGCCGCGCCGAAGCCGACCGCAACCGAGGCCCCCGCCTGCAATGCCCCTTGCGTGTCGCCTTGTGCGACCGGCACTCCGAGCGACCACAGCACCAGCGCGCCAACGCCGATGTCGCTCGCGGTGTCCCAGTCCAGCGGCGAGGCTGCCTGCGCGCTCTGGCTGGCCAGCACAGCCGGCGCGACCAGGGCGAAAGCGCAGCGCCGCAGCGGCGAGCGGACAGGCCGAAGCCAGTGCGTGAAAATCATGCGGCAGTTCCTTTGGAATGATTGACGTTTGCTCCGCGATCATCAACGCTGCAGCGCAGAATTGGTTGCGCCAAGGGTGATGGCTCTTGAACGCGATCGCGTTGCAGCCTGCACGCCGGAAAGGCAGCCTGGATTTGATCCCGGTCAAAGAAACGAGCGCATGGAGCAAGGATAAGGCCAGCATGACCCGTCGCCTCACCCTCGTCGCCGCAGCGATTCTGGCCCTCTCCGGATGTCAGACCCCCGTCAGCGACAACCCGCCGCCGATGGTGGGCAAGCCGACTGCGCCTTCGCCCGACACCCGCGCTCCGGCCTTTGTCGAGGCGGCCTGCGGGGGGTGCCATGCGGTCGAACCGCCGTTCCTCTCGCCCAACCCCGCCTCGCCCAGCTTTGCCGCGATTGCCAACCGGCGGGGGCTGTCGGAAAAATCGCTCGCCGACTGGCTATCGCAAGCGCACAACTACCCTGAAGACATGGATTTCACGCTCACCCGCGCGCAGATCGACCAGATCGCGGCCTACATGGTGAGCCTGCGCGACGCGGGCTACGTGCCCGACGAGTAAGCGTGCCTGCAGGGCTGGCGCAGGCGCGGCGGGCGCGCAACCCAGCGGCTTACAAACGCTCGTTCATCAGCGCGAGCATGTCGGCTTCCGGGCGCGGGCCGTAGTGGGTGATGACTTCCGCGGCGCAGATCGCCCCGCGCTTGAGGCAGCGGGTCAACGGCTCGCCCCTGACATAGCCCGACAGGAATCCGGCCGCGAACTGATCGCCCGCGCCGGTGGTGTCGACCACCTTGACCACCGGCACAGCGGCAACCTCGGCGCGTGTCCCATGGGCAATCGCGACCGCGCCCTTTTCGCTGCGGGTGGCCACCAGCACCGGCACCTTGCCCGCCACCGCCGCAAGGCCGGCCTCGAAATCATCCTCGCCCGTCAGCGTCGCCAGTTCGCTTTCGTTGACGAACAGGATGTCGATGATGCCCTCCTCGATCATGCTGCGGAAATCGTCGCCGTGGCGTTCGATCACGAAGCTTTCGCTGGCGGTGAAGGCGATCTTGCGGCCGGCATTGCGCGCCACCTCGATCGCGCGGCGCATCGCGCGGCGGGGTTCTTCCGGGTCCCACAGATAGCCTTCAAGATAGAGGATCGCGCCGCTCGCGATCAGCGCCTCGTCGAGGGCGGCGGCGGGGAGAAACTGGCCTGCGCCGAGGAAGGTGTTCATCGTGCGCTCGCCATCGGGGGTGACGAAGATCAGCACGCGCCCCGTCGCCGGTTCACCCGCCCGGGCCGGGGTGTCGAAATCGATGCCGGTGGCGCGCATGTCGTGGCGGAACACCTTGCCGAGTTGATCGTCGGCAACCTGCCCGATGAAGGCGCATTGCAGGCCCAGCATGGCGAGGCCCGCCAGCGTGTTGGCGGCCGAGCCGCCCGAAACCTCGCGCGCGGGCGGCATGGCCTCGTAAAGTTCCTCGGCCCGCGCCGCATCGATCAGGGTCATCCCGCCGCGGCTCATCTGAAGCTCGTCGATCAGCTCCTCATCGCAGGAGGCAATCACATCGACCACGGCATTGCCGATGGCGATCACATCATAGCGGGGCGGGTTGGTGGCGGTCACGCAAGGTTCCTCGGGAATGAATTCTGCGCCTCGCCTAGCCGCCTTCGGTGCGCGCGCCAAGCATCTGTGTGCGGCGCGGCATGCTTGCGTTGACTTCGCCGCGCGCGGCCCGCATCGCCTGCGGCCATGACCGCCGTCCTTTCCGCGCTTGTGCTGGCCCTTGGCCAGCTGGGAGATCGCCGCATCGTCGCGGTGGTCGCCAAAAGTGCGGCGCTGACGCTGGCGCTGTTCGTGGCGGCCGGGACAGGGCTTTATTTCGGACTGGCCGCGGCGGGCGCGCGCTATGGGATCGACGCGGGCTGGGCCGGACTGGCCGCGGCGCTGCTAGTGCCGGCGGCGATGTGGCTGCTGTTCCGGGTGGTGGCGATGGCCGTGCTGCAATTCTTCGCCGACGAGGTGGTTGCCGCGGTCGAGGCGCGGCACTATCCGGCGCGCGCGGCGCAGGCGCAGGCGCTGCCGCTGCGCCGCGATCTCGCCAACGCGGTCAGGGGACTGCTGCGTGCGCTCGGCTACAACCTGCTGGCGCTGCCGCTGGCGGGACTGGTCGCCTTCACCGCGATCGGCCCGGCGTTGGTGTTCCTCGCCGTCAACGCGGTGCTGCTGGGACGCGAGTTGACCGACATGGCGTGGCTGCGGCACGCGCGCAGCCTTGCGGGCGGCAATCCGGCCGGCAAGGCCGAACGGTTCCTGCTCGGCGCGAGCATCGCCGGGTTGATGCTGGTGCCGGTTTTCGGGCTGTTCGGGCCGGTCATCGGCGCGGCGGCGGGGACGCATCTGGTGCTGCGGCGGCTTGAAGGGGAGCCAACGGCATGATGACCCGTTCCCTCATCGCGCTGGCAGCGCTGGCGCTGGGCCTTTGGGGATGTGCGGGCGGCGGCAGGCCGGGTTCTGCCTCCGCGCCGGTGCATTCGGGGGTGGTGCGGGTGCCGCAGGTGATGGCTCCAGACGGGCTGGAAGGCGTGATCGGACAGGATGCGCGCAAGCTGACCCAGCGCTTCGGCGCGCCCCGGCTCGACGTGACCGAGGGCGATGCCCGCAAGCTCCAGTTTTCGGGCGGCGCGTGCGTGCTCGACATCTACCTCTATCCGCCGCGCCCCGGCGCCGATCCGCTCGCCGCGCATGTCGAGGCGCGGCTGCGGCAGGGCGGCGCGGCGGTGGATCGCGGGGCCTGCATCCGCGAGATCGAACGGCGGTAACCCCGTCTTAAGCCTGTTCATGCGATGCCCGCGGGCGAAACCGGCAAGAACTGGAACGGGACATGACCACGCATTTCATCGCGATCGCCCAGCGTGCTGCGGCCGACGGGCAGATCGCAGCCGACGCGCTGCTGGCGCTTCGCCGCGAAGGCTGGGGCGACGGGATCATCGCCCGTGACGAGGCCGAGGCGCTGTTTGCGCTCAACAACGCGCTGAAAGAGCGCAGCCCGCAATGGTGCGACTTCTTTGTCGAGGCGATCGGCGAATTCGTCTTGAACGGCACCCCGCCGCGGCTGCAATGCAGCGACGAGGAAGCCGCATGGCTGATCGGCCAGATCGACCATGACGGCGTGCTCGAAAGCATGGTCGAACTGGAAACCATGGTGCGGATCATCGAGCGCGCGGAAAACACCCCCGACCGGCTCAAGCACTACGTGCTGGCACAGATCGAGCGGGCGGTGCTGACCGGCACCGGCCCGACCCGCTGCGGCGGCGCGCTTTCAGCGACCCACATCAGCGCCGCCGAATGCCGCATCATCCGCCGGGTGATCTTTGCCAGCGGCGGTCACGGCCCGGCAGCAGTGACGCGCCACGATGCCGAGCTGCTGTTCCGCCTGAAGGACGAAACCCTCGCCGAGGAAAACGCGCCCGAATGGGACGATCTGTTCATCGATGGCGTCGCCAACTTTCTCAAGGGCTTCACCCTGCCCAACGCACAGGTCAGCCACGAGCGCAAGCGCGAGCTGGAAGCCTTCGTGGCCGATAACAAGGCAAACGTGGGCCGCTTCATCGGCCGCGTCGCCCGCGAAGCGCCGCAGGTGATGAACCACTTCGGCAAGGTGTTCGGCAAGAAGCAGCCCGGCACCGATTACGCCGCGCTCGCCGCCGCGGGCGAGCGCGTCACCGATTACGAAAACGAGTGGCTCGAGAAGATGATCGACGCTGATGGCCAAGTCGATGAACTCGAAAGCCGGTTGATCGCGCGCCTCGCGGCAGAGGCTTGAAAGGCCAGTGCCGCTCTAGACCATGAAGCTCTCGCCGCAGCCGCAGGCGCCCTTGGCGTTGGGATTGTCGAACACGAAACCGGCGCTGAAATCGTCCTCGCGCCAGTCCATCACGCTGCCCACGAGGTAGAGCACGCTGGCCCCGTCGATGTAGAAGGTGCCGCCGGGAGTGATGATCTTTTCGTCGAACTTGGCCTCGGTGGTGACGTAATCGACCGAATAGGCAAGGCCCGAACAGCCCCGCCGCGGGGTCGAGAGTTTCACGCCAATCGCATCGGCCGGGGCCTTTTCCATCAACGCGGCGATGCGCGCCTCGGCGCTCGGCGTGAGCGTCACGGCAGCCTTGGGGGCGGGGCGAGAAGTCGTGGTCGTCTCGGTCATGTCAGCCTCTTCTGCCAGAACAGCGCGTGCCCGGTGGCGGGATCGAGCCGGTAGTCGCCATAGCCTGCGCGGGCGTAAAGGCGGCGCGCCGGATTGCCGCTGAGCACTTCCAATGTGACCTTGCAGGCCCCGCGCTTCAAGGCCTCGGCCTCGATCGCGGCGAGCAGCGCCGTGCCGATGCCGGCGCCGCGCCTGCCCGGCAGCACCGCGAGATCGTGGATATTGACGAGCGGTGCGGCGGCGAAGGTGGAATAGCCCATGAAGCAGTTGGCAAGGCCCACGGCCTCGCCGTCAAGCCGCGCCAGCAGCGAGAAGGCGTGGCGGTTGGCCGCCAGATCGCGCGCCAGGCGTGCCTTCACTCCATCGGCCAGCGGCTCTCCGCCGCCCATCGGATCGCGCGCATAGGCATCGAGCAGCGCGACCAGATCCGCCGCATCGCGCGGGTCGCGGTAATCGGCAAGCCCGATTGCAAGGGTGGCGGTTTCGCTCACAGCATCCCCAGTTCGAGCCGCGCCTCGTCGCTCATCTTGTGCGGGCCCCAGGCCGGTTCCCACACCAGCACGACTTCGGCATCGCGGATGCCCGGCACCGAGCTGACGCGCAGCTCGACCTCGCCCGGCATGGTCTCGGCCACCGGGCAATGCGGGGTGGTGAGCGTCATGGTGATGGTGGCGTCGCCATTGTCATCCACCTCGACCCCGTAAATCAGGCCGAGATCGTAGATGTTGACCGGGATTTCCGGGTCATAGATTTCGCGCAGCGCCTCGATCACCGCGGCTTGCAGCGCGCTGCCGTCACCGCCCACGCGATCGGCGGCGGGCTTGGCGGCAAGGAAGCCCTCGAGATAGTCGCGGGTGCGGGCCGGTTCGGCATCGGGGTCGATCGCGTCCTCGACGCGGGCGCGGGGGGGCTTTTCGGTCGAGCTGTCCATCGCTCTCATCCTTTTCCAAAAATGCGGCGGGTGCGGGCAATCCCGGCCAGCAGCGCATCGATGTCGGCCTCGCTCGAATAGAGCCCGAAGCTGGCGCGCGCGGTGGCGGGAACGCCGAGGAAATCCATCAAGGGCTGGGCGCAGTGGTGCCCGGCGCGGATCGCGACGCCCGCCTCGTCGAGGATCGTGCCGAGATCGTGCGGGTGAATATCGCCCACCGCAAAGCTGACGATGCCCGCGCTGTCGGCAGGGCCAAACAGGCGCACATCATTCATGCTGCCAAGCTCGCGGCGCAGGCGGGCGACCAGCGCCTGTTCGTGCGCGTGGATGCGCTCGAGACCGATGGCGGTCACGTAATCGATCGCGGCGGCGAAGGCGATCGCCTCGGTGATCGCGGGCGTGCCGGCCTCGAAGCGCTGCGGCGGCGGGGCATAGGTGGTGCGCGCGAAACTCACGCGGTCGATCATCGCCCCGCCGCCCTGATAGGGGGGCATGTCGGCAAGGATCTCCGCCTTGGCCCACAGCGCCCCGATCCCGGTCGGCCCATAGAGCTTGTGCGCGGAAAAGACGTAGAAATCACAAGCAAGCGCAGCCACGTCCACGCCCATGTGCGGCGCGCTCTGGCACCCGTCGAGCAGCAGCTTCGCCCCGACCCGATGCGCCAGCGCGGCGGCGCGCGGGGCATCGAGCACGCTTCCCACCACGTTCGAGACATGGGCGAAGGCAACCAGCTTGTGGCGCTCGGTCAGCATCGCTTCGGCGGCGTCCAAGTCGATGCAGTGGTCGGCGGTCAGCGGGCAGACGTCGATTATCGCGCCGGTCTCGGCGGCGATCATCTGCCAGGGCACGATGTTCGAATGGTGCTCGAGCTGCGAAAGCAGGATGCGCATTCCCGGCCTAAGGTGCGCGCGGCCCCAGGTCTCAGCGACGAGGTTGATCGCCTCGGTCGCGCCGCGGGTGAACACCACTTCGTCCTCGCGCCCGCCGATGAAGTCCGCAACCTTGCGCCGCGCCGCCTCGTAGCGACAAGTCATCTCGGCCGAACGGGCATAGACCCCGCGGTGGACGGTGGCGTAATCCTCGCCCAGCGCGCGCGCCATGGCGTCGATCACGCAGCGCGGCTTCTGCGCGGTGGCGGCGGTGTCGAGATAGTGCCACGGCTTGCCCTCGCCGGTCATCATGCCGGGAAAGTGGCTACGCAGATCGGCCAGCGAGGGGAGCGTTTCGGAGAGGCTCACAGCCGCGCCCCCTCCAGCGCCGCCAGCGCCGCATCGAGCAGGGCCTGGCGCTCGGCCTCGTCTGCCAGTGCGACGAAGGCATCGCCGATGAAGGCCTGCACCAGCAACCGCTGCGCCGCGTGCGGATCGAGCCCGCGCGCCATCAGGTAGAAGCGCGCGGCTTCATCGAGTTCGCCGACGGTCGCGCCGTGGGCGCACTTCACGTCGTCGGCGAAGATTTCGAGCTGCGGGACGGCATTGGCGCTGGCACCGGCTTCAAGCAGCAGGCCCTTGAAGTCTTGCGCGGCATCGGTCTTCTGTGCATGGCGCGCGACCTTGACCTGCCCTAGGAAATTGCCGCTCGCCCCGCCCCAATGCACGGCGCGCACGGTCTGGTTGCTGGTGGCTTCCGGCGCGGCATGGAGAACTTGCGTCACGAATTCGCGGGTCACGCCGGCGCCGCCGATGGTCACCCCGCCGAATTCGAAATGCGCGCCCCTGGCGAGCCGCACGTCCAGCTCGATGCGGGTATAATCGGCGCCGCGATTGGTGATGAAGAAGGCCGCGCGCGCGCCTTCGCCGATGTCGACGCGCAGGCGGTGAGCTTCCGGTGCCTGCGAACCCACGACGAGGCAGCGCGTCACGCTCTCACCAGCGGGCACGGCGATTGTCTGCCACTGGTCGAGCGCTGCCGCGCCGAGCCGTGTGAGCGCCTCCATATCGGCGTAGCGCCACGCCTCGTCGCGCCGTGTCGGAAGGGTGGGGGTCGGGAGAGTGGCGGTCGTCACGCCATCACCGCGTCGTAGCCCTCGGCCTCGAGCCTGAGGGCGAGTTCCGGCCCGCCGGTTGCGACGATCCGCCCGCCGGCAAGGATGCTCACCTTGTCGGGCGCGACCACTTCGAGCAGGCGCTGGTAGTGGGTGATCAGCAGCACGCCCTTGTCGGGCGAACGCATGATCGCGTTGATGCCGGCACCGACAATCCTGAGCGCATCGATATCGAGGCCCGAATCCGTCTCGTCGAGCACCGCGAAGGCGGGATCGAGGATGCCCATCTGCACCATCTCGGCGCGCTTCTTCTCGCCGCCGGAAAAGCCGACATTCACCTGCCGCTTGAGCATGTCCATGTCCAGCTTTAGCAGCGCCGCCTTGTCCTTGGCGCGCTTGAGGAACTCGCCGCCCGACAGCGGTTCCTCGCCGCGGCTCTTGCGCTGGGCATTCAAGGCCTCGCGCAGGAACTGGACGTTGGAGACGCCCGGAATCTCGACCGGATACTGAAAGCCCAGAAACAGCCCCGCCGCCGCGCGCTCATGCGGTTCGAGCGCGAGCAGGTCCTGCCCGCGGAACGCCACGCTGCCGCCGGTCACTTCATAGCCGGGCTTGCCGCCCAGCACATTCGCCAGGGTCGATTTGCCCGCGCCGTTGGGGCCCATGATCGCGTGAATCTCGCCCGCAGGCACGTGCAGGCTGAGGCCCTTGAGGATCGGCTTGTCGCCGACCTTGGCGTGGAGATTTTCGATGGTGAGCATTATTGTGCGTCCTTGTCCTGTTCCGCCGCGGCGGCCGCGCCTGCATCGGTGCGGGCTTTCACCACGCTGGCGTCGCGCAGTTCGATCACCAGCCCCTTGGGGCGGGTGGCCTGATCGGTTTCGCTGGCCGCCTCGGCCCCGGCGAGGCGTTGGCGGAACTGCTTGTCGAGATCGGCCCCGCGGGCGATGTGGATGCGGCCGATAGCGGTGAACAGCTGTTCGACTTCCTCTGGCGTCATCGCGGTTTTCGCGCCGTCGAGCGCGGCGATGGAATCGGCAATCGCCTTGGCGCGGCGTTCGGCGCAGCGCGGCAGATCGGCGGCGTGCTGCGCCTCGAAATTGGCGATGCCGGTGACGGTGCGGTTGGTGACGGCGAGGCAGCGCCGGTAATCCTGCACAAAAGGCTGGATCAGGCGCGGATATTCGACACTCCAGGTTTCGGGATTGTCGTTCTTGATCGCGATGGCCGCTTCGCCAACGGCCTGAAGCGCAAACAGAGCGGCGAGGATCACGGCTGGCGGCTCCGGGGCTTTGCGGTGTCGTTTGCACCGCGCGGTTTGGGGCGGGAATAGGTCTGCTTGGGATGGGCCGCCTTGTGCGCGCGGGCGGCCTCCTTCTTCGCGGCGATGCGTTCGCGCATGGCGCGGGTGAGGCGCTCAAGCACGCCGTCAATATCGGTGAGAATGTCCTTGGCGGCGATCCGCATCACCTTGATGCCGACGCTTTCGAGGCTCTTGTCCCGGCGCCTGGCGAGGCGATCGTTCTGCCCCTCCTCGTCAATCGCCAGCGCAAGGCCGAGGTTGTGGCAGTTGAAATCGACGATCGCGCTGCCGACCACCGCGTGGCGCTTGAAGGTGTAGCGGCCCATGTCGGCAGCGGCGAATTTTTCCGCCAGCGCCTTGTGCGCCTCGGACGAATGGCGCCGCAGCTCGCGCGCCTGTTGGTGCAGCGCATCGAGCCGCTTGTCCGAAATCTCCCACCCGCGGCCCTTCTTCTTGAGCGCGGGGGCATCGGCGCAGGCCGCCTCGGGCTTGAGGGCAAGGGTTTTGCGGTTGGTCATGAGGTGCGCTTGGCCCGGTAGGTGCTGACGGCAATCGCAATCGCCGCGATTGGCAGGAAGTAGAATATCGCGAGATCAATGGTCGAATGTGTACCCGGAAGGGGCACTCTCCAATTGCCATAGCCCTTGGCAATCCATTGTGCGATCAAAAGCCAGCCCAAAAAGAGCAAGAAGGCAAAAACGAATCTCACCCCACGCTCCCTTCAAGCGAAATCGCGCCTTCGTCATTGCGAGGAGCCGCAGGCGACGCGGCAATCCAGAACGTATCGCGTGCCGCCCTGGATTGCTTCGCTTCGCTCGCAATGACGAGGGAGGAGAGGGTAATCACCCCACGCTCCCCTCAAGCGAAATCGCCAGCAGCTTCTGCGCCTCGACCGCGAATTCCATCGGCAGCTCTTTAAGCACTTGCCTGGCAAAGCCGTTGACGATCAGCGCCACGGCTTGCTCTTCGCTTAGGCCGCGCTGCATCGCGTAGAACATCTGTTCGTCACTGATCTTGGAGGTGGTCGCCTCGTGCTCGATCTGCGCGCTGGGGTTCTTCACCTCGATATAGGGCACGGTGTGCGCGCCGCATTGATCGCCGAGCAAGAGACTATCGCACTGGGTGAAGTTCCTCACCCCGCTCGCGGTCGGGCCGACGCGGACGAGGCCGCGATAGGTGTTGTTCGACTTGCCCGCCGAAATCCCCTTGGAAATAATGGTCGAGCGGCTGCCACGCCCGTTGTGGATCATCTTGGTGCCGGTGTCGGCCTGCTGATAATTGTTGGTGACCGCGACCGAGTAGAACTCGCCCACGGAATCTTCACCGTTGAGCACGCAGGAAGGGTATTTCCATGTCACCGCCGAGCCGGTTTCAACCTGCGTCCAGCTGACCTTCGACCGGTCGCCCTGGCACAGCGCGCGCTTGGTGACGAAATTGTAGATGCCGCCCTTTCCTTCGGCATTGCCGGGATACCAGTTCTGCACGGTCGAATACTTGATCTCGGCATCGTCGAGCGCGACCAGTTCCACCACCGCGGCGTGGAGCTGGTGTTCATCGCGCATCGGGGCGGTGCAGCCTTCGAGATAGCTGACATAGGCGCCCTTGTCGGCGATGATCAGCGTGCGTTCGAACTGGCCGGTGTTTTCGGCATTGATGCGGAAATAGGTCGAAAGCTCCATCGGGCAGCGCACCCCTTCGGGGACATAGACGAAGGTGCCGTCGGAAAAGACCGCGCTGTTGAGGCAGGCGAAGAAATTGTCGCGCTGCGGCACGACGCGCCCCAACCACTGCTGCACCAGCCCGGGATATTCGCGGATCGCCTCGGAGATCGAGAGGAAGATCACGCCCGCGCGCTTCAATTCCTCGCGGAAGGTGGTGGCGACGCTGACCGAATCGAACACCGCGTCCACCGCGACCTTCTTCGCGCCCTCGACGCCGGCGAGCACTTCCTGCTCCGCCACCGGAATGCCGAGCTTGTCATAGACCGCCTTGATTTCGGGATCGAGTTCATCGAGCGAGGCAATGGTCGCCTTCTTCTTGGGCGCGGCGTAGTAATAGGCGTCCTGATAGTCGATCGGCGGATAGCCGAGCTTGGCCCAGTCCGGCTCTTCCATCGTCTGCCACAGGCGGAAGGCCTTCAGGCGCCATTCGAGCATCCATTCCGGCTCGTTCTTCTTGGCGCTGATGAAACGCACCGTGTCTTCCGACAGGCCCTTGGGCGCGAATTCGGTGTCGATATCGGCCGACCAGCCGTGCTCGTAATCGGCAAGCCTGGCGGCGGCTTCACGGGCTTCGCGGTCTTGAATGTCGATGTCATCGCTCATGCCAGGTGTTCCTCGTGAACGACGGGGCGCGGCGTTTCGGGACTGCGGAGCTGGGCAAGGGTGATGCCCGCCAGCGCGCCGCGCAGCGCGTCGTTGATGATCGGCCAGTGCGGCTTCATGCTGCACCCTGCCGCGAATTCGCACGGGCTGTGATCGACACAGGCCGTGAGCGTGATCGGGCCTTCAACCGCCTCGACGATATCGGCCACAGTGATCGCCGCTGCCGGCCGCCCAAGCTGCAAGCCGCCATGCGCCCCGCGCAGCGAACGCAGCAGCCCCGCTGCGGTCAGTCGCGAGACGAGCTTCTGCACGGTCGGCACCGGCAGCCCGGTTTCCGCTGCCAGCTCGGCCGCGCTCACCCGCCCGTTGCCGCAGTGAAGCGCGGCCTGGCTCATGGTGATCACGGCATAATCAGCCAGGTTTGACAGGCGCATTGCGAAGGGTTCTCAAATCAGACAATTTCGGTCTGATTTGTAATTACGAGCGATCTGCTCGGATTTCAACCGTCAAGCATGGCAGCAATCTCACCGCGCAGCTGGGTCGGCGTGCGCCCGGTGTAGCGGCGGATGTCGTGGATCAGGTGGGCCTGATCGAAGAAGCTTGCCAGCATATCGTCGCTCAGGGCATCAGGCAGCGTCGGGTTGGCCAGCACTATCGCCGCGCGGATCGCTCGGAAGCGCTTGAGCACCTGCGTCGGCGGCACCCCGAAAAAGCGCCGCGACAGCCGCTGCAGCTGGCGCGGCGAGAGGTCGACCGCGCCGTAGAGCGCATCGAGCGCGGGATCGAACCCGCTGCCCAGCCAGCGCATGATCGCCTCGACCACCGCGACATGATCGGGGCGCAGGGTGTGGCGGGGCACGGCGAGCAGCGCGGCGATCTGCGCGCACAGATCAGCCACCAGGAGCCGCCCGGCCATACACTTGCGGGCCGCGGCCTGAAGCGCGCCGATCTGCTTGGCCGAAAGAATCGTTTCTGCCGGCAGCAGCCGGTCGTGCACCTTGTCGGCGGGCAGATTGGCCAGCGCCTGCCAGCCGATCTGGGTCAACGACGCGCCGATCAGCAGCGCCGGCCCTTCCAGCACACAAGGTGCTGTCCGCAGCTGCGGAGCGTTGACAGCGACACAGCCCGGTTCGAGCGGGGCATCATCGGGTCGCTCCACCAGCAGCCGCCCGCGAAGCATCACCAGCAGCTGCGCCGAATAGGCCGGAACAACCTCCTCGATCCGGGCATCGTGCGTTTCGATCACATACATCGTGTTGACCAGCGCAGCGACCCCTGCCGGTGGCGCGACAATATCAAGCGTGAACTGCAATCTTGCCCTGCCCGCCTGCGCGGCCCCCCCTGCAATAGTGGCGCGAGCCCTGTTGTTGGCATCGGGCAGCGGTTCACTGCCCGACATTCTCTTTCATCATCGACAGCGGCACCGGCCCGCACGACCGGATTGCCCGGCAAAATTCACGGATAGCAAACTTGGTTCCCGGCTCGCCCCTCGCCAATTTGGGCAATTCCATGAGCGTGAACCGGCCGATCCTTCTGGCCGATCAAGATCGGAAAGACTCAAGATCGGAAAGACAGGGCGCGATGGCTTACGCGCTATCGCCCGGCGGGGCAGGGGCCTTGTGGGAAAGCGAGGCCATGGCCTGCCCGCGGCTCCGGCACCTGGGGCGGAGATCGGGGAGCAAAAAAAGGCGACGCTCCAAAACCGGAACGCCGCCTTCGTGAGTTTAAGGTACTCTTTGCATTGCTGCTCCGAGCCCTTCGGGTCGCAGGGCAAGGGTATAGACAGCGAATCGCTGGATTGATTGTATGCAAGCGACAAGCTCTATCCCCTTTGGGCAGCAAGGCCTAAATCTTTGAACTATTTCGTTAATGAAGCAAATGCAAAGGTTTGCCAACGCGGCGCGCTCGACAACGCCGCGCGCCTGCCATAGGCGCTCGGGCCATGATCTTCCGCCTGCTCAAACCCGCCCTGTTCGCGCTCGATCCGGAGACCGGGCACCGTCTTGCCATCACCGGTC
This sequence comes from Erythrobacter sp., assembly GCA_046294975.1. Lineage (GTDB taxonomy): Bacteria > Pseudomonadota > Alphaproteobacteria > Sphingomonadales > Sphingomonadaceae > Erythrobacter. The sequence continues at coordinate 19,577 of JBKBOH010000014.1, read as the reverse complement.
TCAAGGCCCTGCCCCTGCGCCGGCCGGCGCCGGTTGCGGGAGCGCTGGCTGTCCGCGTGGCGGGGCTCGACTTCCCCAATCCGGTCGGCGTTGCCGCAGGCTTCGACAAGGACGCCGAAGTGCCTGACGCGCTGCTCGGCCTCGGCTTCGGCTTTGCCGAAGTCGGCTCGATCACCCCGCTGCCGCAGGCGGGCAACCCCAAGCCGCGGCTGTTCCGGCTGGTGGAGGACGAGGGCGTGATCAACCGCATGGGGTTCAACAATCGCGGGGCCGAGGCGGCGCTGGCGCGATTGCGCGCGCGCGCCGGGCGGCCGGGGATCGTCGGGGTCAATATCGGCGCCAACAAGGATTCGGCCGATCGCATCGCCGACTATGCGATCATGGCGCGGATGATGGCGCCGGTGGCAAGCTACCTGTGCGTCAATATTTCCAGCCCCAACACCCCCGGCCTGCGCGCGCTGCAGGACGAAAGCGCGCTCACCGGCCTGCTCGATGCGGTGATCGCCGCGCGCGACGAGGCAGGCAGCGCGGCACCGATCTTCCTCAAGGTCGCCCCTGATCTCGAACCGGCCGATATCGATGCCATTGCCCGCATCGCGCTGGACAGGCGGCTCGGCGCGCTGGTGGTTTCCAACACCACGATTGCACGCCCCGCCCTGCGCTCGCACCATGCGGGCGAGACGGGCGGGCTGTCGGGCGCGCCCTTGCGGGCGCTGGCTACGCAGCGCCTGCGCGATTTTCGCAAGGCCACCGGCGGGGCGATCCCGCTGGTGGGCGTCGGCGGCATCGCCAGCGCCGAGCACGCCTGGGAACGCATCCGCGCGGGCGCCTCGCTGGTGCAGCTCTATTCGGCCATGGTCTATGAAGGCCCCGGCCTGGGCGCGCGGATCGTCAAGGGGCTGGAGAACCTGATGCGGCGCGACGGCTTTGCCAGCATTGCCGAAGCGGTCGGAAGCGAATAGCACTGCCGCATGCGCGTGTTTTCTGCCCTGCTCGCCCCGCTGGCGCTGGCCCTTTCGGGCTGCGTCACCAGCCAGACCCTTGCGACCGCCGATCCGGCGCCGACCGCCTCCGGCGCGGTCAGCAGCGCCGATCCCCGGGCGAGTGCGGCGGGCGAGACGATGCTTGCACAGGGCGGTTCGGCCACCGATGCCGCGATTGCGGTGATGCTCGCGCTCACCGTGGTCGAACCGCAAAGCTCCGGCATCGGCGGGGGCGGGTTCATGGTGCGGGCTGACGCAGCCACCGGCGCGCTCTCGACCATCGACGGGCGCGAGACGGCGCCTGCCGCCGCCACGCCCAGGCGGTTCCTCGGGCCGGACGGCAAGCTGCTCGGGCGCGAGGCGCGGGTCTATTCGGGCCTCAGCGTCGGGGTGCCGGGCAATGTCGCGCTCGCCGCGATGGCCCATGCCGCACACGGCGTGCTGCCCTGGGCCAAGCTGTTCGATCCGGCTATCGCGCTGGCTGACGAGGGCTTCGTGATGAACCGGCGGCTGTATGAATCGCTGGCCGGGAACAGGGGCCGCGCCGACAAGTCGGACACGGCGCGGGCAGTGTTCTTCGGTGCGGATGGCGCGCCGCTGCCGGTGGGCACGATCATTCGCAATCCGCAGCTCGCCGCGACGTTGCGCGCGCTCGCGGCCCAGGGCCCGCAGGCGCTTTATGGCCCTGCGCCGGCCGCCGCGCTGGCCGCCCATGTGGCGGCACAAACCCCGCAGGACGGGCGCATGACCGCCGCCGACATCACCGCCTACCGGCCCAAGCAGCGTGATCCGGTGTGCATCACCTACCGCGTCTATCGCGTGTGCGGCATGGGGCCGCCATCATCGGGCGGGATTGCGGTGGCGCAGATGCTCGGCCAGCTTGAACGCTTCGATCTTTCGGCGCTCGGCCCGGACAGCCCGGTGTTTTGGCACCTGTTCATCGAAAGCCAGCGCCTCGCCTATGCCGACCGCGAGCTTTATGCCGGCGATGCCGATTTCGTCAGCGTGCCGGTGGCAGGCATGGTCGACAAGGGCTACCTTGCGGCCCGTTCGGGCCTGATTTCGCCCGACACGACCATGGCCAGGGTCGATGCCGGGGTGCCGCCCGGCGCGCCGCGCGCGCGCGGGGACGGGCCGGAGGAGCCGGAGAACGGCACCACCCATTTCTCGGTGGTCGACGCGGCCGGCAATGCCGTCAGCTACACTTCCACCATCGAGGGCGCGTTCGGATCGGGGCTGGTCTGGGGCGGGTTCTTCCTCAACAACGAACTCACCGACTTCACTCTCACCCCCGAAGAAGGCGGCAAGCCGGTCGCCAACCGGGTGGAGGGCGGCAAGCGTCCGCGTTCATCAATGGCGCCGACCATCGTTTATGATGCGAATGGCGCGGTGGTGCTGGTGATCGGCGCGGCCGGCGGGCCGACCATCCCCGTCACCGTCACCCGCGCGATCATCGGCGTGCTCGATTTCGGCCTCGGCGCGCGGGAAGCGCTTGCCCTGCCCTTCGCCATGTCCTTTGGCGAGACGCTGCTGATCGAGGAAGGCAGCACGCTAGTGGCGATGAAGGGCGATCTCGAAGCGCTCGGCCACACGGGCATTCGCATCGCCCCCGCGCCGATCAAGGCCAACGCGCTCGGACGGCGGGCCGACGGGACATGGGAAGTCGCCACCGAGCCGCGCCTGGTCAGCGCGGTCACGCCCTGACGCTTGCCGCTATAGCGATGTGCTTCTAATCTGGCCCCGGATGCGGGTCGCACCGGAACCCGCGCAGGACAAGCTCGAAGGGATCAGGAGCCTTTGCCAGTGCATGCCCCCACCTTGACGCACGGCCCGCGCCCTGTCGTCAACCCGGCCGACGATCCGCTGTTGCAGGACATCGACGGCGCGCAGAACCTTGTCGCACTGTTCCTGAAGCAGGCCGACCAGAAGGGCGATGTGCCGTTCCTCGGCCACAAGACCGGCGGGCAATGGGTGACGCAAAGCTGGCGCTCGGTGGCCGAGCAGGTGTGCCTGCTGGCCGAAGCCTTGCGCCGCATGGGGCTGGAGGATGGCGACCGGGTGGCGCTGATCAGCGAAAACCGCCCCGAATGGTGCATCGCGGATCTGGCGATCATGGCCGCCGGGTGCATCACCGTGCCGACCTACACCACCAATACCCGCCGCGATCACGCCCACATCCTCGACAATTCGGGCGCGCGCGCGGTGTTCGTCTCGACCGAGAAGCTGCTGCTGCCGGTGGTCGGCGCGATCGGGCAGACCGGACTGGTCGAGCACGTGATCGGGATCGACGACTTGAAGCGCCAGCAATCGGGCAGCTTTGAATATCACGCGTGGAAAAACCTCGTCACCGGGGATGCCGCCGCGGCCCGCGCCGCAGTGGATGCGCGCATTGGCGGCATTACGCGCGAGGACACCGCCTGCCTGATCTACACCAGCGGCACCGGCGGCGCGCCGCGCGGGGTGATGCAGCACCACGGGGCGATCTTGTGCAATGTCGCGGGCGCGGCCGAAATCCTGCTGGAGGATTTTGGTATCAGGGACGAACGCTTTTTGTCGTTTCTCCCGCTGTCCCACGCCTATGAACACACCGGGGGGCAATATCTGCCGATCGGGGTGGGTGCGGAAATCTTCTATTCCGAAGGGCTGGAAAAACTCGCCTCCAACATCGAGGAAACGCGCCCGACCATCATGGTCGTGGTCCCGCGCCTGTTCGAGGTGCTCCGCAGCCGGATCATGAAGCAGGTGGAAAAGCAGGGCAGGCTCGCCAATTTCATGATGGATGCAGCGCTCAGGATTTCCGAGCACAGCAAGGACGGCCGGAAGCGCCTGCGCGACCGGCCGCTCGATTTCCTCGTCGAAAAGACGCTGCGTCCCAAGATCCGGCAAAAATTCGGCGGGCGGATCAAGGCGATGGTATCGGGCGGCGCGCCGCTCAATCCCGAAGTCGGCACTTTCTTCGACGCGATGGGCCTCACCATGCTGCAAGGCTATGGCCAGACCGAGGCCGGCCCGGTGATCAGCTGCAACCGCCCCAAGGTGGGCCTCAAGATGGACACGGTCGGCCGGCCGCTGCGCGGGGTCGAGGTCAAGATCGCCGAAGATGGCGAAATTCTGGTGCGCGGCGAGCTGGTGATGCACGGCTATTGGCGCAACGAGGCGGAAACCGCGCGCACGCTCAAGGACGGCTGGCTCCACACCGGCGACATCGGCCATCTGGACGACAAGGGCCGGATCGTCATCACCGATCGCAAGAAGGACATGATCGTCAACGACAAGGGCGACAATATCGCGCCCCAGAAGGTTGAAGGCATGCTCACGCTCCAGCCCGAAATCGCCCAGGCGATGGTGAGCGGGGACAAGCGGCCTTACGTGGTCGGCCTGATCGTGCCGGATGCCGAATGGGCGCTCGAATGGGCGCGCGCCAATGGCGAGAAGTTCGACATGAAGGCGCTTCAGCAACTGCCCGCCTTCAAGAACGCGGTGCGCGCCGCGGTCGATCGCACCAATGCCGATCTCTCGGTGATCGAAAAGGTCCGCCAGTTCGCCTTCGCGGACGAGGCCTTCACCATCGAGAACGAGGAAATGACGCCGAGCATGAAGATCCGCCGCCACAAGATCCGCGAACGCTATCAGGAGCGGATCGACGGGCTGTATCGGGGGTGAGCGCGGCGGCAGCAGCGCCGGTCATGTGCGCCGGGCGGCGCATCGGCGGCCAGCGTGCTGTGGCGCGTCACGCCGCCTCGAAATCATCCACATATTCGGGGTAGAAAACCGGCTCGCGCTCCGACCAGCCAGGCGCGGTGGCGGCGGCTTCCGACAGGCTTTGCAGCAGCAGCTTGCGGCGCTCCGGGCGGATCGAGGGCAGCGCACTCGCGGCGCAGAAGGCAGCGGGCAGATAGGGGCGCACCTTCGCGCCGAGCAGGCGTTCATAGAGGAAACGGAAGGCCGAAAAGCTCGCCAGCCGTTCCTGTTCAAGGTCGAAGGTCGCACAGCGCACCAGCTTGCCGAGGAAGCGTTCCACCTCGTTGGGGCTGCCCTCTGCCGGGATCAGCGCGCGCAGGGCCTTCAAATCCTGATAGGTGACATATTGGCGGCGGATCGCGGTGTTCTCCGTCTCGCTGCGGCCCCAGCGGCGGAAGGCATCGGTGCGCGCAAGGCCGATATCGAGGCTGCGCTTGATGTAGCGCTGCTCGCACGGCGCAAAACCGGCAAATTCCCGCATCTCGGCAATCGACATCATCATCGGCCAGTCTCCTTCGGACGAGGAGAACGTCGCATCACATGGTTAATTAAGCGTTAGGTGAGAGTCTTTGTGTTCCGCATCGCCTCTGCGATGCGAAATCCTCGCTCATGCGTCCTGCGGGCGCGTCGCTGCGGGCGGCCGGTCGGCCTTGCGGCTCACTGCGTGAGCCGCTTCACCGCCACAGGCTCCGTATCTCCTAGATCAATCCCGCGAGCGGGCTTGAGGGATCGGCATACATCCGCCGGGCCATGCGCCCCGCGAGATAGGCCTCGCGCCCGGCTTCGACCGCGAGTTTCATCGCACGGGCCATGCGAACCGGGTCTTTGGCTTCGGCGATCGCGGTGTTCATCAGCACCCCGTCACAGCCCAGTTCCATCGCCACCGCCGCATCGGACGCGGTGCCCACCCCGGCATCGACCAGCACCGGCACCTTCGCCCCTTCGACGATCAGGCGGATGGTCACGCGGTTCTGGATGCCGAGGCCCGATCCGATCGGCGCGCCCAGCGGCATGATCGCCACCGCGCCGGCATCTTCCAGCTGCCGCGCTGCAATCGGATCGTCGGCGCAATAGACCATCGGCAGGAAGCCCTCCTTGGCCAGCACCTCGGTCGCCTTGAGCGTCTCGCGCATGTCGGGATAGAGCGTGCGCGCCTCGCCCAGCACTTCCAGCTTGACCAGATCCCAGCCTCCCGCCTCGCGCGCCAGCCGCAGCGTCCGCACCGCTTCCTCGCCGGAGAAGCAGCCGGCGGTGTTGGGCAGGTAGGTGATTTTCTTGGGGTCGATATAGTCGGTCAGCATCGGCGCCTTGGGATCGGACACGTTCACCCGCCGCACCGCGACCGTGACGATCTCCGCCCCGCTCGCCTCAACTGCGGCCGCGTTCTGTTCGAAGCTCTTGTACTTGCCGGTGCCGACGATCAGGCGGGAGCGGAAGCTGCGGCCGGCGACGCTCCAGGTGTCAGCGCCCGCATCATCGCCCCCCCCGACGAAGTGCACGATCTCCAGCACATCGCCCTCGGCCAGCAGCGCTTCGCCCAGCGTCGAGCGCGGGACGATTGCGCCATTGCGTTCGACCGCGACCTTTTCCGGCACGAGTTCCAGTTCGCGCACCAGATCGGCGATGGTGGCGGCTCCGGTGCGGTGCGGGGCACCGTTCAGGGTGATGCTCTTGGTCATGGCGCGTGACATAGGGCCTTGCGGCAAGGCTGCAAGTTCGTGTTTTGAAGGGGGCAAGCGGTCAGTGCGCCGCGCGCAGGTTCAGCAGATGGCCGAGCGACACCATCGCAACGCCCGCCAGTGTCAACAGCAATTCGTCCGCCCCGTGCCGCACCAGCAGCGCGGCGGCCATCAGCACCAGCCCGGTCAGGGCCACCACGAAAGGCAGCATCCGCCGATGACGCCAAACGCCCCAGCCGATCGCCACCCCGGCCACGCCCACCGCCAGCGCCAGGCCGATGCGGTGGATGTTTTCCTGAAGGAGGAAATGCCCACCAAGGCCGAGCACCGAGACCACCACCAGCGTGGCCATGCAATGCAGCGCACACAGGCCCGCCAGCCCGATTCCGAGCTGATCAAGCCGGCGACGCAACGAGGATCGAATCGCAGAAGGGGCGGGAATAACATCCATGACCGCAACGCCACATATGTAATGTTGTTACATTCCGCAAGGGGCGTTGCATCGCGTTCTGCGGCCACGGCGTTGGCGCGCCGGGCACCCGTGATTGCACCAAACAGGCTTGCACAGCGCCGCGCGCGGGCACAAAGAGCGCTCCAGCATGGCCACGTTCGCATCCGTATCGCGCCTGTTCCAGAACACCCCGCAGCGCGCGGCGCGGCCGCTGGCGATTGCCCGCTGGCTGGAAGTGGTGGCGCTGCTGGTGGTGATGATCGTGGTAGTGGGGGGCATCACGCGTCTCACTGAAAGCGGGCTGTCGATCACCGAATGGAACGTGGTCAGCGGCATCCTGCCGCCGCTCAGCGAGGCGGCATGGCAGGCGGAATTCACGAAATATCAGGCAACCGCCGAATTCCGCTATGAAAGCGGCCCGGCGGGGATGGATCTTGCCGCCTTCAAGTTCATCTTTTTCTGGGAATGGTTCCACCGCATCCTTGGCCGGGTGGTCGGCATCGCCTTCCTGTTGCCGCTGGTGGTGTTCGCGCTGCGGCGGGCAGTTCCGCCGGGCTATGGCTGGCGGCTGGCGGCGATGTTCGGCCTGATCTGCGGGCAGGGGGCGCTGGGCTGGTACATGGTGTCCTCGGGCGTGGGCAACAGCGATCTGACCGATGTCAGCCACTTCCGTCTATCGGCGCACCTGCTGACCGCGCTGTTCCTGCTGGCCGGCCTGGTGTGGACCGCGCGCGATCTGCGTCTGCTGGCGCGCGATCCGGCGGCGCGCCCGGCCCGGCTGAGGGCAGGGGCGGCGCTGGCAGGGGCCGTGCTGTTCATCCAGCTGCTGCTCGGGGCATGGGTGGCAGGGCTCAATGCCGGCCACGCCGCCTATGACTGGCCGCTGATGAACGGGCAGTTCTTCCCCGAGGCCGACTGGTCGAAGGGGGCCTGGTGGGCGCTCACCCACGATCCCTTCCTGCTCCAGTTCCTGCATCGCTGGTGGGCGTGGGTGGCGGTGGCGGCACTGGTGTGGTTGGCACGCATGGTGCGCAAGAGCGATCGCTTCGCCAGCGTCGCGGTGCATTCGGCCTTCGGCACGATGGTGCTGCTTGGCATCGCCACGGTGATGAGCGGGGTTTCCTTGTGGATCGCAGCCGCGCACCAGTTGGTCGGCGCGCTGACAGTCGCCGCCACGGCACGGGCAATGCACAGTGCGGGCACGGCGCATTGATGCGCGGGAGCGGGGATGGCGCGGCGCTGATCTGGTGCCCCTTCCCCGACCGCGAGACCGCGCGGACGATCGCCGGGGCGGTGCTCGAGGAAGGCCTGGTCGCCTGCGCCAACATCATCGGCGAGATCGAATCGCTGTTCATCTGGCAAGGCGTGCGTGACAGCGCCGCCGAGACCGTGGTGCTGTTCAAGACCACGGCGGCGCGGCTTGATGCGGCGGTCGAACGGTTGGGCATGCTGCACCCCTATGATACACCGGCAATCCTTGGGTGGCGCGCCGATGCGGCCTGGCCGGCGACGCTGTGCTGGCTGGGTTCGGTGAGCCAGCAGAGGAGCTAGGGCGGCAGCGCCGCTGCGAAGGGGGGGGAAGAAGCGCATGGCCGGAAGCACCCGCCGCACAGTGTTGGCCGGATTGGCGGCGGCAGGCGCCGCGGGCGGGATGGCACTGCCGGCGCTGCTGCGGGCCGCGGGCGCGCCGCTGCGCGTGCCAGCGGGGCCGATGCGGCTCGAACGGGTGCTGGTGCGCGAGCTTGGCGACGGCGCGGCAATCACCGTACGGCGCGCATGGGAGGTGCGCTTCGAACGGCAGGCGCGCGGGATCATCGTTTCGGGCACGCAGGTCAGCGCCAGGGTCGATGCCCCGCCCTCGCTCGCCGATCTCGCCCGGATCGAAGAGCAGCGCGACACGCGGGCGATGTTCCCGATCATGCTGTCCGAGGCCGGGTTGGTGCTGGCCACGGGCGGCAGCGACACCGCCGCGAACGACCTCGTCCCGGCGCTGCGCGCCGCCGAGCAGATGATCGCCCAACGCCCGCAAAGCGCCGAGCGGCGCACCAACCTGCGGCGCTATCTGGCCGAGCTGCACCAGGCCGGATCGGGCGAGTTCGACAGCCTGCCGGCCGATCTGTTCTATCCAGTCGGCACGCGCTGGCGCCGGGTCGAGACGCTCACCCTGCCCGGCGGGCTGACGGGCGAGTTCGAGCTGGTATGGGACGCGCGCGCCGTGCCCGGCGAAGGCTGGCTGGCGCAGGGCGAGCGGATTGTCATGACCCGCATCGAGCAGCTCGAGCGGCGCTCGCGCGAGGGCTGGATCCTTGCTCCGGCCTGACCGTGCCGCGCCATGCGGTATTATTTTACCTTATGACGAAACCGCGCTTTTGCTTGACTTTCGCCCCCCCGATCGACATTTGCGCGCCACTTCTCCACCCGGGCGCCAGCGCGGAGGGTGATTCTCCTGCCGGAAACTTCCGGCAAAGACAGTTTTGAACCAAGGACACATGCCATGAAGGCGCTCACCAAGCAGACCCGGTCGATCAAACCGGCCGAGGTCGAAAAGAACTGGCACATCATCGATGCCGATGGCCTCGTCGTCGGCCGTCTCGCCGCGATCGTCGCCAATATCCTGCGCGGCAAGCACAAGCCGAGCTACACCCCGCACGTCGATTGCGGCGATCACGTGATCATCATCAACGTGGAAAAGGTGAAGTTCACCGGCAACAAGATGGGCGACAAGGTCTATTACAAGCACACCGGCCACCCCGGCGGCATCAAGGAAACCACCCCGGCCAAGGTGCTCGCTGGCCGCTTCCCCGAACGTGTGCTGGAAAAGGCCGTGGAACGCATGATTCCGCGCGGGCCGCTGGGCCGGGCGCAGATGAAGGCGCTGCACCTCTACGCCGGACCTGAGCATCCGCATGCCGGCCAGAAGCCGCAGGTGCTCGACGTCGCTTCCCTGAACCGCAAGAACAAGGTCACCGCATAATGACCGAAGAAACCACCGTGACCGATCTCGCCGATCTCAAGCACATCGCCGCCGGCGCCCCGCAGGGCGACGCCGCCGAAATCGCCCGCGTCTCGGCACCGCTGCGCCAGCAGGAGCTGGACAAGCAGGGCCGCGCCTACGCCACCGGCCGCCGCAAGGATGCGGTTGCCCGTGTGTGGGTCAAGCCCGGTACCGGCAAGATCACCATCAACGGGCGCGATCAGGAGGTCTACTTCGCCCGCCCGACCTTGCGTCTGATCATCAACCAGCCCTTCGGCATCACCGATCGCGCGGGCCAGTATGACGTCATCGCCACCGTGCGCGGCGGCGGCCTGTCAGGTCAGGCAGGCGCGGTGAAGCATGGCATCGCTCAGGCGCTCAGCAAGTACGAGCCAGCGCTCCGCAGCACTGTCAAGGCGGCCGGCTTCCTCACCCGCGACAGCCGCGTGGTCGAGCGCAAGAAGTACGGCAAGGCCAAGGCCCGCCGCAGCTTCCAGTTCTCGAAGCGCTGATCGCGCTTCTGGGGGCAGTTCTCGAAGCGCTGATCGCCCCCCTTGCGGGGTTCAGAAAGGGCGGCTTCCTTGCGGGGGCCGCCCTTTGCTGTCGCTACGGCGGCAGGCGTCAACGCTGAAGCAGCATCAGCCCCCATGCCAGGCCAGTGCCTGACAGGAACACCGGCCACGACCAGTAGAACTTGGCATCGGCCAGAGAAACAAGCTCGATCGCCAGCGGCCCCGCGCTGGTGCCCTGCGATCCGATCACCAGCCCGATCGTGGCCGACAGGATCGCGCCAAGCGCAAGTGCCTTGAGAAATTCCATCCTCCTATCCTCCGGGCCAAGACCAAGCAGCGAAATGGGAACCGCTCGCGGTGCCATTTCACCAACAAAGTCCTAACGGCAGTCCTAGGGAAAAGGTTAAAGCGGCAGCGCCGCAGATTACGCTGCCACCGCCGGGGTGACGAACCGCAGCTCGCTGGAAACCACCCCGCCGGGTTCGCAGGTAATCACCCGCCACGAGGCCGGAACGCCGTGCCGCAGGCGGGTGGAAAGCGTGCCCGCCCCGATCATCCGCAGCGCCTTGCCGCCGCTTGTCCGCAGCTCGTCGAAGGGGACGTGGACATGGCCCGATAGCACCGCGTGCGCGCCGGCAGCGGCAATCGCCGCGAAAGCCGCATCGCCGCCGATGGTGGGGTTCGCGCCGCCATCCTCCTTGCCCAGCAGCGGATGGTGGGCGGTGACGATGATGGTGCGCGGATCGCCTCTGAGCGCCGCAAGCCGCGCGAGCGTGTCGGCCAGCGCCGCCGGCCTTATCACCCCATCCGACCACGGAAAGCGGGTCTGCGCGCGCACCGTCGTCAGCAGCGGCACCAGCACCACGTCATCCGAGACAAAGCCCCCCTCCACCGCCGCGCGCAGCCGGTTGTAGCGCCGGAACGGATCGGTAAACCGCTCCCACAGGTTGTAATAGGGCATGTCGTGATTGCCCGGCTCGAGCACCACCGGGACGCCGAGCGAGGCGAACCATTGCGCCGCGCGGGCATATTCGGAGTGCCTGGCGCGCTGGGTGAGATCGCCGGTGCACACCAGCGCATCGGGTCGCTCCTCGGCCACCGCGCGCGCCACCGCATCGAGCGCGGCGCGGTCCTCCACCCCGAAATGCACGTCGCTGATGTGGAACAGGCGGGTGGTCATGGGCTGCGTCTCAGATCCGGCGACCGACGATCAACCACGCGGCGAGCGCGTTGGCGGCGGTGTAGAACAGATAGGCCCACACAAAACCCGGCCAGCCGTTGACCGAGAGCATCAGGGCAAAGACCAGCATCACGAATTCGGTCGCCAGCGCGGCGCGGTTGCCAAGCACCCGGCTCGCCTCGGGCAGGCGCGCAAGCAGCGGATGGCCGCTGCCGAACACCGCCCGGTTGAGCGCGAAATTCACGATACCCAGCACAAAGATAACGAGTGTCGACCATCCCATCGGCACCACTATGGCGATGCGCCGGTCGATTGGAAACCGCCATTTGTCGCCCGCTTCGCGCGGTCTGTCCGCAGGCCGCTGCGCCGATCGAACGGACGACCGGGGTTGATCGACCGCAAGCTGAAGCCCCGCCCCAATCAGCCTATTGCATGGTTCGGCAGAACGCCTGGCAACCCCGCAGATCGGCACCCCCGCACGATCACAGGCCATCTGCCGACGGAGGATGACCCATGAAGACCCTTGCACTTGCCGCCGCCGCGCTCGGCCTCGTTGTGACCAGCATCCCGGCCACGGCCGCCGCCTATCCCCCGCTGACCATGCGGGTCAAAACCAGCGACCTCAACCTTGCCACTGCCGCCGGCCAGACGGTGCTCGACCAGCGGATCGAAGCGGCGGTGCGCACCGTTTGCCGGGTCACCAACCCGAACACCGGTGCGCGCGTGATGAATCACAGCACCCGGGCCTGCCTCGCCAAGGCCCGGGCCGAGGCGCGCCAGCAGATCGCGATGCTCAAATCGGTTCGGCAGCGCGGCGGCTGAACCGCGCGACGCCTCCGGCGCACCAACCCCGCGGTGGCGCCGATCAGGCCCGAACCCCTCCAGTCCCTTGGGGTTCGGGCCATTTTTCGTCTTGGTGATGTCTCCTACCGTCCCGCCATCGCCTTGACGCGGGCGAGATAGGTGCGGCCAATCCGCAGCGCCTCGCCGTTCTGGAGCTCGACCGACCACACCCCCAGCCCGTCGTGGCGCAACCCGCGGATGTTGTCGCGGCGCAGGATGGTGGAACGGTGGATGCGGATGAATTCCTCGGGATCGAGCCGCGCTTCCAGCCCGGCGATGGTCTGGAGCAACAGGTAGGAACGCGCCGCATCCCCGCTGCCGACATGCAGGCGCACATAATCGCGCTCGGCGTCGATCTGGTGCACCTCGCTCACCGCGATCCGCAGCAGTTCGGAGCGGTGCGGCACCCACAATTCGTCGAGATAGCGGCTGGTTTTCTGGCGGCGCTGGCCGCGGCGGGCGAGCGCGCGTTCGATCGCGCGTTCGAGCCGGTCGGCGGCGACGGGCTTCAAGACATAGTCCACCGCCTCGCAATCGAAGGCTTCGACCGCGAAGTGATCATGCGCGGTGACGAAGATCACCACCGGTGCCTGATCCTGTTCGGCCAGCTTGCGCGCCACGTGCAGCCCGTCAAGCTCAGGCATGGTCATGTCGAGCAGCACCAGATCGGGTTCGAGCTTTTCGGCAAGGCGCAGCGCGGCCGCGCCATCGCTGGCGGTGCCGACCACGCGCACGCTGGGGATCTCGGCGCAGATCACCTGCACGCGTTCGACCGCGAGCGGCTCGTCATCGACGATCAGGGTTCTGAGCGCGGTGGTTTCGGTGTGGGTGTCAGTCATGCCAGGTGGTGCTTCGTGTCAGGGGAATGCGGATCTCGGTGCGGTAGCCGCCCGGCACCGGGGCCGAAGTAAAGCCGATATCGGGGCCGAAGCGCGCCTCCAGCCGGTCGCGCACATTGGCAAGGCCGATGCCGAAGCCGTGATTGGTGCCCTGCGGCACGCCCGGACCATCGTCGCTCACGGTGATCACCAGCCGATCGAATTCCTCGCGCGCGGCGAGCGTGATCGTCACCGGACGGGCAACCGCTGAAATCGCGTATTTGACCGAATTTTCGACCAGCGGCTGGAGAATCATCCCCGGCACCCGCGCATCTTCGAGATCGGCGGGCAGATCGAACACGCACGCCAACCGCTTGGGGAACCGCACCGCCTCGATATCGAGATAGAGCCGCTGGAGATCGAATTCGTCGCGCAAGGACACATCGGCAGTCGGTTCGTTGGCAAGCGAGTGGCGGTAGAAGCGGCTGATCGTCTGGATCATCTTCTCGGCCCGGTCGGCCTTGCCGGTCATCACGAGTGCGGAGAGCGAATTCAGGGTGTTGAACAGGAAATGCGGGTTCACCTGATAGCGCAAGGATCGCAGCTCGGCGGCCTTGGCGGCCGAACGGAACTGTTCCTCGCGGCGCTGCGCCGCACGGGCCTGCACCCCGGCGAGCAGGGCGAAATAGGTCGATGCCCAGGCCAGCAGCAGGAAGTAGCGCCCCAACGCCACGTCGAGCAGCTTGCGCCAGAAATCCGAATAGGTCTCTGCCGGGGCGATCACCACGCTCTGGGAGCCGACCGTGGGCTGGCCTTCCGCCCCTCTGGCCCCGTCCGGCCCCGCAGGGCTGACCTGCCGCAGCGGCACATCGACCAGCAGGTTGCCGCTTTCATCGCGCCGCAGGTTGAGGTTGTATTTCTTGGCATAGGCCTGTTCCTGTGCCACCTCCATGTCCTTGAACACGAGGTAGTTGACCTGCCCGATCGCCAGCGCAACCGGCATGGCCAGCACGATCGCGGCGGAAATCTTGATCCACAGCGGGCGCTGATCGACCAGCCGCAGCAGCAGCCACAGCAGCATGGTGAAGCCGATGCCCGCCCCCGTCACCACGAGACGCCGCCAGCCCAGCTCGAACTGGAGGCCGAAATCCATCACCAGGCTGCGGATGGTGGTGAGAATGAAATAGGTCGCCCACAGCACCACCATCGAGAACAGCACGGTGCGCAAGGGCACGGTCACCCCCGATGCGGCAGGGGCAGTGTCGGTGAGGCGCGTGGTGGACATGATGACGGCGAGCGATAACGCCCCGGCGGCGCGATGGCTACCGGGGTGGGTGCCTGTCGTCGGGCAGACTTGCGCCTTGGTCGAATGATGAACCGCCGTTCATCATCGACCGGGGGCGTTGTGCCCCCGACTCACGGTGGCAAGGCCCCTGCGTCTGAGCGCAGGGTCGATCAATCCCGCGGGCGGATCATGTCGGTCGGCACCACCCAGGCGGCGAACTGTTCTTCGGTCAGCAGGCCGAGTTCGAGCGCCGCCGCCTTGAGCGTGGTGCCTTCGGCGTGCGCCTTCTTGGCGATCTTGGCGGCGTTGTCATAGCCGATATGCGGATTGAGCGCGGTCACCAGCATCAGGCTTTCATTCAGCAGCTGGGTGATGCGGGTCTGGTTGGCCGCGATCCCCACCACGCAATTGTCGGTGAAGGCATGGGCCGCATCGCCCAGCAGCCTGATCGACTGGAGCACGTTGTAGATGATCACCGGCTTGAACACGTTGAGTTCAAGGTGGCCATGCGATCCGGCCACGGTAACGGTGGTGTGGTTGCCCATCACCTGCGCGCAGACCATCGTCATCGCCTCGCACTGGGTCGGGTTGACCTTGCCCGGCATGATCGAGGAGCCGGGTTCGTTGGCCGGCAGCGACAGTTCGCCAAGACCGCTGCGAGGCCCGGAGCCGAGCAGGCGGATGTCATTGGCGATCTTCATCAGGCTCACCGCGAGGGTGTTGAGCGCACCCGACAGCTCGACCATCGCGTCATGCGCGGCGAGCGCCTCGAACTTGTTGGGCGCGGTAACGAAGGGATGGCCGGTCTCGGCGGCGACTTCGGCGGCAAAGGCGACATCGAAGCCGACCTTGGCGTTGATCCCGGTGCCCACCGCCGTGCCGCCCTGCGCCAGTTCGAGCACGCGCGGCAGGCACCCCTCGACGCGGGCGATGCCATATGCGATCTGCTGGGCATAACCCGAAAATTCCTGCCCAAGCGTCATCGGGGTCGCGTCCTGCAGGTGGGTGCGGCCGATCTTGACGATGCCGGCAAACTCCTGCGCCTTGGCAGCGAGCGCGCCGTGCAGCTTCCTGAGCGCCGGGATCAGGTGATCGATTGCCTCGCTCGCGGCGGCGATGTGCATGGCGGTGGGGAAGGTGTCGTTCGACGACTGCCCCATGTTGCAGTGATCATTGGGGTGCACGGGCGACTTGCCGCCCCTCTTGCCGGTGAGAATCTCGTTGGCGCGGCTGGCGATCACCTCGTTGGCGTTCATGTTCGACTGGGTGCCCGAACCGGTCTGCCACACCACCAGCGGGAACTGGTCGGCCAGCGTGCCGTCGATCACCTCGCGCGCGGCCTGGACGATCGCTTCGCCCAGCGCGGCGTCGAGCACGCCCAGCTTCATGTTGGCCTTGGCCGCCGACAGTTTCTGGATCCCCAGCGCGCGCACCAGCGCCGGGGGCATGCGCTCCCCGCCGATCGGGAAATTGACGATCGAGCGCTGCGTCTGCGCACCCCAGTGGACATGCGCCGGAACCGCCACTTCACCGAGCGAATCAGTCTCGATCCGCACGTCCTCGCCATTGGGTTGCCCGCCGTTGGTCATGTCACTCATCGAACCCACCCTCGCACAAGTCGAATAGAATCCCGCTGGATCGTGCGCTTCCCTAAGCACCGGCAGCCCGCAAGGTCAAAGCCCGAAATGATGCAGCCCCGCCAGCAGCCGCGAAATGGCGCAAAGACCTTGGAACACGCGGGCTGCGCGTCTAAGGAAGGATTGACGAGCTGTATTGTGTTTCTAATACAGTTTGCGGAGCAAGCATGACCCAACTGACCATGACCCGTGATTCCCGGACCGATACCAGCGCCGCGCGCCGCGCGATGATCGACAGCCAGCTGCGCACCAGCGGCGTCAACGAGGAATATGTGCTGGCGCGGATGCTGGCGGTCCCGCGCGAGGATTTCCTCCCCGCGGACAAGGCTGCCCTTGCCTATATCGACCGGGCGGTGTCGCTTGGCGCGCAAGGCCATCTCGCCGCGCCGCTGTTCTATGGCAAGCTGCTGCTCGAGGCCCAGCCGGCCCGCGATGATCGTGCTCTGGTGGTCGAAGGCGGCACCGCCTACCTTGCCGAACTGCTGCGCCCGCTGGTGGCCAGCCTTGCCACCCTGTCTGCCGCCCAAGCCGCGGAGGCGGGCGGGGCGGGTGATTACACCCTGATCGTCATCGACGGCGCGATCGAGCAGCTGCCCGATGCCCTCGCCGCCCGGCTGGCCGAGGGTGGGCGGATCGTCTCAGGCCTCGTGCTGCGACAGGTGACGCGGCTGGCCTCGGGCCGCAAGGTGGCCGGCAGGGTTACGCTCCAGCCGGTCGAGGATCTCGGCATTCCGGTGCTTCACGCCTTCGACGCGCCCAGGGGCTGGACCTTCGCGTGATCCGCAAGCCTGCCCTGTTGCGATCGGCTCCCTGGCTGGCGGGGTCGGCAAGCCTGCTGGCCTTCGCGGCGGCGGCGCCCGCTGCGGCTGACACCTTGCGCGAGGCGCTGGTCGCAGCTTACAACAGCAATCCCACGCTCGAAGCCGCGCGCGCCAACCAGCGCGCGAGTGACGAGGGCGTGGCGATCAGCCGCGCGCAGGGCCTGCCATCGGCCAATATCACCGCGACCCATATCGAGTTCATCCAGCAGTCGGCCAACTCCTTCACTGCGCCCGAACGCAACCTCGGAGTGCAGGCCCAGCTGCTGGTGCCGGTCTATTCGGGCGGCGCGATCCGCAACGGGGTGCAGGCGGCCAGGAACCGGGTCGAGGCGGGGCAGGCCGATCTTCGCAACACCGAAAGCGCGATCTTCAGCCAGGTGGTCGCCGCCTATATGGACGTGCTGCGCACCGAGGCGCTGGCGGCGCTGGCGCAGAACAATGTCGCTGTGCTCAAGACCAATCTCGAAGCCACCAGCGACCGGTTCCAGATCGGCGACCTGACGATCACCGATGTCGCCCAGTCACGCGCGCGCCTCGCGGTGGCCGAGGGCGATCTGCAGGCCGCGCAGGCCAACCTGATCGCCGCGCGCGAAACCTATATCCGGCTGGTGGGGCAGGCGCCGGGCACGCTCGAAGCACCGCCGCCGCTGCCCGGCCTGCCCGACACCGTCGGCGAGGCGATTGTCGCCGCGCTGGAAAACAACCCCAATCTCATCGCCGCCAAGCAGCGCGCCGAGGCGGCAGGCTTCGACACCAAGGTCGCCGGGGCCGGGCGGCTGCCCACGGTCGGCCTGTTCGTGAACGGCGAATACAGCGACTTCTTCGGCACGCTCGGCGGTCCGGTGGCAGCACAGTTCGCGCAGAGCGAAAAGACCGCCAATGCCGGGGTGCGGGTCACCATCCCGCTGTTTCAGGGCGGACTTCCCGCCGCCCGCCAGCGGCAGGCCGGTGCCCGCGAATCGGCCGCGCTGGAGGACGTGATCGCCGCCGAACGCAGCGTGATCGCCGAAACCCGCTCGACCTATTCGAACTGGCAGGCGGCCAACGCCGTGATCAAGAGCGCGCAGACCGCGGTCGAGGCTGCCGAACTGAGCCTTGAAGGCGTGCGCGCCGAGAATTCGATCGGCAACCGCCAAATCCTCGACGTGCTCAATGCCGAGCAGGAATTGCTCCAGGCCCGCGTCCAGCTGGTGACGGCACGGCGCAACGCCTACGTCGCCGGCTTCGCGCTGCTGGCGCTGATGGGCCGCGCCGAAGCACGCGATCTCAACCTCGATACCGGCGGGGTGCTCTACGATCCGGCGGTCAATTACGAACGGGTGCACGACAGGATCTTCGACTGGGACCGCGATCCCGCGCCGCAGGCGAAATCCACCCGCACCGTTGACATTCCCGCGCCCGACGCAACAATCGGCCCGCAATTGCTGCCGGGTGAAAAGTAAGTCCCGATTCGGGACGGGCGCCGGTGCGGAACAAGGGCTGGAAAATGGGGCACGAAGGCGAAGCGTCGGTCGAGGAAATCCTCGAATCGATCAAGAAGGTGATCGCGCGCGACAACCGCGCCACAGCGCTGGAAGCGCGGCGGCGGCGCGAACTGGCGGCAGAGCAAAGCGGCACCACCACCACCACCACCCCCTTGCCCCCCGCGCCCCAGGTGCGTGACCATGACGGGGTGCTCGACCTTGCCGAGATGGAATATGCCCCCGAGGCCGCTGCCCCGGCCCTGCCGCTCGAACCGGCGGGTGATCCTGCGGACGAGGCACCGCTGATCGCCGATCGCCTTCGCAGCGCGATGCAGGAAAACCTTGCCGCCCTCGCGATGCTGGCCGAGCCACCGGCGCGCCCGCAGATCGTGCGCTCGGGCGAAACCTCGCTCGAAGGGCTGACCCGTGAATTGCTGCGCCCGATGCTGGCCGAGTGGCTCGAAGCCAACCTGCCGGCGATGGTGGAAAAGCTGGTGCAGGCCGAAATCGCGCGGATTGTCGGCAAGAAGCCCTGAGCGCTGGCGCAACCGCGCATCGCAGGCTAATCCTGCGCCCCATGCGAAACCTCGTTGCTCTTGGCGCGATTGCCGCCGCGCTTTATGCCACCCCGCTTGCGGCTGAAACCACCGCTTCGGTTCCCGGCGTCACGACGCCGCCGATGACCGCGCACGATCTCGTCACCCTCCCGCGGCTGGGCGCGCCGGCGGTGAATGCTGCTGGCACACTGGCGGTCTTCGGTGTGACGACCACCGATCCCCAAACCCTGGCCCGCCAGACCGGCTATTACCTGCTCGATCTGACACGCCCCGGCGCGCAGCCGGTGGCGCTTGATTTCGGGATCAAGGCCTCCGCGCCCGCTTTCGGGCCGGACGGGGCGCTCTATGTTCTCAGCAGCGGGCATCCGCAGGGCGAGGGGGTGGAGCCGCGCGGACGGGTGTGGCGCATCGCCCTCGGCAAGGACGGCAAGGCCGGCACGCCCACGCTGGTGGCGGGCTTCCCCGATGCCGACATTGCCGGGTTCAAGCTCTCCCCCGATGGCAGGGCCATCGCGCTGTGGGCCGAGGTGCCGCGCGATTGCCCCGACTTCGGCTGCGCGAGCCAGCCGGCCAAGCATCTGCCCGGCCCCGGCACCGGCCGGCTCTATGACGGCGCAGGCGGGTTCACCCGCC
>JBKBOH010000013.1:0-60885 GCA_046294975.1 Erythrobacter sp. | reverse complement strand
GGATGCCGGGCGGGCTGATCGAGATCTATTCGATGACCGAGGGCGGCGTTGTCTGCCTGCTGGCGTGCCACGAATTTCCCGACAAGCTCCACACCGTTGGCCGGCCTGCGCCGGGCAGCGAGCTGAAGGTGCTCGACGATGAAGACCGCGAAGTGCCCCCCGGCACGCCCGGCAACCTCGTCGGCCGCAGCCTCACCATGATGAGCGGCTACAAGAACCGCCCCGACAAGACTGCCGAGGCCCAGTGGATCGACCCGGCCACGGGCGAGGTATGGATGCGGATGGGCGATATCGGTCGGGTCGATGCCGAGGGCTTCGTCGAACTGGTCGGCCGCGCCAAGGACATGATCATCTCGGGCGGGTTCAACATCTATCCCAGCGATATCGAAGCGGAATTGATGAAGGAGCCGGGCGTCGCCGAGGCGGCGGTGGTGGGCGTGCCCTCGCGCAAGTGGGGGGAAAGCCCGGTCGGCTTCGTGGTGCTCAAGGACGGCGCGGCAGAGCCTGCGGCGATCATGGCGGCCGTGAACGCACGGCTCGGCAAGACCCAGCGCCTTGCCGCGCTGCATCCGATCGCGGACATGCCGCGCAGCCACATCGGCAAGCTGCTGAAAACCGACCTGCGCGAGGAAGCCGCGCGGCGGGGCGGGGTGGAATAATACCAATGCTCGATGAGCTTGACTCATCGGGCATTGGTTAAGCCGGTGCGGCGCTTGAGCACATCCAGCGCATGGATAGCGTCAGCATCTTAGCGCGCTGGTATAAGCAGCAAACGGCCCGGCTGCCGCTGCGGACAACCGGGCCGTAAGGCGAAGCGCGCGGTGATTGGGGGAACCCGCGCTCCGGCATTCTTGTGCCGAGATCACACGATTTCAAAGGCTTGAGGCCCTGGAGCGGGGTCCGATCCGACTGCATCGGATCGGCCGCTCCAGACTTTGGTTTTACCGCGCTTTGCGAGCCGCCGGGTGATCCCACCCGGCTCGATAACGCGCTAGACGATAAACGTGTTGAACGCGGTGCCGCTCATCGCGACGGCCAGCAGGAAGGCGATCGCCTTTTCACTGATCATGCGCATGGGTTCAGTTCCCTGTTCTGTTGTGGTTCGGGGCCCGGTACGGCGAGGGAGAGGGGGGGAGAGGGCTCGCCGCCCGGGCTCGTGCATCATATGGGCAGGTTGGCGTAATATTCAATCATCCAATTGAACGAAAATAATTCAACGCAGCAAGCGAAAACTGCATGTTTGGCGCGCCTGGTGCGGGCTGCCCGCCGCCGCTGGAGACGCGGCCACCAATGATAGGGGGGAGGTTGGCGGCCGCGTCTCGCGTGCTGCGTGCCCGGCCATCAGCGGCAGGGCACCCGGCGAGGGCAGGAGGGCCAAGAGGGGGGGAGGAGGCCGTCCACGCCGGGTCTGGCAGGCTGGCAGACCGGCCGTGTTTGGCCCGGTGCTGCCTTGCGATGACCCCGCATGGGGGCTGCCGGGGAGGAGAGAGGGGTGCCCGGCGCGCATCGCGTGCCAGCCATGTGGTGTTCGATGGCATCGAATACAAATGAGAAAACGCCAAGGTCAGTTGCGCGAATTGCAATAAAACCGCGCGCGCAAAACGCAAACGGCCGCCGGATGTCTCCGGCGGCCGCCCACAATTTCAGAAGGTTGTGAAGACTCAGTTGGCCGCTACGGCACGACCACGACGCGCCTCGGCAGCAGCGACGCGCTCGATCTCGGCGCGCGCGGCGATGCGGGCGTCGGCGACGCACTTCTCGTCAACCAGGGTGCGGGCATAGGCATAGCGCGAAGCGCCCGTGCGCTTGCAGGCCTGGCGCAGCTTGGCATCGATGCGCGCTTCAAGCGCGGCACGACCTTCGGCGCTGGTCACATCGACATCGCCATAGGCGACGCGCACCGTAACGGTTTCGTCAGCCGGCGCGGCGAGCGCGACAGCAGGAGCGGCGAGGGCGATCAGGGGGAGGATGAAACGCATGAGAGAACTCCGGTAAAAGAGAGGGTGTCTTCGGAATCGATGCCGCGGACCGGCATTCGGTTGCTGTTTGAAACTCTGGTGCATTGCACAAGAGTAATGTGCAAATGCGAAAAGCGCGAAAATGGTTCCAAAGATTGCAACCCTGCCTTGGCGAAAAGTCGGGAACCTTATGAAATACCATCCGAAATAATATGCTGCATCGCAAAAGAAAGCGCGTGGATGCGGCGATGCTGGACAGCACGGGGCACGCTTCGTAATCCGCGCCCATGAGCGCGCACCCATCCCGCCCCGCGCCGGGTGATTCCCCGGCCTCCGGCAGCCACCCCGAATCGATCCTGATCGTCGATTTCGGATCGCAAGTGACCCAGTTGATCGCGCGCCGCGTGCGCGAGGCCGGGGTCTATTCCGAAATCGCCCCCTTCACCCAGGCCGAGGCTGCCTTCGCCCGGCTGCAGCCCAAGGGCATCATCCTGTCGGGTTCCCCTGCGAGCGTGCCCGAAGACGGCAGCCCGCGTGCGCCGCAGGCGCTGTTCGAGGCGGGGGTGCCGATCCTTGGCATCTGTTATGGCCAGCAGGTGATGACCCACCAGCTCGGCGGCGAAGTGCGCCCTGGGCACGAGACCGGTGAAGGCGGCGAATTCGGCCGCGCCTTCCTTACCGTCACCGCCGAATGTGCGCTGTTCAACGGGCTGTGGGAGGTAGGCAGCCGCCACCAGGTGTGGATGAGCCACGGCGACAAGGTGACGCGGTTCGCTCCCGGTTTCAACATCGTCGCCACTTCCGACGGCGCGCCCTTCGCGGTGATCGCCGACGAGGCGCGCCGCTTTTATGGCACCCAGTTCCACCCCGAAGTGGTCCACACGCCCGATGGCGCCAAGCTGATCGCCAATTTCGTGCGCCATGTCTGCGGCCTTGCGGGCGAGTGGACCATGGCCGAATTCCGCAAGACCAAGATCGCCGAAATCCGCGCCCAGGTGGGCGACAAGCGCGTGATCTGCGGCCTCAGTGGCGGGGTTGATTCGGCGGTCGCGGCGGTGCTGATCCACGAGGCAATCGGCGACCGGCTCACCTGCGTTTTCGTCGATCACGGTCTCATGCGGCTGAACGAGGCGGTCGAGGTGGTGGCGCTGTTCCGCGATCACTACAACATCCCGCTGGTGCACGTTGAGGCCGAGGAGCTGTTCCTCGGTGGCCTCGCCGGCCTCACCGACCCCGAAGCCAAGCGCAAGTTCATCGGCAAGACCTTCATCGACGTGTTCGAGCAGGAGGCGAGGAAGATCGGCGGGGCCGAATTCCTCGCGCAGGGCACACTTTACCCGGACGTGATCGAAAGCGTCAGCTTCACCGGCGGGCCGAGCGTCACGATCAAGAGCCACCACAATGTCGGCGGCCTGCCCGAGCGCATGAACATGGCCCTGGTCGAACCCTTGCGCGAACTGTTCAAGGACGAGGTGCGCGTGCTCGGCCGCGAGCTGGGCCTTCCGCAAGCCTTCGTCGGCCGCCACCCCTTTCCCGGCCCCGGCCTTGCCATCCGCATCCCCGGCGAAGTCACCAAGGAACGCTGCGATATTCTTCGCAAGGCCGACGCGATCTACCTTGAGGAAATCCGCAATGCCGGCCTCTATGACGCGATCTGGCAGGCGTTTGCGGTGCTGCTGCCGGTCAAGACGGTGGGGGTGATGGGCGACGGGCGCACCTATGATTCGGTCTGCGCCCTGCGCGCGGTCACTTCGACCGACGGGATGACCGCCGATGTCTTCCCCTACGACGCCAGCTTCCTCACCCGCGTGGCCACCCGCATCGTCAATGAGGTGAAGGGCATCAACCGCGTGGTGTATGATTACACCTCCAAGCCGCCCGGCACGATCGAGTGGGAGTGAACCGCCAGGTGCTGCGGCTGCGGACGCCGGATCAACCGGCTGCGCGCAGCCTTGCGGCGATCCCGGCATGGCCCAGCGCGTCGGCCAGTGCGAGCGCGGTCTTGCCCCTGGGCGGGTTTTCTGTCCGGCTCTCGCCGGGACCGTCGCGCCCCGCTCCAGCGCATCGAACACCGCGTCATGGCCGAAGCGCGCGGCGAGCCGCAGCAGCAAGGCGATCGCCGCTGGTCATGCCGGCGACGCCAGGCCGCTTCGGCTTACCATCCGGCAAACCTGTGCAAGTCCCCGGCCTGGCGATCATCGGCACCCCTTCCGCCGGCGCGGCAAATCGCATATCTGTGCGCGCCGACACTTCCGTCTCAAAGGTATTGCCCGTGACCAACCTGCGCCTCCTCGCCCCTCTCGCCGCCGCGCTCGCGCTGGGTCTGGCTGCCTGTGCCCAACCTGCCGGCGATGCACCCAGGGATGGCGCCGCCACGCAAGCCGCACCCGTGACCGAGGGCGCATGGACGCTCGATCCGGCGGGCTCGCGGCTGGCCTATGTCAGCATCAAGTCGGGCGAGATTGCCGAGGCCAACCGCTTTGAAACCCTTGCCGGCAGCGTCGCCGCCGATGGCGCCGCCAGCCTCGAAATCGATCTCGCCTCGGTCAACACCGGGGTCGACATCCGCAATGAACGGATGCGCGAAATCTTCTTCGAAGTTGCCGAGAACCCCAAGGCAAGCGTCACCGCCAAGCTCGACCCGGCCGCCTTTGCGGGCCTCGCGGTGGGCCAGTCGCTCACCCGTCCGCTCAAGGCCAGCGTGACGATCAAGGGCATGGCCAGCGATGTCGAAACCGAGGTGCTGGTCACCCGCGTTGCCGATGACCGCGTGAGTGTGGTGCCCACCGCGCCGATCATCATCACCACCGACATGTTCGGCCTCACCGATGAGCTGGGCGAACTGCGCGCGCTGGCGCAGCTGCCTTCGATCACCCCCGCGGTGCCGGTGACCTTCAGTCTCGCGTTCAAGCGTTCGTAAAGCGCGCGGATCGTTCCAGCGGTTTGTGCTGGATCAAGGCGGCGCGGCCCGGCGCAGGGCATATCCCTGATGCCGGGCGAGCGCTGAGCGAACCGATCCCACCGCATCCGCGCTGCCCGGTTCCCTGTGCGAAAGGCGCCATGATGAACCGGCTTGCCCTGATACTGTTCCCGATGGTGGCGACCACCCTGATGGGCATCGCGATTGTCGCGGTCTTGACCATGAACATCTGGGCGACCGGCCAGCCGATCCTGTGGGCGGCGGTGGCCGGGTTCGTGGTGTCGATCCCGGTATCGTGGTGGATCGGCCGCCAGATCACCGCGCTCACCGCGCCGCGTGAAGGCAGCACGCCGGGTTGACGCTACGGCCTGCCGCGCGCGGCGCGGTGTGCCGCAAAAGCAGGCTTGCATGCCCCGCGCAACTCGGCTTGTCTGCCGCGCAAACACGGCTTTGCACGGGAGACATAACGCCATGAAGACCGCGATCACCGAAATGTTCGGCATCGAGCACCCGATCATCCAGGGCGGGATGCACTATGTGGGCTTTGCCGAGATGGCCGCCGCCGTCTCGAATGCCGGGGGCCTCGGGATCATCACCGGTCTGACCCAGGGCACCCCCGAAAAGCTCGCCAACGAAATCGCGCGCTGCAAAGACATGACCGACAAGCCCTTCGGCGTGAACCTGACCATCCTGCCGACCCTGACCCCGCCCGACTATCCGGGGCTGGTCAAGGCGATCATCGCGGGCGGGGTGAAGGTGGTGGAGACGGCGGGGCGCAACCCGGTCGATCTGCTGCCGCCGCTCAAGGATGCCGGGATCAAGGTGATCCACAAGTGCACCAGCGTGCGCCACAGCCTCAAGGCGCAGGAGATCGGCTGCGATGCGGTCAGCGTCGATGGGTTCGAATGCGGCGGCCATCCGGGCGAGGATGATGTGCCCAACTTCATTCTGCTGCCGCGTGCCGCTGACGAGCTGGAGATTCCCTTCGTCTCCAGCGGGGGGATGGCCGACGGGCGCAGCCTTGTCGCGTCGCTGGCGATGGGCGCGGCCGGCATGAACATGGGCACCCGCTTTATCGCCACCAAGGAAGCGCCGGTGCATGACAATGTGAAGCAGGCGATCCTTGCCGCGAGCGAACGCGACACCCGCCTCATCATGCGCCCGCTTCGCAACACCGAGCGCGTGCTCACCAATCCGGCGGTCGAGCGCCTGCTCGCCAAGGAAAAGGCGCTCGGCGATGCGATCACCTTCGAGGACATCATCGAGGAAGTCGCCGGGGTCTATCCTTCGATCATGATCGAAGGCGACATGGACAAGGGCGCGTGGAGCTGCGGCATGGTCGCCGGCCTGATCCATGACATCCCGACCTGCAAGGAGCTGATCGACCGGATCATGCTTCAGGCCGAAGAGATCATCGCCCGGATGCAGGCGATGGCTCGCTCCTGATCCCACCACCGCAGACCTAGGTAACCACCCGCATTCCCGCCGCTGCGGGAGTGCGCCATGGTTTTTCACAGGGACGCGCTGCCGGCGGATTCGCGCAGGGCGATTCGCAAGGCTGCCGGTCGGCTACGGGAGGCCCGATCGCAGCACACCTGGCGGAGGACGTGATGTTACTGCTTGTTGATCCGGCCGCTCTGGGGGGGCTTGCCGGCCTGATTGGCGTAGCCTGCTGGGCGCTTGGCCGCGCGCAGGGGCGGATGGCGGGCGAGGATCTGCCCGATCACGGCGCAAGGGCGGGTGCAGAACCGCCGCTGTCCCCCGCCGCTGCGCCCGAGGCGCCGCGCCCGGCCGTCCGGTCGCCTTTTGCGATGGCCACCACGCCCTGCCAGCAGCGCGCGCTGGAGGAACGCCGCGCCGCGCTGGCCCGGCCTTTCGCGCTGGCCGAACTCCACGCCGAAGTGAGCGCGATCCGCCGCGATGAACGCGTCCTCGACACTACGCCATGCGCGGATGCCCTGATCATTCTGTCCAGCACCGCCTCGGGTGCGGCTTGCCGGTTCATCGGGCTGAGCGGCGAGCCGACCTGCCCGGAGGCCACCCGGCTGGCCTGTCCGGTCGAAGGCGCGTGCCGGGCACAGGGGAACCATCCCCCTTTGTCTGAGGCGATGTGAGCGGAAAGGGCCCTAACCGGCCTTGTTGTCCTTAAGCCGGGTGTAGGGCACGAAGTCCTCGAAGAACACCGCGCCGGTGAAGAAGCCCAGCACCCGGTCAACCGTGGTCGCCTGGTCAAACCGGCACAGTTCGCTGGCGCTGAACCGCTGCGTCACCAGCGCATCGTCCTCGTCGATATCATCGGGATTGCGGGTGCGCTGGACGTAGATGGTATCGCCCCGGCCATAGACATAGGCGGTCTTTTCGATCGTCTCCATCGGCTGGTTCGGGAAGGTGCGGATGCAGCGCACCGGATCACCCGCCACGCGGCCTTCGAGCAGCTTGGCAAGGCGCTTTTCGCCCTTGGTCAGGGGTGTGGCTTCACCCTTGGTTTCGGCATCCGGCCCGCCCTGCGCCTGCGCGACTACGGGCAGGGTGAAGGCCAGCATGGCGGCCGCGGCAAGGCCGGCCATCACGGGGCGGAACGGGGCAGGCAGGCTCGACACGCGCGAATCTCCGCAGACAACTGTGCTGCCCCCTTGCCACTTCCAGCCTTAACCGACGCTGAGCGGCAATCAGGTGCGTGCCGGGCTGGCACCTGCCGAAATGTCGGGCAGGCTCGCCTGATCCGCACCATCAGCCGGGCCGCCCTTCAGCACGAAGCGCCGGTCGCAATAGCCACAATCGACATAGCCGTGTTCGTCGATTTCGAGAAACACGCGCGGGTGGCCTAGCGCAGCCGGGCGAAAGCCCGCGCCGCCGCGGATGCCGCTGGCCCCATCGCAGGAGACACGGTGGGTCTCGACCAGCAGGATTTCGGGAGGGGGAATGCTCATGGGCTTGGCCGATACAGGGCGCGGCGTCGCAGCGCAATTGCCTTTGCCAGCCGCGCGCCCTAGGGGTTTGCGGCCATGCCATCCGAACCCGCCATCCGCATCGACAATCTGGTCAAACGCTATGCCCCTGCCAAGGGCGCGAGGGGCACGATTACCGAGGGCAAGCTGGCGCTCGGCGGGGTCAGCTTCGACGTGCCCGAAGGTTCGATCTTCGGCCTGCTCGGTCCCAATGGCGCGGGCAAATCGACGCTGATCAATATCCTTGCCGGGCTGGTCAACAAGACCGCGGGCAGCGTCGAGATCTGGGGCTTTGATATTGATCGTGATCGCCGCAACGCCAGCCGCTCGATCGGCATCGTGCCGCAGGAGATCGTGTTCGATCCCTTCTTCACCCCCTTCGAGGTGCTGGAGAACCAGGCCGGGTTCTACGGCATCCCCGCCGCGCTGCGCCGCTCCGAGGCGCTGCTCGAAGCGGTGCGGCTGGCCGACAAGCGCAATGCCTATGCCCGCACCCTGTCGGGCGGGATGAAGCGGCGGCTGCTGGTGGCCAAGGCGATGGTGCACAGCCCGCCGATCCTGGTGCTCGACGAGCCCACCGCCGGCGTCGACGTCGATCTGCGCCGCCAGCTGTGGGAACTCGTCAGCGAACTCAACCGCGAGGGCGTGACCGTGGTGCTCACCACCCATTATCTCGAGGAGGCCGAGCAATTGTGTGATCGCATCGCCATCATCAACCACGGCAAGGTGATTGCCGACAAGCCGACCCGCGAGCTGGTGGACATGGCGCGCGAGAAGATCGTCGCGGTCACCGCCGCCGCCGATCTCGCCGCCGCGCCCGCGCACGAGGCCTTCGCGCGCGTGCAGTGGGACGGTGCGCGCATGGTCGAGGTCACTTACAACAAGGACCGCCTGAGTGCCGGGCAGGTGCTGGCAATCCTCCAGGAACAGGGCGTGGGCGTCGAGGACGTCACCACCCGCGAGGCCGATCTGGAAGACGTGTTCGTGCAGCTGACGGCGGGGGCGACAGCTTAGTCACCCTGGCGACGCCACTTGCGATGGCCGATTCGCACGATCGGCTGGCCGCAATGGCGGCAATGTCCAACATAGTGCTTGCCGTCCCATGTGACCAGGCCTCGCACCGGCTGGTGCCGGTCCATTGCGCAAACGACAAAGGAAATGAAGGACATGGAGCAGGTGTCTCGCGGCAGGAGAAAATAACGTCCGGCTTGTCTGACAGCCGCAGCCTCTGGCCCGGCGCGGCACGCTGGCGAATGCCCGCGTGCCGCGAAGGATGCGCCTTGGACCGCAGCCCCGTTCACCGGCTTAGGCCCGATTGCTTAAACGCGTGTGACAGGCCAAGGCGCTTGCCGCGGCACGATTTGCGCGTCATGGCATTGTCATGGCGAAAGAGGATGCAATGTCTCAGGCGCATGACCTGCCCCATGATGTGATTATCATCGGTTCGGGCGCGGCGGGGCTGACGGCGGCGCTGGCGCTGGCGGAAACGCGCCGGGTGCTGGTGCTGGCCAAGGGTTCGCTCACCGGCGGATCGACCGCCTGGGCGCAGGGCGGGATCGCCGCGGTGCTCGATGCGGGCGACACCTTCGAGGATCACATCCGCGACACGATGGTCGCCGGCGCGGGGCTGAATGACCGTGCGACGGTGGAATTCGTGATCGAACGCGCGCCCGCCTCGATCGACCGGCTGTGCGAATTGGGCGTGCCGTTCAACCGCGAGCAGCACGCGCTCCACCTCACCCGCGAGGGCGGCCATTCGCACCGCCGCATCGTCCATGTCGATGATGCCACCGGCTGGGCGGTGCAATCGGCGCTGCTCAAGGCGGCCGAGGCCAACCCCAACATCACCCTGCTGCCGGGCCGCACGGCCATCGATCTCATCACCGATCGCCACCGCGAGCACTTCTCGGCTGCGGGCCGCGTATGGGGGGTCTATGCGCTCGACGAGGCGACCGGCCATGTCGAACGCCATGTCGCCCGCGCCACCATCCTCGCCAGCGGCGGGGCGGGGCGCGTCTATCAGTTCTCCACCGCCCCGCGCGGGGCGACCGGCGACGGGATCGCGATGGCATGGCGCGCGGGCGCGCGGGTATCCAACATGGAGATGATGCAGTTCCACCCGACTTGCCTTTACCACCTTGAGGTCAAGAACTTTCTCATCACCGAAGCCGTGCGCGGCGAGGGCGGCAAGCTGATCAATCCGCGCACCGGCAAGCGTTTCATGACCTTCTACGATCCCGAGCGGATGGAGCTGGCGCCGCGCGATGTGGTTGCCCGCGCGATCGATGCCGAGATCAAGCGCTTCGGCCTCGATTACGTCCATCTCGATATCAGCCACCAGCCCGCCGATTTCGTGAAGGCCCACTTCCCGACCATCTACGACAAGCTGATGGGGCTTGGCATCGACATGACCAGCCAGCCGATCCCGGTGGTGCCCGCGCAGCACTATACCTGCGGCGGTGTGGTGGTGGGGCTGGACGCGCGCACCGATGTGCCGGGGCTGTGGGCGGCGGGCGAATGCACCGAAAGCGGCCTGCACGGCGCGAACCGGCTGGCGTCGAACAGCTTGCTCGAATGTTTCGTGTTCGGCGAAGCGGCGGCGCAGGATATCCTTGCCAATTGGGACAGCCTTGAGGATCCGCCGGCGATCCTGCCGTGGGACGAAAGCCGCGTGACCGATTCCGACGAGGAAGTCGTCATCAAGCAGAACTGGACCGAGATCCGCCGCTTCATGTGGAACTATGTCGGCATCGTTCGCACCACCAAGCGGCTGGAACGCGCGGCGAGCCGGATCGAACTCTTGAAGCGCGAGGTCGAGGACTATTATGGCGCCTTCCGGGTGACGACCGATCTGATCGAACTGAGAAACCTGCTGCAATCAGCCGAACTGATCGTCAAGAGCGCGCTCGCCCGCAAGGAAAGCCGCGGGCTGCACTATACGCTCGACTATCCCGAAATGGCGGACGAGCCGCGGGATACGGTGCTGGTGCCCTAGGGCGCGCAGCCGGGCGGGTTCGGTCGAGGTTCATCTGCCGGGCGCTATGCGCTCCCGAGTTGTCGCGAATGGGCGTGTGATGAAGAAGCGCTTGTCTTTCCTGTGCCTTGCCGCGCTCGCCGCGCCGCTGGCCGCCCAACACCCCGCCCCGTCCGGAAACGCCCCAGAGAACTCAATCCTCGTCACCGCCCAGCGCTCGGGCGCGCCGATGTGGACCATTGATACGCCCAGCGGCACCATCATCCTCGTCGGCGAGATCCGGGCAATTCCCAAGACCACCCCGTGGCAGCCCGATCGCCTCAAGGACGCGACCGCCGTAGCCGACCGCGTCATCCTTGGCGCGCGGCCCAGGATTTCGCCGGGGGATGTGCTGCGGCTGATGTTCTCCGGCAGCACGTTCACCAGGCTGCCCGACAAGACCGTGGCGAGCGACTACCTCGGCTCTGACCAATGGGCGCGGCTCGAACGGCTCGGCACCGCGCACGGGGAAGACTACGCCCGCCAGTCCTTCCTCATCACCGCGTTCCAGATGCTGCGCAAGCAACTGCGCTTCAACCGCGACACCGCCGATGATGCCTCGGACGTGGTCAAGCAGGCCGCCGAAAAGGCCAATGTCCCGATCGCCCGCGCCGCCACCCTGCGCGGTGAGGACATCATCGACAACCTCGCCGAGGCCGAACCGCAGGCGCATATCCCCTGCCTCAATGCCGCGATGGACGCGGTCGAGGCCGGCCCGGATATCGTCGAACAGCGTGGGCGCGACTGGCGGCGCTATGATATCGCGGCCGTGATGGCCAACCCGCTGGAGACCGCGCTGGGCCGCTGCTGGCCCTGGGCCGACGAGACATTGGGCAGCGAACTGAGGACCATCTGGGTCGACCGGATCGCCGAGGCCAGCACCGCCAGGGGCACCACGCTGGCGGTTGTCCCCTTGCGGGTGTTGGCCGAACGCGGCGGGGTGCTTGACCAATTGGACGCACGCGGCTTCGATATCGCCGGACCCGTCTGGAAGTGACCATGCGGGGGCTGAGAGAGGATCACCGCAACCATGCCCACCATCACCACCCCCACCACCGGCATCGAGATTTTCTACGAGGATCACGGCGACCCATCGCACGAGGCGATCCTGCTGGTGATGGGGCTTGGCGCGCAGCTGACGCTGTGGCCCGACGAGTTGGTCGAAGCGCTGGTGGGCGAGGGCTTCCGCGTGATCCGCTACGACAATCGCGACATCGGCCTGTCCCACAAGATGGAAGGCGCCCGCGCCCCCAGCTTGCCGATCCAGGTCCTGCGTAAGAAGATCGGCTTTCCGGCCCGCGTCCCCTACACCCTCAGCGATATGGCGCATGACGGAATCGGTGTGCTCGATGCGCTGGGGATCGCGCGTGCGCATGTGGTCGGCGCCTCGATGGGGGGCATGATCGCGCAGCTCATGGCGGTGCACTTTCCCGAGCGGCTGATGAGCCTGACTTCGATTATGTCGACCACCGGCAACCCCAAGCTGCCCCCGGCGGAAAAGCACGCGATGCAGGCGCTGATCGCGCCGATCACCAGCATGGAGGAGGATGCGCTGGTCGAACACGGGCTCAATATCGTCAGGAACATCGGCAGTCCGGGATTTCCCTTCGATCCCGACATCCAGCGCGAGAAGGTGCTGCGCAATGTCCGCCGCAGCGTCTATCCGGCCGGCCCGCCGCGCCAACTCGCCGCGATCATCGACGATGGCTGCCGTCGCGCCCGCCTCGCCCATGTCCGCACGCCGACGCTGGTGCTGCACGGCGAGGATGATCCGCTGGTGAAGGTGGAGGCAGGCGAGGATACCGCGAAGGCCATCCCCGGCGCGCGGCTGGTGACGATCCCCGGCTGGGGCCATGACATTCCGCTGCCGCTGGTGCCGCGCCTGGCGGGCGAGATCGTTGCCCACGCGCGCGGCGTTCGCCCCACCGCCTAAAGCCCGAAGCTGCCCTTCAGCCCATCGATCACATATTGTGCGGCGAGCGCGGCCAGCAGCACGCCCAGCAGGCGGGTGATGACGGCTTCGACCTTGTCGCCCAGCAGCCGGATCAGCGGGCCGGCCGCCACCAGCGCGGCCGCGGTGATCACCATCACGGCGGCGAGCGCGGCGAGCACTTCGAGCGATTCCGACAGCCCGTCGGCCTCGTTCATCAGCAGCATCACCGCTGCGATCGCGCCCGGGCCGGCCAGCATCGGCATCGCCATCGGAAACACCGAGACATCCTCGATCTCGGGCGTGGCGGCGATCTTCTCGGCGCGTTCCTCGCGGCGCTGGGTGCGCTTTTCGAACACCATGTCGAAGGCGATTGCGAACAGCATCAGCCCGCCCGCGATGCGGAAGGAATTGAGTTCGATATGCAGCGCGCCGAGCAGATCCTGCCCGAACAGCGCGAAGGCAAGCAGGATGATCGAGGCGACCATGGTTGCGCGCAGCGCCATGTTGCGCGCCTGCGCCGCGCTTGCGCCCTTGGTCAGCCCGGCATAGATCGGCGCGCAGCCGGGCGGATCGATCACCACGAAGAAGGTGACGAAGGCCGACAGGAACAGCTCGGTCAGCAGCGTCATTCGGCCCCCGTGGGCAGCAGGCTCTGCTCGAAGGCGGTCAGCCAGCGGCCCTCGTAGAAATATTCGGCTATCGCATAGCGCGTCCCATCGGCGCGGTGTTCCCAGCGCCAGCGCAGCGTGCCGTCGCGCGACAGGCGGGCCTCGCTCTTGCCGTCCTCACCCACGGGAATTGCGGGCGGCGGCGGGATCGCGGCCCCGCCGCGCGGGCAGGAGGCGACCATGCCGAGCACCGCGTCCATTGCGGTCACCACGATGTTGCCATCGGCGACGGGCTGTTTGGGGGGCGGCTGCGGCACGTCATCGCCGGGCGCATCGAAGACATAGCGGTATTCGCCGCTGGGCTGGCGTTCCCATACGGTGACGAAATTGCCCACCTTGCCTTCGGGATCGCGGTAGCGGCCCTGGCTGACCGCCAGCGCTCCGTCGCAGCTCATCACCACCGCGCGCGGCTCCCACTGCACGGCTTGCGGAGGATCGGTTTGCGTCGCGAGCCAGGGTTCGATCGGGAAGGGCCCATTGGCCCCGTGCAGCAGCGCGCCGGGGGCGGCGAACTGCCTGAACGCGGTCCACTGCCCCTGTTCACGCGCGGCGCGGGCAAAGGCGATCTCGGTTGCGACGATGGTGCTCGGCTGCGCGGCCCCCGGCGCGCCGGCCAGCACGCGGTTGATCACCTGAGCCGGCGGCCCCTTGGGGCGCGGGCTGGCGCAGGCGGTAAGCGCCAGCGCCGCCAACAGCACGGGTCCGGCCGCGCGCCTCACAGCCCCTCCGGCGCGGGCATTGCGGCGTGTGCGTGGGCGGCAACCAGCGTGTTCCTCAGCAGCACCGCGATGGTCATCGGCCCGACCCCGCCCGGGACCGGGGTGATCGCGCCTGCAACCTCCAGCGCTTCGGCAAAGGCGACATCGCCGACCAGGCGGCCCTTTTCCTTGCCCGGTTCGGGCGGTAGCCGGTTGATGCCGACATCGATCACCGTTGCGCCGGGCTTGATCCAGTCGCCGCGCACCATTTCCGGACGACCCACCGCGGCAACCACGATATCGGCGCGGCGCACCACTTCGGCGAGGTTCCTCGTGCGGCTGTGGGCGATGGTGACGGTGGCGTTGGCATCGGTGAGCAGCTGCGCCATCGGCTTGCCGACGATGTTGGAGCGGCCGATCACCACCGCTTCCAGCCCCGACAGATCCCCCAGCTGGTCTTTCAGCAGCATCATGCAGCCCAAGGGCGTGCAGGGGACAAAACCCCTCCGCCCCACCGCCAGCCGACCGGCGTTGATGACATGGAAGCCGTCCACGTCCTTGTCGGGATTGATCGCGGCGATGATCGCCTGTTCGTCGAGCTGGCCGGGCAGCGGGAGCTGGACGAGAATGCCGTCAACCGCCGCGTCCTGGTTCAATCGCTCGATCAGCGAGAGCAGCGCGGCCTCGGAGGTGTCGGCGGGCAGGCGGTGCTCGAAGCTCGCCATGCCGGCCGCCGCGCAGGCCTTGGCTTTCGCGCCGACATAGACCTGGCTGGCCGGGTCCTCGCCCACCAGCACCACCGCAAGGCCGGGGCGGCGTCCGGCCTGATGCGCGAAGGCGGCGGCGTGTTGGCCCACGCGCGCGCGCAGCCCTTCGGCAAAGGCCTTGCCGTCGATCAGCGCAGCTTGCGGCATCAATAGGCTCCCGCCAGCCCGATCAGCACGCGGATCAGGATTTGCAGGCCAAGGATCAGCACCAGCGGCGAGAAGTCGATCGCGCCGGTGGCAGGCAGGAGGTTGCGGATCGGCCGCAGCACCGGTTCGAGCAGGCGGTTGATCGCATCATAGACCTGCCGCAGGAATTCGTTGGAAGGGCTCACCACGTTGAAGGCGAACAGCAGCCCGATCACGAACTGCACGATAATCAGCATCACCAGCACATTGGTGATCATCACGAGGATGTCGACGAGTACAGCCAGTCCTTGCATTGCGATCCGTTTCCGTTCGATGGCGTCGGCAGGGCCGGACGCCGCGTGAGGCCCCTTCAAAGGCGTATTAGCTTCTTAATACGCCTTGCGCCACACCTCAGTTCCCCAGGCTTATTCGGCGCGCACCAGCGTGCCCGCGCCGCGGGCGGTGAAGAATTCGAGCAGCATCGCATGGCCCACCCGCCCATCGAGCACCACCGCCGCCTCGCAGCCGGATTCGACCGCGGCAACGCAGGTTTCCAGCTTGGGCACCATGCCGCCGCGAATCACGCCATTCTCGCGCAAGGCAGCGATGTCGGCGGGCGTGAGATCGGTGAGCAATTCGCCTTGCGCGCCCAGCACCCCCGGCACATCGGTGAGCAGGAACAATCGCGCCGCGCCCAGCGCCGCCGCGATCGCGCCGGCCATGGTATCGGCGTTGATATTATAGGTCGCCCCGTCCTCGCCGGGTGCGATCGGGGCAATCACCGGGATCATGCCGGCGGCCACCATGGTGTCGATCACCGTGGTATCGACCGCCGCCGGTTCGCCCACGAAGCCGAGATCAACCGCCTGTTCGATATTGCTGTCGGGATCACGGGTGGTGCGGCTGACCTTGCGCGCCGTCACCAACCCGCCATCCTTGCCCGAAATGCCGATCGCCTTGCCGCCGGCGGCCGCCAGCCAGCCGACCAACTCCTTGTTGATCGCGCCCGACAGCACCATTTCTGCGACCTTGGCGGTGGCCGCGTCGGTCACGCGCAGGCCATCGACGAAGGTGCTCTCGACCCCCAGGCGCTTCAGCATCTGGCCGATCTGCGGCCCCCCGCCATGCACCACCACCGGATTGATGCCGACCGCCTTGAGCAGCACGATATCCTCGGCAAAGTCGCGCGCTGCATCCGGATCGCCCATCGCATGGCCGCCATATTTCACCACAAAGGTGCGACCGGCATAGCGCTGGAAATAGGGCAGCGCCTCGATCAGCACTTCGGCCTTGGCGAGATCGGGGAGCGGGCCGCCGGGGGCGGAGAGTTTGGTATTGGTCACAGGCTTTGGTTCCCTTGCCCGGCGGGCAGATGGCACGCCAGCGCCCCTAGCGCCTTCACCGCGCAGCGCAAGGCGGATTGGCAGGCTCCATTCGACACGGTTAGGTTTTTCAGGGGTTTGGTGTTAGGCTCCGCCCACAGAGGTGGACATGGCAGACGATCCCAAGATTACCGACACGCCCGAAAATGGCCGCCGCAAGGGCGAACGGCGCCAGCGCCAGCAGCCCTTCGACGGTCCGGACCGGCGCAAGGGTGATCGGCGCACGGGTGGGGATCGCCGGGCCAAGCCCCGCAGCTGACCGGACAGCGCCGGTGCAGCGGCCGCCGGTGGCGGGTGGGGCATCGCCTCGTACCCCGCCCGCACAAGCCCGGATGCGTCAGACGGAAGGCGTGCCTTCCTGCTCCTGCTCGATCATCGCGGCGATCTCGTCGAGCAGGCGCAGCCGTTCGCGCTTGAGCGCTTCCACCCGTTCATCGCTCGCCGCCTCGATTCCGACCGCGATGCGATGTATCTCGCGGTTTACCTCGTGATACTGCCCGGCCAGCATTCGCGAAATGCGGATTGGTGAGCTTGAGCCGGTGCAGCACCTCGGCATCGTGCGGGAATTCTTCGTGCAACGCGTGCGGGGTGTGTGCGGACATGGTGTTCTCCCTTGGTCTGGCGGGCCAGCCTAGGGGCGCGCGCGGCGGCGGTATTTGACCAGGGTCAATTCGCGCCGGCCGGGTCGATCGCGGCTGCGAGGCTGGCGAAATCCGCGTGGCCCGTCAGCGGCAGCACCCGCTCGGCCCACAGCGCGTCGATCTGCGCGGCGATCGCGGGCGGCACCGCCCCGGCATCGCTGGCGACCGCCTGCACCTTGCTCGAATCGCTCGCCGCCGGCACCCCGATTCGCGCCTCCATCGCCGCGCACAACATCGCATCATCGAAGCGGTTCTTGTGCGCGTGCATGAAATCTCTGGCGGTCATGCGCTCCACCAGCGCGGCCTGCTCGCTGGTCAAGGCCAGCCCGAGAAAGTCGGCCATTCGGGCGATCATCGCGCCGCGGTTGTTCGCCGCCCAGCGGTAGCTCGCCAACAGCGTGTCCGGCTCGCTGCGGCGCGCATACCAGCTCAAGAGGTGGGTGAAGTAGTCGCACCCGCCCGGCCCGCCGTCCAGCCACATCGGCCAGAACTCCGCCATCGGGATCGCGCCCGGCTCGATGTGCCAGCCATCCAGGAAGCGGTAATAGGAGACGAAGGTCTCCTTCGGATCGCGCAGGGTGACGATGTAGCGCGCGCCGGCAGGCAGGCGCTCGTATTCGCGGTGCGACTTGAAGCCGCGTGGGGCCGCGCGCTGGGCCATGTTCATGTCCAAATCGAGCGCGAAGGCGGTGTCCTCCCACGGGGTCATGCGGCTGATATCGTCGAAATCCATGTCGCCCGCGCCGGTCGCGGCCACCATCCGGATCTGGTGGAACATCTGCTGCATCAGCGTGGTGCCGCTCTTGGCCCAGGAGGTGATGAAGACATCGCCGGGGCGCGGGTCGAGCGGCCGGAAGTGGACCTGCGGTGCGCTTGCCATCAGCGCCCCCATGTTGAGCGCCGCCTCCTCCAGCGTGCGTGCGCGGCAGTTCAATGGCCCCGGCATATGTGCGTCTCCCCCCGTGTATGCGTTTCCCCGGCGGGAGTGTGACATGGACGGGGCGTTGTGGGAAGCGCGGCGCCCTGCATGCCAGCGCGCCTAGATGCTGATGTATCACTTGCGGGAAGTGTTCAAGCGCCGCTCGGTGGCCGAGCGGCACATCACGAGGGACGGAACAAGGCGCGCGCGAGCAGACATGGCGTGGTGAGGCCACAGGGCAGCGGAAAAGTCGCAAGGGGCGGCTGGTCCGAGGCGACGTGTTAGTGGGATTTTGACGAAGCTTCGTGTATTTTCGCACGATGGTCAAGGTCGTTCCGTTTCGCAAGCGACCGCGAATGTCGCGCTGGACCCGGCCCGAGGCCTATGCCGCCGTGGCCAAGGCCGCGCGCAAGGGGTGGCGCGACCGGCTGTTTCTGGTGCTGCTTGTGGCGCTGCCGCTGGCCGCATTCACGGCGGTGCTGCTGCTTCCCTTCGGTGGCGGTGGGCAGGAGGCGACCGGCGCGGTGACGGTGGCGGGCGGGGGTGACAGCGAGCGGGCGCGCTTTTCGCTGTGCTCGGGCCCGATACGGGTGACCTGCGTGGTTGATGGCGACACGATCTGGTATCGCGGCGAGAAAATCCGCATCGCCGATCTCGACACGCCCGAAGTCACCAGCCCCGGCTGCGCCAACGAGGCGGCGATGGGCCGCAAGGCGACGCTGCGCTTGCAGGCGCTGCTCAACGAAGGGCCGTTCACGCTGGAGTCCAACACGTTCGGCCCCTCCGAGGACAAATATGGCCGCAGCCTCAAGTTGGTGACACGCGGCGGCAAGAGCATCGGCGCGGTGCTGGTGGCCGAGGGGCTGGCCGAGCAATGGGGCGGGCCGAGGAAGGCGTGGTGTTAGGG
This sequence comes from Erythrobacter sp., assembly GCA_046294975.1. Classification (GTDB taxonomy): domain Bacteria; phylum Pseudomonadota; class Alphaproteobacteria; order Sphingomonadales; family Sphingomonadaceae; genus Erythrobacter. The sequence continues at coordinate 42,005 of JBKBOH010000013.1, read as the reverse complement.
GATGGTATGTCCGTTACATGGCACCCGTTTTCGCGCTCGATGCGCGGTTTCAAATTTTCAATCGATAGGTTCCCCGGTTGTCCAGAAACTCAATCACACCCTTTTCTCGAAGTTGCTGAAGTTCGCGGCTCACGGTCTGCATTGGCGTTTGTCCAATGGTGCCTGTCTCGGCGCACATCCAGAGGCCTTCGCTCTCAACAAGCTCTTGGCGAGTGAAAATGCGATCATGTCTTGCGGTGGCCAAACGTCGGACAGCCTCGGTGACCGCTTCGCTCAAAGTCAACAAGTTGCACCTCCCGTCTTGCCGGCTTGATTGACTACTCCGCAGCCTCAGCCCCAAACAGCCCCGGCGCTTCGGCTTCCGCCGCGCCTTCGTTGGCGGCCTTGGCCTTCTGGCGCTTGTCGAAGCTTGCCCACACGGTGTTCCAGTCGCCGCGCGTCGCGCCCTTCGAATATTCGGTCGCGCGGGTTTCGAAGAAGTTGGCGTGTTCGACCCCATTGAGCAGCGGCTGGAGCCAGGGCAGCGGGTGGTCCTCGATCAGGTAGATCGGCTGGAGGCCAAGCTGCTTCAACCGCCAGTCGGCGATGTAGCGGATATACTTCTTGATCTCTTTCGCGCTCATCCCGTCGACCGGGCCCATTTCGAAGGCGAGGTCGATGAAGGCATCCTCCAGCCGCACGGTCTTCTGGCAGATATCGATCAGGTCTTCCTTCACCGCCTTGGTGAGGCACTGGCGTTCCTCGCAGAAGGTGTGGAACAGCTTGATGATGCCTTCGCAGTGCAGGCTTTCATCGCGCACCGACCAGCTGACGATCTGGCCCATGCCCTTCATCTTGTTGAAGCGCGGGAAGTTCATCAGCATCGCGAAGGAAGCGAACAGCTGCAGCCCCTCGGTGAAGCCGCCGAAAGCTGCGAGCGTGCGGGCGATGTCTTCATCGGTGTCGACCCCGAACTGGCCGAGGAAGTCGTGCTTGTCCTTCATTTCCTCGTATTCGAGGAAGGCGGAGTATTCGGTTTCGGGCATGCCGATGGTGTCGAGCAGGTGCGAATAGGCGGCGATGTGCACCGTCTCCATGTTGGAGAAGGCGGCAAGCATCATCTTGACTTCGGTGGGCTTGAACACCCGCCCGTAATTGTCGTGATAGCAGTTCTGCACCTCGACATCGGCCTGGGTGAAGAAGCGGAAGATTTGGGTGAGCAGGTTGCGCTCGTGATCGGTGATCTTCTGCGCCCAGTCGCGGCAATCCTCGCCCAGCGGCACTTCCTCAGGCATCCAGTGGATCTGCTGCTGGCGCTTCCAGAAGTCATAGGCCCAGGGATACTGGAACGGCTTGTAGGTCGAGCGGGCTTCGAGCAGCGACATGGGCGGGTTACTCCTTGGGTGTTCTTGTATAGCAGATACGCAGGCGCGGAGCGCCCGGATTCAGGTCAGGGCGCGTAGGCGACGAGGACATAGAGGCAGAAAGGCGCGAACATCGCGACCATCGCGATATGGATCATCGCCGCGTTGCGCGCGTGGCCGGGGCGGTTGCGGCGCAGTTCGCGGATCGCGGTGAAGGCGAAAAACGCGCAGACGACGAGGCCGAAGATCCCCATCGCGAACGGCAAATTCATGTTCAACCCCTCCCCCTTGTGATCGCCGCTTCACGGGGCACCGGCGGCGAGGCCGGCGCGCTCCCCCGCAAGGCTGCCTACTGGCAGCTCAGGCATTCCTCGTAATCGGTCTGCTTGCCCGAGGCGGACAGTTCGATCCGGGGCGCTTCCGGTGTGTTGTCCGCCTCCACCCCGCCGACGAAGCCGGCGCGCTGCACCGACTTGGAGCGCAGGTAGTAGAGCGACTTGATGCCCTTTTCCCACGCCTGATAATGCAGCATCATCAGATCCCACTTGTCGACATCGGCGGGGATGAACAGGTTCAGCGACTGGGCCTGGTCGATATAGGGCGTGCGGTCGGCCGCGAATTCGAGCAGCCAGCGCTGGTCGATCTCGAAGCTGGTCTTGAAGGTGGCCTTTTCTTCCGCGGTGAGGAAGTCGAGGTGCTGCACGCTGCCGCCGCGCTCGAGGATCGAGTTCCAGACGTTGTTGGAATTCTTCGCCTTCTTCTCGAGCAGCTTTTCCAGATAGGGGTTCTTGACGATGAAGCTGCCCGACAGGGTCTTGTGGGTGTAGATATTGGCCGGGATCGGCTCGATGCAGGCCGAGGTGCCGCCGCAGATGATGCTGATCGAGGCGGTCGGCGCGATCGCCATCTTGCAGGAAAAGCGCTCCATCGCGCCCATGTCGGCCGCATCGGGGCACGGCCCGCGCTCCTGCGCCAGCAGCATCGAGGCTTCCGAAGCCTTGGCGTGGATGTGCTTGAACATCTTGAGGTTGATCGCCTTGGCCATGGCGCTTTCGATCGCCACGCCCTTCGATTGCAGGTAGGAATGGAAGCCCATCACCCCAAGGCCCACCGAACGCTCGCGCATGGCCGAATATTTGGCGCGGGCCATTTCGGGAGGGGCGCGGTCGATATAGTCCTGCAGCACGTTGTCGAGGAAACGCATCACGTCCTCGATGAACTGTTTGTCGCCGTGCCATTCATCCCACTTTTCCAGATTGAGCGAGGACAGGCAGCACACCGCGGTGCGATCATTGCCCAGATGGTCGATGCCCGTCGGCAGGGTGATTTCCGAGCACAGGTTCGAAGTCGAAACCTTGAGGCCGAGATCGCGATGATGCTTGGGCATCATGCGGTTCACGGTGTCGGAAAAGACAATATAGGGCTCGCCGGTTGCAAGCCTCGTCTCGACCAGCTTCTGGAACAGCGAGCGGGCATCGACACGCCCGCGCACCGAACCATCGCGCGGTGACTTCAGCTCGAATTCGGCCCCATCGCGCACGGCATGCATGAATTCATCGGTGACGAGCACGCCGTGGTGCAGGTTCAGCGCCTTGCGGTTGAAGTCGCCCGAGGGCTTGCGGATTTCGAGGAACTCCTCGATTTCCGGATGACTGATGTCGAGATAGCACGCCGCCGAACCGCGCCGCAGGCTGCCCTGCGAAATCGCCAGCGTCAGCGAGTCCATCACCCGCACGAAGGGAATGATGCCGCTGGTCTTGCCGTTGAGGCCGACCGGCTCGCCGATGCCGCGGACATTGCCCCAGTAGGTGCCGATCCCGCCGCCCTTCGAGGCGAGCCAGACGTTCTCGTTCCAGGTGCCGACGATGCCTTCGAGACTGTCCGACACCGAGTTCAGGTAGCACGAGATCGGCAGGCCGCGGTTGGTGCCGCCGTTCGACAGCACCGGAGTGGCCGGCATGAACCACAGGTTGGAAATGTAGTCATAGAGGCGCTGGGCGTGCGCTTGGTCATCGGCATAGGCATCGGCAACGCGGGCGAACAGATCCTGATAGCTCTCGCCGGGCAGCAGATAGCGGTCGGTCAGGGTGTCCTTGCCGAAATCGGTGAGGTTGGCATCGCGCGCCGCATCGGTGACGATGGTGAAGCGGCGATCATTGATCTTCTTGCTGTCGGGCGCGGCGGCCTGCTTGGCGACTTCGGCCATGGCAGCACCAAGCGCTTCGCCCGCCTTGGCGGCGATCAGGGCATCCGAGCCTGCATCCGTCCTTGTCATGGTCACGGCCCCCTCACCTTTCACCGGCGCGCCCGCGCCCACATCGCCATCGTTCAGCACTTCGCCCGCCACGCCGTCACTCGCCTTGAATTCCATCGCCTGCCCCACTTGTGTCCCCCGAATCACAACCCGGCACAAGGCCCATGTTCCGATTCTGTTCTATACAGGACGATCCACAGGCCCGCCAACAGGATGTCCCCAAAGGGGCCAACAGGCCGGACTGCTTTCGTCTCCCGATCCGCCGCGCAAGGCCCCTGTTCCGCAGCGACTCCGCCCCTGGTCACCCTTGCGGGCGGGATCGGGGAGTCACCAATGGTTGGGGGTCCGCTTCGAACCGAACCACTAGATACTGAATCAGGCGCGATTGACCGTCAATGTGCGATTAACCCTTGCCGCACCATCACCGGCCCGCCTGCCGGGTGCGACAAACCCGCGACGCGTGGAGCAAGCTTGAGTCGCGCGCCGCGCAAGCCCCAAATTGAATCTGTGAAGAAAAATTTGGTGATTGAATCATGTGAATCCATTCGTGAATCTTTCGCACACGGGCTTGCATGAAAGTTGCGTGACAGGGTCATGCGGGTGGTGCGCGGGGTGCCCGGCCTGCGTCGGGCTGGCGCGGCATGGCACAGCCAGCGCGACCCCCGTGGGTGGGGCATTCCGGGATGACACCCTGAAGCCGAGCCTGCGCCGCTGCCCGCTATTGCAGCGTCACGATGTCCTCGCCGCCGTCGTGGCGGCTGTAGAACTGCATCAGCTGCACCAGCAGCTCGCAGCGCTGGGCGAGCGTCTCGGCTTCAAGCAGCGCCTGCTTCGATGCCGGATCGAAGGGCGCGATCTGTGACACGCCGTTGATCAACGAGCGATCATCCAGCCGCCTGACCGAATTCCAGTCGACCGAATAGCCCTGGCTCTCGGCAAAGGCGCGCGCTTCGCGCTCAAACCCGCCGCGCTGGGCGTGGGTGAGGGTCTCGTCCTCGTCCTCCTCGTAGATTTCCGCCTCGATCTGGCGAAAGGCGGTCGAAACCTCAAGTTCGCGCACCATGCGAAAGCGCGTGGTGCCTTCGAGGATGAGGTTGTAGCGCCCGTCATCCAACGCCTGCACCTCGCCGATCTTGCCGACGCAGCCGACGCGGTAGAGCGGGGCACCTTCGTGCGGGCGCTGCGGCTGGATCATGGCGATCTGGCGGTCGCGAATCAGCGCATCGCCCACCAGCGCCCGATAGCGCGGCTCGAAGATATGGAGCGGCAGCTGCATCCCCGGAAACAGCACCGCACCGGTCAAGGGGAAGATGGAAAGGCGTTTCGTCATCCAAACAATACGCGCGAAAGCCGGCGGCGGACGCCGACCACCCACTCGTCTTCCAGCCCGGTGGCCTCGAAAATCTTGAGCAGCTTGGCCCGCGCCGCGCCGCCGTTCCATTCGCGGTCGGCGGCGATCATCGCGAGCAGGGTATCGGCGGCGGCATCGCGCTCGCCCGCGGCAAAGGCGGCCTCGGCATAGGCGAACTGCGCGTTCATATCGGCCGGGTCGGCTTCAGCGGCGGCGCGCAGGCTGGCAAGCTCCCCGTCATCGACACGCCTGCCGGCAAGCTCCAGCGCGGCGCGGGCCGGGGCCATCGCCGGATCGGCGGCAAGACGCGGATCGGCATCGATCACCGCCATCGCCTGCTGCGCCTGATCGATCTCGCCCAGCTGCACCAGCGCGCGCACAAGGCCGGCATGGGCCGCGGCATTGCTTTCGGCAAATTCGGTGATCTGGGCAAAGATGCTCGCCGCGCGCTGCGGATCGCCGGTGGCGAGCGCTTGCTCGCCCATCTTGACGAATTGCGCGATTTCCTCGGCCGAGGGGCCGTGGGCCGCGCCCGGCGCTGCGGCCGCGCCGCCCTGCACCGGCAATTGCGCCAGCAGCTGATCGAGGATCGCCTTGAGCTGCGATTCGCTGCGGGCATTGGTGAGATCGGCCACCGGCTGGCCCTGGAACATGGCATAGACAGTGGGGATCGAGCGCACCTGGAACTGGGCGGCGATGAACTGTTCTTCATCGACATTGATCTTGGCCAGCACCACGCCTTTTTCGGCATAATCGGCCGCGACCTTTTCCAGGACCGGGGCGAGCGCCTTGCACGGCCCGCACCATTCGGCCCAGAAGTCAAGGATGACGAGCTGTGTCTGCGACGGTTCGACCACCGCCTTGCGGAAACGATCGACCGCCTTCTGTTCGTCGATGCTCAATCCCATGCTGGCCAAGGTATGCTCCTGTCTGTGCTGCGCGGCTCTGCCGGCTCCCCCAATGTGGGGCATCTTGCGCGGATGTGAAGCGCGCAATCGTGCTGGCGGCAAGGGGCGCGGCAATCAAGTCCCATCAGCCCCAAATTTGCGCTTGCAGCCGCGTTCAGGCGCTGCTAATCGCGCCGCCTCTTCGGCAGGAACCGCGCGCCAAGTGCCGTTCTGTCAGCGCCAGTGAGCGGGCGTAGCTCAGGGGTAGAGCACAACCTTGCCAAGGTTGGGGTCGAGGGTTCGAATCCCTTCGCCCGCTCCATAAAAACAAGGGTTTAGCAGAACCCTGTTTTCAAAAATCCTGAAATAAACCATCTTCGGATCATGTTCGGATTCGTCGATGGGTAGTCGGATTTTGGGAAAAACTGATCTCATAGATTCGGCTAAGGCCGCAATGACCGCAAAAACTCCCAAGGGAGCGGTCACGGTGTCCAAGACATTCCGTGACGGGTTGATCTACCTCTACCAGCGGGCAGACTTCAAAAAGCCAACGTGGCTCTGCCGTGTAAAGGTTCCAAATGGCTCAGGCTATGTGAACCGCAGCACCGGCACAGGTGACGAGCATCAGGCATTCAAATTCGCTGATGACCTCTACAACCAGCTTCTGGTCAAATCGCTGACTGGTGAGGCTCCTCCAGCCAAGCAGATGGGCAGAGCGATCCAGAGCTACATCGAGCGGATGGAGTCGCAGCCACACAAGCTCTCTATTCATTACAAGATCTTGCTGATGAAGCGGATAAAGCCATTCCTCCAACGGAAGAGCTTTGATGACCTCTCGACCTCACTGCTTTCTCAGTTGGTCGATGAGCAGATTGCCCAGACCAAGAAGGGCACTCTTTCCCCCAATACAATCAAACGGACGTACACAGACCTCAAGCACTTCCTGCAATGGTGCATTGATGAGGGGTACATCACAGAGATGCCCCGCTTCCCCAAGATCAACGCTGTGGCATCCAGCCGCCCGCACTTCGATGCAAAGGATTGGGCCAAGCTAACCCGCCAGCTTCGGGAAATCGTGAAGGTCGAGAACGGGGCGGTCAGGCGGGACCGCATGATGCTGAGGGATTACGTCCTGATCCTTGCCAATACGGGAATCCGTGTCGGGGAAGCCCGTACATTGAAGTGGCGGGACGTAACCGAGATTGGCGGCGGCAACGGGGGGCCTGCCCACATTACGCTTCTGGTTTCAGGAAAAACTGGAAAGCGGGAGGTTGTTGCCCGCTCCGCCGACATCAAAACCTATTTCAAGCGGATTCACGACCTCAGGGTTGAAGAGCTGACCGTGGAAGGGAAGCCCAAGCCAAAGATCGATCCGAGCAGCTTGGTCTTCTGCCACAAGGATGGTTCGGAGATTGGTACGTTCAAAAAGTCATTCGCTGCCTTGATGAAAAGTGCCGGTGTCGAGCGGGACAGCTACGGCAACCTCAGGTCGTTGTATTCCCTTCGGCACACCTATGCGACGTTCTGCCTCCAGCATGGTGTTGCGGTGTACACCCTTGCCAAAAACATGGGGACCTCGGTTGCCATGATCGAACAATATTATGGTCACACGACCAACGTCGGATCGGCAGCGGAACTGACCAAGCGGGTCAAAAAGCAAGCCAGTGGGGCGGCATCATCACTCAGTTGGCTGGAATAGCCTGTGGACCTTAAAACCGACTGACGGGACGCCCAGCATATCAACAATGGAGATATGCCGATGGAACTCAAGTTTGCTGCCACCGCCCGTCCCGACAAGGCATCCGCCGACGTACAGCGCCGCCAGAAACTTGTTCGGCGGATCGACCAGCGTAAGCGTCCGGTCGAAGCCGTTGTCGGCAATGGCCAGTTTCGGGATGCGGGTGGCGGCACCGGAATGACCGATTGTAGGGTGGGAAGCGGACTGGCAGGTTTTTCGGCCTGCCCCCGTTGTTGAACAGAATAACGCTCGTTCCTCATTTCAACACCATTCGTCAGGGCGCCGTGCGAATGGTCGTCAGATTAAGCCCAATGGCGCCGATAAGGATTAGCGCCATAAAGCCCGCCTGCGCCCAGGATAGGTTCTGACGGAACACGATCCAGCCAATCGCCGCTATGGCAACAATCCCCACCCCCGACCAGACGGCATAGGCGACCCCCATCGGAATGCGCGTCATCGCGAAAGCGAGCAGCCAGAAGCATACGCCGTAGCCTGCCATGGCTGCGATACCATAGCCCCATCGGGTCATCCCCTGAGAGGCGTTGAGCAGGCTGGTCGAGGCCACCTCAAGCGCGATCGCGCCAAGCAACAGCACCCACGCATTGATCGTCATCACCGCTTCTCCTGTCCAGCGGGCCGCGCGAACCATGCCGGCATTGGGCCGATATCCTCGCCCCGATTCAGCGCCGCGGGTGTCGCGGTCATAATGAAGTCCCACACCGGCTTGCTGAAACCGGGATCGACCTTGCCTTCCCAGCGCGCCATGTCGTCATACATCCGGGTCGTCCCCTTCCACATCGCGGGCGTGGCGTTGCGGCTGAAAGGTTCGAGCAACGCGAACCATTCTCGCACGAAGGCGAGAGCTGCATCGCTGTCCGGTTCGAGCGGCAGCGCCGCTTCGATCCGGGCGCTGAGCGCGTGCCACTGCGCCTGATAGGCCTCTTGGCTAAACTCGGGCGCATCGGCCATGTGTTCTTGCCATTCAGCCTGTTCCTCGGGGGTGTAATACTGGTCCACCACATCCAGCCAGGCTTGGGTCTGGTCGGTCATGAGTTTTTCTCCGTCACGAATGAGCGAGCAAAACGTCGCGGCATCGAGCGGCTCGCCTCGGTCGATGCGGGACAATGCGGTATCGATGAGGCCTATGGCGTCAGCGATCTCCTCGGCCTGTTCGGCCAGGCGCCTACGCTGCGCGCTAAGCAAGGCGAGAAGGTTGATCGGTTTGTGATCAAACAATCGCTTTATGTCGGCGAGGCTGAGCCCGGCTTTTTTAAGTGCGACGATCCTCTGAATTCGTTCGAGCTCTTCAGGTCCGAACCAGCGCCGCCCCGAACCAGTGCGTAGCGGCGTGATGAGCCCACGGCCCTCATAAAAGCGCAACGCGCGCGAAGTGAGGCCGGTGCGGCGGACAACTTCGTCTATGGGAAGCGAATCGCTCATTTTCTATTTGTAGCAGTTGACACAAGGTCAACTTCAACGACTGATTTGAGGGGCGGTTACAGTGGCTGCAAATGACCGCTTCGGGGTCGTTAGCAGAGTATCCGCTTTCAGTGGATGGTGAGGCAAAGCTGCCAGTCCGCTAATCAGGAAATCCGCGGAAGGCTGAAACGTCCAAAATTGGGGTGGATTTCTGCCGGCCAACGGTTCTTAGCCCGCTTCGAATAGCTTCGCCTTCGACCCTGCAAATGTCGCTGCCTTTCCTAATGCGGGAAGGGTAGAGATTCGCACTGGGACTACGCGGATGGGGAACGGCAAGTTCATCGATCAAGTCGCGGCACCCAGCGACGCGTGGCGATAATCCCGAACACCAGCGCAAGCACAGCAAGATTGAGCGCGGCGGGCCAGTAATCTGTCAGAGAGCCGCCCATCTGGTTCAGGCCCACCATCAGCTCCAGTCCTGGTGATGTCGGAAACAGGCGCGCCAGCGCTGCCAGCACCGGAGGGGTCGCTTCTGATGGCCACGACAGACCGCCCAGGAAAAACAGCGGCAATGAGATTGGCAGCACCAATTGCAGCGGGCGTTCGCGCGTGCGGAACATGCTGGCCAAGGCGAGCGCGGCCGCCACTGTGGCCGCCACGAACAAAATCGCCGCAATGGCAACATCCGCCAAAGGCGCTGCCGCCCGCGGATAATCGTGCCACCAGAACACCAAGCCGACAAACCAGCCAACATCAAGCAGTCCGATGACGCCTGCCGCAAGCGCAATGCCTGCCAGTTGCGAACCGGTTACGTGCACGTCTGCACCCATGCGTTCGCGCGCAGTGCCGGCCAGCAGCGTCAGGCCCAACAACAGGCTCTGGTGGATGATGACGAAGGCAACGCCCGGGAACACCGCCGCGCCATAACCCTCTCGCGTGTTGAACAGCGGCCGTGCCACCAAGGACAGGGCCGGCGGTGCCGGTGGGCCGGCAGCACGGGCCTGTTCTCGCGCCGCGTCACGCCCAGTCTGACCCAGCGCTGCGCCGATACCCCCCAGCGCGCTCGATGCGCGTAGGAGATAGGCTCCGTGTCCGGTCAGCAGGACCGTACCGGGATTGCCGCGGGCGATTTCCTCGCCGAAACCTGCAGGAACGATGAGGGCCGCGACCGCCCGGCCATCAGCCATCCAAAGCTCTGCCTCGCCGGCAGATGGCAGGCTGGCAACGATCTCGGCCTGCTGCACGGCATCGACCCGGACAATCAGATTGCGGCTGGCAGCTGTGCGATCCAGATCGACCAAAACGACGGGCGCTCTGGTCACGACCTCATCGGTGTAGGCGCTGGGATAGAACCCGGCATAAATCACGGGCGAGATGAACAAGAGCAAGGCCGCCGCACGGTCGGCTGCGATGGCGGCGAACAGCCCCCGGAACGCCGCCCACATCAGCGCCGCCCCCAACTGCCGGGGTCGCGCGCGGCGCGCAGATAAAGCACCGCTCCCGGCCCCGCTGTCACCAATGCGATCCCCAGCATTGCCAGCAGCGGCCCGACCAGCGCCATGCCGTGCCCTTGGGCAATCCATGTGCGCGCCAGCAGCCGTGCAAAATGGGTGTAGGGCAACGCGTTGCCCCAGACCCTGGCAAAGGCGCTGGCCTGTTCCAGCGGGAAAATCGCCCCAGCAAACGCAAAGGATGCACCGGCAAACAGCCCGGTCATCGAAAGCGACTGGCTGAGCGTCCTTGTCGCGCCGACAAACAGCAGCGACACGCCAAGATAGGCCAGATACATCGCGGCATAGCCCGCCAGCAGCACGATCGGCGAACCGGCGAAATGCCACCCTCGCACGCCCGCCAGCCACAGGATCGCAAGCAAAGCCCAGCCCATGAAAACCGCAAGATAGGGGGCAGCTTTGCCCGCCAGCGCGGCCAGATCAGGTGCCCAATCGCCGATGGATCGGTCGCGCAGTTCGCGGCCGAAGGCAGACACGACCGCGAGCATGAAAATAAGGTGCAACAGCGCTGGGTGCAGCAGACTGACCAGCTGGAATTCCTGACTTGCAGGTGCGTTCCAGGCCATCACCGTGACCGCGCGCACCGGCGCAGGACGGACACTGCCCTGCGGCGCAATCGCGGCGGTCTGTTCTGCGGCGAGGCGCATATTGGCGGCATCGACCACCGCTGCGACCTCGCGCTGGATCGTGGCGGCAGCGGCCGGATAGCTGGCGTTGAAATAAAGGATGACCGGGGCTTGTCCCATCAGCGCGCGCTCCGCGGTTCCGCGCGGCACCAACAGGGCGGCGTGCGCCTTGTGCGACCGCACCAACCGTTCGGCGGTGGCAAGATCGGACACCTGACCGGCCAATGTCAGGCCGGGAGCGGCCTCGATCCGGATCGCCAGATCGCGGCTGATCGCGCTATCGTCCTGGACGATCAGCAGCACTGGCAAGTCGCGCACCACGCCGCCGGACAATTGCCATGCAATAACGCCGCACAGCAACAGCGGTATCCATGTCAGAAGAGCGAGATCCCACGGGCTGCGCGCCATAAAGCGGCATTCGCGCACGAAGCTCGCCTTAAATCCGGCGCGCTGCGTCATTGTGGCCAGTCGAACAATACCGACATCCCCGGACGCAGGCCTGCAACGGGCCTTATCGGAACCAGTCGCACCTCAAAACCCTTCACGTCAAACCCTTCGGATTGCCGCGTCGCGCGCCACGTCGCGTAATCGCCAGCGGGCGCAATAAAGCTCACCTTGAACGCGATGCCCTGCTGACCGAGTGCAGGAACACTGCCGGCAAACTGGCTCCCCACCCGCACGCCTTGCAACTCGTCTTCGCGCAAGGTCACCGTTACCCACGGTGCCTGCGTCTCGGTCAACAGCAGCACCGGATAACCAGCGCTGACGATTTCGCCGGGCTGGGCAAGACGTCGCCCGACTTCGCCACTGGCGGGCGCGATGATCTGTGTTTCGGAGCGCGCTGCGGCCACTTCGGCGGCTGCGCCGCGCGCCTGCGCTGCCTGCGCTGCAGCGGCGCGGCGATCTTCCACCCGCACGCCCGACAAGGCAGCATCATATTGCGACCGGGCCGCGCGTTCGGCTTCACGCGCTGCGACCATGTTGGTGCGCGCCTCATCGCGCTTCTGTCCCGCCACCACGCCTTCATTGGCGAGCCGGTTGATGCGTTCGAACGTCACGCGGGCCAGATCGGACGCTGCTGCCGCCCGGCGCCACTGTGCCTGTGCTGCGGCAATATCGGTCGGCCGCGCACCGGCTTCGGCCTTGTCGGCCTGCGATTGCGCCGCTTGGACCGCGGCATCAGCCTGCGCTTGTTTGGCCAAGACTTCAGGGCTGTCGATCCGGGCGAGCAGTTGCCCTGCCGTGACCTTCTCCCCCTCGGCAACCAGAACTTCGGCCAACCGCCCGGTGACCTTGCTGGCAACTCGGTATTCCCGCGCATCGACAATGCCCTGAACCTGCGCTGCCTGTGGCCTCCAGGCAAGCCAGATGCCGATCCCGACAACCGCGACCGCCAACATCACCAGCACTGCTGCCCGCATTTTGCGCGAGGCCGGTGCGGTTTCGGTCAATTGTGCCTTTGGTTCTGTCATGGGGCGCCCGTGGTTTGGCCAGGGTGCGGCAGGAATTCCGGCAGGCGATCAACCTGACCACTAACTTCCAGCAGCGACACCAGTGCATCGAGATATTCGTAAGCGGCCTGTGCCTGCTCGACCCGCACGCGCCCGGCTGCCAACTGGGCATCCGTCACATCGCGGCTGGTGCCCTGCAATTCGCGGAATGACAGGCGGGCAACGCGCAGGGATTCATCGGCGGCGGCGATCGTTCGCCCATACAACGCGTGGCGCGCCTGCGCCGAAAGCACCTGCGCATAGTTGATCTTCACCCCGGTTTCGATCTGCACCTGCGCCTCACGCACGGCCGCTTCGGCCTGCGCTTCGGTTGAACGTGCCGCCGCAATGTTCGAACGGCGGCCTAGCCCCGAAGCGAGCTTGAATTTTACCCCAACGCCGAAGATGAAATCGGGATCGGTCACCAGTGTGTCCTGGCGATCAAGGTTATACTGCGCGAGGCCATAGACCGTCGGTCGCAGTTCCGCCTGTTCGGCGGCGACCCCCGCGCCCGCCAACCTGACATTGGCTTCGAGACGGTTGAGACCGGGATGATTGTCCATCGCTGCCGCGATGAACGTTTCGCGCGGTGGCAGCGGGCTTTCATACACAGCAAGCAGCGTGGTGGGCTCAACCTGCGTGGGAGCGCGCAACAATCCCTCAAGCGCAATATCTGCCGCAGCCAGATCCGCGCCAGCTTTTTCGGCCTCGCGCAGCGCCTGTTCCAGCTGGGCTTCGGCCTGCAGTCGCTGGGCAGGCGCGATCTGTTGCTCGCGTTCCAATGCGCGGGCATCCGCCACATGGGCACGGATGCCCTCTGCCACATCCTGCCGGATCGCAAGCGCCTGCGCAGCCAGTTGCCGCCCGAAATAGGCGCGTGCCAGCTGCGCCAGCGCCTGCTGCGATGCTTCGTCGAGATTGGCGACCTCGATCGCCACGCGACTGGTCGCCCCAGCGCGCGCTGCCCCCATCTTGCCGCCGGCATAGATCGGCACAGTGGCAGTAACAATCGGGCGGGACACGAAGCGGCGAATGCGAAAGCGCAGCGGATCAGTGATGCCGAACGCATTGGCGACCGGCTCAAGCGAGCCCAGCGGCAGATACAGGGTCTTCTGGAAATCAAGCACCTGCGCTTCGACTTCGACTTCTGGCCGACCGAGTGTGCGCGTGGCCTCCATGCGCGCTTCGGCTGCTCGCACGGCGGCATCGGCTGCATCAATCGCATCGGACCGATCAAGGAGCCGCGCCTGCGCATCGGCATAGCTGAGCGGTAATCTAGTTTCTTGTGCGGTGGCCTTATCTGAAAGACCGGCCATCGAAACAGTGAACAAGCACAGGCATAGCATCCCAGTCGCAGTGTTCATTTTCGTCTCCAGCGCCATTCAGACAAGGAATCTCTCCAGTGGGAACTATAGCAACGAGCTGACCAGAACCGATCCATGTGCTCGCGCTCCCCCGACGAGGCTTGGCAATCCGTCAACTCAATGCGCTGGTAAGGTGTGACACAGCCTGCAGCAACCAGCAATCTTGAAGCGTCCCGTTAGAAGAGTGTGTTCGGTGATTCCTGATGTGCGATTGTGTCAGCGCAACATGACAGTTGTGACCGACATCGATGGGTGGCAGGTGTGGGGTCGCTCGCTGAATGTCGGCTTCTGGCGGAAAATCGCAGATAGCTCCCATCGGCGCAATGGGTCCTCACGCAACGTCGGGGTCACTGGAACGAGCCGCCTTCCACGCCCATGGCAGGAGCTCGTCGAGGCGGTTGATGGGATGGCCTTTGCCGATGCGGTCGAGGACGTCGGTCAGCCAGACCTGCGGGTTCACGCCGTTGAGCTTGGCGGTCTCGAGCAGCGAATACATCGCCGCTGCCCGCTCGCCGCCGCAGTCCGCGCCGGCGAACAGCCAGTTCTTGCGCCCGACCGCGATGCCGCGCAGCGCGTTCTCGGCAAGGTTGTTGTCGATCTCGAGCCGCCCGTCCTGGGTGTAGGCGAGCAGCGAAGGCTTCAGCTTGACGGCATAGCGCAGCGCCTCGGCAAGCGGCGAGCGCGCCGATGCCTGGTCGAGGACGCTGTCCGCCCACGCGAAGAAATCCAGGGCAATGAGCCGTGACGCCGCTCGCTGGCGCAGGCGCTCCATGGGAGGCTCGCCCTCGATCAAGCGTTCGAGCTCGTAGAGCTGCGCGATCAGGCTGAGTCCCTTGCGCGCGGCGGAGCCGCGGTCAGCAACAAGCACATCGTGCAGCTTGCGCCTTGCATGCGCCCAGCATGCGGCGGGCGTAATGGCGCCGGACTTTCGGCCGGGGTCATAGAGCGCGTTGAACCCTGCATAGGCGTCAGCCTGCAGAAGGCCCGAGAACGCCGCAAGATGCTCGCGCGGTCGCTCGCCCTTACGATCGGGGCTATAGCGGAACAGGGCTGCGGGCCTGTCTGTCGGGCTCCATCGGCGGTTATCACGCAGATAGACCCATAATCGCCCGGTCGAGGTCTTGCCCGTTCCGGGAGCCAGCACTGGCACCGGCGTGTCGTCGGCGTGGAGCTTCTGGCTGGCCATGACGTGTGAGCAAAGCCGCTCGACCAGTGGATCGAGCAGCCAGCTGACCTGACCGAGCCAGTCGGCCATCGTCGAGCGGGGAAGTTCCACGCCCTCGCGCGCATAGATCTGCGACTGGCGATACAGCGGCAGGTGATCGGCAAACTTGGCGACGATGATGTGCGCCAAGAGGCCGGGACCGGCGCGGCCGCGCGGGATCGGCAGAGCGGGTGCTGGTGCTTGGGCGATGGTATCGCAGCACTTGCAGGCGACCTTGGGCCGGACGTGGCGCACCACCCGGAAGCTTGCGGGCACATATTCGAGCACTTCGGTGACGTCTTCACCCAGAACGCTGACCGTGCCAGCGCATGCTGCGCAGCGATCCTCGCCCGGTGCCGGGTGCATGATCACATCGCGCGGCAGATGATCGGGCAGCGGCGCGCGCTTGGGTTTGCGCCTGGGCCTGCACTCTTCAGCCTCACCCTGATCGACCTGCCCGCGCACGACGCACTCGGCATGGGCCTGCCGGGCTTCAAGATCCTCGAGCGTCAGCTCAAGCTGGTCGGCAAGCTGCGTCATGCGCTCGGACGACTGGCCGAACTTCATCCGCCTTAGCTTGGCAAGCTGGGCTTTGAGCTTCTCGATCTGAAGCGTCGTCAGCTTGATCGCGTTGCGCGCGGCACCGAGTTCGTCGCGCGTTGCATCGTGTGCTTTGCGCTCGTCAGCAAGCGCCTGTTCCGAAGCGGAAAGGCGCTCCTTCATTGCCTCGGCAAAGGCCCGAAGTTCGTCCGGATCGGAGGGTAAATCAAGGTCGGCGGGAGACACGAACAGCGGATAACATGATGGGCGATCTTGACCAAGCCGAAGGCAGGAAAACCGCGCCCGATTCGTTAGATATGCACAGGCCGTTTGGGCGGCTTTGGCGCCACCGTCCGCCGCCAATCCATAGCCTCCAGAAGCAGCGAAAACTGCGCCGGTGTCAGCACCACACCCCCATCGACCAGCGGCGGCCACACGAAGCGATGGCGCTCGAGCCGCTTGGCGAAAAGGCACAGACCGGTGCCGTCCCAGATTAGCGCCTTGAGGTAGTTGCCGCGCTTGCTGCGGAACAGGAAAACGTGCCCACTGTAAGGGTCGAGCCGGAAGACTTCGCTGGCAAGCACGCTCAGGCCCGCGAAGCCCTTGCGCATATCGACCGGCTTGCTGGCGAGATAGACCTTGGTGCCCGGCGGCAGGCTCAGCATGGCACGGCCTTCAACGCGCGCAGAACCCGGGCGAGCGCCTTCTCGTTGACGAAGCTGTCGACGGTCAGCCGCGCACCGTTGCCAAGCTCGATGGCAATCGTGCCTGCTCGTGGCGGCTCGGGCGGCGGAGATGCCGCTACATCGGCCGCCAAAGGACCGACCGACGTCTCTGGCCTCTCAGGGATGATCGCGGCAGCCGAAGTGATCGCTGTGGCCTCGACGAACTGGCCGCATGGGACAAACTCCAGCGCCTTCCTTGCAATCGCTTGAGCTTCGCGCCGGTTGGCACGCCAGTTGTAGATCAAACTCTTGGCGATGCCATGCCTGCGCGCGACCGACGTGACCGTGACATCGGGCCGCAAGCTCTCCGCGACGATCGCGGCCTTCTCCGCATCAGAATAGCGCCGCCGCCGCTCCGTCCGCACGATCACGCCACCACCGTCGATCACAAGACCTCCTTCTGGAGTCCAGAAAGAGCTCCCTTCAGGAACCGTCCTTCAGTGCTCAGCGGCAACCCCGCAACTCGTGGTTGGCCGGACGCTTACCGACCAGCAGATCGGTTATGTGCGCCAGATGATCGAAGGCAACCAGCCTCGGGCGGCTTGGGTGTGGATGGATGAAGCTGGAACCTACTTCCTCCCGATCAAGTACGGTCGTCAGCCGATCGAACTGAAAAAGGGAATGTTCTCGGTCCAGTGCGCCGACCTCGATCATGTAGAGAACGCACTCTGCACGATCAGGGCAATGGTGTTGCAAGGTGACTTTGATGACCAACTGACCAAGGCATCAGCGGACATTCGGAAGAAGTTCGGAAAAACCGAGAAGCAATAATTCGACCACAGAACCAGCACAAACAAAGGGGGCGGAAGCCCCCTTTTCATTATCTTATCCGCCGGATCAGATCTGCGATCTGTTGTGGGTGAAATTTGCCTCCCCGTGCGGTTTTGATCCCCTGCCCATTCAGCTGACGGGCAATCTCACTGAGTGACAGCCCCTGCTCGACCATCGGAATGACGATGGGTCGGAGCGCCTTTGCCCGATCATCGGCGGCTTTACGGTTTTGCTCTGCCAAAACCTTGCCATTCTTCCCCAGCACCACACCCCGCTTCTTTGCTTCGGCGAGTGCATTGCGGGTTCGTTCGGAGATCAGCCGGCGCTCTTCCTGTGCCAAGGCGGCGAAGATGTGCAGTTGGAAATCGGTGGCATTCGGCATCTCTGCCACGACCAGTCCGATCCCCTGCTCCATGATTGATGCAATGAAGCTGACCTTACGGGAGAAGCGGTCCAGTTTGGCAATCAGCAGCTTGGCATCGTTCCGCTTGGCATGATTGATCGCTTTCCAAAGCTCAATCCGCTCGTCGTTCTTGCCGGACTGCACCTCGACGTATTCGGCGATCACCTCGTCACCATCGGAGAGGAACCGTTCGATCAATGAGTGCTGGGCAGCCAAGCCCAGACCGGACTTCCCCTGCTTCTCCGTCGAAACCCTGAAATACGCTACATAACGAGCCATTTTTCGCTTTTCCGTAAAACACAAACGCTGGTTTATGTTTGACGGGGTCCGGCAGATTGGCGGTTCGGACAACCGATTGGTCAGGATCGGATGACAATCACCGTGGCGGCTTGGCGGGTCAGGTCAGACTTTGAGGGGAGCCGATTCAAATCGGTCCCCTCATAGATTTCGAACGATCTGATCGGCGCTGATTGCAGTGCCTTGACCAGTTCCTGTTTCGTTTTCGGCTTCTGGATTTTCGATAGCATCACCAGTCATCCCGCCCATCGGTGAACAACGGATCAGGCAGGTCTAGATTCGATTCTGAACGCCGAGAAACGGTTGTTTCTTCCTTGGCAGCCTGTTCGGCCAGGAATTCCTTGAAACCCATTATACGGCGATTTTCCCGGAGCGAATGGTCTACTTCCTGAAATCGCTTGGTCCGTTCAGCGATCACCTTCCCCTGATTGAGGATAAAGTCTTCCATCAGGCCAACGAGGACTGACGTCCTCGTTCTGCCACTGGCGTGGCAGACCTCATCAAAGCGTTTTCGTGTTCGTAATGGGACATTGAAATTGGTCAGCGTCGTGTTGGTCATGGGTCTTATCCTCCTGTGTTCATTGGATATAATTCTGATTTTGGTTTTCTATATTGCCTAACATAGTGATTCTATTGGATATAGTTATGGATCAAGACCCGCTATGGTCAGCGAGTCCTGTGGGGCGGCGGTAACGATTGGTGACGTGAAAGGGGTCTGTACCCAGCGTTCAGCGACAACCCCGATCAATGGGGGTTGTGACAGTTCAACCAGTCTATGGATGATCCGAAGTCCGGTTTGTCCCGCAACTTCGTCATATATGTGAGCCAACCCTTGTCACAGGGCTGGACGTCGGTTTGACCATATCCCCACAGCGTCTTCCGCCATGAGGTGATGACCATTGAGGGGAAGAACTCGATCAGGTCGTCCCGTGGGCAATCAATGGCAAGGTGGTAATGCAGCCGCTTCCCCCTGCCGCCTTCCAGCACAGCAATGACAGGGAGGCGCTTTCCATGCCTCTGAGCAGCAGAGCCATAGACCTGCTTGTTCATCACATTGAGCCAGTGGCGCAGGTTCCGAGAGGCAATCTCTGGTGTCAGGCTCTCGGCACCGGATGACACACCGCCATCTCCCCCGATCCGCTGTTTCAGCGTCAGTGTCACCGCAAACGGGTGGTTCCAGTGATCGATATCGACCCACTGACGAACGGAATGCTGAAGGGAAAGAGAAGAGAGAGGCATTGGATTCCTATAAAGAGAGGGTGTTTATCCTCTATTTATAAATTTCTGCCGCTCATAAGTGGTCAAAAGTGGTTTCAACCAACGTCCACGAAGTTATTTTCAGATCAGGGCATAACAATATTATGGAAAGAGGGAATGGCTCTCTCTGACACAATAAGGATACTGTCATGATTTATAGGCTTGAAGCTGGAAGCGAAGTTCATTTGCTGATTTTTTTGACCGATTACAACGAAAAGAGCCGACAAGGAGAAAGAAGCTTTGCTTACGAAAGTTACGACTGCCTCGAAGAAGATCTATTGATCGACCCCAAAAGCGAGATTATTTCCCCGAAAAATGGTCGAAGGACGAATATCTTCAACCTTGGCAGAAAAAATCCCGAAATGAAGAAGTACTTTCCACGACTCCCGGAATTTAATCAAAAAGAGCGTGGATCATTTTCAGAGGTTTGGCTGGTCGCTGACAAACATGACCTCGTCAAAGAGACTGTCAAATAAAACTCACAATTCAAATTCTGATACATGAGTGAGACACAAAATGATTTTTTACGAGATAATGAAGAGCAGCCCCGTCGAGATTCAATTGTACGACAGGAACGACGTTTTGTCTAATACTGTAAATTCGATCACATCAGATGCGATGCTATTTGCACAAGGACTCTATGTCGGTTCATTCAAGTGTAGTCGCACAGGCGTCGATTTTATGTGTTTCGATAAGGGGATCGATAGATTTAAGGGAATTGAGTACAATCATGTTTTGATTGTACCCTCAATCTTCGTGAAAATCGTTCATCGGGAATTGAAGTCCTGTCTTGAGTTCAGGGATTTATCAAATTTCGCAGATGATCAAGTTTAGTCAATCAGGGGAACCTGCCCTTCGATACAGACATCAGTATCTTTCGAGACCGTTCCAGTGACTGCTTGACCTGACGCTTCTGCTCAGGTGTCACGACCGGGTTTCCATGTCGATCAACATCAGACCGCCCTTGGAGGTAGTGGGGTTTCCACTTACTCCGAGGGCGGTTTTCCATATGGTCAATGATCGATTGGCAGAATGAATGCCCGATCTTCGGCCTGCCCTGCTCCTTCCACAATCGGAAAATGGTCAGGTCCTCATGGACTGTCCGCCCCCTTATCTCGCCGGGAGACAGTTCGTATTTGCCGAACCCAACCGAGGTCGATTTCACCGTCTTCGGATCGATCCCCAATTCCTTCAACCGTGCTTCCTGCGCCTCGACGATCAGACGTTTGATCTCATTCACCGTCTGAGTGACGGGGAGGTTCAACGGGACGGATAAGTTCAGGACGTTCGGGTGATTCTGGACCCTCTGGATCACCTCAACCCTCGTCCCCCCAAACAGGTGGGAATGATCCTTCCACCAATCGTCGAACTTCACATTCCGGCAGTCACCCCATTCCTCATAGAACGGGAACGTGGCTTCGAGGTTCGATTGCAGATCAGGTTCGTCCAGAGCGAGCTTGTAGAACTCAAACCACAGCCGAATGTGCTGCCGACGAGATTTGATCTGCGGTTGTTGCACGAGAAGCGCTCCCTCCCACTCTAATCGCTCACATAGCTTCAGTGGCTTACACAAGCTTGCGGATCAACATCGACCTGCTAGGCATTGCGGAGGTGCACAATGGAGCCGGTGAGGATTAGAGGCGGTATGGAAATCGATGCTTTTCGGCAGGCATTTTTCGATCTGACTGATGGATGGGACTGGGAAGTCGAGGGTTTCGTAGACACAAATGGCTATGTCTATCCAATCGACACTGACACGAAGGTCATTTCAACGGTATTTGAGCGGCTCGCAAGTCCCGTAATCCGAAAGATTTGTAAAGATCACGGGTTCGTTGTGGAGACCGCTAATCAAACCACATACCCTGACTTTACAATGACCAATTCGAATTCGAAGCGTCGAGTTGCCGTGGATATTAAGACAACCTATAAAAGTTCCACAATGTCATTCACGCTCGGTGGTTATAATTCGTTTATCAGGAATAATACCAAGAATATTTTATACCCATATAATTCATATGACGAGCATTGGATTATTGGCTTTATCTACAAGCAAGGTGACCCATTTCAGGAGTATGATCTGGACGCCATGCCCAAGGCTGGTGACATTGGTTGCCCCTACAAAATCGACCACATCTTCATTAGGAAGAAGTATGAGATTTCTGGCTTGAGAGCGGGTAGCGGGAACACAAAAAACATCGGCAGCGTCAAGCTTAAGAACTCAGCAGACTTTTCTGCCGTTTCTGGACCTTTTTTACAATTTTCGGATCCACACGGGGCTTGCGACCACTTTTGGAGGAACTACGAAAATTTGATCGGCTCGATTTCAAACGCTCAGCATTTATATAATCATCCAGATTTCGAAATTTTTAAGTGAGAACCGCAATTTACTGCGAATAAACTAGTATTATTTCCTGAGTGTTCGAGCTGTGTGATAGTGCATATTTGAAATCTTGAGATGCAAGGGAGTGGAGCCTCATTCCAACTTGAGCAAATGCTTCTGTAATCTCAGATTCAGTAGGTTGACCATCTGTCCTGTAGCTCATGACAATAGTTGACTGATTCCACTTTTTGCCGATCCGCTGGATTTCCTCCAATGCACCTTCTTTCGTCATCCACGCAGAAGGCTGCAATGAAATCGGCTTATAGACGTAGTCCTGATTGGCATTAGCGTAAAGACTGTAGTCGCAAAGACCATCAAGGAAGTGATAGAATTGACAATAATCCACCCCCTTTCCAGCCGAATTCAGGTAGGGTGGATCTAGATAAATTAAATCTACTGAGTCTGTGAGTGACGAAAGATCGATTGTGTTACAGTTTGTTACTGAAAATGGATTTTCTGGAGTGACCTTAGAAAAATCGATTAGGTGATTAAGGATTTTTCGAGCGTGCTTTATTGTGGGGGCGTTCCAGGTTGCGGCATTGCCGAAGGAGCGCTTCACTTCACGAGTCCGCATTTCGAGATTAGCTCGGTGGAAGAGGTTGTAAGGTCTCTTCATCAGCAGTGACTGCCCGACTGCGTAGATGTAAACGTCCCTCAGGTTCTCATCGATCATCCCCAGATTCTGACAGAATCGGTCAATTTGGATGTTTTCGTCACGAGGGAAGAAGATGCCTTCGAACGTATCAGCAACGATCGGCTGCCGGTCTAAAGGTGCCTCATCAAGGAGCCACTGAAGTTCCTTCGTTGCCTTTTCCAGATCAAGCTTCTTTGCATTCCCACTCAACAATGCTCGAGCAGTAGCGTTGTTATATAGCAGGAAGTCGTTAGCGGTCACAGACCATCCCATCCTCTGCAAAAGAACTGAAACGGTTGCCGTCCCGGCGTAGAGGTCGATAGCCGTCCGACCGGAAATCCCTTGGAACACTCCCAGTAGGTCATCCAACAAGCGCCGCTTAGACCCTTGGTAGCGAGTTTTCGGGAAGTCAGCCGTTGGCACGGTGGTCGGCGAGTCGAAGAGCGAAGGTTGTTTTGCGAGCTTCATGCTATGGGCATATGCTAGTCTGCCCAATGAGAGAACAGACCATGTCCAGACTATCTACGAAATTCGGCGGTCACGTTCTCCCGCCAAGACGATTGAATCCTGATCGAATCGACGGGTGTTCGGATCGTGTTCGGATTTTTCAATGCTGAATTAGTAGCCTGAATTATAACGCAAAAATCATAGACTTGACTTTTGCCAAGGTTGGGGTCGAGGGTTCGAATCCCTTCGCCCGCTCCAGTTTGTTCTACGGAACATCAATCGTTTGCCCTGGGCAATCCAAGCGCTTGCAGAGCAGGCCATTCAAGACCCAGTCAGTATCATTTAAGCGTGACGGATTGCGTTCCGTTTTGTGGTGATCTGCAAGCGAAGCGGTGCGACGCACAAATGCACAAGCGATACAGCAAGTGTTATGCGGCCTATGTCCGGTTCCGGCGTTGGGCCGATCAGGGCGAGTGGGATGCGCTGCTGCAAACATTGGTCGATCTGGGGCTGACCGACGACTGGCAGCACATGATCGACAGCACCAGCGTTCGCGGCCACGTCTCGGCAGCGGGCGAAAAGGGGGGCTTGTGCGAACGCTCTTGGTCGAGCACGCTGCGGCTTTACGAGCAAAATCCACGCCCGCTGTGACAATCAGGGACTGCCTCACGGCTTCATGCTGACCGGCGGCGCGGCCTCGGATTACACCCGCAGCCGAGCCGCTGATAGAGATGCCCATAGCCGCGCCAAAGGCGTTGCTGGCGGACAAAGGCTACGACGGCGACCGCTTCCGGGAAAGCCTGCTGATCCGGGGCATCCTGCCAATCATCCCCCCCCGCTCGATCCGCAAGGTGCGCGAGCATCCCGATTATCGCCGCTACCGTGATCGCAACCGCGTGGGGCGCATGTTCGGCAAGCTCGGGCAACAATGCCCAAGCGCCGCACAGGCTTGACCAGGGCCCGATGAGGCAAGCGCAGCGGTCATCGGTATCACTGCGCCGCCTTCCAGTCACGGCGCAGCTTCTTGGCGAGGCTCCACTTGTGGACTTCGGTCGGGCCGTCATAGATGCGGAAGGCGCGGATTTCGCGGAACATGGTCTCGACGATGGTCTTGTCGGTCACGCCCGTGCCGCCCATCACCTGCACGCACTTGTCGGCAACCCGCATCAGCGCCTCGGACACGGCGACCTTGGTCATCGAGCTTTCGACCGTGCCCAGCGAGCCGGTGTCGAGCACGCCGGCGCACCAGTCGATCATCAGTTCGCATTGCTTGAGGTCGATCATGTTCTCGGCCAGCATGAAGCCCACGCCCTCGTGATCGATCAGCGGCTTGCCGAAGGCCATGCGACGGTTGGCGTAATCGACCGCGATCTCCTGCGCGCGGATGCACCCGCCCAGCCAGCGCATGCAGTGCGACAGGCGCGCCGGGCTGAGGCGGATCTGGGCATATCTGAATCCCTCGCCCGCCTCGCCCAGCATCTGGTCGGCCGGCACCCGCAGATTGTGAATCGTGATTTCGGCATGGCCGCCGGGCATCGAGCTGTCGATGGTGCCCGGCACGGCGGTGATCCGGATCGCCGGATCGGGCAGATCAACGAGGAACATGCAGGCCCCGCCCGCGCTGTCGGGGTCTTCCGACCTGGCCATCACGATCCCGACCTTCGCGCCATCGGCCCCGGTGATGAAGCACTTCCTGCCATTGATGACCCAGTGATTGCCGTCCTTGCGGCAGGTGGTGAGCATCATCGAAGGATCCGCGCCCGCGCCGTTCAATTCGGCCGGCTCGGTCATGAAGAAGGCCGAGCGCGCGCGGCCTGCCACCAGCGGGGCAAGAAAGCGCTCCTTCAATTCGGGGCTGCCGACCTTGCCGATCAGATACATGTTGCCCTCGTCCGGGGCCTGGGTGTTGCAGGCCAGCATGCCGAGCGGGGTGAGGCCGGATTTGATCAGGATCACCGCCGTCTCGCGCTGGTTGAAGTGGCTGCCATCGGGGCGGATATGCGGGGTGAGCACGCCGGCTGCGCGCGCTAATCCACGCATTTCCATCACCAGTTCATCGCTCGGCGCGCCGTGATGGTCGCGGCGCGGGTCCTGTTCGTAGGGGAAGATCTGTTCCCGCACGAAAGCCTCGACCCTCGCGGCCATGTCCAGTGCTTCGCTGCTGATCGTCATGCTGCCGTTGTTTCCCTTGTGAATCCGCCATCCCTCTAGGTCCTGACGCTAAGGCGCTTTGGCCGCGCGAATGCACCTGCATTAATTGCTAGAGCAAGAAGTTCTTCCTGCCCGCTAAAAGCCTCGGCACAACGATGCCGGAACATGGCGGAGAGCACGATGGCAGGGCAGTACAAGACGATTGCAGTGGAAAAGCGCGGACAGGTGGACTGGCTGACGCTGAACCGCCCGGACGCGCTCAATGCGATCACCACGCAAATGGCGGGCGAGCTCAACGACTATTTCGGCGCGCTCTATCATGATCGGGCTACCCGGATCGTGGTGCTGCGCGGGGCGGGCCGGGCGTTCTGCGCCGGGCTGGACATCAAGGATCATTCCACCCGCGATCCGGCGGCGATCCCGTTCGGCGGCGGCTTCGGGTTTCAGGGCTTTCTGGCCGATGTCTATGTGAAGATGCGCCGCTGCCCGCAGCCGATTATCGCTCTGGTGCACGGCGCGGCCTGCGGCGGGGGTTTTGCCTTCGCGCTGGCCTCCGACATCCGCATCGCGGGCGAAAGCGCGCGCATGAACGCCGCCTTCATCCGCCTGGGCCTGTCCGCCTGCGACATGGGGGTAAGCTATTTTCTGCCGCGGCTGGTGGGCGTGTCGCTGGCCTCCGAACTGATGCTGACCGGGCGCTTCATCGCCGCACCGCGCGCGCTTGCCACGGGTCTGGTGAGCGCGGTGGTGCCCGACGACCAGCTCGAAGCCGCCGCGCAAAGCTATGTCGAGGACATGCTGCTTGCCTCGCCGATGGGCCTGAGGATGACCAAGGAAGGCCTCAACATGGCGGTTGATGCCGCCAGCCTCGAAGCGGCGATGGCGATCGAGAACCGCAACCAGCTGATGACCGCCGCCAGCCCCAATTTTTCCGAAGGGATGCGCGCCTTCCTCGAAAAGCGCCGCCCCGATTACACACCCGACTGAAGGCCACCCACGAACATGACCCACCCCAAATATCCGCACATCTTCTCGCCCCTCACCATCGGCAAGCAGGTGGTCAAGAACCGCATCATCATGGGCTCGATGCACACCGGGCTTGAAGACGGCCCCGAACCGGCCAGGCGCCTTGCCGCCTATTTCACCGAGCGAGTGAAGGGCGGCGTGGGCATGATCATCACCGGCGGCATCGCCCCGCATGCGACTGGTGGCTATGGCGCGAAACTGACCAATGCCGAAGAGGCCGCGATGCACCGCGCGGTGACGAGTGCCGTCCATGCCGCCGATCCGGACGTGAAGATCTGCATGCAGATCCTCCATTCCGGCCCGCTCGCCGGGGTGCCCGATGCGGTTGCGCCCTCAGCGGTCAAATCGCGCATCGGGCGCTATGTGCCCAATGCGCTCGACGAGGCCGGGATCGAGGAGCAGATTGCTGCCTTCGCCCGCTGCGCCGCGCTGGCGCAGGAGGCCGGCTATGACGGGGTCGAGATCATCGGCTCGGCCGGCTACCTGATCTCGACCTTCCTCGTCGAGAAGACCAACCTTCGCACCGACCAATGGGGCGGCTCGTGGGAAAACCGGATGCGCTTCCCGCTTGAGGTGGTGCGCCGCACGCGCGCGGCCGTCGGCCCGGATTTCATCCTCATCTTCCGCATCTCGGCGATGGACATGCTCGAAGGGGGCCTGGCGTGGGACGAGGTGGTGAGCCTTGCCCGCGCATTGGAAGCGGCCGGGGTGGATGTCATCTCCACCCATTTCTGCTGGCACGAAAGCTTTGTGCCGACCATCGCCACGATGGTGCCGCGCGCCGCCTTCGCGCAGGTGACGGGGCGGCTACGCCAGCAAGTCTCGGTGCCGGTCATCACCTCCAACCGCATCAACATGCCTGAGGTGGCCGAGGCGGTGCTGGCGCGCGGCGATGCCGATCTGGTGTCGATGGCGCGGCCGATGCTGGCCGATCCTGATCTGGTGAAAAAGGCCTACGAAGGCCGCGAGGACGAGATCAACACCTGCATCGGCTGCAACCAGGCCTGCCTCGATCACACCTTCACCGGCCGCGAGACCTCGTGCCTCGTCAATGCCCGCGCCTGCCGCGAAACCGAGCTGACGCTCGCCCCGGCCGAGGCGGTGAAGCGCATTGCCGTGGTCGGCGCGGGGCCTGCGGGGCTTGCCTATGCCACGCTTGCCGCCGAGCGCGGCCACAGCGTCACCTTGTTCGATGCCGCGGAGGAAATCGGCGGCCAGTTCAACCTCGCCAAGCGCATCCCCGGCAAGGAGGAATTCACCGAGACGCTGCGCTATTTCGCCCGGATGATCGAAAAGCACGGGGTGGACCTGCGCCTCAACACCCGTGTTTCGGCCGACGACCTGCTGGCGGGCGGCTATGACGAGATCATCCTCGCCACCGGGATCGAGCCGCGCACGCCCGCCATCCCCGGCATCGATCACCCCAAGGTGGTGCGCTATATCGACGTGATCCGGGGCAAGGCGAGCGTCGGCCAGCGGGTTGCGATCATCGGGGCGGGCGGGATCGGCTTCGATGTGGCCGAACTGATCACCCACGCGGGCCCCTCGGGCGCGCTCGATGTCGAGGTGTTCGCCCGCGAATGGGGCATCGACTTCAAGAACCACCCGCGCGGCGGGGTTACGGGGGTTGTCCCGCAGGTGCAATTAAGCGGGCGCGCGGTGTGGCTGCTCCAGCGCAAGACCAGCGCGGTCGGCAAGGGGCTGGGCCGCACCACCGGCTGGACCCACCGCCTGACGCTCCAGCGGCGCGGGGTGACAATGCTCGCCGGGGTCGAATATGACCGGATCGACGATGCCGGGCTGCACATCCGGATCGCGGGCGCGCCGCAGGTGCTGGAGGTGGACACGATCATCATCTGTGCCGGCCAGCTTCCGGCGCGCGCGCTGCATGACGAGTTGGTGGCGCAGGGCGCCAGCCCGGTGCTGATCGGCGGGGCTTACGAGGCGGCCGAGCTTGATGCCAAGCAGGCGATCAAGCAGGCGACCGAGCTGGCGCTGGTCGCCTAGCGCGGGCCAGCGCCGGCGCGCAGCGGGTTAGCTGCGAGGCGTGCCGAGCAGGCCGAGCTGGGCGGCGCGGAACACCGATTGCGCGCGGTTGACGGCCCCCAGCTTGGTGCAGGCGCGGGTGACGTGGTAGCGCACCCCGGCATGGCTGCATCCCAGGATGATGCCGATCTCGAAATCGGTCTTGCCGTGGGCGATCCAATTTAGGCACTCGATCTCGCGCGCCGTCAGCAGGCTATCATCGGGCAGGTAGCGCTCGTCGCGGGTGACCATGACATAGCCGCGCACGAAGCATTCGATCGCCGGCGCGAGCGCCGCGATGACGCGGGTAAAGGCCGCGGACAGATCAGCCTCGCCGCCATCCGCGCCGACAAGGATCGCAGCGCCAACCTGACCAAAGGGTAGATGCACCGGCACGACAATCGCGTTCGCCGGGTCATCATCCCTCGCCTGTGCATCGAGCGCGATCTGATCGATCACGCGATTGGGCCAACGCGTGCGGATGGCTTGGCGTGTGACCAGGAAGGGTTCGCTTTCGGCCCGGCAGGCGCGCAGCAGGGGCGAGCGCAGCAACCGCTCGCGGCAGCGCCAGGGGGCAAGCTCCGGCGCGGCCCAGCCGAAGGCGCCCGCGTCCAGCGCTTCGCCGGCCGCGTCCACCATCGGATCGAGCGTCGAGAGATCGTGCCACACCATGAGGCGAAGGCCGTGGCTGTCGGCAGCGCGCGCCAGTGCCGCGGCGGCGCCGGCAATATCGGCGGGCACGGCGATGGTGACATCGTGGATCAGCGCGCGGCCGGCGGCGAGGGCGCTGTAACGGCGTAAGTCCAGAACATTGGTGGCCATGCGGGTTCTCCTGTTCCGACCCGCGATGATTTGCCCATCAACCGGGCGCCGTCCAATGTTAACTTGCAAATTTGCAAACGCGAAATTTGCAAACTACAGCCTGCACACATGGGCAAACGGCACAGGATGTTTGCGGGCGCGCAGCTGCGCAAGCTGCGCGAGCGGCGCCATCTCAGGCAGGCCGATCTGGCGCGGCTGCTGGGCATCAGCCCGTCCTATCTCAGCCAGCTCGAACATGATGACCGCCCGCTCACGGCGCGCCTGATCGAGCGGGTGGCGCGGCTGTTCCCGCTCGACTGGCAGGATTTCCCCGGCGAGGATGCCGAACAGCTGACGCTGGCGCTGCGCGAGGCGGCGAATGATCCGCTGTTCGCTACGCCCCTGCCGCCCGACACGATTGCCCGGCTGGCCGAGCAGCAGCCCGCCTTCGCGCGGCGCTTTGTCGAACTGCACGCGGCCTTCCGCCGCACCAGCCAGCGGCTCGAAATGGTCGATGAGGCGCTGACGGTCGAGACCGAGGAAGGGGCGCGCCTGCCGTGGGAGGAGGTGCGCGACTGGTTTCACCTGTCGAACAACTATGTCGACCCGATCGACCGCGCCGCCGAACGCCTCGCCCGCCTGATCGCGGGGCCGGATGGCGTGCCCACCACCGAGGCGCTGCAACGTCACCTCGCCCAGTTGCACGGAATCGCGGTCGAAATCCGTCCGCTTGACGAATTGCGTCGCTACGATGCCTCACAGCGGGTGCTGCGGATCGATTCGGGGCAGCCGGCCACCAGCATCCGGTTCCAGATTGCCTATCACGTGGCCGCGACCACGCTGGGCAACGCGATCCGCTCGATCGCCGAGCGCGCCACGCTGCGCAGCGCGGCCGCGCGCGAGCTGCTGACGATCGGGCTGGCCAACTATGCCGCCGGCGCGGTGCTGATGCCTTATGGCGCGTTCCGCACTTCGGCGCGCGCCTTCCGCCACGATGTCGATCGGCTGGCGCTGCATTACCAGACCAGCTTCGAACAGACCTGCCACCGTCTTTCGACCATGCAGCGCGAGGGTGAACGCGGCCTGCCGTTCTTCTTCTGCCGGGTTGACATGGCCGGCAACATCACCAAGCGCCACAGCGCCACCCGCCTCCAGTTCGCGCGTTTCGGCGGGGCCTGCCCCTTGTGGATCGTGCACGAGGCCGCCGCGATCCCCGACCGGATCCTCGTCCAGCTCGCCGAGACGCCCGACGGGGTGCGCTACGTCTCGATCGCCAAGGGGCTGGTCAAGACCGCGGGGCGGTTCGATCGCAACCCGCGCCGCTATGCCGTGGCGCTGGGGTGCGAGGCGCAGCACGCGGGCGATTTCATCTATGCCGACGGGATGGATTGCCAATCCGGACGCGCGGTAACGCCGATCGGGGTGTCGTGCCGCATCTGCCCGCGCACCGATTGCGAACAGCGCGCCTATCCGCCGAGCGACCAGACCATCGCGGTCGATCTGTTCCGCCGCGGCGTGGTGCCCTACCAGATGCGCTAGCCGGCAGGGGTTCGTTGGGGCCGTGGGCAGGGATGGCTTGCAACCGGCGCGCGCAAGCCGCAAGCGCATGCACCAAACAGGTCCTGACCCTAGGTGATACCTATCGCGCGCGCCACAATTTCTTAAGGCCATCAGGGGCATGGCGCAATCGTGAGTGACCCCGCGCGCCTCCCTGTCAGCCGCCCCCCCGGCCTCGAGCCGAGCGCCGATCACGCCCTCTTCTCGCGCGTCACCTTGCTGGCGAGCACCATGCTCGGCTGCCCGATCGCGCTGCTCTCGATCATCGGGGAGGAGGGTGAGGAGCGGGTGCTCGGCAGCACCGGGCTGGGCCTTGCCGAAACCGAGCGCGATGTTTCGTTCTGCACGATCTGCACCAGCGGCGAGGCACCCCTGCTGGTGGCGGATACGCGCGCCGACCCGAGGTTGCGTGACGATCCGCTGGTGACGGGCGCACCTTTCATCCGCTCGTGTCTGGGCGTGCCGATCCCCGGCGAGGGCGGGGTGCGGCTGGGCGCGCTGTGCGTGATGTCGACCGCGCCCGATGCCTTCCGCCAAGATCAGAGCGCACCGCTGGCCATGCTCGCCGAGCTTGCCGGACAGAGCATCGCGTTCCACGCGCGCACCCGCGCGCTCGGCCTTGCCAATGCCCAGCTCAAGCAGGCCTCGCAGGTCTTCCGCCAGGCCGAGCGCGCCACCAATATCGGGTCATGGCGGGTCGAACTGGCCACCGGGCGGCTGTTCTGGACCGATCAGGTTTACCGCATCAACGGGCTCGAACCGGGACGCCCGGTCACGGTCGAGGAAGCGGTGGCGCTCTATCGGCCCGAAGACCGCGCCATGGTCAGCGCGGCGCTCGCCAATACGATCGCGCGCGGCACGTCCTTCGCCTTCGAGACCAGCATCATCCGCAGCGACGGCAAGCAACGGCGCATCCGGGTGGTGGGGGAGAGGGTCGATGTCGACGGCGTGCCCGATAGTGTCGCGGGGATCATCCATGACTGCACCGAGGAACACCTGCGGAATGCGGCGCTCAAGCGGGCTGCCGAACATGATCGCCTCACCGGCCTGTTCAACCGCGCCAGTTTCGACCGCAAGCTTGGTGCAGCGATGCACCGCGCCGACCGCGAGCCGGTAATGGTGGCGCTGCTCGATCTCGACGGGTTCAAGGATGTCAACGACACGCTTGGACACCTGGTCGGTGACCGGGTGCTGGTGGCGGTCGCCGCGCACCTGCACCAGCGCCTGGGACGGGGGATGTTCCTCGCGCGTTGGGGCGGGGACGAATTCGCGCTGCTGTTCCCGCCTTCGATGACGCTGGCGGCGGCGCGCGCTTTCCTCGAACAGCGGATTGGCGAACTCGACCAAGTGGTTGCGCTTGGCAACAGCGCGCTGACCATCGGCGCGACCTGCGGGCTGGCGCGGATCGATCGGCCGGACAGCGGCGAGGAGATCATGCGCCGCGCTGACCTGGCGCTCTATCGCGGCAAGGAACTGGGGCGCGGCCATGTGGTGTGCTGGGACAAGGAGATCGAGGCCCGCCAGAGCGAACGCCAGCGCGCCATTGCCCGCCTGCGCGCGGCATTGAACGAGCGACGCGCCATCGCGGCCTACCAGCCGATCGTCGAGCTTGCCAGCGGACAGATCGTCTCGCTCGAGGCCTTGCTGCGCCTGCGCGACGCGGACGGCCGCCTGATTGCCGCGAGCGAGATCTTCTCGGCCTTGCTCGATCCCGAATTGTCGCGGCGGGTATCGCGGCTGATGCTCGATTCGGTGATTGCCGATGCCCCGGCGATCCTCGCGCTGCTGGGGCCTAAGGTGCAGATCGCGATCAATCTGTCGGAGGCCGATCTTAGCAAGGACGATTTCGTGCACCACCTGATCGCGGTGGTGGACGACAGCCCGCTCACGCCCCGCAATTTCACCATCGAGGTGACCGAAACGATGCTGCTCGACGCCTGCGGCCAGTTGCGCCAATCGCTGGCGATGCTCGATGCCTGCGGCTTCACCATCTGCCTCGACGATTTCGGCAGCGGCTTTTCCTCGCTCACCCATCTGCGGCAGTTCCCGATCCACAAGGTCAAGATCGACCGCGATTTCATCGCCGGGATCACGCAGGATCACCAGTCGCGGCTGATCATCCAGGCGATCGTGCAGATGGGCCACAGCCTCGGCCTCAAGGTGGTGGTTGAAGGGGTCGAGAGCGAGGAGCAGGAACGCTTCCTGCGCGCGATCGGCTGCCGTCATGTGCAGGGCTATCGCTATGGCCGGCCGATGCCGATCGATGGTTTGCCGGCAGAGCTTGGCCTGATGCCCGCAGCCCGGCGCATCAGCGCCTGAGCACGCCTTCCTCGGCGCCGTCCCCGGCGCTGAAGATGAAGGTCGTCACCCGCGTGCCGCTGCCGAGATTGACGCGGTTTTCCTGACGCGCCCAGACATCGGTGAGAACCTGCGAATTGACCCGCACCCGCGCCTCGCCCTGCGGGGCCGGGGCTTCCTGATAGACCATCAGGCTGCCGCCCGAGATTTCGCTGCCGACATAGGACAGCACCGCCGGGGTGCCATCCACTTCGAGCAGGAAACGCGAGGTGACATAGCGGGCGAAGTCTTCGCGGCTTTTCGCGCTGCCGACGATATCGGGCAGCCGCACCCCCTGTATCGTCAGCGCGTGTTCGGCATCGTGCACCGGCACCTGATGCACCACCTCGATCATCCCGGTGCGCGGATTGACCGACACCGTGGTGATCGTGATCTTCTGCTGGTGCGCCAGCAGCGGCCCGCTCGCAGGGGCCGCCAGCAGCAGCGCACACAGCACGATCAACCGCCGCAGCATCACTTGCGCCCGACAGGTTCCGCCCCGGCAGCCTCGCCCATCAGATCGCGGCTGACGCGGGACTTGGCTTCCTCGTCCTTGAAGGCCTCGATTCGGCTCGGGATGATGCGACGCGGATAGTGGTTGTTCTCGATGTCGGCATCGCCGGTTTCCCAATCGGGATCCACCACCACCTCGACCAGCTCCTTGCCCTTGGGGAACACCAGCAGCTTGGCCACCTCGCGGGCATTGCGGCGCCAGATCTCGGCCGGAATCTTGAGCCTTTCCTTTGCGCCGTCCTTGAAGGTGAGACCAAGGATGATCGGCATCACCAGCCCGCCCTTGTTCGAGAAGTTGAGGACGTAGTAATTCGCGTCCTCCTTCACCGCGCGGTCGAACACCCGGCGTTCCCACGGGTCGAGCCCTTCGAGGAAGCTGGCATAGGCCTTGCGGTCCTTGGGCGTGACGGTGAATTCGTCATTGCTGTCGTAGAAATCGCGCACGCCGGGGTTTTCGAGCACCCAGACCGGCAGTTTCTGATCGCGGTTGAGAGCGATGCCCACCGCTTCAGGCTCGGCCGCACGCTCGGCGCGGCGGCGCGGCAGATCGATGTCGGGATCCTTGGTGTCGATCTTCAGGCGGTAGATCGAATCGAGGCTGATATCGACGTGATCGGTGGTGTAGAACCAGCCGCGCCAGAACCAGTCGAGATCAGTGCCGCTGGCTTCCTCGATGGTGCGGAAGAAGTCCGCCGGGGTGGGACGCTTGAACTTCCAGCGGCGGGCATATTCCCTGAGCGCGAAGTCGAACCGCTCGCGCCCGATGATGGTGTCGCGCAGCAGGTGATAGGCGGCCGAGGGCTTGCCATAGGCATTGGCGCCGAGGTTGGTGACCGAATCCGACTGGGTCATGATTGGTTCCTGCTGATTGGAGACCATGTAGGACACCATGTCGCGCGGCAGGCTGCGGGTCCAGGGCATGTTGGGATCCCATTCGTAGCCCGCGACCGAATCGAGGAAGGAATTGAGGCCCTCGTCCATCCAGGTCCATTGGCGCTCGTCCGAATTGACCGTCATCGGGAAGTAGATGTGCCCGATCTCGTGGATCACCACGCCGACAAGGAACATCTTTTCCGCCAGCGAATAGGTGCGCGTGCCGTCCTTGTTGAGCGTGGTGCGCGGGCCGTTGAAGGTGATCATCGGATATTCCATCCCGCCAACCGGCCCGTTGACAGATTGCGCGGTGGGATAGGGATAATCGAAGCTGAAACGCGAATAGACCTTGAGCGTGTGGACCACCGCGGCGGTCGAATATTTGCGCCACAGCTCGCCGCCTTCCTTGGGCCAGAAGCTCATGGCAAGCACGGTTTCATGCTCGGCGCCGGGCTGCCTTACCCCTTGCGCATCCCACATGAACTTGCGGCTCGAAGCCCAAGCGAAATCGCGCACGTTGGTGGCGGCGAACTTCCAGGTCTTGGTGCCCTTGGGATTGCCGGCCTCGGCAGCGGCGGCCTCCTGCGGGGTGACGATGAACACCGGCGCATCGGCAGTCTTTGCCGCTTCCAGTCGCTGGCGCTGCACCGCGCTGAGCACGGCTTCGGGGTTCTGGATGGTGCCGGTGGCGGCAACGATGTGGTCAGAGGGTACCGTTATCTCGACTTCGTAATCGCCAAATTCGAGCGTGAATTCGCCGCGGCCGAGGAACTCCTTGTTGTGCCAGCCTTCGTAGTCCGAATAGGCGACCATGCGCGGGAACCACTGGGCGATGAGGAAGATATCATTGCCGCCCTTGCGCGGATCGTCGGGGAAGTGCTCGTAACCCGAACGCGCGTTGATCGCGTCCTCCTCGACGATGTTGAAGGCCCATGCGATCGCGAATTCGGTGGTCTCGCCCGGCGCGAGCGGCGCGGGCAGATCGATCCGCATCAGCGTGCCGACGATGGTGTGCGGCAGCGCCGTGCCCGCCAGCGTCGTCACCGCGCTGATATCATAGCCATAGTCATTATCGGCCATCGCCTGCTGGCGGCGCAGCTCTTCCATCGACAGCTTGGTCGGCTCGGAGGCCGAACCCAGGCTCACCTTCGGCCCGCGCCGGCCGGGGCCGCCGAAAGCATCGGTCAGCTCGGCCATCGAATCGCGCTTGAAGATGTTCTGATCGAGCTGCATCCACAGCCACGGCAGGCTGTCGGGCGAATTGTTGGTGTAACGGATGGTGGCGCGCGCGGTCAGGCGGCGCTTGCTCTCATCGAGGCTCGCGGTGATCTTGTAATCGACCTTCTGCTGCCAGTATTCGTGCCCTGGCGCGCCGCTCGCGTTGCGATAGGTGTTGGGATCGGGCAGCACTTCATCGAGCTGGCGGAACTTGTCCTCGAAATTGCCCTTGGTCTGCTGGATCGCCTGGGCCTGGGCGGGTGCGGCGACGGGCAGGGCAAGCAGCAGGGCGGCAAAAATCAGCGCGAGGCGCAAGGGTGTTCTCCTGGGGGGATGTGACAGGCTTTTGCTGGCGGGGGTCACAGCGCAAAACCGTCCAGCGTGCAAGCCGAATTGTCTTGCGCCCCGGCTCCGCCTATCTGCGGCCCATGACCAGGCCTGAATGGCACGCCCTGCACGAAGCCGCCTGCGCGCGGGGAGAGAGCACCTATCGCGATCCGGTGACGGGCTACAGCGTGTTCACCCGCATCGCCCATCTGGCGCGCGGCAAGTGCTGCGGATCGGGGTGCCGCCATTGCCCCTACGATCACGAAGCCGTACCGACGCGCCGCTGACCACAGGAGAGAACGCCCGATGA
This sequence comes from Erythrobacter sp., assembly GCA_046294975.1. GTDB lineage: Bacteria > Pseudomonadota > Alphaproteobacteria > Sphingomonadales > Sphingomonadaceae > Erythrobacter. The sequence goes on along the minus strand of JBKBOH010000013.1, from coordinate 6,226 downwards.
AAACCCGCGCCGCCGTTGCCTTTGCCGCCAAGCAGCCGCTCGAAATCGTCGAGCTCGATCTCGAAGGCCCCAGGGCCGGCGAAGTGCTGGTCGAGATCATGGCGACCGGCATCTGCCACACCGATGCCTATACGCTCGGCGGGTTCGACAGCGAGGGCATCTTCCCCGCGGTGCTCGGGCACGAGGGCGCCGGGATCGTGCGCGAGGCGGGCGCGGGCGTCACCAGCGTGAAGCCCGGCGATCACGTGATCCCGCTCTACACCCCCGAATGCCGCCAGTGCAAAAGCTGCCTTTCCGGCAAGACCAACCTGTGCACCGCGATCCGCGCCACGCAGGGCAAGGGGCTGATGCCCGATGGCACCACGCGCTTTTCCTACAAGGGTCAGCCGATCTTCCACTACATGGGCTGTTCGACCTTCTCGAATTTCACCGTGCTGCCCGAAATCGCGGTGGCGAAAATCCGTGAAGACGCGCCGTTCCAAAGCGCCTGCTACATCGGCTGCGGGGTGACAACGGGCGTGGGCGCGGTGATCAACACCGCCAAGGTGCAGGTGGGCGACAATGTCGTGGTGTTCGGCCTCGGCGGGATCGGTCTCAACGTCATCCAGGGCGCGCGGCTGGCGGGCGCGAACCTCATCATCGGGGTCGATATCAACCCGGCGCGCGAGGAATGGGGCAAGCGCTTCGGCATGACCCACTTCCTCAATTCCACCGGCATGAGCCGCGAGGAGATCGTGGCGAAAATCGTCGCGCTGACCGATGGCGGCGCGGATTACACCTTCGATGCCACCGGCAACACCGAAGTGATGCGTACCGCGCTCGAAGCCTGCCACCGCGGCTGGGGCACCTCGATCATCATCGGCGTGGCCGAAGCAGGCAAGGAAATCGCCACCCGCCCGTTCCAGCTCGTCACCGGGCGCAACTGGCGCGGCACCGCGTTCGGCGGGGCCAGGGGGCGCACCGATGTGCCCAAGATCGTCGATATGTACATGACCGGCAAGATCGCCATCGACCCGATGATCACCCACGTGATGGGCCTGGAGGAGATCAACACCGCCTTTGATCTGATGCACGAAGGCAAGTCGATCCGCAGCGTGGTGGTGTTCTGATCGCGCGCCAATCCGGCTCGTGGTTAACCGCGTGGTTACGCCGCCCGCGCTAAGGCCGCAGTCTCACACCCCCTGTGGCGCTGATGGTGAGCGATGCACGAGAGCAGGATTGCAGCCGGCCAGCTGTTGGTGACGGCGACACAGGGCTTCCCGCCCGAAATCGACGCGCTCGCCGGGCGTAGCCTGTCGCGCCACGGCTTCCTGCGTGCGGCGTGGTATCGGGGCGGGGCCGAGCGGTCCGGCCGCACGCTGCTGATCCGGCGCGGCGGGGGCGGGATCATCGCCGCCCGGCCGACGGGGGGATTGAGCCCGGTGATCGCCCGCACCATCGATGGCAGCGCCGCCCGGTTCCTGACCGCGCCGCACCGCTCGGCCTCGCAGCAGGTGCTGGGCGATCGCCCGATCGCCTTCTGTTGCGATCTCGACGACGGGCCGGTGCGCTACGGGATCGCCGCCAGCCATGCCCAAGACATGAAGCGCTGCGACATGGGCAAGCCAGTCAACATCCGCGCGCGGGATGATGCCATTGCCGCGAGCCATCGCCCCGCCGCGCGGGTGATGGCGCGCGTCTGGGGCGAGGAAGTGCTTCCCGAACCGCAGGTCGAACTGCCACAGCGGATGCGCGCACGTGGCTGAGGCCGATCCCGCCACCCCCCGCGCCCCGCTCGCGGCGCAGGTGCGCGCTGCGGTGATCTGGCGTTCGGGCAGCCAGGTGCTGACCCAGATCGTCTCCTGGTGCTCGACTCTGATCGTCATCCGCCTGCTCGCACCTCAGGACTATGGCCTGTTCGCGATGGCGCAGGTGATGCTGATGTTCCTGAGCACCATGAACGGCTGGGGTCTCGCCTCGGCGCTGATCCGCGAGGAACAGGTCAGCGAGGAACGCCTGCGCCAGACGCTGGGGATGCTGATCCTGCTCAATTGCGGCCTCGCGCTGACGCAGTTCCTTGCCGCGCCGCTGGTGGCGGCGTGGTTCGATCAACCGCTGGTGACCAGGCTGCTCAGGGTGCAATCGCTGCTCTATCTCGCGGTGCCGTTCTGCGCCCTGCCGCACGCGATCCTCAGCCGCCGGATGGATTTCCGCCGCCCCGCGCAGGTGCGCCTCGCCGCGGCGCTGGCCGGGGCGAGCACCGCGCTCACCGGCGCGCTGTCGGGCTGGGGGGTGTGGACGCTGGTGTGCGCCCCGATGGCGATGCTGCTGACCGAAGCCATCGGCATGACCAGGGCCGCGCGCGCGCCGGTTCGCCCCAGCTTTCGCTTCAGCGGCGCGGGCCACATCGCCGGCTTTGGCGGGGTGATGACCGCGACGCAGATCTTCTGGTTCGTGCAGAGCCAGGCCGACGTGATGATTGCCGGGCGCGTGCTCGATCCGCACAGCCTCGGGGTCTATACCACCGGGCTGTTTCTGGCCCAATTGCTCGCAGCCAAGTTCGTGCCGCCGATCAACGAGGTCGCCTATGCCGCCTATGCCCGCCAGCAGGGCACGGGCAGAGCCGATCAGGGCGCGGATGCATTGCTCGCAACGATTCGGCTGGTGATGCTGGTGGCGCTGCCGGCCTATGCCGGCCTGGCGGTGGTCGCGCCGGTGCTGGTGCCGGTGCTGCTGGGCGAAAAATGGCTCGAAATCATCCCACTGCTGCCGATCCTTGCGATTGCGATGAGCATGCTGACGCTGCAAATCCTGTTCGCCCCGGCCACCAATGCGCGCGGCGTGCCCTGGGCAGCGCTGCGGATCACGATGATCGGCAGCGTGGTGATGCCGATCGCCTTCCTGATCGGTTCGCACTGGGGCCTCACCGGTTTCGCCTGGGGCTGGGTCGGCGGCATGGCGGTGTTGACCACGGCCACGGTAAGGCTTTCGGGCCGGATCCTTGGGCTGCGGCTGGCGCCCCTGCTGCGCGCGCTTGTGCCGCCGCTGGCGGCCGCGCTGGTGATGGCGGGCGTGGTCGCGCTGGCGCTGCGCGCCTTGCCGCCGGTGATGCCGCTGGTGGCACTGGTGGCGGCGGTGCTGCTGGGCATTGCGCTCTATCTTGGCGCGCTCCGGCTGATCGCGCCCGACCGGCTCGCCGAGGCCCTGCGCTTCCTGCGAACCCGCGGCGAGCCGGAGCCTGTCCCGGCCGAATAGCTGCCCGGTGCCCCTCACAAATTCGCGCGATTGACACGGGGGGCGCGATCCGGTTGGGCAGCGCCATGAGCACCACCCGCCCCGCACCTGTCACCCGCCGCTACCGCGTCAACGAAATCGACCTTGCGGTCCACGAATGGGCCTCGCACGGCGCGGGTGTGCCGCTGGTGTTCGCCCATGCCACCGGCTTTCACGGGCGGGTGTGGGATGCGATCATCGCGCAGTTCCCGGCGCACCCGGTTTACGCCATCGACCTGCGCGGCCACGGCCGGTCGGGCGGCGGGCCGATCAGTGACTGGCGCATTCTTTCGCGCGATGTCGCGCAGTTTCTCGAACAGGCGGGCCTTGCGGGAGCGGCGGGCATCGGCCACTCGATGGGCGCGCACACCCTGTTACAGGTCGCGGCCGACCAGCCGGCGGGCTTCAGCCGCCTGGTGCTGTTCGATCCGGTGATCCTCGCGCCCGAATTCTACGCGCTGCCCGAAGCGCTCTACAGCGCCGACAACCCCCACCCCGCGATCCGCCGCAAGCGCGACTTCGCCTCCCCGGAGGAGATGATGGAACGGTTCCGCGCGCGCGATCCCTATTGCCTGTTCGCCCCCCGCGTGTTCGAGGATTACTGCCGCCACGGCCTCGTCCCCGCCGCCTCGGGCGAGGGCATGGAGCTTGCCTGTGCGCCGGAGATGGAAGCCAGCATCTATGGCTCCAGCCGCAGCAATGGCGCCCTTCTGGAAGCGGCGCGCAGCGTCGATATTCCGGTGCTGGTGGTGCGCGCGCGGATGACCGATCTCACCGATTTCAAAAGCTCGCCGACCTGGCCCGAACTGGCCAATATCCTGCCGCAGGGCACCGATCTCTACCGCCCTGACCGCACCCACTTCCACCCCTTCGAAGACCCGGCCGATGCGGCGCGGATCATCGCCGGGGTGATCGGCTAGCCGGCATTTTGTTCCGCAAATGTTTCACGTGAAACATTCTGGCTCGCCGCGGCGAGCAAATCCCTGAGGTCGTCGCGCACCCGCGCGATTTCCTCGGCCCGCGCGTGCACGAAATTGCCCGCGATCTGGTTGGCAAGCCCGCCATAGAAGGTAACCAGGCTCTCGCGCAGCGGGTGTTCGGGGGCGACCGAGCGGGCAAGCCACAAGGTGATGGTCTGCGCCCGCGCCAGCGCCGCGCGCGGAACGGCCGCCGGAGCGCGTTCGAGCGCGATCAGCGCCTGCCCCAGCGCCGCAACCGCCTCTTCCAGACAGATCCTTGTGAGATCACCCGTGCCCGCGGCCTCGATCCGCGCGTCAAGCGCGACCCGGCGATAGGCCGCCGTGGGATTGTGCGAGAGCATCTGCATGGCCTTGCGCGCCCTCAGCGATCGCTGTTCGACCAGATGTCGACCTGCTGGCGCAGGAAGGTCAGCGTCGATTGCGAGGCGGCAACCCGCCGCTCGGAGGCGACGAAGCTGCGGGTCAGCCGTTCGCGCAGGGCTTCCTGCTGCTCGGCGATCGCGCTCAGGCGCTCATTGCTGCTGGCAAGCTGGTTTTCGAGCCGCCTGACCGAGGCCCCGAGCGAACCGGGATCGCTGCTCAGGCTGGTTTCGCGCGCGATCCGGTCAATCGTGGCGAACACGCCCGAAACCCCGGTCGTGAACATCGCCGCCACCGCATCGGGCTGGTCGTTCAGGGCCTGGTTGAGCCGTGCCGCATCCAGCCGGAAGGTGCCGTCGCGGTTGAGCGCGAGGCCGAGATCGGCGAGCGTGCGCGGCTCGCCGGTCGCCGCGCCGGGCATCACCACCCGGCCCGCCAGCCCGGCGAGATCGCGGCGCAGCTCGCGCGCGCCCGGATCATTGGCGAGCTGTCCCCCGATCGGGGCCGCCAGCTGGTTCACCTGGCCGACGATTTCGTTCAGCGCGCTCACCAGATCGGCCATCACCCCGCTGATCGCTTCGGTGTTGCTGGCAAAGGAAAGCGTGGTCGGCGCGCCGGCATTGGTGGCGGCCAGATCGAGCGTGAACCCGCCCGGCAGGCCGGTGACGCGGTTGCTCTGGCTGGTCATCGCCACGCTGTCTAGCACGAAGGCGGCATCGCGTGCGGCAAGCTTGAGCTCGCCTGCGTCGGTGGCGGGCTGCCAGCCGAGATAGGACAGATCGCCCGGCGCCGCCGCGCCGCCCGCGCCGACCGCTTCGAGCACGAAGCCATTGGCCGCGCCCTCCCGGCCCTTCATCACCAGCTGCGCGCCGCCGGTGCCGGTGGCGACATAGGCGCTCACCGCCCCGCCGCTGGCCTGGTTGATCTTGGAGGCCAGCGTTGCCAGCGTGTCGGTGGCGCTTACCGCGATGTCGATCGTGCCGCGCGCGGTATCGGGGCTGAAGCTGGCACCATCGACCGTGCCGAAGCGCAGGGTCAGCGTGCCCTCGCCGACCAGCGCATCGCTGCTGGCAAAGCTCTTGCCGACCAGCGTCTGGCCACCGGCAAGCTGGGTGACTTCGAGCGAGAAGCTGCCGCGCGGGGTGAGGCCGGCAGGCACGCTGACGCGCGCGACCGCCGGGTTGCCAAGCGTGCCGCGCGGGGCCAGGTCGCCGTTTCGGAACCGGTCACCCAGCGCACTGGCGAGCCCGGTGACCGCATTGCGGAGCTGTGCCGCGGCAGAAACCTGCGCTTCGAGGGTGGTGCGCCGGGTTTCGACCGACTGGCGCTGCACGGCAAAGCTCGCCGCGGAAATATCCGCGGCCAGCTGGATGAAGTTGACACCGCTGCCAGCGCCAAGCGCAGAGATGATCGATGATCCAGAGGTCGTTGCCATACCCCCGAGAACGACCGCCCGCCGCTCGCTTTAAGCGGGAATTTCGCGCCTGCCATCGCCATCGAAGCGCAGCTCTTCCGGCACCTCGATCACCGGACGGCGCGGGTTTGCGCCGCGTTTCAGCGCCATCACGAAAGCGACCAGCGCGGCGATGGCGACATACAGCTCCTCGCGCACCATCTGGTTGGCCTGCGTGGTG
>JBKBOH010000012.1:0-62425 GCA_046294975.1 Erythrobacter sp. | reverse complement strand
GCCATCACGTTTAACCTTTCTGGTTATTAGCAATGGCTTCGATAAATCATTATGGCTATAAGTAGGAAAGCGGTTTTTGATGATTGCTGCTATGTGCATCAGGCACAGGCCCGAGTGTCGCCGATTTCATGCATCCTCACCGGATAGCATTCGCAGAAGAAGGCGAGCAGTTGGCGTTGAGCTGGAATCGGTGCTGTTGTCGAACGCGTCGATGAAGGATTGACCAAGCGTGTCAAACTCTCACAGCCCCCGCAAATACAGTCCCTCTCGGATTGAGCGAGCATTACGATTGCTTCGCTCCACGTTCGATCCACGGGCCTGGTTGCATCTCTTCAAGATTGTAAACTATGATAACTACACGGACGTTGCGCCGCTTCGCGAAGTCAATTTTGACGGCCCTTACAATGTGAGTCCGGATGCTATGTTCCAGAATCCGTCGCGGGTCTATCTGGGCAAACGGGTGCGAATCGGTTCGCGCTGCCATCTCTGGGCGGGTCCGGCGAATGGGTGCATCAGGCTCGGCGACGAGGTCCTGTTCGGTCCCGACATTCTGGTGACAGCCGCTGCATACCGCTATCAGTGCGGCAGCCCTGTCACCGAGCAGCCCGTGGCCGAGGCCGACGTAATCATTGGCAATGATGTCTGGTTGGCAACTCGCGCTGTCATTCTTCCCGGAACGACCATTGGTGACGGGTCAATCGTGGCAGCAGGGTCCGTGGTAAAGGGCACCTTCCCGCCTATAAGTATCATCGCGGGCTCACCAGCAAAGGTCGTCAGCGCGCGGGTTACTGCCGGTTGAGCTGCGCTCCCCGGTTCGAGAACCGGCTTTGATACGGGCCCGAAATCGGCTAGCATTTTCGCGTGACAATTGCCCGACCAGTAATGCAAGCCGGCATGCCATTCCCGACGCGCGAAGCGACGCGCGGGGGCTTGCCGGCAAATATCCTGCTGGCTGTTGTTCTCGGGCACACGATGCTTTTGCCGCCCCAGTTCAACGTCGCGATTGGCGAATCGGTGATTCCGCCCTACCGATTCGTCTTGCTGGCGTCAGTGTTCTACATTGTTGCATCCCGGATACGTGGGCAATGGAAGTTCGTGTTGCCCGATACCCTGATGGTGGTGGCGACGGTCTGGATCTGGATTGCTTTCTATCTCAACTCAGCCTTCTATGATTTCTTCACGGCATCCGTTGCGCTGACGTCTGACATTGTCTTGTCATACTTTTTCGCCCGATCGGCTTTCCGATCGCTGCGGGATCTTCGCCTTTTCCTGGTTTTGATGGCTCCTGCCTTTGTCGTTACCGGAGCGATAATTGCGATCGAGTCGGTTACGAAAACGCATATCATTCAACCGCTCGCTCGTTCTCTTCTCGGTACGGCCAACGGTTACAGCCTCGTCGAATACCGGCTTGGGCTCCTGCGCGCGGCCGGGCCCTTTCCACACCCGATCCTTGCCGGACTTTTCTTCGCCACGCTGCTGCCTCTTTTCTGGTTTTCGGGTTTGAGAGGCTGGCCCCGCGTGGTTGGTATCGGCGCTGCGCTTGCAAGCTTATTTACGGTCAGTTCGGCAGCTCTCCTCGCGCTCACTTCGGGTGCTGTACTTATCGCCTATGACCGGCTGACCGAATGGATTGCCAACATAACCTGGCGGCTCTTCTTCATTTTGTTCGGGATCTTCATCTTCGTCGCCGAACTCGGAACCAAGTCGGGCACGTTCAACCTGATTGTCCGATTTGGTTCGCTCAACTCGGATAGCGCATACTACCGAACGCTGATCTGGCGATTCGGGAAAAAGAGCGTCGAAGCGCACCCCTGGTTCGGGATCGGCTACAAGGACTGGGAACGTCCTTTATGGATGAGCAGTTCCGTGGATAACTACTGGCTGTTGCAAGCGATCCAGGTCGGCATTGTCCCGCCGCTGATCTATGCCATCGTGCTGCTTCTGGCGTTTATCGCGCTCCTTCGGAGAGGGGCATCTGCCAACCTCGCGGACGGGCGAACCTTACGAGGCGTTGCCATCACCATGGTCGTGTTGGCTTTTGGTGTCGTATCAGTGGCCGTCTGGCTGTCCGCCCAGGTCTGGTTCCACATGCTGATGGGTATCGGCGTCAGCCTGGGCTATGGAGCCTACACCGCGCTCCGACCGGCTGCGCCCGGTCGTCAATACCTTGTCCCGGTGGGCCGTCTTGCCCCGGAGGTTCGCCGCCAGGCGCGCTGAGCGGTCGAGCCTGCACGTTGATACTCAGCCACTGGCAGGCTTGCTTCTCCCGGTCAGTGCCGTCTGAGGATCGCTTTTGCCAGCGCGATGATTGTTTCCCTCAGCAAACGGATCGGATGGAAGATCACCCGATCGAGCAGAAGGTCGGCCGGGCTGGTGTCTTCGATCCAGACCGAGGGGTGCAGGCGAAAACGATTGAGAACGGCATTGTCTCCGAGACGCTTGCCCTTGATGCGGTTTGCGACATTCTCGCCGTGGACCACTTGCAGCCAGCAGGGCTCGGTGCTCACCTGTCTGGTCGGGAATCGCTTCGCGAGCTCCGTGTGTGGTGCAGCCCAGATCGTCTTGGCGTTCTCTGCCTGCTCGACAAGTGACGTAAACGGATTGCTCTTGTCGACAGCCGTATAGAGCCGGCCGTTGCGAAGTGCGATGCCATGGGGGAAGTTCAGCATGGTTCCATCGGGTAAACCTTCACACTCGGCGCGGATCCGCATCAAAAAGTCGCTGGAGACGGCATCGTCATTGTCCAGTCGCGTGGTCAGGACCCGCTTCGTTCCGTGCTGGAGCCGCTTGGCTACATCTTCTGCGGCAAGTCCGGCATGGAATGCTCCGACGAAGATCGGCTCAAAGGGCACTTCCGCCTGTGCGGCGAGGATCCGTTCGCGAAACTGTTCCGGTGTCTGCTCGTCAAAATAGATCAGCCAATGAAAATCGCGACTTTCCTGCCCAGCCATGCTGGGCAGGCAATAGGCCGTGAACAGTTCGAAGCGACGCGACAGCCAGCCGGGGGCATTGCGAATTGGCGCTTCCCGGCCTGGACTGGCAACGTTGAACCGGGTGAGAACGAAGTGCTGCAATTTGACCCTCCTGGGCACAAAGGCTGTGCCGGACACATGATGCGTTTCGCCCTCAGGGCGAGAGGGGCGAGCGGGCCAGCTTGGCCCTGAGCCCTCGCTGCTTGTGATATCCGAAAATCCAGTAAGTTGGATGAAGCGCAACGAGGCGATAGCCCTCGCCAAGCGCTCGTAAATGCGGTTTCCAGCGACCGAACAGCCAACCGGCAAGCAACCGTTCGGCGGCTGCAAGCCAGACGAGAAACCCTGCCAGCCAACCAGCCGGAGGTGACCAGTGGGCGCGGACGAACTCCATTGTTCCTGCTGCCCGGTAGAGAAGGCGCATCGGAGAAAGCGTGTTGCCGTGGGCGGCAGTGTGCACACCCTTTGCTTCCGAAATGCGCCAAGCCTGATAACCCCTTTGCTGGAGCCGGTAAAACAGGTCCACTTCCTCGCAGTAGAGGAAATAGCGTTCGTCGAGCCCGCGGGCGGCATCCCATGCTGTGCGCGAGAACATGACGAAGCTGCCGGAGAGGACATCGACCTCGGCATCGGTGTCGATCCCGCGGATCGGGCGGCTGGAGACCAGCGACTTGCCCAGCGCGGTGCTGGCAAACTCGATCAGCGAGGGGATGGCGATGGCGTTGCCGGTATCGGGCCGCCCCTGTTGATCGAGGGTGAGGCCGCCCCATGCGCCCGCCTCGGGGTGGGCGAGCGCGCCGTCGATCAGCCGGTCGATCGAACCGGGCTGGGCCACCATGTCGGGATTGAGCAGCAGCAGGCGCGGCGCGCGGGCCTCGCGGGCGATGACGTTGTTGCCTCCCGCAAAGCCGATATTGCCCTGGCCGGGCACGATCCTGACCCACGGGAACTGCGCGGCGACCAGCGCCTCGGTCGAACCGTCGCCATTGTCGATCAGCAGGGTCTCGTGGCGGTAGCGCTGGCAGGCCTGCGGGATGGCCGCGATGCAGTCCGCGATCAGCGCTGCCGAGTTATATGCGACGATCATGATGCTGACATCGGGCATGGCGCTGTCATCGGGCACGCGTGCGGCAGTCATTGCGGTGTCGTCCATGGGGCGTTCAGGCCTGCCGCGAGCTGAGGTCGCGGGTCCATTCCTGCGCCTTGCCGCGTGCCCGCCGCCACCTGGCATCGGCGCGGGCGAACAGCTTCACGCCGGAAAACACGGCAAGATCAATGGGTGACACCCCGCTGCGCAGCGCCGCGCCAAGCCCGCCCTTGCCGCCATGTCCGGCGAGATAGGGGCTGGGGTGGAGCTGGTGGACTTCCGCCGTCCCGATCTGCCGCCGGGCCTCGATCCGCACCTGCTCAGCCGCCGTGCGGGGCGGGTGGACCGTGGTGAACACCGGCCGGCCCTCGGCATCGCTGGTGATGTAGCGCTTCTGGCTGTCGGGAAAGCGGGTGTGGATCCACAGGTCGTCGGCGATGATCGGCGGGAAGCGCCCGATCGCCTCGAGCGCGGCGCGCGACAGGCCGTAGCAGCCCGCACCGCCCTTGCCCGCGGTCGCATAGGGTTGGCGCAGCCAGACGCGGTAATAGGCGCGGGCGAGCCAGTTCAGCCGCGAAAAATCCATCCGGATCGCCGGAGCCGCGGTCATCACTCCCGGCTCGCACAGCGCATTGGCGAGCGCAGCCAGCGTCACGAACCCGCACTCGACATCGGCATCAAGGTAAATGCGCGGGAAGTGGCTGGCGACATCGTTGGCGGCATTGATCGCGCCCGTCTTCGACCCCTGCTCCAGATCAAGCACCTTTGCGCAAGGGGCCGCAGCCCGGGCCAGTTCCACAGTGCGATCAGTGCAGCCATTGGCGGCAACGATGATTTCCATCGCGTGGCTCTCGGGCGCATCGCGCAGGATGGTTTCGAGGCAGCGGCCAATCACTGCCTCCTCGTTATGGGCGGGGATGATTACCGTGAAGGCGATATGCCTGGCCATTGTCCCTGGTCCGATGTGGGTCTGGCGGCTTTAACAGCGAGCCATAAGAGGGGGGCAGATCTTTGTTGTCAGCTTGCGGAAGCAAGTTTGCTCAGGGGCAGCGACAGGGAGCGATGCCGTTACGCATCCCTGTCGCTGCGCCCGTATTGGTAGTACTCGTACTGATAACCATAGGACTGCCCGGATTCGACCGCCCGGTACTTGGTCAGGATGACGCCGATGACGTTTGCACCTGCTCCGGCAAGCCGCTTTACAGCGGCGCGTGCCTGACCGAAGGGAAGCTTGTTGGCCTCGAGTACGAAAACGGTCCCGTCAACGAGGTGTCCAAGCATCGGTGCATCCGCAAGGCCGAGCACCGGAGAGCAATCGAAGATGATCAGCGAGTATTCCTCGCGATACTTTGCAATGAAGTCACGCAGTTCCTGCGATGCGAGAATCTCCACAGGGTTTGGCGGGATCTCGCCGACCGGCAGTATTTCGAGGTTCTCGTGCACTCCTCTCACGATAGCAGCTTCGAGCTCGACATGGCCGAGCAGGACTTCGACAAAGCCCACCTTGGGGCGTTCGATATCTAGCAATCCGGCAACCGAGGGACGACGCAAATCGGCGTCAATCAAAAGCGTCTTGCGGCCCAGGCCAGCGAACAGTTCAGCCAGGATGACCGAGGTTGTGCTCTTGCCCTCGCCCGCCTGGCTGCTGGTGAACTGGATCACATTGCGATTGCGGGGCAAGCTGAAATCGATCGTGGCACGGATGGAAGAATAGGCCTCCATCAGGGCGCTGAACCGGTTCGTGCCAAGGGCCTCGATATCGCGACCTTCAACGTAGGGAGTGTGGCCGAGTAGCGGCAGACCGACCTTTTCCTCGACGTCGTCAAGCGACCGGATCCGATCATCGAGGGTTTCGCGCAGAACAGCCAAAAGTCCGGCAAGCGCAACACCAAAGACGAGTGCCAAGCCAAGATTTTGGAGAAGGTTAGGCGAATAGGGTGAGCTCGGCACGATTGCCGGATCCAGCTTGGTCATGGTACCCGGATCAACATTTGCCGCACTGTTGATCTGGTTGTAGCGATCGAGCAGTACCTTCAACTGATCACGCAGCGCCTGTGCCTCACGATCGAGCACACTGAGCTCAACCTGTTGGTCCTGCTCGACCAGACGCTCGCCAGTAAGCGAGGCGAGTTCGGAAGCGAGCGCACGCTCCTGTGCCTGCGCTACCAAAAACTGGTTGCGAACCGTAGCCTTGATATCGTTGCTGCTCCGCTCGATCTGGGTGTCGAGAACTTTGAGCTGCGCTTCGAGATTTCGAATCTGCGGAAAGTCGTCATTGTAACGCTGGCGGAGGTCCGCCAGCTGGGCACTCTTCTCGGTCCGTTCGGAGACCAGCCCCTGAAGCACCGGATTGCTCTGGACTTCGGGCAATTGGGCAGCCGGAAGGTTCTGGATCGCACGCCAGCGTTGTTCAGCTTCGATCCGCGCTGCCCTGGCATTGGTAACCCGGGCGTTGATGCTGGCAAGGTTGGCTGCCGTTAGAGTCGAGGTCGCGGTGTCCTCCTCCTCACCAGACTGCTGCACGATGATGCCGCTGTTGCGCGCATAGGTGTTGGCGACTTGCTCGGCTTCGGCGAGCCGTGTGCGCGTATCCTCGATCTGCTTGAGCAGGTAGTCTAGTGCATAGCGGTTGCCTTGGATCGTGCTGTTCGAACCGCTCGCGACGAAGGCATCGGCATATGCGTTGGCAATCTCGGCCGCGAGCGTGGGGCTTTCGGATCGGAAGCCAATCGTGATGACCCAGTTTTCAGGCGGAGCGCTCGCCTCGACCGAGCTCGTCAGGATCGATATGGCCATATTCTTCTTGGCTTCGAGCCACTGTTCGTCGCTCATGCCCGGTGCCCGACCTTCGTCGACGTCCTTGCCGAGAAAATCGTTGCGTGTGGCGAGATTGAGATTGGTAGCAACCGTTTCAGCCAGCAAACGGCTCTTGATGACCTCGATCTGGGTCAAGATATATTCGTAGAACTGGTTCGCTGGCGCCCCTTGCTCGACGTCCTGTCCCTCCACCACGTACTGGCCATAGGGCTTCAGCGCCACTTTCGCCTGCGACAGGTACATTGGCGTTGACAGCAGCGTAATGACCAGACCGGCCAGCATGGCCAGAACGATCACTGAACCCACCAGCCAGCGTTGGCGGAAAATGATCCCGCGCACAGCTGCATAATTGATCAGTTGGGGGCGCGGTGCGGCAGGATAGAGGTGTCCTTCCGGCATGTAGGCATCAAGCCATGCGCCTTGGCGGGCAGGCTCGGAGGCCTGAACAAGCGGTCTTTCGTTCATGATGTCAGTTATTGTTCAGGCCAGCGACCGCAAACACGCCAAATGCTGGCAGAGCCTTGAGCAAGTCTTCCCAGAACACCGACAGACCGTCGGTGCCCATCACCACGCGATCGCCAGGCTGCAGCACGGGATCGAGCATCGTACCCTGGCTCACCTGCCGGTAATCGAACTTGGCGACCATGATGCCCTGCGGGTTCTCGCGGAACACCGCGATCTGCTGGACGTTGGCGGTGCGCTTCGGCCCCTTGGCCATCGCGATTGCCGATGACAGGCGCGCACCGGGCTGGAAGGCATAAACACCCGGCGTTTCGACCGCGCCTTCGACCGTCACGAGGTGCGAGGCATATTCGGTGATGTTGACGCTCACCAGCGGCGACTTGAGGCCAACGGCCGCTAGGCGGCGGGTCACGTCCTGTTCGAACTGCTTGGCCGTCATCCCGGCGGCCGGGATCGAGCCAAGCATCGGCAGCGAGACATTGCCTTCGACGCCGATCTTCACGCCCTCGAGCGAGAATTCCGGCTCGCGAAAGACGGTCACCGAAATCTTGTCGGCAGGGCGCAGCAGGTAACTGGTCGGGCGCTGGAAGCTGAAATCGCCTTGCCCCAGTTCGGCCCGCGGCTGCGTGACGCTGGCGCCGATGATCGGATCAGGAGTGGATGCGCATCCAGCCAGCAGAACCAAAGCGGCGGCGAAAGGGCCCTTCCGCACAGAATTGGAACTCAGTGATGTCACGGAACCCTCCTACAACCGGTCCGGTGTTTATACGTAGGAATATCGCTGTGCAACACTAATGGGCACCCCCAAGATGGCCGGCGAGCGTGTTGTCCCGCAGGGGCACGGTTGGCCCCGCCGCGCCTGCCGCACCGAAGTGCGCCTGCGGCAGGCCTGCCGCTGCCGGCTAAACTGCCGCTTGAAGCGCATGCCATTTCGCCCCATGTCGCGCGGCGGTCCAACGCCTGCCGGGGACAGCCATGCCGTTCGGTCAATCCATCCTCAATCTTTCTGCTAGCGGTCTTTACGGCTGCGTGCTGCTTGCCTGCCTCGCTGCCGCGATTACCGCGCGTGGCTCGCGGCAATTGCCGGGGCATATCTGGACCTGGGTGCTGCTGGCGCTGTTTTTTACGGCGCTCATTCCGCTAAGGTTGCTCGAGATCGAGGAAGCCGTGCGTGATGCCCTGCGCGCCGCGATGCGGGCCGAAGGCAGCTATCGCGAGCGCCGCGACATCCAGGGGCCGATCGTCGCTGCGATCATTCTTCTCGCCGGCTGCGGCTCGCTGGCGTTGCTCTATCACACGATGCACAATGTCCGTGGTCGCCGCAATGTGGCGCGGGTCGTGGCGCTGGTGGCGGCGCTTTCGATGCTGTTGCTGATGGTGCTGCGGATGATCTCGCTGCACGCTGTCGATGCGCTGCTTTACGGGCCGGTGAAGCTCAACTGGGTGGTCGATCTTGGCACCAGCCTCACCGTTCTGGTCGCGGCGGTCTATTACGTGCGGCTGTTGCGTCGCCAGCCCTGAGGCCAGGCACCTGCGAGGATCGTGGCGATCCGGCGGCTGGCCCTGCCGTCGCCATAGGGATTGTGCGCCCTCGCCATGCTCTCGTAGGCTTGCCGGTCATCGAGCAGCCGCGCGGTTTCAGCGACGATCCTTCCTGCATCGGCCCCGACGAGCCTTGCAGTCCCGGCCGCCACACCTTCCGGCCGCTCGGTCGTATCGCGCATCACCAGCACCGGTTTGCCGAGGCTTGGCGCTTCTTCCTGGATCCCGCCGGAATCCGTCAGTACGATATCGCAGGCCGCCATCATTGCTACGAAATCGAGGTAGTCGAGCGGTTCGATCAGGGCGATGTTGTCGTAGCCGGAAAGCGCCGGACGCATGACGTCAACGACATTGGGGTTGGGATGCAGCGGATAGATGATCGCGACATCCTTGCGCGCGGCAAGCTGCTGGAGCGCTGCGGCGATTTCATGCATCCCCGAGCCGAAGTTCTCGCGCCGGTGCGCCGTCACGGCGATGATGCGTCTGCCAGCAAAACGCTCCTTGAGCGGGGCGACCACCGGAGCAAGGGTCGGATCGGCTGCGACCTTGCCTTGCGCGAAAATGAGCGCGTCGATCACGGTATTGCCGGTGACGTGGATCGCGCTGTCGGGCACGTTCTCGGCGCGCAGCGCCTTCGCAGCGGTTTCGGTCGGGGCGAAGTGGAGATCGGCGACCGCGCCTGTCACCTTGCGGTTCACCTCCTCGGGCCAGGGCGAATAGATGTCGCCGCTCCTGAGGCCCGCTTCGATATGGCCTACCGGAATGCGGCGGAAATAGCAGGCGAGGGTGGCCATCATGGTGGTGAGCGTGTCGCCGTGCACCAGCACGCGATCGGGCGCGAGCGTATCGAGCGCCTCGCCAAAGCGGGTAATGATTCGGGCAGACAGGGCATCAAGGCTTTGCCCCGGCTGCATCAGATCGAGATCGATATCGGGCGTGATCCGCGCCATTGCCAGCACCGAATCGAGCAGCTCGCGGTGCTGCGCCGTGACCGCCACGCGCACGTCGAATTGTCCTGTCTCGCGCAGCGCGAAGACCACCGGGAACATCTTGATCGCTTCGGGGCGGGTGCCGAAGCTGACGAGGATGCGGGGGTTGCCGCTGCTGGCGCTCATCGCCGCAGCATGCCCCGCGTGTCGAACACCAGCTTGCCCGCGAGATCATCGGACCCGAGCTGCTTGAAGGCGGTGTGATCGACCAGCACCACCACAATCTCCGCCGCGCGCAAGGCTGCGTCAAGCGTCACCAGCTGCGCGCCGGTGTTGGCAAGGGCTGCCGGTATGCGATCGGTGAAGGGTTCGACCACGAGGATGCGGTTGCCGTGGGTGTGCGCCAGCGCCTCGGCAATTTCGAGCGCGGGACTTTCGCGAAAGTCGTCGATGTCGGGCTTGAAGGCGAGGCCGAGCAGCGCGACTTTTCCCTCTGGCGCGGCCTCGAGCAGTGCGCGGATGCGCGCTTCTGTATGCACGGCCTTGTAATCATTGACTTCGCGCGCGGTTCGCACCAGCCGTGCCGCCTCGGGTGCGCCGGCGACCAGAAACCACGGATCGACCGCGATGCAGTGTCCGCCCACGCCGGGTCCGGGCTGGAGAATATTCACGCGCGGGTGGCGGTTGGCGAGGTGGATCACCTCCCATACGTCCACCCCGATCACGTCGGCAATCATCGAAAGTTCGTTGGCAAAGGCGATGTTGACATCGCGGAAGCTGTTTTCGACCAGCTTGACCGTCTCGGCCACGCGGGCGGTGGTGGTGAGGCAGGCCCCCTTGACAAAGCTGGTGTAAAGCGCCGCTGCGCGCTCGGCGCAGGCCGGGGTGACGCCGCCGATCACGCGGTCATTGTGCACCAGCTCGGTGACAATCCGGCCTGGCAACACGCGCTCGGGGCAATAGGCCAGCGCAATGTCGGCTTCTTGGCTCGAGCCGTCGTGTGGCACCACCAGATCGGGACGCAATTCGCTGAGGATCGCGGCCACGCGCTCGGTGGTGCCGACCGGCGAGGTGCTTTCCACGATCACGCAGGCGCCGGGCAGGAGCTTGGGCGCAATCGCGCGCGCTGCAGCTTCGACATAGGAAATGTCGGGCGCGTGGCCCGCGCCCAGCGGGGTGGGGACGGCGATCATGTAGAAACTGGCGGTCGGCACTTGGGTGGAGGCGATCAGCGTTTTTGCGGTGATGGCAGCATGCACCAGCTTGTCGAGATCGCGCTCTTCGATGTGCACGCCGCCGGCATTGACGGTTTCAACCACGCGTTCGCAGATATCGACCCCACAGACATTCCAGCCATAGCTGGCGAGCAGCGCCGCAGTTGGCAGGCCGATATAGCCCAGCCCGATCACTGCCACCTGGTGGTCGGGTGCCGGATGCGTCAGAGCCTTGCGTTCGAGCGCGGCGGTGGCATCGAAAGGAGCATTCATGTCGTCACGGTCTCGCGTTTGCGAGCCGGACCATGCCTGCAAAGCCCTTAAAAACGCGTTAGGCTTGCTGCGATTTTACCATGTGGTGCGGGCTACTTCGCCAGCGCCTGCGTGTAGGCGGCAAGCAGCGGCGCGATCTGGTGCTGCCAGTTGAGTTCATTGACCACGCGTTCGCGGCCATATGCGCCCATCCGCTCACACGCGGCCGGATCGTCAACCAGCGCGGCGATCTTCTCGGCCATGTCGACCGGATTGTTCGCCTCGGCATAGAGCGATGCCTCCTGCGCCGAATAGCGCCCTTCGGTAACGTCGAACTGAACCATTGCCTTGCCGAGGCTCATGTATTCCATGATCTTGTTCATGGTCGACTTGTCGTTCATCGCGTTGACCCGGTCCGGGTTGACGCCGAGGTCCATGGTTGAGAGCACCTCGAACAGGTCGGCATCAGGTGCGCGGCCGGTGAAGGTGATGTAGTCGGCAAGGCCGCGCGCGGCGGTCATGTCCTTCAGTTCCGTCAGTGCCGGGCCGCCGCCGACGAGAACGAACTGGATGTCCTCGCGGCCCATCTTGCGAACGAGATGCTCGACAGCGTCGATCAGGAGATCGATTCCCTCCTGCTCTCCCATCACCCCGACATAGCCGACCATGTGTGCGCGGCCATTCTTCCAGCGCTCCACCGGAGGGACGCGCTTGAGCTTGGACAGGTCGGGGCCGGAGCGCACCACATGCACCCGTTCGGGCGCCATGCCGCCGCGCTCTATGGCGATCGCGCGATAGGATTGGTTGGTCGCGATCGAAACGTCAGCGGCCATGAAGGTCAGCTTCTCGAACAGCACCATCAGCCGCCAGAAGAACCCGCGCTTGTTGAATTTCGCTTCGTAAAGCTCGGGATTGATGTCGTGGTGATCGAAGATGTAGCGCACGCCGAGCAGTTTGAACGGCAAGGCGACGATAAAGATCAGATCAGGCGGGTTACAGCCCTGGATCACGTCGATCCGGCGCCTGAAGTGGATCTTCCACGCCAGCACCGTCTCCCAGAACAGCGCAGCGCCATATTCCGCCAGAAACCCGATCGCACCCTTGGCTTCCAAGGGGAGCGGGTGGCGGTGGATTTCGATCCCGTCGATGACTTCGAAGCGGCTCTCGTAGCCCTTGCCCGTCGGACAGATGATCGAGACATGTGCGCCCGCCGCCTTCAGTGTGCGCGCTTCCTGCCACACCCGCCGGTCGAAGGGCAGTGGCAGGTTTTCGACCACGATCAGGACATGGCGGCCCTTCAGCGGCTCGCCCTCGATGATCGCCGGGATGCCTTCCTCGGCGACAAGCTGCGTGGACGCGTTCATCGTCAGGCGATGGAACTGGTATCGACCACCTTGGCCGCGTCGACGGCGAGGGTGTCGATCAGGCGATTGGTGGCGATGATGCGCGCATAGTCGCGGCTTTCGGCCGTGGCCTTGTCGACCATCAGCCCGTCGATGCGCGGCAGCACCGAATAGGCATAGCCGAGGTTCTGGCCGACGAGATTTTCGGGCGCGACCTTGGGATCGTAAATGTCGAGATCAAAGCCCGCTTCCAGCAGCTTGCGCGCCATGTCGACCGCCGGACTTTCACGCAGGTCATCGGTCTCGAGCTTGAAGGCGAGGCCGACCAGCAGCACCTTTGCACCCGGTTCAAGCCCTGCGGTGGCGTGGAGAAACTGATGATGCTTGTGCGCCTCGTTCGAGCGGATCACCGAATCCACCAGATGCGTGGCTGATCCAGTGTCGGCGGCGATAAATTGCAATGCGCGCACATCCTTGGGCAGGCACGAGCCCCCGAAGGCGCCGCCGGGGCGGGTGTAATAGGCAGAAAGGTTCAGCTTGGTGTCGCTCTTGAAGATCGCGTGCACTACCTTGGCCGAGATACCGAGGTTCTGGCACACCCTCCCGATCTCGTTGGCGAAGGCGACCTTGACCGCATGCCACGAATTGTCGACGAATTTGGTGATCTCCGCCTCGCGCAGGCCGACCTCGAAGACCGGTGCGTCGATCCCCTGGTTGAGCTTCGCCATCTTGGCGGACGGCTTGCCACCCAAAGTGCCGATAACGATCTTGGGGGGGTGAAAGAAGTCCTCGATCGCGGTTGCTTCGCGAAGGAATTCGGGATTGTAGACCAGCTCCACGGCCTGCTCGGCGGCGTTGCCCAGATGGCTCTGGATGATCGGCCAGATGATGTTCTCGCACGAGCCGGGGCGCATCGTGGAGCGATAGACGAGCGTCAGCGGGGTTGCGCGACCGGGCTTCAGTGCCGCGGCGATCGCGCGGGTGACCTGGACGATGTAGCTCATATTGTGCGCGCCATCGACGCCGCTCGGCGTGCCGACGCATACGATCGCGATGTCGGCATCGTCGAGCTCGTCCGTCAGCCTGGTCACGGCCTTGACCCTGCCATCGGCGTGGGCAGCACTGATCAGATCATCGAGCCCGGGTTCAAAGACCGGTGCGCGCCCCGCATTGAGCGCGGCAACCTTGGCTTCGTTGACATCTACCCCGATGACCGTGTGCCCTTGGCTGGCAATACAGCCGGCAGCCGTCGAGCCCACGTAACCCAGTCCGAAAATCGCAACTTTCACAACCGTCCTCCAAGGCGCGACCCCTCGGACCAGTCCCTCGACTAGCAAGCGATATTCGATGTTGCAATGCACAACAGGTGCGAGTTCCAGTGCTTGCGAAACAGGCCGCTTAAGGCTCGAGCCGCGCCACTTCGGCCAGCACCGGCGCGGCCCACTCGCGGCGGCAGATCAGCAGGTCGGGCATGTAGGTGTCGGACCGGTTATAGACCAGCGATGACCCGTCGATGCGCGAGCAATGCAGCCCGTTTGCGGCCGCAACCGCCACCGGGGCGCAGCTGTCCCATTCGTGTTGCCCGCCGGAATGGAGATAGACTTCCGCCTCGCCCCGCACCACCGCCATCGCCTTGGCCCCCGCGCTGCCCATCGCCACCAGTTCGCCGCCGAGCGCGGCAGCGACGGCCTCGGCTTCGGTTGGAGGGCGCGTGCGGCTGACAAGAAAGCGCGGACGCTCTGCCATCGGGGCAAGCGGCTGCGGCTGGTCGGACCGCAGCACCACCTCGCCCGCCAGCCCCGGCAGCGCGACCGCGCCATGCACCGGCACCCCGTCCACGGCGAGCGCGACATGCACCGCCCAGTCGGCGCGGCCTTCGGCATATTCGCGCGTGCCGTCGAGCGGATCGATGATCCATACCCGCGATCTGCCGAGGCGCTCGGGATTGTCCTTCTCTTCTTCGGACAACAGCCCGTCATCGGGCCGGGCGGAGCGGATGTTCGTGCACAGGAAGCGGTTGGCCGCGCGGTCGCCCTCGTCCCCGAGCGCCTTGCCGGCCAGCCCCGAGCCCTCGCGCACGGCCATCAGCAGTCGCCCTGCCTCAAGGGCGAGGTGCGCCGCCAGCGCGGCATCATCTAGCGCGGCAAGGGTCATTTGAGCGGCAGGATCCGGTCGATGATGTAGCGGGCCGCCTGTTCCGGGGTCATGTCCACGGTGTTGACGCGGATTTCCGGGTTCTCGGGCGGCTCGTAGGGGCTGTCGATCCCGGTGAAGTTCTTGAGCTTGCCTGCGCGCGCCTTCTTGTAGAGGCCCTTGACATCGCGCGCCTCGGCGACCTCCAGCGGGGTATCGACGAAGATCTCGATGAATTCGCCCTGCGGCAGCATGTCGCGCACCATCTGCCGTTCGGCGCGGAATGGCGAGATGAAGGCGGTGAGCACGATCAGCCCGGCATCCGCCATCAGCTTGGCCACCTCGCCCACGCGGCGAATGTTCTCGATCCGGTCGGCCTCGGTAAAGCCCAGATCGCGGTTGAGCCCGTGGCGGACATTGTCGCCGTCGAGCAGGAAGGTGTGGCGGTTCATCAGGAACAGCTGCTTTTCCACCTCGTTGGCGATGGTCGATTTGCCGCTGCCCGAAAGGCCGGTGAACCACAGCACCCGCGCCGTCTGGTTCTTCATCGCCGCGTGATCCTCGCGGGTGATGGCGAGCGGCTGCCAGTGGACATTTTCGGCGCGGCGCAGGCTGAACTGGATCATCCCGGCGGCGACGGTGGCGTTGGTGTATTTGTCGATCAGGATGAACCCGCCAAGCTGGCGGTTCACATCATAGGGTTCAAAGGTGATTGGCCGGTCGGTGGCAAATTCGGCGACGCCGATGGCATTCAGCCCCAAGGTCTTGGCGGCAAGGTGCTCGCGGCTGTTGACGTCGATTTCGTATTTGGGCGGCTGGATCGTCGCGGTGACCGTCTGCGTGCCAAGCTTGAGCCAGTAGCCGCGTCCGGGCTTCATGGCTTCCTCGTCCATCCACACGAAGGTGGCGCAGAACTGGTCGGAGGCCTGCGGCGGATCGCCGGCAGCGGCAATCACGTCACCGCGGCTGCAATCGACCTCGTCGGCAAGGCATATGGTCACCGACTGGCCGGCAACGGCCTCGTCAAGTTCGCCATCATAGGTCACGATCGCCTTGACCGTGCTGGTCTTGCCCGAAGCCACGATCCGCACCGGATCGCCCACGCGCACCGTGCCGCTGGCAATCAGCCCGGCGAACCCGCGGAAGTCGAGATTGGGGCGGTTGACCCACTGCACCGGCATCCGGAAGGGCTGCGCCTGCGCGGCGGCATTGTCGACATCGACCGCCTCGAGATGTTCGATCAGCGCCGGGCCGCCATACCACGGGGTGTTGGCCGAAGGAGCGGCGGTGATGTTGTCGCCCTTGAAACCCGAAATCGGAATCGCGGTGAAATCCTCGATGCCGATGCCCTTGGCGAAGCTGCGGTAGTCGGCGACGATGTGTTCGAAGGTGGACTGGTCGTAATCGACGAGGTCCATCTTGTTCACCGCCAGCACCACGTGACGGATGCCGATCAGGTGAACCAGCCAGGAATGGCGGCGGGTCTGCTGGAGCACGCCCTTCCTCGCATCGACGAGGATCACCGCAAGATCGGCGGTCGAGGCGCCGGTTACCATGTTGCGGGTATATTGTTCGTGCCCCGGCGTGTCGGCGACGATGAACTTGCGCTTTTCGGTGGTGAAGAAGCGGTAGGCGACATCGATGGTGATGCCCTGTTCGCGCTCGGCAGCAAGCCCATCCACCAGCAGCGCGAAATCGATGTGCTCGCCTTGCGTGCCGTGGCGCTTGCTGTCGCTTTCGAGCGCGGCGAGCTGATCCTCGAAGATCATTTTCGAATCGTAGAGCAGCCGCCCGATCAGGGTCGACTTGCCATCATCCACGCTGCCGCAGGTGATGAAGCGCAGCAGGCTCTTGTTCTGGTGCGACAAGAGATAGGCGTCGATGTCCTCGGCAATCAGGGCATCGGCCTGGAAGGCGCAGGGCGTGTTCATCAGAAGTACCCCTCCTGCTTCTTGTCTTCCATGCTGGCCGATTGCCCCTTGTCGATCGCGCGGCCCTGGCGTTCGGAACTGGTGGCAAGCAGCATTTCCTGGATGATGTGGTGCAGCTCGGTCGCCTCGCTCAAGGTTGCGCCGGTGAGCGGGTAGCACCCCAGCGTGCGGAACCGGACGGAACGCATCACCGGCTGCTCGCCCGGCTCCAGCCGGAAGCGTTCATCATCGACGACGAGGATCATCCCGTCGCGCTCCACCGTCGGGCGCGGCTTGGCGAAGTAGAGCGGCACGATGGCGATCTTTTCGAGCGCGATATATTGCCAGATATCAAGCTCGGTCCAGTTGGACAGCGGAAAGACGCGGATGCTTTCGCCCTTGGCCTTCCTGGCGTTGTAGAGGTTCCACAGCTCGGGGCGCTGGTTCTTGGGATCCCAGCGGTGGGCGGCGTTGCGAAAGGAAAAGATGCGCTCCTTGGCGCGGGCCTTTTCCTCGTCGCGCCGGCCGCCGCCGAAGGCGGCATCGAAGCCGTGCGCCGTAAGGGCGCGCTTCAAGGGTTCGGTCAGTTGCGCCTGGCTGTAGAGCGCGCTGCCGGTGTCGAAGGGGTTGATGCCTTGGCGCTCTGCGTCCTCGTTCCGGGCAATGATCAGTTTCAGGCCATATTCGCGCACGGTGCGATCGCGGTGAGCCAGCAAGTCCTGAAAATCCCACCCACTGGCCACGTGCAGCATCGGGAAAGGCGGCGGCGCCGGATAGAAGGCCTTGCGCGCCAGATGCAGCATCACCGAGCTGTCCTTGCCCACCGAATAGAGCATCACCGGGTTTTCGGCCTCGGCCACGACCTCGCGGAAAATATGAATGCTTTCGGCTTCGAGCCGTTCGAGATGGGTCAAGCTTCGCATGCCGCGGCAGTTAGACGCTTAAATGCCCGTCACAAGCAAGTTTGCCTTTGCGGGCCCATCGGGCGCCTTAACCGCTCCGGGCCGGCGTGCGGGCGGTAGTGCTGGTGCGGTGGTAGTTCCTGACCAGGCCAATCCCCATACAGCCCTGCTCCGGGTTCTCGACGATTTCTTCGGTGTCGTAAGCCGCCTTCACCTCGCTCCAGAAGCGGTCGACCTGAATTTCAGCGTCGAAATCGTTGGGCAGGATATCGTGCAGGACGATAACTCCGTCCGGCGCGACAAGCGGCGCATAAAGCTCGAAATCCCGCTTCACGCCTTCGTAGCGATGGTCGGCATCGATCATGATGAGATCGAAGGGTTCAGAACCCATCCGCTGCAGCAGTTCCTGCTTCATCGCCTCGTCATGCGAATTGCCGCGCAACAGGGTGACCGTCTGCCCAGGCTGCGCGAAGGATTGATAGATCGACGACTTCCATTCGGGATAGCCGCCTCCGTTGATACCGTGCGGCAGATCGATGCTGACCAGCGTCGCATCGGGCGCGGCGTTCTGGCAGAACAGGAACAGCGTGCCCCCGCGTGCCGTGCCGATTTCCAGCACCCGTTTTGGCTGCCATTGGCTCACTCGACGCATCAGTTCGGCAATTTCCCAGCGGTTCTGCATTGGCTGGAAGAACTGATTGCCAGCATTCATGGCAAATTCGACCTGTTTTTCGACGCTGCCCTGAAAATGGCGCGAAGACAAATCACGCGTCAACTTTTCTTTGTTCAAGTAATCGCGCGCTGAACGTATCCGATAATTGACGCTCGCGAGAAAATTGATCGGACCGACGAGATGGCCCTCGGACCGCATTTGGCGCAACTTTGCCTTGATGGCAGACATCGATCCTGTCTCCACATTGACAGTCTGGCGAATCGATTTGTGGTTATGCCAAGGCTATCGACAAGACTTGGGTCTAACAATGCCTATTTCCGGAGACTTGCCAGCCTCGCCCGCCGCGCGATAGAGCCCCGCTCAAAGGGAGAGACACATGAACCAGCCATCAGGGCCGCTGGCCGGCCTCAAGGTGATCGAATTCAGCGGCATCGGCCCCGGGCCGCACGTTGCGATGCTGCTTGCCGATCTCGGCGCGCAAGTGGTGCGGATCGACCGCCCCGGTGCGGTGGTGTCCAATCCGGTGGTCGAGCGCGCGCGCCACCGGGTCGGCATCGATCTCAAGAGCGAGGAGGGCAAAGCCTTCTGCCGCGAGGCCGCGGCCAAGGCCGACGTGCTGATCGAAGGCTTCCGCCCCGGCGTGATGGAGCGGCTGGGGCTGGGGCCGGAGGAGCTGCTCGCGCGCAATCCACGCCTTGTCTATGCCCGTATGACCGGCTGGGGACAGAACGGCCCGCTGGCGCAGGCTGCCGGGCACGACATCAACTATATCGCCATCACCGGGGCGCTCTCGGCGATCGGCAAGGCGGGCGAGACCGCCACGCCGCCGCAGAACCTCGTCGGCGATTTCGGCGGCGGTTCGATGTATTGTGCTTTCGGCATCCTCGCCGCGCTCTACGAGCGCGAGCGTTCAGGCAAGGGCCAGGTCATCGATGCCGCGATCGTCGACGGGGCGACGAGCCTGATGAGCTTCTTCTTCGGCGTTCGCGGCCGGCCCTTCATCACCACCGAGCGCGGCAAGGGGATGCTCGGCGGGGCAGCGCATTTCTACCGCTGCTTTACATGCGCCGATGGCAGGGAAATCTCGCTCGGCGCGATCGAGCCGCAGTTCTATGCCGAAATGCTGGCCAAGTCCGGCGCGCCGGCGGAGCTGGCCGAGGGCCAGATGAACCCCGCCAACTGGGACGCCTATGCCGCCAAGCTGGCCGCGCTGTTCCTGACCAAGACCCAGGCCGAATGGTGCGAGCTGCTCGAAGGCACCGATGCCTGCTTTGCCCCGGTGCTCGATCTCGAGGAGGCGCGCGATCACCCGCACATGAAGGCGCGCGCCGCCTATGTCCAGCACGAGGGCGAATGGCACACCGCCCCCGCACCGCGCTTCAGCCGCACGCCGGGCGCGGTGCGCTCGAGCGCGGATGACGGCGCGGATGTGGTGGCGCGCTGGACCGCGGGTGCCTGATGGCGGGCCGCTATTTCGATCAATGGCAGGTGGGGATGCGGATCGAGCACGAGATCCGCCGCACCGTCACCGAGACCGATAACCTGCTGTTTTCCACCATGACCCACAACCCGCAGCCGCTCCACCTCGATGTCGAGGCGGCCAAGGCCAGCGGGTTCGGGCAGATCCTCGTCAATTCGACCTTCACCTTCAGCCTGCTGGTCGGGCTGTCGGTGGGCGACACGACATTGGGCACGCTGATCGCCAATCTCGGCTTTGACAAGGTGGTGACGCCCCATCCGGTGTTCATCGGCGATACGCTGCACGCGTCGAGCGAGGTCAAGGAACTGCGCGCCAGCACATCGCGCCCGGATGCCGGGATCGTCACCTTCATCCACGAGATGCACAACCAGCGCGATGAATTGGTGTGCCGCTGTGAACGTGCAGCGCTGCTCCAGCGCACACCTGCCGCTTGACGAAAGCGGCGCTGCCTGCGCAGATTGCAGTCGAGAGGCAAGGGGAGGCAATCCATGCACAAGCCATGGATCGGGCGCGCCGCGGCAAGCCTGATGGCGCTGTCGATAGCGGCATGCAGCGGCGAGGCATCGCTCGATCCGGCGCAGACCGGCAATGGCGAGGACGCGATCGCTCTCGCTGAATTTCCCGACCGCCCCTATTGGGGCGACACCCACCTGCACACCGACAATTCGATCGACGCCTTCGGCTTCGGCGTGCGGCTCGGGCCGGAGGAGGCGCTGCGCTTCGCGCGGGGCGAGCAAGTCACCGCCACCACCGGCGGCAAGGCGCAGCTTGACCGCCCGCTCGATTTCCTCGTCATCGCGGATCACTCGGACGGTCTCGGCGCGACCCGGCGGCTCTATGATGCGCCGCGCTGGTATGTGAAGTGGGTGATCGGCGATGAAACCGTGCTGCGCTGGTACGACATGATGCACGAAGGCCCGCAAGGATCGCAGCGTGCGATTGCCGAGCTGATTACCGCCGCCGCCAATGACACCCTGCCCGAAGCCTTCACCGATCCTAAGCGTATGCGTGAAGGCACCGAGGATATCTGGAACACCCAGCTTAGCCTGCTCGATCGCTACAACGAGCCGGGCGTGTTCACCGCCTTGGCAGGGTTCGAATGGACGCTGATGCCTGGCGGCAACAATCTTCATCGCGTTGTCATGTTCCGCGACGGCAGCGAACGCACCCGCCAGACCTTGCCGATCCAGGGGATCGATACCACGGTGGAACAGCTGTGGGACTACATGGCTGCCTATGAGCGCAAGACCGGCGGCAAGGTGCTGGCGATCCCGCACAATTCCAATGTCTCGAACGGGCTGATGTTCGAGACGACGATGGCCGATGGTTCCCCCATGACCGCCGCTTATGCCGCGCGGCGCGCGGCGGCCGAGCCGGTGGTCGAGGTGACCCAGATCAAGGGTGACAGCGAAACCCACCCCTTCCTTTCGCCCAATGACGAGATGGCAGGCTTCGGGGTGAAGGGGTGGGAACTCGGCAACCTGCCGCTCACCGCCATGAGCACGCCCGACATGTATGCCGGTTCCTACGCGCGTTCAGCGCTGCTGCGCGGGCTGTCGCTCGAGGCGCGGCTCGGGGTCAATCCCTATGCCTTCGGGATGATCGGATCGACCGACAGCCACACCGGGCTGGCAACCGCGGACGAGGACAATTTCTTCGGCAAGCACACCGGAAACGAGCCCGCCTTCAAGGACCGCGCGATGCAGCCGCAGAACCTCGGCACGCGGCAGGGGCGGTTCGGCTGGCATTATCTTGCGGGCGGCTATGCTGCGGCCTGGGCGCGGGGCAACACCCGCGCGGAGATCTTCGATGCGTTCAAGCGGCGCGAGGTCTATGCCACCACCGGGCCGCGGATGACGGTGCGGGTGTTCGGCGGGTTCGACTTTTCCGACAAGGACTGGCGCGGTGACTGGGTGCGCGCGGGTTATACCCGCGG
Source organism: Erythrobacter sp. (assembly GCA_046294975.1). Lineage (GTDB taxonomy): Bacteria > Pseudomonadota > Alphaproteobacteria > Sphingomonadales > Sphingomonadaceae > Erythrobacter. The sequence goes on along the minus strand of JBKBOH010000012.1, from coordinate 40,773 downwards.
GGTGCCGATGGGCGGCGAATTGACCGACAAAGGCCGCGCGCCGACCTTCCTGATCAGCGCGCTGAAGGACCCGGACGGCGCCAATCTTGATCGCGTGCAGGTGGTCAAGGGCTGGATCGATGCCAGCGGCAATACGCAGGAACGCGTCTATGACGTGGTGTGGAGCGACATGGCCAAGCGTCCGCGCACCGCGCGCGGCCTGACCCCAGTGGGCGATACGGTCGACCGCAAGACGGCGACCTACACCAACACCATCGGTGCCGCCGAACTGCGCACGACCTGGACCGATCCCGACTACGCCAAGGGCCAGCGCGCGTTCTATTACGTGCGTGTGCTGGAAATTCCGACCCCGCGCTGGACGCTGTTTGATGCGGTGCGCTTCGGGTTCGAACTCACCGGCGATGCGCTCAAGGACGCGGTGGCGCAGGAGCGCGCCTATACCTCGCCGATCTGGCTCAAGCAGCCCAAGGCGGCGACGTGACGCTACCCGGTTGGGCCCGCGAGCCGCTGGTCCATTTTCTTGCCCTCGGGGCGGCGCTCTATGTCGGGCTGACATGGGGCGGGGTGCCGGTCGATCCGTCCTCGCGGGTGATCACCGTCGATGCCGCGCGCAAGGCCCAGCTGGCGCTTGCTTTCGAGCAGGTGATGGGCCGTGCGCCGACCGATGCCGAGCTTGACGCGCGGATCGAACGCTATGTGCGCGAGGAAGTGCTCTACCGCGAGGCGCTGCGGCTGGGGCTGGATGCCGACGATGCCGTGGTGCGCCAGCGGATGGTCGCCAAGATGGACATGACCGCGAGCGCGGCGGCCGAAATCGCCGAGCCGGACGAGGCGCAATTGAAGGCCTATTTCGAAGCCAACCTCGCGCGCTATGCCGGGGATGAAAAAGTCAGCTTTGCACAGGCATGGTTCAAGACCGAAGAGCAGGCGAAAGCGGCGCTGGGCGCAGGTGTGCGCGGCGGTTCGATCAGCCTGCCGGCTGTGGTCGGCGGCAAGCCGATGCGCGATGTCGAAAGCCAGTTCGGCCAGCAGTTCGCGCGCGGGCTTGCCGCTCTCGAACCGGACGAGGATTGGCAAGGGCCAATAGCATCAGGCTTCGGTTGGCACCTGGTCAGGCTGCACAATCGTTACCGTGACAAGGCGGATTTCGAGTCGATCCGCCAGCAAGTCGAAAATGACTGGCGCAGCGCCCAGATCGCCGCGCGCAAGGATCGTGCCTATGCCATCCTGCGCAGCGCCTACCGGGTCGATATCGCCAAGTGAGCCACGCGGTGCGCGCTTTGCTGGCGGTGTTCCTGGCGCTGCTCGCCGCGCCCGCGAGCGCCGACGAGTTGCGCCCGGCGGTGATCGAGCTGGCCGAGCGCGAGGGCGGGGCATGGGTGCTCGAATGGAAGCTGCCGGTCAGTGCGGTTGCGCCCGGGCAAAACGGTGTCGTGCTGGCCCAGCCGGTGTTCCCACGCAGCTGCACACGGGCGGGCGAGGCGGTGCGCCGCGCGGCCCCGCTGGCACTGCTCGGGCGGCAGGAGTTGCGCTGTGCGGGTGATCTGGCCGGGCAGCGCTTCGGCCTCAGCGAACTGATCGGCACCAGCGATGCGATTGCGCGCTTCATCCCGCGCGAAGGCGCGGTGCAGACCTTCCGCCTCACCGCCGCCGCACCGACCGCCACCATCCCCGCGGCGCCTGATGGCGTACAGGTGCTGGCCGACTATCTCGTGATCGGGGCCGAGCACATCCTGCTGGGCTGGGATCATCTGCTGTTCGTGATCGCGCTGGTGCTGCTGGTGCGTGCGCCATGGCCGGTGGTAAAGGCCGCGACTGCCTTTACCGTCGCCCACTCGCTGACGCTGGTGGCCACCAGCCTTGGCTATGCGGGCCTGCCTGGGCGTCCGGTCGAGGCGCTGATCGCGCTGTCGATCGTGTTCCTCGCGCTAGAGGCGCTGCTGGTGCTGCGCGATCCCGGGCGCGCCACCTTCACCCGTCGCTTTCCCTGGGTGGTGGCCTTCGCCTTCGGGCTGTTCCACGGCTTCGGCTTTGCCGGTGCGCTGGCCGATATCGGCCTGCCGCAGGGCGAGGTCGTCACCGCGCTGCTGGCGTTCAACCTCGGGGTCGAGGCGGGGCAGCTATTGGTGATCGCGCTGACGCTGGCGCTGCTGGCGGGGCTGGGCCGCTGGCTGCCGAAGGCCGAGGCACCCGCCTTGCGGCTTGCGACCTATGCGATCGGCACGGTGGGGAGCTTCTGGCTGATCGAACGGGTGATCGGCTAGTCCGCTGCGCCCACAGGAGCATCGCCACCGAGCGCCTGCCACAGCACCACCCGCGCCCGCAGCGCCCGGCCCATTGCCGCCGCTGATCGTTCGCCGCTGGCATCGGCCGCGCGGCGCGCTTCGAGCACGTCGAGGAAGCTGGCGAGGCCCGCCTTGTAGCGGGTTTCGGCCAGCGTGGCTGCGCGGGTAAGCTGGCGGTGTTCTTCGGCAGCGAGCCGGCTCTCGGCATCGGCAGCGGCGACCACGCCGTAAGCGCTTTCCGCATCGCCCAGCGCCTGAAACACCGCCGCGCGATAGGCGGCAAAGGCAGCGCGCTTGTCGGCCGCGGCGGCATCGATCCCCGCGCCCACCCGCCCGAAGTCGAGCAGCGGCCCGGCGACCGCGGCGGTGAGCGTGCCGATGATCGAATCGTTGAAGAAATCCTCCGGGCTGAACGACAGCAGCCCGATGACCCCCGACAGCGTGATACGCGGAAAGCGCGCGCGCGCGGCGGCGGCCAGATCGGCATCGCTGGCAGCGAGATTGGCGGCAGCCGCAGCAACGTCGGGCCGGTTGGCCAGCAGGTCTGACGGCAGCGCGGCCGGCGCACCGCTCGGCGCCGGCAGCGGCGAGGGAACCGTCAGCGCGCCGCGCACGCTTGCGGCCTCCTGTCCGGTCAGCGTCACCAGCCGCCCGATCAGCCGCGCCCGCTCGCTCTCCAGCGCGGCGAGGCGCACCTGCGAGGAACTGGCGGTGGCCTCGGCGCGCACCCGGTCGAAACCGGGGGCGATGCCGGCATCCTCGCGCACTTTTGCCAGCTGGGCGAGGGCCTGGGCGGCGGCGACATCTTCCGCGATCGCGGCTGCGCGGGCATCGAGCACGCGCCAGTCGATCACGCTCGCAGCGATTTCGGCCAGCAGCGCGATCCGCACGCCCCGCGCCTGCGCGCTGGCGGCATCGATCCGCGCCAGCGCGGCGCGTTCCTGCGCTTTCAGCCGTCCGAATACGTCCGGATCCCAGCTGGCGACGATGTTCGCGCCGTAGGCGGTCTGCTCGCGCGGGATGAAGCCCTGCTGGCCCGCTGCGCCGAACTGTGCGGGGTTGATGCGGTTGCGGGTGACATCGCCATCGGCGGTGACATTGGGCAGGCGTTCGGCCCCGGCGCGGCGGGCCCCGGCGCGCGCCGCCTCGATCCGCGCTGCGGCTTCGGCAAGGCTCGGCGCCTGGGCCAGCGCGGCCCTCGACAGGGCGGCATAAGCAGGATCATGGCCCGGCATCAGTGCCGCAAGGCTGCTCTGTTCGGTGCTGTCAGGGGTGAAGAAGAACGCTGCCGGCAGCTCTGGCACCGGTGTCGCGATTTCGGGCGCGGGCTGCATCACGCAGGCCCCCAGCGCGAGCGGCAGCAGCGCGGCGGACAGGGGGAGGGTGCGCCGCATCGCTCAGTTCTCCCCGCCTGCCGGAGCGCTGGTGGCGGGAATGAAGGCATCGACCTGCTGGCCGACCCGGAAGCGATCGGTCTTGGGCAGGGCGTAGATCAGCTGGAGCACCCGCACATCGACGCGCTCGGCAGCGCTGTTGGTGAGCGAGCGCTTGGGCACCACCTGCGGCTCGGCGCGCACGAAGGTGGCGTTGACCTGGAGCTCGGCCGCCCCACGCGGGCTGATCATCGCCGGCGCGCCGAGCTTGACCCGCACCGCCTCGTTCTCGTCGATATCGATGCGAACGTGCAGCGGATCGGTGTTGCCCATCTGGATGAAGGGCTGGCTGCTGCCGCCCTGGGTGGCGACGAATTCGCCCGGGCGGATGTTGACCGCGAGAATCTCGCCGGCGATCGGGGCGCGCACGGTGAGGCGCTCGATCTCGGTGCGCGCAGCGGCGGCGGCGGCTTCGGCCGCGGCAAGCCGCGCACGGGCGAGGCCGAGCCGGCTGGTGGCGGCGGCCTCTTCGCCCTCGACGCGGATCACTTCGGCACGGCTGACCGCGGCTGGATCGGCAAGGCTGCGGTAGAGATCGCGCTGCTGGCGCGCGGTGCGCTGGGCCGCCAGCGCCTCGGCAATCGCGGCGCGCGCTTCGCCGATCGCGGCGTTGGCCTGCGCGAGGCTGGCGCGCGCGGCGCGGGCATCGACGAGGAACAGCACTTCGCCCGCCGCGACCTTGTCGCCCGGCTTGACCCTGACATCGGTGACGAGGCCCGAGAGCGCCGAGCCGATGTCGATCACCTCGCTCGCCGGCTCGACGATTCCGGCCCCGGCCACGCGCGGGGCATTGGCCAAGGCGCCGACCGCCTTGGGCGGCTGTTCGGCCGGGTCGATGGTCCCCCGGTCAGGCAGGCCGCCGATGATAAGCCACGCGGCGATCAGCACCCCGATCACCGCGATGACCGGCAGAATCTGACGCGAGAAACTCAGGTTGCGGGGCAGGAGAGCCATAATGTCCTCGGCTAACAGGAGAGGGAAGGGGCGGCGGCATCAATGGCCATCGGGCATGTCCTTGCCGTCATGGGTGATGCGACCATCCTCGAGCACGATGATGCGATCGGCGAGATCGAAGATGCGGTTGTCGTGGGTGACGATGATGCAGGCGCGATCGGGTGCGACCGCGACTTCGCGCAGCAGGTCCATCACTCGGCGGCCCGAGGAGGCATCGAGCGCGGCGGTCGGCTCGTCGCACACGACAAGGCGCGGTTCGTGCACCAGCGCGCGGGCGATGGCGACGCGCTGCTGCTGCCCTCCCGAAAGCTGGCGCGGCAGCTTGTCGGCCTGGTTGCCGATGTTGAGCTTGTCGAGCAGCACCTTGGCCCGCTCGCGTGCTTCATCCACCGGCATCCCCTTGGCGATCAGCGGCACGGCGGCATTGGCGGCGGCATCGATCGAGGGAATGAGATTGTACTGCTGAAAGATGAAACCGATGTTGTTGAGCCGGAAGTTCACCAGTTCGCTGTCCGACAGCTTGTAGATGTCGGTGCCGAACACCTTCACCTCGCCCGCGGTCGGCCAGAGAATGCCGCACATGATCGAGATCAGCGTCGTCTTGCCCGATCCGCTTTCACCCACGACAAAGGTCATCTCGCCCGGGCGGATGTCGGTGTCGATCCCGTGCAGGACGCGGATGGTGGTCTGCCCGGCCTCGAAATCGCGGATGATGCCGCGCGCGCAGATCGCGGCTTCGGCATCGCATGGGGGGCTGGCCGGGTTGCTCATGGGTGCCTCGCTCACCGGAACACCGAGGCCGGTTCGGTTTTCAGCACGCTGCGGATGGCGATGAGGCCGGTGATGGCGAGGATGATCACCACCGCCACGAGGCTGATGAGCGGAATTTGCCAAGGGATATAGAAGCCCTTGAAGAAGGGGTTGGCGCCGAAGCTCTTGATGAAGGCGACCGTGCCGATCACCCCCAGGGCATAGCCGATCAGTCCAACCAGCCCCGCCTGCGCCGCGACCATTTGCACGATCTTTCCATTGGTCACACCGATGGCTTTGAGTGCACCGAACTGCTTGATGTTGTCGCGCAGGAACAGGCTGAAGGTCAGGCCCACGATCGCCACCCCAACGACAAAACCGAGGAACACGGTAATGCCGAAATTGGTCGGGATGCCGGTGTTTTCGATGATGAAGGCGATCCCCGCCTGGGCGAATTCCTCGCGGGGTTCGGCCTTGAGGCCGGTTTCCGCCTCGATCCGCTCGGCCACTTTGGCAGGGCTCTGGCCCTCGCTCACCCCGACCAGCACGAAGGACAGACGGTTGCGGGTGCCGGGGACGAAATTGAGGGCATTGGAATAGCGGGTGTAGAGCACCACCGTGCTGGTGAAGCTCGGGATCGCGTCGGCGATGCCGCGGATCACCGCGCGCTGATCGTTCAGTTCAAGCCGCTGACCGATCGGGCTGGCCCCGTTGGAGAAAAGGCGGTCAACCCCGACATCATCAATCACCACCGTGTCGGGGGCAAACAGCACCGCCTTGTCGCCCAGAACCATGCGCCTGGGCAGGCCGATCAGGGTGGCATCGTCTACCCCGATCACGCCCACGCCTTCGAGATCGCCGTCCCTGGTGCGGACATTGGCCTGCGCGCGCAGATGCGGCACGGCCCACTCCACGCCCTTGACCGAGCGCACCTTGTCGAGCGCGGTGGCAGGCATGGCGTAGCTGACATCGGTGGTGCGGCTGACCGGATCCATCACCCACACCTCGGCCTCGGGCGCATTATAGACCCCGCTCGCCCCGCGCTGCACCAGATTGACGAAGATCGTCATCTGCTGGGTGATCAGCAGCGTGGAAAAGGCAATGCCGAACAACAGCCCGTAAAACTTCTGGGCGTCCCCTGTCAGCATCCTGATGGCGATCCAGAGCACGCGGGGGGAACCTTTGTCAGCGGGCGGGGTTGCGGTGAGGGTTGCGGAAGTGGACGAATCGCCGCATTATTGAACGGTCACGTTTAACTGAACGGAACCGTTCATTTTGTCAACCGGGTGTTCCGCTGCAACGTCAGGCCATTTGGGCCGCCGCCGGGCGGGTCGGCCGCTCGATTCGGCCAAACGGCAGGCGATCATCGACACCGCCTCGCACCTGTTCTTCCGCAACGGCTATGCCGCGACCTCGATCGAACAGGTCGCCGCCGATGCCGGGGTCTCGAAGGTCACGATCTACAACCAGTTCGGCGACAAGCGCGCGCTGTTTGCCGCTGCGGTTGAGCACGAATGTGAAAAGATGCGCGGGCATTTCTCGCTCGAAGCCATGCCACAAGGCTCGATCCGTGACCGGCTGACCGCGATTGGCGAGGCGATCTTCGCATTCCTGTTCCGCCCCGAGATGACCCGTTTCGAACGGCGCATTGCCGCCGAGACCGAGCACGAGCCGGCGATCGGCGCGGCGTTTCTTGATGCCGGGCCGCGGCGGATGAAGCGCGCCTTCGCCGCATGGCTCCGGCACGCCGAGGCCGCTGGCGACCTGGCGATTGGCGATCCCGAGCTGGCGGCCGAACAGTTCGTCTCCCTGTGCAAGGGCATGGGCGATGTCGAACATCGCTTTGGCGTTACCGTAACGCCTGAAAGCAGGCGCAGCCGGATCGACGGGGCGGTCGAGATGTTCCTTGCGGCCTATGGCACTGCTGCCCGCAGCGCCGGTGATCGATAATCCGCATCACGCTGTTCGAAAAATGGCACGATCCGCGCGGGCGCGCATTATCTTGCCATTCACCCTGCGCGTCCTACATTGTCGGGGAGGAAAGGAAACCAGCCGATGAGCGAGCCGAACGATCCCAACCAGCAAGGCGACGGTCCCAACCCTTGGGTCAAACAGCTGATGATCTGGGGTGGCATCTTCCTCGCCCTGCTGCTGGTTGTGACCCTGTTCAGCAATGCCGGGCAGAACCCGGGCACTTCGATCCGCTATTCGGATTTCCGCGAGGCTGTGGCCGAGGGCGAGGTGCAGGAGGTGCAGCTGAGCGAGGATCTGATTACCGGCACCTTCAAGAATGGCGACAGCTTTTCGACCGTTCCGGTGCCCAACGACATCGAGATCACCCGTCTGATGGAACAGAACGGGGTGCAGTTTACCGGCAAGCCGCGCGAACAGCAAAGCGTGCTGCTGTTCATCCTGCTCCAGTCGCTGCCCTTCCTGCTGATCCTCGGGATCGCGGTTTTCGCGCTGCGCCAGATGCAGAAGGGCGGCGGCGGCGGGGCCATGGGCTTCGGCAAGTCCAAGGCCAAGCTCCTGACCGAGCGTTCGGGGCGGGTCACGTTTGATGATGTCGCCGGCATCGACGAGGCGCGCGAGGAATTGCAGGAAATCGTCGAATTCCTGCGCGATCCGCAGCGCTTCTCCAAGCTCGGCGGGCAGATCCCCAAGGGCGCGCTGCTGGTCGGTTCGCCCGGCACCGGCAAGACCTTGCTGGCCCGCGCCATTGCGGGTGAGGCGGGCGTGCCGTTCTTCACCATCTCCGGCTCGGATTTCGTCGAGATGTTCGTCGGCGTCGGCGCGAGCCGCGTGCGCGACATGTTCGAACAGGCCAAGAAGAACGCGCCCTGTATCGTCTTCATCGACGAAATCGACGCGGTGGGCCGTTCGCGCGGCCACGGCCTCGGCAATTCCAACGACGAACGCGAACAGACGCTCAACCAGCTGCTCGTCGAGATGGACGGGTTCGAAGCCAACGAAGGCATCATCATCATCGCCGCCACCAACCGCCCCGACGTGCTCGATCCGGCGCTGCTGCGCCCGGGCCGCTTTGACCGCCAAGTGGTGGTGCCGATCCCGGATATCGACGGGCGCGAGAAGATCCTGCGCGTGCACATGAAGAAGGTGCCGCTCGCTCCCGATGTGAACCCGCGGGTGATTGCGCGCGGCACCCCGGGCTTTTCGGGCGCGGATCTTGCCAACCTCGTCAACGAAGCCGCGCTGCTGGCCGCGCGTCGCAACAAGCGGCTGGTGGCGATGCAGGAATTCGAGGACGCCAAGGACAAGGTGATGATGGGCGCCGAGCGCCGCAGCATGGTGATGACCGACGACGAGAAGAAGATGACCGCCTATCACGAGGCCGGCCACGCCATCGTCTCGGTGCATGAGGCCGCATCCGATCCGATCCACAAGGCCACCATCATCCCGCGCGGCCGCGCCCTTGGCATGGTGATGCGCCTGCCGGAGCGTGACAGCTACTCCTACCACCGCGACAAGATGCTCGCGAACCTCTCGGTCAGCATGGGTGGACGCGTGGCCGAAGAAATCATCTTCGGCTATGACAAGGTGTCCTCGGGGGCTTCGTCCGACATCCAGTATGCGACCGACCTTGCGCGCAACATGGTGACCCGCTGGGGCATGTCCGACAAGCTTGGCCCGCTCCAGTACGAAACCAGTCAGGATGGCTATCTCGGCATGGGCCAGACGATGCGGACCATGGCCTCGGACGAGACCAACAAGCTGATCGATGCCGAGATCAAGAGTCTGGTCGAAGGCGCACACAAGCGCGCGACCGAGATCCTCAAGACCCACGAGGACCAGCTCCACCTGCTTGCCCAGGCGCTGCTCGAATACGAGACGCTGACCGGCGAAGAAATCACCAAGCTGCTCGAAACCGGCAAGGTTGACCGCCCCGATGCGCCGCGCGGCCCGAGCATTCCGGTGCCGGCACACGGCTCGGCGGTTCCCAAGGCGGGCAAGCGTTTCGGCGCGAAGGGCGACGAGGCGCCGCAGAGCGCCTGATCCGCGGGCATCGCGGCTCCCGCAGGGCGGTGTGTTCGGCCTTGCGCCGCGCCCGCAGCACCGGCAATTGCTTCGCCAGTGTCAGGCGCTCAGCCGCTTGCGAGCTTGCGTTCGATCGCGGTCCACAATTGGGCAATGGCCCGCGCCGCCGGGGAGCGCGGTGCAAATGCGCCGACCGGCTTTCTTTCGACCGCGCATTGCTCGACCGCGCTGGCGAGCGGGATGACTGGCCAAGCCGGATTGCTCTCACGCGCCTGCTTGTGCAAGCTGCGCCGCAGATCAAGCATTGATAAGACAGGCAAAATCGGCGGATGCCCCTTGCCTTGACCGCGCACTTCCTCGACCACCACCTCGAAGGCGCGGGCTGACAGGGGCGAGGGCGGCAGCGGGACAATCACCAGATCGGCGGCACGCATGACCTGCGCGCTGACTTCATTGAGCACCGGAGGGCAATCGAAGATGATGCGGTCGTAATGCTTGGCCAGCCCCTCGACCAGCCGGGCCAGCCGCTTTTTCTTGCCGAGCCGGTCAAGCTGGCGGTCGAGCGAGCGGATGCTTTCATCCGCAGGCAGCAGGTCGAGATTGGCAAAGGCGGTCGGCTGAATCAGTTTGAGCAGATCGCTCCCTTCCGCGAAGGCACTGTCTGCACTGCGTTTTTTCTTGGGATCAATGCCAAGCAGAAAACCCGCGCCACTGGCCGCGTCAAGATCCCACAGCAGCGTCTTGCGACGCGAGATGGTGGCCGAGCACCACGCGAGGTTGACGGCGAGGGTTGTCTTTCCGACCCCGCCCTTGACGCTGTAGACCGCAATCGAAGCCATGTCGGCGCGCCATCCCCTGTGTTACGTTAATGTTACAGGCGCTAAGGGATAGCGTGCTGCGGGGCGATGGCAAGCGTTGCCCGCAGCAGGTCAAGATCCGGTCAGATGCGAAGAACGCGGCAGCGACGCGCGCGCAACGCCCCCGCGACGAAAGGGTAACGACACGCCAAGGACCGGGCCACGCCCCGCCGCGTGCGCGCCAGCGCCGTTCAGCCGTCGTAATCCCCGCCGAGCGAGGCGGTGCGCGCCGGCGCCGAGGCGGTGATCCGCAGGGCTTCGGCCGATTGGCTGAGCGAACCGATCTCGTCGGCCTCGTCCTCGTCGTCGGGCAGGATTTTCTGCAGGCTGGTCACCAGAGCTTCGCGCAGGTCGTGCGGGCGCACGGTCTGCTCGGCGATTTCGCGCAGCGCCACCACCGGGTTCTTGTCGCGATCACGCTCAACGGTCAGTTCGCTGCCGCCGGAGATTTCGCGCGCGCGCTGGGCAGCAAGCAGAACGAGGTCGAAGCGGTTGGGAACCTTGTCGACGCAATCTTCAACGGTAACGCGTGCCATGGGCGGCCTTTTCGGATTCGCAGGAAACGGGGAAGACCGGGCAGCTAGGGATAGCAGGCGCGCAAGTCAAGAAAATGCGCGATCCGGCCCCGCGTCCGTCTCTGGATCAGGCCGAACTCGCGCGCTGGTCTTGGCTCGCGGGATCGCGCCCGTCGGGGCTGTGGGCCTGCCCCTTGGCGCGGTAAAGCGCCCGGTCGGCACATTCGAACAGGTCTTGCGCGCTCGCCCCGTCATGCGGCCACGCAGCCACGCCGACACTGGCACCGACAGTCACCGCGATGTCGTCGATCAGGTGCGGGCGCACCAGCGCGAACAGCAGCCAGCCGCCCAAGGTGCGGTTATCGCGATCTTTGATCGGCTTGAACCCGTTGAGCGCAAGCAGCGCCGGCCTGAAGGGCGCGGCCCCTTCGTCTGGCCGGATCAACTGCGCGATGCGCGCGCCGCGCGCGCGGCGGTTGGCGAGGCCGGTAAGTGGATCGGTGTGGGCAAGGTCGCGGATCTGGCCTTGCAATTGCCGCAAATCAACCAGCATCGGGTGGCCTTCGACGATCAAGCGCACCAGAATCGCCGTGGCAAGGGGCAGGCTGATAGCGGCCGCCATCTGCGCCGATTCGCCCGAAGACAGCATCAGCACCGAAATCGGCACCACCGTGATCACCAGGTTGAGGATCGCGGCAAAGCGGATCGATGACAGGCAATAGGCGGTGGCCAGCGATCCCATCGCGATGATCATGGCGAAGCTGGCGTGGTGCTGGGGCGAGGAGGCAAGCCAGTTGACACCGCCCAGCCGCTGCACATCACCCCGACCCAGCCCGATAGGCTGGCGGTCTTGTGCACGATCGCCCGCGCGCGCCGCACACTGAGGTGACGCTGGCGGTTGATCCGGTTCCCGATCAGCCCGAGCACGCACAGCACCGCCAGCAACGCGGGCATTGCATAACGGATCAGCCAGTGCAAATCGCCCGCCCCCGCCCATTCGGTCTCCGGCGTGGTGGCAAGCAGCATGAGATACATCATCGGCGACTGGCATCCACCCGGCGCGCAGGCAGCAGGAAGAATTCGTCGCGGATCGCCGCGGGTATCGGCGGCATCAACATCTCAACTGGCGCGGCGGGGCGGAGTGAGGTTATGCAGTTTGCATGGACGGGCAGACCCCCAGCGTGGCGGCATCGCCGCAACGCGAGCCTTATACCGATCCCGCCCCGCTGCGGATTGCGGCGCAGGGGCATGATTTCACCTTTCTGCCGGGCGGGGCAGACCGGCTCGCCGCGCTGATCGGGCTGATCGAGGGCGCCCAGACCTCGCTAAGGCTGTTCTACTACCTGTTCGATGACGATGCCTCGGGCACGCAGGTGCGCGATGCGCTGATCGCCGCGGCGGGGCGCGGGGTGGCGGTGCGGCTGATCGTCGATGATTTCGGCAATGATGCGGGGCGCGCCTTCTTCGAACCCCTGCGCGAGGCGGGGGGCAGCTTTGCGGTGTTCTCTTCGCGCTGGAGCACCCGCTACTTCGTGCGCAACCATCAGAAGATCGCGATTGCCGATGATGCGCGGGTGATGACCGGCGGGGCCAATATCTCCGACCACTATTTCAAGCCGCCGGTCGAGAACGGCTGGTGCGATCTTGCGGTGCTGGTCGAGGGGCCGGTGGTGGAGCGCTTTTGCGCGTGGTTCGCGCTGCTCGACGACTGGGTCGAAAGCGAGGAAAAGGGCCGGGTGGAGCAACTGCGCCGGTTGCGCGACATCGTGCGCCAGTGGGACGGCGAGGCCGAGGGGAGCGGGGGCACGGTGCGGCTGCTGGTTGGCGGACCGCTGGTGCGGCAGGGGCACTGGGCATGGTGGCTTCGCAAGGATCTGGTGGCGGCGCGGCGGCTCGATACGGTTACGGCCTATTTCTCCCCGCCGAGGAGCTTCCGCCGCCAGATCGCCAAGGTGGCGCGGCGCGGGCGGGTGCGGATGATCATGCCGGGCAAGTCCGATATCGGCGCGGCGATCGATATGGCGCGGCTGCTTTACCGGCGGCTGCTGGCAGCAGGGGTGCGGATCTTCGAATTCCAGCCGTGCAAGTTGCACATGAAGCTGCTGGTGGCCGATGATGCGAGCTATGTCGGCAGCGCCAATCTCGACAAGCGCTCGTTCCGCATCAATGTCGAACTGATGGTGCGGATCGAGGATGCCGCGGTCGCGGCGAGCTTGCGCGCGCTGATCGATCACATGGAGGCCGCCAGCATCGCCGCGACCCCGCAGTGGTATCGCCGCCAGGCAACCTGGCTGGCCCGGCTGCGCTGGCGGCTGGCCTACTGGATGAGCCTTGCCGATTACCGCGTCAGCCGGCTGGGGGCGCGCTGAGGGCGCATTGCCCGCGCGCGTGGCCCATGTGCCTATTCGAACCCGTAATCCGAATAGTCCCTGAAATTGGGCGAGGTGAACTTGGTGATGTCGCTCTGGAAGTGCAGCGCGACGTTGCCGGTCGAGCCGTGGCGCTGCTTGGCGATGATCAGCGTGGCCTTGCCAACCATCTGCTCGAACTTTTCTTCCCACGCGCGGTATTTCTCCTGCACGTCGGGCGGGCTGCTGGCATCAGGCGTGTCGGGCTTGACCAGCAGGTGATAGTAATCGCTGCGGTAGATGAACCACACCATGTCCGCGTCCTGCTCGATCGAGCCGGATTCCCGGAGGTCGGAAAGCTGCGGGCGCTTGTCCTCGCGGCTTTCGACCGCGCGCGAGAGCTGCGAGAGCGCGATCACCGGCACCTGCAATTCCTTGGCCAGGGTTTTGAGGCCGCGGCTGATTTCCGAGATTTCGTTGACGCGGTTGTCGTTGGCGCGGCCCGATCCTTGCAACAATTGCAGATAGTCAACGATGATCAGGCCGATATCGTGCCGCCGCTTCATCCGCCGCGCGCGGGTGCGTAGCGCCGAGATGGTCAGCGCAGGCGTATCGTCGATATAGAGCGGCAGTTCGGCAAGCCGCTGGCTGGCAAAGGAGAGCTTCTGGAAATCCTCGCGGCTCAGCTTGCCGCTGCGTAGCGCCTCTGCCGACACCTCGGCCTGTTCGGCAAGGATGCGGGTCGCCAGCTGGTCAGCGCTCATTTCGAGGCTGAAGAAGGCGACCGGCGCCCCGTAGTTGAACTCGCCACCGTCGCGCTGCCATGCGAGATGCTTCTCGGCGCAGTTGAAGGCGATGTTGGTGGCCAGCGAGGTCTTGCCCATGCCCGGACGCCCGGCAAGGATGATGAGGTCGGAATCGTGCAAGCCCGCTGTTTTTTGATCGATCGTCGCAAGCCCGGTCGTCTTGCCGGATAACCCTCCGCCTGAATTCATGGCCGCTTCGACCATTTTGATCGCCGTTATCGCCGCAGTTCGGAAAGGTGCCGCCTCGCGCCCCGTCGCTGCGCCTTCCGCCACGCGGAACAGATCGGCCTCGGCCTCGGCGATGCGCTCCATCGGGGAGGTGTCTTGCGAGGTATCAAGTGCGCCTTCGACCAGCCCGCGCCCGACGTTCACCAGTTCGCGCAGCAACGCCAGATCATAAATCTGCTGCGCCAGTTCGCGCGGGAGCAGCAGGCCGGCACCATTGGCAGTCAGCTGGGCGAGATAGGACGTGCCGCCCAATTCGCGCAGCGCTTCGTCCGCCTCGAAATAGGGGCGCAAGGTCACCGGCGAGGCGGTGGCGTTGCGTTCCATCAACACCAGCACGCGTTCATAGATGCGCTGGTGCAGCGGTTCGAAGAAATGTTCGGGGCGGATGGGAACCTGCAGTTCCTCGATCACCCGGTTGTCGATCAGCACCGCGCCCAGAAACGCTGCCTCGGCCTCGAGATTGGCGGGCAGCTTGCGTAAGGGGGCGTCTGCCGCGGGCAGGACTGCGCTGATCGGGGTCACTTTTTCGGGTTCGGCCATGGCGGGCCTGATGCGCCTTGCCGGGGGCATCAGGCAAGGGCGAATGCCGCCAATATTTTTTTGCGCGGCTGTGGATAGCGGGGAGATTTGATCGAAGTGCTTGAAGTGCGGCCCCTGCTTCTGCGAAGGCAGGGGTCATGGCCGACACGCCGCCCGATTCCCTGCCGCTTTCGCCCCCCGCCGGAGGATCGGGCACCTATCGCATTGCCCGGATCACGCTCGACGAGGCGACCATCCTGTGGCGCAATGCCGATGTCGAGCAGGAACGCCGCGTGGCGATCTATGATCTGATCGAGGAAAACACCTTCAAGCCGCTGCGTGCGGCCGAGCGCGGAGCCAGGGGGCCCTATCATCTCCACCTGTCGGTCAATGATGGGCGGCTGGCGATGGACATCAGCGACGAAGGCGGGCAATTGCTCGAAACCCTGCTGATCGGGATGGCCCGCTTTCGCCGCCCGATCCGTGAATATTTCGCGATCTGCGACTCTTATTACCAGGCGATCCGCAAGGCGACTCCGGCCGAGATCGAGACAATCGACATGGCGCGCCGCGGCATCCACAACGCCGCCGCCGAACTGCTGCTCGAACGGCTCGACGGCAAAGTCGACACCGATTTCGCCACCGCGCGGCGGCTGTTCACACTGATCTGTGTGCTGCACATCAAGGGCTGAGGCAAGAACAAGGGGCGCATGGCCAAGGGTCGCAGGAAAGGGGGGCGCAAGGGTGCCCGTCGGTGGCTGCTGCGTCTGCTTGCGCTGGCGGTGCTGGTGGCGATCGCCTTTGCCGGCTGGCTATGGTGGGACATGCGCGAATGGCGCCCGGACGAGGCGCTTTATCCTGAACAGGGGGCGGTGGCTCCGGCGGGGAACAGCGCGGTGCGGTTCGAAACGCTCAAGGCGATCGGGGCGCGGTTCGTCTATCTGCCGCTGGCGACCAACACCCCGGCATCTGCCTTTGCCGAGCGCTTCGCCAAGGCGCGCCTTGCCGGACTGGATATCGGGGTGGTGCTCGCATTCGATCCGTGCCAGCCGGCCGACCGCCAGAGCGGGCTGTTCGCGCAGATGGTGCCGCGCGATTCGCGCCTGCTGCCACCGGCCATCGCGCTGGTGCGGCTGGCCGATGGCTGCCATCCGGCGGTGAGCGATGCGGCGGTGGAAAGCGAGCTGATGACGCTGATCAACCAGATCGAGATGCACAGCGGCACGGCGGTGATTCTCAAGCTCTCGCCCGCTTTCGCGGCGCGCCACCGCACCGCCACCGCGCTTGCCCGCGACCTGTGGCTGATGCGTGACCGCGCAAGGCCGGATTATGCCGGGCGCCCGTGGCTGCTATGGAGCGCCAATTCCGCGCTGGTGACCGCCGCGAGCGAGGAGCCGATCGAATGGGTGGTGGTGCAGAAATGAGCCGTGATGCCGCCGGCGAACAGGCGCTGATCGACGCCGCCTTCGCCGCGGCGGGCCAGGCCTATGCGCCCTATTCCGGCTATCCGGTGGGCGCGGCGTTATTGTTCGCTGATGGCGCGGTCATCACCGGCTGCAATGTCGAGAACGCCAGCTACGGTCTTGCCCTGTGTGCCGAGACCGTGGCGGTCGCCAAGGCGCTGGGCGAAGGGCGTCGCGGCGGGTTGCTGGCGGTGGCGGTGGTGGGCCTCAAGGCCGATGCCGAGCCGATCACGCCGTGCGGACGCTGCCGCCAGGTGCTCAACGAAGTCGCCGCGCTCGGGGGCACCGATCCGCTGGTGCTGTGCGCGGGCAAGGATGACGTGCGGCGTGTGAGGCTCTCCGCGCTGCTGCCGTACGCCTTCGGGCCTTCGCATCTGGCCTAGCCGTCGCGGCCCTCCAGCCATTCGACCAGCGCGGCCAGACATTCGCGGCCCAAGAGCTTGCAGCGCTCGGGCGACCAGCCCTGTTCGGGCTCGGGCATGTCGGCCAGGTCCTTGTAAGGCATCTCCAGCGTCATCGCAACCGCGCCGAAGCGTTCGGCGAGCTGATTGGTGCTCATCGACAGGTTGGCCTTGCCCGTGGCCGCCTTGGGATAGCCGAGCTTCGTCTGGAAATCGGGCGTGCGGCGGTCAAGGATGCGCTGATAGCGGTAGAAGCCTTCGCCCTGCGCCTGCTTCCATGAGGGAATGCCCTCGAACCCGGCGAGAAACACCGCCGGGATCGCTTCATCGGCATGGACATCCATCGCGAAATCGACCCCGGTTCGATCCATCCGGCGCAGGATCGCCAGCACCTCGGGCGACTTTTCCGGCGAGGGTGCGGCCCATTCCCGGTTCAGATTAACGCCAACCGCATTGGTTCGCAAATGTCCACGATGTGAACCATCGGGGTTGCAATTGGGCACGATATGCAGGCGGCACTTGGCCCGCAAGGCGCGCGCCACCGGGTCGGCGGGATCGGTCAGGCACTCCAGCGCACCCTCCATCCACCATTCGGCCTGGGTTTCGCCCGGGTGCTGGCGGGCATAGAGCCACACCTGCGTGGTGCCTTCGCCCATCTCGAGGCAGTCGATCGATTGCCCATCCAGCGTGGTGCCAAGCCGGACATAGTCCACGCCTTCGCAGGATGCCGCATCGGCGATCAGGTCGTGGTGCCGCTCCATCGAATAGGGCGCGAAATAGGCGCACCAGAACAGGTCGCTTGCGGGCAGATAGCGGATCGTCAGCGTGCCGCCGTCCTCGTCCTTGTCAAAGCTCGACGCTGCGCGGATCCAGTATTCGCGGTCTTCGGACACGCAGGCATTGTAGTCCGGCCAGCCGCCCGGATAGGCGCTGGCGTTGAGGCCGGTGAGCTTGAGCACCACCTCCTCGCCGGCGCTGGCGGCGACGCGGAAGTGAAACCACTGGAAGAACTCGGAGAGATTGTCGCGGCGGATCGCGAGACGCGCGGTGCGCCCGTCGATCGCGAGCACGTCGATATTGCCGCTGTCGAAACCGGCATCGATGGAAAGGCAGGTCATCGGTTTCCTTGGAGCTTCTTGACGCTGATCGTCACGGTCTCGCCATTGCCACCCGGAAACTCGCGGAACAAGCCCGCCGCGAGCGTCTTTGCGCTGGTGGTGGTCTGCGAATAGGGCGATTTGACCCCGGTGGCGATCTGGGCGCGGCCCTCCCACAAGGTGGTGCCATCGGCGCGGGTGATGCGGACGGCCAGATCGGTCATCACGCTCGGGCTTTCGCGCCCGCCGCCAAGATTGATGCCCACCCCCATGCCCAGCCCTGAGCCATAGCTGCCGGTCGATCCGCCGATCCCGACGCTCACCGGCCCGCGATTGTCCTCGACCGCGGCGATGGCATTGCGGGTGGTGCGGATCGCGGCGATCTGCCCGGCGGGGGTGCCTTCGGGCACCACGGTGTAGCCGAGCCGCGTCAGTTCGGCGCTGACCGCGCTGGCAAAGGCCGCGCGCGCGGCCAGGTTGCCCATCTCGTCCGGAAAGACGATCGCGATGGTGCCCTGGCCGAGGCCGGTCGGCTGGTCGGCGACAAAGCGGGTGACTTCGACCGGGCCGGTATAGGGCGTGGTCGCGCAGGCCGACAGCGCCAGAGCCGCTGGGGCAAGGACGGGGGCAAGCAGGCGAATGGTGCACATGACGGATTTCCTTTCGTGGCCTGCCGCTTATACTGTCCGCATGGCGACGTGCACAGGGCTACGTTGGCCCGCACAAGGTTGACGTTTTCCCAACATTCTTTGTGCTAGGGACGGTGCCCATGACAGCGCACAACAAACCTTGCGTGCTCGTGACCGGTGGGGCGGGCTATATCGGCAGCCACGCAGTGCTGGCGCTGGTCGATGCCGGCTGGCCGGTGGCGGTGATCGACAATCTGGTGACCGGCTTCCGCTTTGCCGTGCCCGAAGGCGTGCCTTTCTATGAGGGCGACATTGCCGATGCGGCGCTGCTGGCGCGGATCTTTGCCGAACAGGGCATGGGCGGCGGGCGCGGGGCGATCATGCACTTTGCCGGATCGGTGGTGGTGCCCGAAAGCGTCGCCGACCCGCTCAAATATTATCACAACAACACCGCCAAGAGCCGCGCGCTGATTGCCGCTGCGGTCGAGGCCGGCGTGCCGCATTTCATCTTTTCCTCGACGGCTGCGACCTATGGCATTCCCGATGTCAGCGCGGTGAGCGAGGACACCCCGCAGCGACCGATCAATCCCTATGGCTTCTCGAAGCTGATGACCGAACAGATGCTTAGCCATGTCGCCGCCGCCCATCCGATGAATGTCGGGGTGCTGCGCTATTTCAATGTCGCGGGCGCCGATCCGCAGGCGAGGAGCGGACAATCGACCGCCGGGGCGACGCACCTGATCAAGGTGGCGATCGAGGCAGCGCTGGGCCTGCGCGAAGCGGTAGCCGTGTTCGGCACTGACTATGCAACACCCGACGGGACGGGGGTGCGCGACTATATTCATGTCAGCGATCTCGCCGCGGCACACGTGCTGACGCTCGAGGCGCTGATGGCCGCGCCGGCGCGCTCGCTTACGATGAATTGCGGCTATGGTCGGGGCTTTTCGGTGCGCGAGGTGCTCGACGCGGTCGAGCGCGTGACCAATCGCCCGCTGGTGCGCCGGATCGAGGGGCGCCGCGCGGGCGATCCCGATTCGCTGATCGCCGATTCGCGGGCCTTGCGCGAAAGGCTTGGCTGGGTGCCGCGCCACGCCGATCTCGACACGATCATCGCCCATGCGCTGGCGTGGGAGCGAAAACTGGCCGGTCTGAGGGGGTAATCCGGCCAGACTCGCATTGACGCGTTGCCGCAGTATCGCTAACGGCACCCATCAATTTCCGCGCGTCGGGACGTTTCCGGCGCGCTTGTCTTTTGGAAAAAGCGCCATGAAGATCGTCAACAGCCTCAAGTCGCTGAAGGGCCGCCACCGCGACAACCGCGTGATCCGCCGTCGCGGTCGCACCTATGTGATCAACAAGACCAACCGTCGCTTCAAGGCCCGCCAGGGCTGATCCGGCGCGGCTGCCCGCATGGGCGGCTGATGAATTGACGGCCCGCCTCCTTGCCGGAGCGCGGGCCGAAATCATTTGAGGAGCAAGTGAGCGTGCAGACCGCAGTGGTGTTCGATGTCGGGCGGGTGCTGTTCCAGTGGCAGCTTGGTGCGCTGTTCGAAAAGCTGATCGATGATCCCGAAGAGCTTGCTTGGTTTCTCAGCCATGTCGTGAGCGAGGAATGGCATTTCCAACATGACCGCGGGCGCGCGCTGGCGGACATGGTGGGCGAACGCATCGCGCTGTTCCCGCAATACGAAGCCCATATCCGCGCCTATGCCACGCGCTTCAACGAAACCGTGCCCGGCCCGGTCGAAGGAACGCATGACATCGTCGCGCGACTGTCGGCGGGGGGTGTGCCGCTGTTCTGCCTGACCAATTTTGGCGCCGAGTTGTGGCAGGCGTTCCGCCCGACCCAGTCAATCTTCGACCATTTCGCGGACATCATCGTTTCAGGGATAGAGAAGGTCGCCAAGCCCGAGCCGCGGATCTACGAGATCCTCGAGGAACGCAGCGGACGCAGCGGCGCGCAGCTGTTCTTCACCGACGACAACCCCGCCAACATCGCCGCCGCGCGCGCGCGCGGCTGGAACGCACATCTGTTCACCGATGCAGCGCGGCTGGAGGCGGCGCTGGTTGAGGCCGGGATTATCTAGCTTTCGCTCGCCCTCCGGGAGTCCTTGTGTTCCGCACGCCATCCGGCGTGCGAAATCCTCGCTCATGCGGCCTGAAGACCGCGTCGCTGCGGGCGGCCGGTCGGCCTTGCGGCCCCTTGCGGGGCCGGAATAGCGCGCCAATCAGACCTTTGGAGGAACACCAGAATATAGCCCCCGAAGCCTTGCTTCGGGGGCTGGGCGCCCGGCCCGGCTGGAGAGGCTACCGGACAGGGCGGGGGACTTCGTGTCAGGCCGAATTCAGGCGTTGCACTTGGCCAGTTCTTCGGCCGGCAGTTCTTCGCCGGCAACCTTGAAGGCGGCGATTTCGCCGAACTTGCGGTTCAGGCCGCGGCAGATACGCAGCGGGCGCGCGCTCGCCTTGTTGGCGACGCAGGTGGTGCCTTCGCAGGTCCAGGCAACGCCGCCGGCCACGGCGTTCGCATCACCCGCCGGCGCAGCGAGCGTGGCGTGGTAATAGGCGCCGCCTGCCGCGTTGGCCGGCGTGGTCGAAGTCACCACGCCGAAGGTCAACGCCGTGTAGAGCACGGCCGAAGCCAGAACAGCAAACTTGCCGTTGCGGGAGAGGGTGTTGGTCATCGGTTGATCCTTTGCCTTGTCATATTGTGGGGCGCTCGCCCTTTGGTTCGTGTTGGCTCGTTTTGCAATGCAACATTTCGATTCGAAACCAGTTGCTATTCGCTACCTAACAATCTAGGTTGCGAGTTGCAACTGAAAACCGAAATTTTTTGTGACTGCCCGAAAAAGCGGTTACACATCACCCCGAAAGGGGAAGGGACGGCGAACATGGGTGAGTTGAGAGAACCGCTGAAGGATCTGATCGAATGCGGCCTGCCGCAGGCGCTCGAAGTGATGGGGGAACGTTGGTCGTTCATGATCCTGCGCGCGAGTTTCAACGGTCTCAAGCACTTCGAGGAATTCCTGAGCGAACTGGGCATTGCCCGCAATATCCTCTCCAACCGCCTCGCCAAGCTGGTTGAACACGGTATCCTCAAGCGCGAACCCTGCGCCGATGATCGCCGCAAGATCGAATATCGCCTCACCGAAAAGGGGCTCGATCTGCTCCCCGCGATGCTGGCGCTGCGCCAGTGGGGCCAGAAATACGGCAGCGAACAGGTGGTCGAGGATCCGGTGCTGGTTGACGAGCGTGACCGGCTGCCGATCGGCCCGGTGTCGATCCTCGCCCATGACGGGCGGATCCTTGGCCCGCAAGACCTGTGGCTGACCCGCCCCGCCGATCTCGGCAAGCGCGCCGATGGCACCACCGCCACCCCCGGCGCCGGGCTGGGTCAGGGCGATGTGGTTGATCTTGCCGCCGCCAAAGCTGCCGCTGCCCGATAATCGGTTGATAGTGGTGCCCCAGCCGATGCCATCCGCCTGACGCATCGGCTAGGGGCGGGCAATGCCCGCGCCCCTCGGCTTTGAACTGCGCGACATCCTGCGCCGCACCTTCGGCTATACCGCCTTCCGCGGCCAGCAGGAGGCGGTGATCGCGCGCGTCATGGCCGGCGCGCACACGCTGGCGCTGATGCCGACCGGGGCGGGCAAGAGCCTGTGCTACCAGATCCCCGCGCTGGCGCGGGCGGGCACCGCGATTGTCATCTCCCCGCTGATCGCGCTGATGCACGACCAGATCCGTTCGGCCGCCGCCGCCGGCATCCGCGCCGCCTCGATGACCTCGGCCGACAGCGACAATGCGGCCACGGCGCAGGCCTTGCGCGAGGGCGAACTCGATCTGCTCTATGTCGCCCCCGAACGCGCCTCCACCCCCGGATTCCAGGCGCTGCTGGAGCGTGCGCGAATCGCCCTGTTCGCGATCGACGAGGCGCATTGCGTGTCCGAATGGGGCCACGATTTCCGCCCCGATTACCGGATGCTGCGGAAGGTGCTCGATCGGTTTCCCGCTGTCCCGCGCCTGGCGCTCACCGCGACGGCCGATCAGGCGACGCGGGCCGACATCCTCAGGCAGCTCGGCATTCCCGACGAGGGCCTGATCATCGCCGGGTTCGACCGGCCCAACATCCGCTACGCTATCACCCCGCGCGATTCGGGCACCCGCCAGATCACCGAACTGCTCCAGCGGTTGGACGGAGCGGGTATCGTCTATGCCCCCAGCCGCAAGGCCACCGAGGATCTCGCCGCCGCGATCACCCGCGCGGGCCGCGAGGCGGCGTTCTATCACGCCGGGCTGGAGCCGGAACGCCGCGCCCGCGTGCAGGCGGACTTCGTCGCTTCGGAAAGCATGGTGATGGTCGCCACCATCGCCTTCGGCATGGGAATCGACAAGCCCGACGTGCGTTTCGTGATCCACGCCGGGCTGCCCAAGTCGATCGAGGCCTATTATCAGGAAACCGGCCGCGCGGGCCGCGATGGCGATCCGGCCGAGGCGCATCTGTTCTGGGGCGTCAGCGACTTTGCCCGTGCACAGCAATGGCTGGCCGAGGTCGAGCCGGAACGGCTGGCGGTGGAAAAGGCCAGGCTCGCCAGCCTCTCGGCGCTGGTCGAAACGCCCGAATGCCGCCGCGCGGTGTTGTTGCGCCACTTCGGCGAGAACCCGCCCCACACCTGCGGCAATTGCGACAATTGCCTTGAACCGCCCCGCATGGTCGAAGCCACCGAACTGGCGCGCAAGCTGCTCTCGGCGGTCTATCGCACCGGGCAGAGCTTCGGCATCGGCCATATCGAGAAGGTGCTGACCGGGCAGGGCGACGAGCGGATCACCGCGCGCGGGCATGATGCGCTCTCGGTGTTCGGGATCGTTTCCGCCGCCGAGGCCCCGCTGCTGCGCCCGCTGGCGCGCACGCTGGTGGCGCGCGGGATGCTGGCCGCGACCGAGCATGGCGGCCTTGCGCTCGGCCCCGAGGCGCGCGCGGTGCTCAAGGGTGAGGCCGGGGTCACCATCGCCGAGCCACCCTTGCGCCAGCGCCGGAGCCGCCGGGATCGGGGCCGTGCGCGCGGCGGCGGCGAGGTGCCCAATCCGGTCGGCAATCCGCTGTTCGAGGCGCTCAGGGCCAAGCGCAAGGCGCTCGCCAGCGCACACGGCCTGCCCGCCTATGTGATCTTCCATGATTCGGTGCTGCGCGACATGGCCCACCAATGCCCCGAAACGCTGGCCGAACTCGGCACGATTGCCGGGGTGGGGGCGAAGAAGCTGGAGACCTGGGGGCCGGATTTCATCGCCGTGGTGCGCGAGCATTTGCGTTCCTGATCGGCGGATCACTGACGTGAACCGGCAGACCGCCCGCCCCAGCCGCTCACCACGACATGGTGGCACTATTGATGGCCGGACGATACGGCAGGGCGGGAGGTCTGCACGCCAACATCAACGCGGCGCGCCGCTCTGCGAATAGGTGATCCTGATCCGCACCCATGTCCCGAACTGCTCGCGCCCGCCGAGCCGCGCGGGGCGCACGCGGAACTGCCAGGCGGCCGCCAGCACGGCGCGGCCAAGCCCTGCGCCTTGCGGGCTTTCGCTCACCAGCTCGCAGTCCTCGACATAATAGCCCGCCACGGTCTTGCAGGCGATCAGCGCGACGCCGGGGCTTCTTGCGGTCGAGAGATAGCCGGCCAGCTCCTGCTCGGTCGGCTCGCGATACCAGCGCGCGGCGTAAAGCGGCTCGCCATTGGGGGCGGTGCCGACGCGTTCGGTGTCCATGCTGGTGCGTGGCGGGCCGCTATCGGCCGGGCCATAGGTGCGGTTCGGATTGATGCGCGCGCCGATGGTGGGCGAGGCGCTGGGTGCGGGCTGGGCGGGCGCGGGCGGCGGCGGGGTTGGCGTCGGGTTCGAGACAATCGGCGGCGCCGGATGCAGCGGCTCGGGCAGATCGAGCGGCGTCGGATGCTCGGTCGCCGGTGGGACATCGACCGGCGCGGCGCTGCCCTCGGGCTGGGCCTGGGCGGGCTGCGGCGGCGCTGGCTCGGCCGGTGGAGAGAATTCCCGCGCGGTGAACGGGGTAAAGACCTTCGTCTCTTCCTCCTCGACGATGATGCCAACGCCCAGCGTCAGCAGCAGCAGCACGATCAACGCCTCGATGGCGAGGGCGATCACCAGGCTCAACAGCTTGCGTTGCCGCGCGGCCGCCTGTGCTGAAGAATCGTCCGGAAGTGCCACTGCGCCCTTGCATGGCCGGGGGAGGGGAAACCGGCCTTGGCGTGCGCCTTAGCCCGTCATCAGGCGATAGGACAGGCCTTCCGCGATGTGGGCGCGGCCGACGGTCTCGGCTCCCGCCAGATCGGCGATGGTGCGCGCGACCCGCAGCATCCTGGTATAGCCGCGCGCCGACAGCCGCAGCTTTTCGGCCGCCTGCATCAGCAGCTTGCGGCCCGCCTCGTCAGGCGTGGCGAAGGCTTCGAGCTGTTCGCCCTCAAGCTCGGCATTGGCGCGCACGCCTCTTGCGGTCTGGCGGGCGCGGGCGGCGGCGACACGCGCGGCCACTTCGGCGCTGCCCTCGGCGGGCGGAGGAAGCGTCATGTCCAGCGCGCTGACCGCGCCGACATGGACGTGGAGGTCGATGCGGTCGAGCAGCGGGCCGGACAGGCGCGCCTGATAATCGGCGATGCAGCGCGGATACTTGTTGCAGTTGCGCGCCGGATCGCCGGCATAGCCGCAGCGGCACGGGTTCATCGCGGCGACCAGCTGGACGCGCGCGGGGAAGGTCACATGGGCATTGGCGCGGGCGACATCGACCTGGCCCGTCTCCAGCGGCTGGCGCAGCGAATCGAGCACCGGGCGCTGGAATTCGGGCAATTCGTCGAGGAACAGCACGCCGAGGTGCGCGAGGCTCACCTCCCCCGGGCGCACTTTCAGCCCCCCACCGGTGAGCGCCGCCATGCTGGCCGAATGGTGCGGGGCGCGGAACGGGCGGGCGCGGCTGATTCGCCCAGATTCGAGCATCCCCGCGACCGACTGCACCATCGACACCTCGAGCGCCTCGGCCGGGGTCAGATCGGGCAGGATGCCGGGCAGGCAGCTCGCCAGCAGGCTCTTGCCCGATCCCGGCGGGCCGACCATCAAGAGGTTGTGCCCGCCCGCCGCCGCGATTTCCAGCGCGCGCTTGGCGGTTTCCTGCCCCTTGACCTGTTTGAGATCGTTGTCCCTCACCGCCTCGGCCACGCTGCCGCGCGCCGGCTCGGCAAGCACGAGGCTGCCCTTGAGGTGGCCCAAGAGGCTCATCAGATCGCGCGGGGCAAGCACCGGCACGCCGCTGGCCCAGCGCGCCTCGGGGCCTTGTTCGGCAGGGCAGATCAGGCCCGCCCCCTGCGCGCTGGCGTGCAGCGCGGCGATCAGCACCCCGGGGCTGGCGACCACCCTTCCATCGAGCGCGAGTTCGCCCACCGCGATCCAGTCGCCCAACTGTTCGGCATCGGTCACGCCCATCGCCGCCAGCAGCGCCAGCGCGATCGGCAGGTCGTAGTGCGAACCGTCCTTGGGCAGATCGGCGGGCGAAAGGTTGACGGTGATGCGCTTGGGCGGCAGCGCGAGGCCCATTGCCGCCAGCGCCGCCTGCACCCGCTCGCGGCTTTCGCTCACCGCCTTGTCGGGCAGGCCGACGATGGTGAAGCGCGGCAGGCCGGGGCCGATATGGCACTGCACCTCCACGGCGCGCGCCTCCAGCCCGAGATAGGCCACGGTTCTTGCCAGCGCGACCATCCTTGTCCCCTGACCTTTGATAATTCCCGCCCGAAACCGGATAGTGCAGCGTTAAGAGAGGCTTGTCGAGCGGCTTGGCAGTCACGCTAAGGGATTTCTAAAGCATAGTTCTTGGCGATTTCGGAAGGCGCGCGGGGCGATCATACGGCCATGAACCGCGCCCTTGCCCTCCTGCTTGCTGCCCTTGCGGTGCTGCTGCCCGGCACGGCGGCGTGGGCGCAGGCTGAAAGCCGAGCCGGTGAGCGGGTGGTGGCGACCATCCGTTGGGTTGAGGAATGGGATCCGGTCACGCAGGCGTGGGTGCGGGTCGAGGATCTTCCCGCAGGCATCAGCCCCGCCCCCCCTCCGGCCGCCACCACCACCTTCGCGCCCGCCGGGGGCGTGACGCTCACCGAGGCCGTGATCGCAGAGCCGGTGCGTTTTGTCGCTGCGCCTTTGCGCGGGGCGGGCGCGGCGGCGGGAATCGCGCAGTTCGGCCCGTTCCGCGTGCTCGATGACGCGCGCGCCGCGCTGGTCGCCGGCACCGATGCCGCCAGTCCGGCGGCCTTTGCCGCAATGCTCGCTGCCTATCCGGGGCTCAAGGTGATCGAGTTCCGCGATGCGCCGGGCACCAGCAATGACATTGCCAACCTGCGTCTTGGGCGGATGATTCGTGCGGCGGGCCTGGCCACCCACGTGCCTGCCGGCGGTTCGGCGCGTTCGGGCGCGGTGGAATTGTTCCTCGCCGGGACCCAGCGGACGATGGACCCGGACGCGCTGTTTGCGGTCCATTCATGGCGCGATGCGCTGGGGCGCGAGCCGGGTGACTTCGCTGCCGACGCGCCGGAAAACCGGCTCTATCTCGATTACTATGCCGAAATGGGCATGAGCCGCGAGGAGGCACGGGCCTTTTATGCGATGACCAACTCGGTGCCGCATCACAGCGCCCTGTGGCTGCGCGGCAGCGAGATGGCGCGCTGGGTTGCGCCCGAGGCCAAAGCCGGGGAAGCACAGCGCAGCCGCTCGGTTCCGGTGCTGCCGCCCCCGCCGCTGCTGGCCGCTCTGCCACCGGCGGGCTTGCTGGGCGAGACCGTGCGCGCCTCGCTGGCGCTGGCGCTGGCCGGAACACGACCTCTTGCCCGGCCGCGGCTGGCCTATGCCGATCTCGGCGCGCTTGTGGCGGCGACGATGTCGCAGCCGCTGGCGCTGCTTGACTCCGATCGCGCTTTCCCATAAGCGCGCTGGCCTGTTCCGGGCTGCCCTCGCGGCGGCCGCCTGGCGTTTTGCCGGCTCCAGCTTTCGAGGATGATATGAAGCGTACGTTCCAGCCCAGCAATCTCGTGCGTGCCCGTCGCCACGGTTTCTTCGCCCGCAAGGCGACTGCGGGTGGCCGCAAGGTGCTGCGTGCCCGCCGCGCCCGCGGCCGCAAGAAGCTCTGCGCGTAATTTTCTGGCGCCCTCAGGCGCCGGGCGCGGGCCGTCC
This sequence comes from Erythrobacter sp., assembly GCA_046294975.1. Taxonomy (GTDB): domain Bacteria; phylum Pseudomonadota; class Alphaproteobacteria; order Sphingomonadales; family Sphingomonadaceae; genus Erythrobacter. Next base: position 13,276 of record JBKBOH010000012.1, on the reverse strand, counting down.
GGCTGGCTTGGCTTTCGCGGCATGGGCCGCCTCGGGCAGTCGCCCGTGCGGGCTCCCTTCGGGAGCCCGTTTGCGTTATCGACGCAGTGATGATTTCCGTTCTCACCAAGCGCGCCGACTTTCTCAACGCCAACGCGGGAGTCCGCAATGCGCGCGCCGGGTTTGTGCTGTTGACCCGGCCCAATGGCGGGCAGGGCATCCGCTACGGGATCACTGTTACCAAGAAAATCGGCAATGCGGTGGTCCGCAACCGCATGAAGCGGCGGTTTCGCGAATTGCTGCGCGCCGCGCTGCCGGCGCAGGGGCTGGCGGATCACGATCACGTGCTGATCGGGCGTGCGGGCGGGATCGAGCGGGACTTCCACACCATGGCCGAGGAACTCGCACAGGCGCTCGAACGGGCCCGGCAGGGGCGCGGCGATCCGGCCGGCGGCCGCCGGCCGCGCAAGGGGAGCGGCAAAAGGTGAAGCACATCCTGATCCTGATCGCGCGGTTGTGGCAGATCGGCCCCTCGCGCCTCTTGCCGCCGACCTGCCGCTATGCGCCGTCTTGCAGCGAATACGCGATTCAGGCGATCGGCAAGTATGGTGCGTTCAAGGGTGGATGGATGGCGGCGAAGCGGCTAATGCGCTGCCACCCTTGGGGCGGCCATGGCCATGATCCGGTTCCCTAGGGTTCAAACGGCCTGTTCTATTCCGATAAGACACTTCTCGTCGCATTCTCACGGGGCAATATCTTGGACAATCGCAATCTTCTGCTCGCCGTGGTGCTTTCGGGCCTGCTCATCCTTGGATGGGATGTCGGCATGCGGTATTTCTATCCCGAAACCGCGGCGCCGCCGCCTGCACAGACCCCTGCTGCCACCGTTCCCGGGGCGCCTGCGGGCGGGCTTGGCACCGATGGTGCGGCAGCGGCCAAAGTCGATCTCAAGACCGCGCTCGCCAGCGCCAAGCGCGTGGTGATCGATACCCCGCGCCTGGCCGGTTCGATCAACCTTGTCGGGGCGCGGATCGATGATGTGGTGCTCAAGGACTACCGCCAGACAGTGAAGAAGGCATCCGGCCCGGTGCGCCTGTTCGCGCCTGAAGGCACGCAGGGGCAGTATTTCGCCGAGTTCGGCTTTGTCACCGGCGGCGTGCGCCAGCCAGCAAGCGCACTGTGGCAGGCCGATGGCGAGCGGCTTACCCCTGCGACCCCTGTCACCCTGACCCGCACCGATGCCAGCGGGATCACCTATCGCATCCGCTTTGCGGTTGATGAAAACTACATGATCACCGCGACCCAGAGCGCCACCAACGCCGGTCCGGCGGCGGCGATCATCCAGCCCTTCGCGCTGATCAAGCGCACCAGCGCCAATGCCAGCCTGAGCCAGTGGATCGCCCATTCCGGCCCGGTTTTCACTGCCGACGCGGTGGCCAATTACGATGTTGCCTATGAATGCGGCTGGACCTTGCTGAGCACCTGCAACGACTTGTCCGAGGAGCAGGTCTATCAGATCGAGGGCAAGCCCGACTGGCTTGGCTTCACCGATCAATATTGGTTCGCCGCGCTGGTGCCGGGCAAGGGCGTGGCCGGCGCCGAATTCCGCGCCTTGGGCGACAAGCTGTTCCGCGCCGACGTGCTCTATCCGGCTGCGACTGTCGCGGCGGGCCAGTCGCTCACCCGCTCAACCCGCCTGTTTGCCGGGGCCAAGGAAAGCGTGCTGCTCGACAGCTACGAGGACAGCGGCATCGCCCAGTTCGGCCGCGCGATCACCTGGGGCTGGTTCTGGTTCTTCGAAAAGCCCTTCCTGTGGCTGCTGCGTACGCTCAACGGGCTGGTCGGCAACTTTGGCGTGGCGATCATCCTGATGACGGTGATTATCCGCGGGCTGATGTTCCCGATCGCGCAGAAACAGTTTGCCAGCATGGCGGCGATGCGCGCGGTGCAGCCGAAAATGAAGGAGATCCAGGAGCGCTTCAAGGACGACAAGCAGCGCCAGCAGCAGGAGATCATGAAGCTCTACAAGGACGAAAAGGTGAACCCGCTGGCCGGGTGCCTGCCGCTGATCCTGCAAATCCCGATCTTCTTTGCGCTCTACAAGGTGCTGGTGCTGGCGATCGAGATGCGGCACGAGCCCTTCGTGCTGTGGATCAGGGATCTTTCGGCCCCCGATCCGGCGCATATCCTCAACCTGTTCGGCCTGCTGCCCTATGACGTGCCGGGCTTCCTGGCGATCGGGCCGCTCGCGGTGCTGCTCGGCATCACCATGTGGCTGACCTTCAAGCTCAATCCGGCAGCGAGCGATCCGGTGCAGCAGCAGATGTTCGCGATCATGCCGTGGATCTTGATGTTCGTGATGGCGCCGTTTGCCGCGGGGCTGCTGCTCTACTGGGTCACCTCGAACATCCTGACCCTGGCGCAGCAGAGCTATCTTTATTCCAAGCACCCGCAGTTGAAGGTGGCGGCGGCGAAGGAAAAGCAGGACGCCGAGCGCAAGAAGACCCAGGGCTAGGCGCGTGAACGATCCGGATGATCAGGCGCTGCGCGAGCAAGCCGCATCGAAGCTGTTTTCCGGCCCGGTGGACTTTCTGCTGTCCGCGCCGCAGCTCAAGTTCCTGCCCGATCCGGTGGTGCCCGAAATCGCCTTTTGCGGGCGCTCGAACGTCGGTAAGTCCTCGCTGCTCAACGCGCTGACGGGCCGCAAGGCGATCGCGCGCGCCTCGGTGACGCCGGGCCGCACGCAGGAATTGAACTTCTTCGATGTCGGCCGCCCACAGGCGCAGGGCGCGCTGCCGTTGTTCCGGCTGGTCGACATGCCCGGCTATGGCTTTGCCAAGGCGCCGGTGAAGGTGGTCGAGAAGTGGAAGGCGCTGGTTAATGCCTACCTGCGCGGGCGGCCGGTGCTGGCGCGCACGCTGGTGCTGGTTGACAGCCGTCACGGCATCAAGGATGTCGACCGGGCGATGATGACAATGCTCGACGAAGCCGCGGTCGGCTATCGCATCATTCTCACCAAGACCGACAAGATCAAGGCGAGCGAACTTGCTGCCGTGACCGAGGCAACCGCCGCCGAGGCGAGGCTGCACGTTGCCGCGCATCCCGAAATCCACCAGACCAGCGCCGAGAAGGGCATGGGCATCGCCGCCTTGCGCGTTGCCGTGATAGCCGATGCGCTGGGCGCCGATTGGTTTGGGGGGTGATCGGGCTAGGGGCTATTCCTTCGAGCGGCGGAAGCCCGCCGCCTGGGCCTCGCGTTCGGTGCAGAACAGCGCTTCGGGCCGCGTCTCATTGTAATATTTCTGCCCCGGCAGGTGGTAGATGAAGTCGCCGCGGCGGCTGTGATTGCCCTTGATCGCACAGCCCAAGGCATTGGTATAGCGCCGTTCGGGCGCGGGGCGGGATGAGGCTGCTCGCGGCGAACGGGCCTCGGCATCGGCCCGCGCCAGCTGCGCCATCGCCTGCGGATGGGCCGCGCGCCATTCGTCCGGCCGCTGGAATTCGCCGCGCCACAGGCCGAACGGCATCTGGCGCGCGATCTTGGCGGCGCTTTCATAGTCCTGCGGCGCATCGCTGCGGGGGATCGCCATCCCGCGCCGCACCATCTCGCGCCCGACATCGAACACCTTCGTCTCGCACACCGCCAGCGTCCGTCCGTAGACATCGCTGCCCTGCGCGGTGCAGGTGAGGTTTTCCGAGGCGACGATCTCGCGCAGAGTGGCCGCGGCCTCCTCGCCGCAGGCCCAGGGCTGGCCCTCGCGGGTGCAGGACTGCGCGCTTTCGGGCGCGTCGATCCCGATCAGGCGGATGAGGGTGCCGGTCATGTCGAGCGTATCGCCATCGATCACGCGGGCTGGCCCGGTGATGATGTTGGCCTGCGCGGGAACACCGGCCGCAGCAGCCAAAGCGACGAGAAAGCGGATCTTGAGCATGGGCGGCACTCTAGCGGGCGTGCGTTCACGAGGCCTCACTGTGAACCCTCGCGTCTCGCCATTTATGCTGCCGCGCGGTAGCCTGCCCCGCGCACCAGCTGGCCCGGCCTTGCGCCGGTGCTCTGGTCGAAGCGGCGGATCAATTCGCCCGCCACGAAGGTCGCCTCGTAGCCGGTGGCGCGCTGGTGCAGGCGGCGGCCGCCGGCGGGCAGATCGCGCACCACTTGCGGAAGGTGCAGGGTGAGGCCGTCTAGGTCGATCACGTTGAGGTCGGCCCGCCCGCCCACCTTGAGCGTGCCGCGATCATCGAGGCCCACGGCCCGCGCGGCCTTCTGGCCCAGCATATGCACCGCCTCGGCCAACCCCAGCGTGAGCGGGCCGTCGCCCTTCACGAACTGGGTGAGCAGATAGGTCGAATAGCTGGCATCGCAGATCGCCCCGTAATGCGCCCCGCCATCGCCGAGGCCGGGCACGCAATGCGGGTGGCGCAGCATCTCGTGCGCGCTGGCCAGCGAGGCGTTTTCGTAATTGCCGAGCGCGGCGAGGAACAGCCCGCGCCCTTTGGTTTCCAGCAGCCGGTCATAGGCGACCTCCTGCGGGGTGCAGCCGCGCGCCGCGGCTTGGCCTGCCATGCTCATATGCGCGGGCGGGGCATAGTCGGGCGGATTGTCGAGCGGGAACAGCCAGCGCCAGTTGCGCGCCAACTCGTTGAAGGGATGGCCCGGGGTGAAATCCTCGGTGACGAGCGCCGCGCGCAAGTCCGGATCGCGCATCGCCGCGACCTGTTCGGGGATCGAAAGGTGCGCGATCTTCGCCCATGACGGGCACAGCACAAAGGGGTGCACCGTCAGTTCCAGCCCGGCGATCAGGCCGATCGGGCGCGGCATCACCTGGGCAGTGGCGATGCCGCCGCTGGCGTTGGTGGCCTCGAGCATTTCCAGCACCCGCCGCCAGCGCGGCGGCGCGTCGTTGCCTGAGGCGAGGGTGAAGGTGGCGGGGCGGCCCGAGGCGGCGATCACCCGCTCGATCACGCGATATTCCTTGTCCCACCCGACAAAGGCATCGAGCACCACCTGGAAGGTGCCCGCGCCGGCATCCTTCATGCCTCCGGTGATGGCTTCAAGCTCGGCAATGTCAGTATCGAAGGTCGGGATCGCTGCGCCATCCGCGGTCTTGTGGATGCTCAGGCGCGAGGTGGCAAAGCCGATTGCGCCGGCGCGCATCGCCTCGGCCGTGAGGCGGCGCATCAGCGCAAGGTCATCGTCAGTGGCGACCTCGCGCGCCGCGCCGCGCGCGCCCATGGCGTAGACCCGCAGGGGCGAGTGCGGCAGGTAGGCGGCCACATCAATGTCGCGCCTGCCGGCGGCGACCTTGTCGAGATATTCGGGGAAGGTCTCCCAGTCCCAGTCCAGCCCCTCGGCCATCACCACGCCGGGGATGTCCTCGACGCCCTCCATGACGTTGATCAGCATGTCGTGATCGGACTTGCGGCAGGGCGCAAAGCCGACCCCGCAATTGCCCATCACTGCCGTTGTCACCCCGTGCGAGGAGGAGGGCGAGAGTTCCTCGGCCCAGATGCACTGGCCGTCGTAATGGGTATGAACGTCGATGAAGCCGGGGGTGACGATGCGCCCCTTTGCGTCGATCTCCTCCATGCCGCGCCCGCGCACATCGCCGATTGCAGCGATGCGCCCGCCGGCAATCGCCACATCGCCTGCGATCAGATCGCCGCCGGTGCCATCGGCAATCGTGCCGCCGCGGATCACCCAGTCATAATCGGCCATGCCTCAGGCTCCTTCCACCAGCTGCAACACCGCGCCCACGAGCGAGCCGAGTACGAAGATATAGATCGGCGGCATCGAGATATAGAGCGGGATCAGGCGTTTTTCGGCCGCCTTGTGATAGCCCAGCGCATAGAGCACCCGCATCGGCGGCCAGATGCAGCCGATCGCCGCGGCCCAGACCGGGCTGACAGTGACCGCGAAGAGCCACATTCCGGGCAGGAACAGCACCAGATGTTCGAGCGTGTTCTGGTGTGCGCGGACGTGGCGGACATATTCTTCCGGCCCGTCATGCGAGGGCGCAGGCACCTTGAACTTCACCCGCGCAAGGCCGGCTTTGAGCAGGGTGAAGTAATAGGCCAGCAGCGCCAGCGCGCTGACGATCACGACATAGACAAACGGCCCGCTCATGTTCCGGCAGCTCTCCCGTGGCCCTGGGTGAAGGCTGGCGGGGCGAGTGCTGCACGGCAACTCGCAATTTTGCGGCGCGCACGGCCTGCTACTTCGCGAACAGCTTGCTCATGTCGGCAAAGGCCTTGAACTCGAGCGCATTGCCCGAAGGATCACGCAGGAACATCGTCGCCTGTTCACCCGGCTGGCCCTTGAAGCGGATGGTCGGCTCGATCACGAATTGCGTGCCTGCCGCGCGCAGACGCTCGGCCAGCGCCTCCCATTGCGGCATCGACAGCACCAGCCCGAAATGCGGCACCGGCACGCCGTGGCCGTCGACAGGGTTGCTGGCCCGGTCACCTGCCTGCCCCGGCGCGAGGTGGGCGACGATCTGGTGGCCGTGGAAGTCGAAATCGATCCACGCGTCGCTCGATCGCCCTTCCGCACAGCCCATCACCTCGCCATAAAAGGCGCGCGCGGCGGCCAGATCGTCCACCGGAAAGGCGAGGTGGAAGGGGGGTAGGGTCATGGCGGGCTCCTTGCCCGCGATCGATAGCCCGTTCAGCCTCGACAGGGAAAGCCTTAATAACTAGGGCGGGCCGCAATCAGTCCCGGCAAGGTGGAGCGCGCGGCGCAATGAAGATCATCATCGGCAACAAGAACTACTCGAGCTGGAGCTTGCGCGGCTGGCTCGCGGTCAGGCAGTCGGGCCTGCATTTCGAGGAACTGACCGTGCCGATCATGGGCGAGGAATGGGATCGCCTGAAGCACGACATGGGCGAGGTTCAGCCGTCGAGCGGCAAGGTGCCGATCCTGTGGGACGGCGAGGCGGTGGTGTGGGACAGCCTTGCGATCATGGAATACCTTGCCGACAAGGTCGGGCGTGAGCGGTTCTGGCCCAAGGACGAGGCCGCGCGCGCCATGGCCCGGGCGATGGTGGCGGAGATGCATTCCTCCTACCAGTCGCTTCGCCAGGAACTGCCGATGAACATCCGCCGCCGGACCGAGCTGGCGGGCGTGTCCGAGCAGACGAAGCATGATATCATCCGCATCCTCACCCTGTGGGCCGAAGCCCGCGCGCGCTACGGCAGCAGTGGCCCCTATCTGTTCGGAACCTTCGGGGCGGCCGACATCTTCTATGCTCCGGTGGTGACACGCTTCATCACCTACGGGATCGGGGTGCCGGGCTTCGCGCAGGCCTATATGGAGGCGATTCTCGGACACGAATGGATGCGCGAATGGACTGGCGCGGCCGAGGAAGAGCAATGGGTGATCGAACAATTCGAGATGGTGCGGTGAGGCTGGCGGTTGCCGTCACGGCGTTGCTGGCGCTGCTGCTGACCCCGGTGCAGGCGGGCGCATGGGGTGACTATGCCCACCGCAAGACCGCCGAAATCGCCGCGGCCAATGTCTCGCCGCAGGCGCGCGCCACGATCGCGCGGCTGCTGCGTTCGGCAAAAGCGCTCGGCACCCCCGATTGCCCGCTTGCGAGCTTGCAGGATGCCAGCGTGTGGCCCGATTGCGTGCGCGCCGAGGGCTGGCGCTGGGGCTACACCGCCGCGTGGCACTATCGCACCGCGCCGGTGTGTGAGGCCTTCGATCCGCGCAGCCGCTGCGCCGGCGGCAATTGCGTCACCGCCCAGATCGAGCGCGCGCACCGTATCCTCGCCGACGAGCGCCTGCCCGATGCGGTGCGGCTCGAGGCGCTCGCCTTCATGGTTCATTTCGTGGGGGATGTGCACATGCCGCTCCATTCGGGCGACAATGAGGATCGCGGCGGCAATGACCGCGAGGTCGATTACGGGATCAAGCCGGGGCTGAACCTGCACTCCATCTGGGATGGCCCGCTGGCCGAGCGCGCGATCAGCGATCCCGCCGATTCGGTGGTGCGGCGCTACACGCCCGCCGAACGCACCGATCTTGGCGGTGGCAAGGCCGATGACTGGGGCCGCGAAAGCTGGGAGATCGCGCGCGGCTTTGTCTATCCCACCGCCTTCGACACCGAAGATCTGTGTTCGGGACCGCTGCCCGGCAAGGCCGCGCTCAGCCAGGAGGATATCGTGCGCGCGGTGCCGATCGCCAGGCGGCGGGTGCAGCAGGCGGGCATCCGCATCGCCGAGCTGCTCGAAAGCGCCTTCGCGCCCGGCCCGCTGGTGCCCGACCGTCCGCGCCGCCCCGAACGTTAGGCGCAGGCGAGGCGAAGGCCCTGGCGAGCAACCACGCCAGCCGCGCCATCATCGCCGCCGCCAGCGCCGAGCCGTCTGCCCGCAATCCGGCCCTGCGCAGGGATCGGGCTGGCGGCGAGCACGCTGAGCGCGGCATTGGCGGCACGGCCGAACGCGATCCCGTCCAGTGCACCCGGCCCCGCGCGCCGCCCTTCGGACAGGGTCAGCGTCACCAGTCAGCCCATGGGTGGGCCGGGGGCAGCTCGACCAGCAGCATCGCGAGCGCGAAGCCGGCCCAGTCAGGGCCAGGCCCGATCACGGCCCGCGCGGGTCGCCGAAGTCGCTGCCGTCCTTGCGATGAAAGCCGCGCCCGTTGGTTAGGTGCATGTCGATATCGGGATAGTGGCAGTCGCTCGCCGCCGGGCGGCCGATGGCGACGTAGGTGCAAGGCCGATCCGACCGGTTCTGGAGCACGTGGCCGTTGCCGTCGTTCTTGGGAAAGGCGGCAATATCGCCAGGGCGCATGATGTGTTCACCTTGATCATCGACCAGCACCGCTTCGCCTGACAGCATGATCACCATTTCATCTTCGCCTTCGTGCCAGTGGCGATGGGCCGACCATGCGCCGGGCTGGAGCACCACATGGCTCGCCCCGAAATCGGCAAGGCCGCCCGCGGGCGCAAGGCGGCGATACCAGCGCCCCTTCACCAGCGCGTCGAAGGGCGGCGGGTAGCTGGTGGCATTGGTCTGGGGAATCGCGGCAAGATCGAGCTTGGGCATTGTCGGCAACTCCTGCTAGGCCACACAGGATGAGCGACGTTCTCGACCTTGCCAAGCGCCTGATTGCCGTCCCCAGTGTCACCCCGGCCACCGGCGCGGTGTTTGCCGAGCTGGAAGCGATGCTGGTGCCGCTGGGCTTTGTCGTCCATCGCTTCACCCGCGGCGAGGGGCCGGATGGTTCCGAGGAAGCGCCGGTCGAAAACCTCTTTGCCATTCGCCACGGGCCGCCGGGCACGCGCCACTTCGCCTTTGCCGGACACCTCGATGTCGTCCCGCCGGGCGAGGGCTGGGCCACGGACCCGTTCGCGCCGCAAGTGCGAGGGCAACTGCTGCACGGGCGCGGCGCGGTCGACATGAAGGGCGCGATTGCGGCGATGGTTGCTGCGGTGGCCGAGGTTTCGCAGGCGGCCGGCACCATCAGCTTCATCATCACCGGCGACGAGGAAGGCCCGGCGCTCCACGGCACCCGCGCGCTGATCGATTACATGGCGGCCGAAGGCATCCAGCCCGACCTGTGCCTTGTCGGCGAGCCGACCAGTGTCCACCGGCTGGGCGATATGGTGAAGATCGGGCGGCGCGGGTCGGTCAACATCTTCATCACTGCCGAGGGCACGCAGGGCCACGTCGCCTATCCGCACCTCGCCGACAATCCACTGCCGCGGCTGGTGGCGATCCTCGCTGAACTCGATGCGCTCACGCTCGACACCGGCACCGCATGGTTCCAGCCGTCGAACCTCGAGATCACCGACATCAATGTTGGCAATACGGCGCACAATGTGATCCCGGCCAAGGGTGAGGCGCGCATCTCGATCCGCTTCAACGATCTGCACACCGGCAAAAGCCTGTCCGAACGGGTCATGGCGATTGCCGCAAAGCATGGCGGCCAGGCCCGTCCTGTCATCTCGGGCGAACCCTTTCTGACCGAGCCGGGCGCGTTTTCGGCGCTGGTGAGCGCGGCGGTGGCGGCCGAGACCGGCATCACGCCTGAACTCAGCACCGCTGGCGGCACCTCGGACGCGCGCTTCCTGCGCGCGGTGTGCCCGGTGATCGAATTCGGCCTCAGCAACGCGACCATGCACAAGCGCGACGAGGCCGTCGCCATTCCCGATCTCGCCGTGCTGGCGCGGATCTATGCTCGCATCGCCCGCGCCGCACTGGCGCTCGATGGGGCCGCCGCGTAACGTCGGCCAGAGTTCCGGGAGAGAGAAGACTGATGGACCGCAAGCTTACCTTCTACATCCTCATCGGCATGGTGCTCGGCGTGGTGGTCGGTCAGGTGCTCAACCAGACAGTCGATGCGGCGGTGATCAAGCAGTCGATCGCGCCGTGGCTCAAGCTGCTGTCGGACATCTTCCTCAACCTGATCAAGATGCTGGTCGCCCCGCTGGTGCTCTCCACCATCGTTGTCGGCATCGCCCACATGGGCGACAGTGCGGCGCTGGGCCGCATCGGGGTGCGCGCGCTGACGTGGTTCATCACCGCCAGCCTCGTCTCGATCGGACTTGGCCTGTTGATGGTCAACCTGTTCCAGCCCGGGGTCGGCGCGCCGATCCCCGATGTCGCAGCCGCCACGGCGGCCGTGGGCGAGGTCAAGGAACTGAAGGCGACCGAGTTCATCCTCTCGATCTTCCCCAAGAACGCTCTCGAGGCGCTGGCGACCAACAACATCCTGCAAATCCTCGTCTTCTCGATCTTCGCCGGGGTTGCCCTGTCGGCGATCGGCGAGCGGGGCAAGGCACTGGTCACCGGCGCGGATGCGCTGGCCGAGATGATGCTGCAAGTCACCGGCTACGTGATGCGCTATGCTCCGGTCGCGGTGTTCGGCGCGCTCGCCAATGTGGTTGCGGCAAGCGGGCTGGCGATCCTCGGCACCTATCTTACCTTGCTGATCGAATTCTATTTCTCGCTGGTGCTCTTGTGGGTGGTGCTGCTGGGCGCGGGTGCGGTGTTCCTCGGCCAGCGTATCTGGGCGCTGATCCGCTACATCCGCCAGCCGCTGATGATCGCCTTCTCCACCGCCTCGTCCGAGGCTGCGCTGCCCAAGCTGTTCGAACAGCTCGACCGCTTCGGCGTGCCGCGCCGGATTTCGGGCTTCATGCTGCCGCTGGGCTATTCGTTCAATCTCGACGGCTCGATGATGTACATGAGCTTTGCGACGATCTTCATCGCGCAGGCTTACGGGATGGAGCTGAGCATCACCACGCAGATCATGATCCTGCTGACGCTGATGATCTCGTCCAAGGGCATCGCCGCTGTGCCGCGCGCCAGCCTCGTGGTGATTACCGGCACGCTGGCGATGTTCGGCCTGCCGGTCGAGGGCGTGGCCATCATCCTCGCCATCGACCAGTTCCTCGACATGGGCCGCACCGCCACCAACGTGGTCGGCAATGCCGTGGCAACGGCGGTGATCACCAGGTGGGAGGGGATGCTTGAGGTCCAGGAGCCCGATTTCGTCGAGCACCCCCACGCCCCGGCGCACACCGCCGCCGATGGGCGCGCGGGGCTGGAGCTCGATCAGAGCAATTTCGAGCAGGACGGCTGATACCAATGCGCGATGAGCTTGACTCATCGGGCATTGGTCAAGCCCGTGCGGCGCTTGAGCACATCCAGCGCGTGGATAGCGTCAGCATCTGAGCGCGCTGGTATGAGCGCGGTCAATCGTCGTTCTTGTCGTCCCGCACATATTCGACCGGCACGAACTTGCCGAGGCTGCATCCCGCGCCCCGCTGCGGCCTGCCGCCGAAGTTCTGCAGGACATAGACGATCTGCGGCGCGCACAATTGGTCGATCGAGGTTTCGTAAGTGATCGCGCGGTCCATGCCAAGACCGGGGCAATTGCTGGTCAGGATGTTGCGGTACACCTTGCCGCCCTGCATCTCGAAATCGATCACCCGGTCTGATCGCACCACGGTATTGCGAACCTGGCTGCGGTTGATGCAGCTGCGGGCCTCGCCCACCACCTTGGCCTCGGGCGCGCCGGCGGTGGGATTGGCATCGCTCGGGCGCGCGCGATCGCTGGTGCAGGCTGTCGCCAGCAGCGGCAGGGCCAGCACGGGCAGCAAGGCGCGGATATCGGGGCGGTTGGTCATCACGTGCTTCCTCCAAGGGTGGACGCGCTACTCTCGCCCGCGCACTTGAACCGTGGATTAATCCCCGGGCGCGCTGCGGCCCTTGGGTGGCTCCAGCACCTTCTTGCGGAAGCTGCACAGGTCGCAAACCTTGCAGCGCCAGCATTCGGGGGCCCGTGCCTTGCAGACATAGCGGCCGTGCAGGATCATCCAGTGGTGCGAATCGCGGCGGAAGGGCTGCGGCACGCGTTTTTCGAGCTTGGCTTCGACCTGTTCCGGGGTTTTGCCCTTGGCCATCCCGGTGCGGTTGCCGAGGCGGAAGATGTGGGTATCGACCGCGAAGGTTTCCTGCCCGAACCAGCAGTTGAGCACGACATTGGCGGTCTTGCGGCCCACACCGGGGAGCTGCATCAGCGCTTCGCGGGAATCGGGCACCTCGCCGCCGTGTTCATCGACGAGGATCCGCGACAGCGCGATCACGTTCCTGGCCTTGGTATTGAACAGGCCGATGGTCTTGATGTGCTCCTTGAGCCCGTCCTCGCCCAGATCGAGCATCTGTTGCGGGGTCTTCACGCGGGCGAACAGCTTGGCGGTGGCCTTGTTCACCCCCACATCGGTCGCCTGTGCCGACAGCGCGACCGCGACAAGCAGCTGGTAGGCATTGCCATATTCCAGTTCGGTCCGGGGCGCGGGGTTGTCTTCGGCGAGGCGGCGGAAGAACTCGAAGATCTGGTCCTTGGTCATCGCGCCTGCCTTACGAGCAATCCCAACACAAAATCACCTTGGAAAAATCGCCGCGCGCAAGGTCTTCGGCGCGGATCATGATGTTGGCATCGCCCACATCGCTCCACTCCACGTGATCGTCCGAGGTGAGGTGGAGCAGGCAGGTGTCATAATCGTCATGCTGGCCGGGCGCGCGGAAATCACATTGCACGAACACCGGGTAACCGCCCGCGTGATGGGCATGGCGGTCGGGGCAAAGCCTGCTTCCAGGGCATCCTCCTACTGTTCCACCCCTTCGCGGCGAAGATGGCCTTCGAGCCGGGCCTTGGCCTGCCATTGGCCGCTGTCGATCTGCGCGGTGAAGGGGGTGGCGGTGAGCCTTGCCCCCTCAAGCCGGTCCAAGTCGCGGCGAAAGGGCGAGGCTTGCTGCGTCCAGTCGAAATCGGGGAGGTTTGCGT
>JBKBOH010000011.1:0-63917 GCA_046294975.1 Erythrobacter sp. | reverse complement strand
GGGCCGCGGCCGGGGCAACAACGCCAGGCGCGGCGGCGGGGGCAAGCAGAGCGGCGGCAAGCAGAACGGCGGACAGCAGGTGCTTCATGGCGCGTGATCCTTTGGCGGCCGCGAGAAAATGGCGCGGGCAGCAATGCCCCCGATCGGCACCGCTTGTCTAGAGCGCTTGCGCTGAACCGCCGGTGAAGCCGCACCCGCAGCGTAAGGTTAGCGAAAAATTGAGTCCCGCTACGCTAAAGCGGCGCGCATGGACCAATCAATTGCAGTCGTGGGGCTGGGCTATGTCGGCCTGCCTGTTGCCGTGGCGCTGGCCGAACGGCTGGCAGGGCGTGCCCGCGTGGTGGGCTACGATGTCTCCGCCGCGCGCGTGGCGGCCTTGCGCGCCGGGCACGATGCCACCCGCGAGATCGCCGATGCGCGGCTGGCAGCATGCGGTCTCGAGGTCACCGAGGATCCCGACGCGCTGCGGGGCGCGGGGATGATCATCGTCACCGTGCCGACCCCGATCAACGAGGAACGTCGCCCCGATCTCACCCCCTTGCAGCGCGCCTGCCAAACCATCGGCCCGCGCCTCGAGAAGGGGGCGCTGGTGGTGTTCGAATCGACCGTCTTTCCCGGCGTCACCGAAGAGATCTGCGGCCCGTGGCTGGCCGCGGCATCGGGACTGAGGCAAGGCGAGGATTTCGCGCTCGGCTACAGCCCCGAACGCATCAATCCGGGCGATCACGTCCACCGGCTGGAAACCATCACCAAGATCATCGCCGCCGACAGCGCGGCCGCGCTGGCGCGAATGCGCGAGGTCTATGGCGCGATTGTCGATGCGGGGCTGCACGAAGCGCCCTCGATCAAGGTGGCCGAAGCCGCCAAGGTGATCGAGAACACCCAGCGCGATCTCAACATCGCGTTGATGAACGAGATCGCGCTGATCTTCGACCGCATGGGCATCGCCACGCGCGACGTGCTGGCAGCGGCGGGGACGAAGTGGAACTTCCTGCCCTTCACCCCCGGACTGGTCGGCGGGCACTGCATCGGGGTCGATCCCTTCTACCTCACGGCGGCGGCGGAAAAGCTCGGCTACCGGCCCGAGGTGATCCTGGCCGGGCGGCGGATCAATGACAGCATGGGGCGTGAAATCGCCCAGAAGCTGGTCAAGCTGCTGATCGCCTCCGGGGTTTCTCCCTGCCGGGCGCGGGTCGGTGTGCTGGGGCTGACCTTCAAGCAGGACGTGCCCGACATCCGCAATTCCAAGGTGCCCGATATCCTCGCCGAGCTGCGCGAATATGGCATCGCGCCGCTGGTCAGCGATCCGCTGGCCGATCCGGCGGCCGCCGTGGACGAATATGGCATCGCCCTCAGCCCGCCCGAGGCGCTGACGGGGCTCGATGGACTGGTGCTGGCAGTGAACCACGCCGCCTATCTCGCCGACCCGGCCGATCTGTTCGCTCGGGTGCGTGAAGGCGGGGTGCTAATCGACGTGAAAAGCGCGCTGGATCGCAAGAGGTTGCCGGAAGATCTGATCTATTGGAGCTTATAAAGGGAGGGAAAGTGGCGCGCTGATCGGCCCTAAGGGCCGCAAGGGCGACCGCCCGCCCGCAGGTGCTCAAGCCCGCAGGGCTTGAAACAGCACCGAGGACGCACCCGCGGAAGCGGGTGCGAAAACCTAAAGGCGTTCACTCACCTTGATCGCGATCCGGCACCCCAGCCGGATCGCCCCGGCGAGCAGCGGATAGGCGGGCGCGCGTTCGGCACCATTGGCGAGCGCGGCGTCGCGGTGTTCGCGTTCGTCCGCGCGGAAGGCTTCGATCATTTCGGCCAGTTCCGGATCAGCCCCGCTGGCCGCCAGCTTGTCGAGCTGCTCGCTGTAATGCCGGTCGATCTCGGTCTCGATCGCGGCGGTGCAGGCCATCGCCGCTTCCGGCCCGAGCAGCGCGGTGCCCGCCCCCAGCGCATAGCCCGCGGCCGACCAGAAGTGATGCAGCGCCGTGGGGCGCACCCCGCGCTTTACCAGCAGCGCATCGAACCTGGCGCAGTGCTCGCGCTCCTGCTCGGCCATGTGGCGGATCTCGGCAGAATGCGGGCCGCGATCGCCCATCACGGCCAGCTGGCCTTGATAGATGCGGGTCGCGCCGAATTCGCCGGCCTGATCGACCCGGATCATGCGGTGGAGTTCTTCGCGCTGCATCATGTCCGCTCCTTTACGTGCGTTCTATCTACGATACGCGGCGAGCGCGACAATGGCCGCACCCAAGGCGCACGAAATCAGGAAATTGAAACCAGCGAGCGAAATGCCCCACAAGGTCCAGGGCGCAACATCGCAGCGGATCAGCGGGGTGGCAAAATCCATCACATCCACGTCCGTGGCGGTGCAGGCGGTGATCCCCTCCCACCAGCCATATTCGACCCCGGCGTGATAGCCGCCGATCAGGCCAGAGGTAAGGATGGCGAGCCCCGCCAGCGCGGTCCATACCCGTTCGGGCGGCATCACGAAGGCCAGCAGCCCGATGCCGAGCGCAGCGAAATGCGGGTAGCGCTGCCACCAGCACATCTCGCACGGGGCCAGGCCAAAGCCGTATTGCGCCGCATAGGCCCCGCCCAGCAGCGCGGCCGGAACCAGCACCGCCAGCAGGCGGGCCTTGCCGATATGATCCATGAGCTGCGGCGGCCCTATTTGCGCGCCGGGCGCAGCGCCACCGTACTGCGGGTGGTGCGCCGCAGGGTTTCCACCGCATAGTGCAGCTGGAAATCCTTGATGCCCCGCTCTTCGAGCTGGGCCGCGGTCAGCTGGAAGCGCGGATCGGCAACCCTGTCGGTTTCCATTTCCTCGTCCTTGATGGCCAGTTCGTTGATCAGGTGGCCGCGCAGATCGCTTTCGCGGGTCTGGTATTTCTGGCGCAGGGCGAAGTCGGGGTCGGAGATCTGCGGCACGGCGATATCAGGCTTGATCCCGCCTTCCTGCACCGACTTGCCCGAGGGCGTGAAGTAACGCGCCGTCGTCAGCTTGAGCGCCGCGTTGGGGCCGAGCGGCAGCAGCGACTGCACGCTGCCCTTGCCGAAGCTGCGCTCACCCATGATCAGCGCGCGGCGATGATCCTGCAACGCGCCCGCGACGATTTCCGAGGCCGAGGCCGAACCTGCGTTGATCAGCACGATCATCGGCACGCCTTCGGCCATGTCGCCGCGATAGACCGTCTCGGCATCGTAGAGCATCGTCTCGCCGCGCGCGCGCCCGCGCTGGCTGACAATCCGCCCGTCGGTCAGGAACAGATCGGCGAGCGCCACCGATTCATCGAGGCTCCCGCCCGGATTGTTGCGCAGATCGAGCACCAGGCCGTTGACGCGGCCGCCCGACTTCTTCTTGATTTCGGTCCAGGCGTTGTAGGCGTCCGCGCCGACATCGGCGGAAAACTCATTGACGGTGATCACCGCGATGTTGCCGGGCTGCAACTCGAATGTGACCGGCTCCAGCTCGATCACGCCGCGCGTCACCTCGACTTCGAGCGGTTCCTCGCGGCCCGGCCGGAAGATCGTCAGCCGGATCGAGGTGCCCGAAGGCCCGCGCATCTGCGCCACCGCGTCATCGAGGCTGCCGCCATAGATCAGCTTGCCATCGAGATGGGTGATGAAATCGCCCGCCTTGATCCCGGCCTTTTCGGCCGGGCTGCCGCGGAACGGGGAGATCACCTTGACCGCGCCATCCTCGAGCACCACCGACAGGCCGAGGCCGGAATAATTGCCTTCGATCATGGTTTCGAGCCGCTGGAGATCGCCGCCATCAAGATAGGCCGAATGCGGATCGAGCGCCGCCAGCATCCCGTCGATCGCGCCGCGGATCAGCACCTCGTCTTCGACCGGCTCGACATAACTCGCCTTGACCCGCTGGAACACCGCGAACAGCTTGGCAAATTCGGGGCCGGCGCGGCCATCGACCTGGGCCATGGTGGCGGTGGTGGCGGGGATCAGCGCCACCGCAGTGACGAGCGCGGCGCTGCGCAGGAGAGCGGCGATGTTCATGGGACGGACAAGACTCCTTTGTCGGGCGAATGTATAGGTTTGGCCCGATGAACGCCAGATAGACGCTGCCCCGCCCAGGCAAGCGTCCCGGCGCAGCACAACAGGCCCTATTCCGGTTGCCGCCGACTTGCAATTATTCCTGGAATTGCAAAGGATTGACTGGCTTTCCATCACGCCGCAGCTCGAACGTCACCAGCGCGGCGCGGCCACCCGCCACGCCCATCGGGCTGCCCCCGATCACCGTGTCGCCAACCGCCACGTCGATCCGGGCAAGCCCGGTGACAAGGCTGGTCCAGCCGCCTTCGTGCTCGATAATCACGATTCGCCCGAAGCCGCGATAGGGTGCGGCAAAGGCCACCCGCCCGGGCGCCGGGGCAACCACCTGCGCCCCGGCCGCGGGAGCAAGTTCCAGTCCGGTGCTCACCAGCCCGCTCGCCCGGCGGGCACCAAAGCCGGTGAGCAGGCGTCCGTCAACCGGCAACTGGACACCGCGCAGCGGCGGCGCGCTGGCTGATGGGGCGGGTGCAGGCGCGGCCGGAAGCGCAGCGGCAAGGTTGACCGGGCGCAGCACCGGCCCGGGCAGCGCGGCAAGTTCGCGGCGCAGCGCGGCAATATCGCCAAGCCGCGCCACCAGCCCGTTGAGATCGCGCGCCTCTTCGGCGAGCGCCAGCGCGCGCTCGGCCTCGCGCGAGGCGGCCCCGCGGGCAGTGCGCGATGCGAGGCGCTGCCTGGTCTCGAGCGCGGCCAGCGCGGCCCGGCGTTCGCGCAATGCGGTTTCGCCCGCGCGCAGGCTGATGAGGGCGCGGGCCGCAGCGGCCTCCCATGCGCGGCCCTTGTCGAGATCGGCGCGCAGCCCCGCGGTGCGCGCGCGGATCTGCGGCACCGCGCTGTCGAGCACGGCGCGGACATAGACCACATCCCTGAGCGAACCCGGCTGCAAGGCCGACAGCACCAGCGGGCGGCGCGCGGCGGTCTGGAGCGCGGCGGCGAGGCGCGCGGTCGGCTCCTGCTGCGCGGCCAGCCGCGCGGTCAGCGCTGCGCGCTCGCTGCGCGCCAACGAATAGCGTGCGCGGGCAACCTCGATATCGGCCTCGGCCTGCTGGATGCGCGCGGCCAGCGCAGCCGCTTCGCGCGCGGTGCGGGTGGCCGCTTCGGTGGCCGCCTCGGCGGCGCGGGCGAGACGCGCGGCACGCCGTTCGGCCTGCCGGCTCTCGCGTGCGGCGCGGGCAAGCTGGGCCTTGGCCTCGGCCGGCTCGACCAGCAGCACCGATCGCGCCGCCTGCGTCTCGGGCAGGGCGACGACCAGCACGGCGCACGCGGCAGCGCAGGCGATGGAGGTAAGGAAGCCGGGGCGGCGCATGGTGCCCTCATGCCCGATGATAGGGATGCCCGGCAAGGATGGTGGTGGCGCGGTAGAGCTGTTCCATCAGCATCGCGCGGGCCAGCATGTGCGGCCAGGTCGCCGGGCCGAAGGCAAGCAGCAGGTCGGCGGCGGCGCGCTCGGCATCCGAATGGCCGTCGGCCGCGCCGATCAGGAAACGCGTCTCGCGCACGCCGTCGTCACGCCAGCGGCCCAGCAGCGCGGCAAAGGCCTCTGACGACATCGCCGTGCCGCGCTCGTCGAGCAGCACGGTGCGGCACGGGGTGAGCGGTTCGGCCCCTTTGCCCGGCCCGGTATCGGGCCATTCGGTCAGTTTGACCGGCCAGGTCAGCCGCTTGGCATAACGCTCCACCAGCTCGCCTTCGGGCGAGCGGCCGATTTTTCCGCGCGCGATGATGTGGAGGAGAATAAGACCCAACCTCAGGAAAGCAGGGCGGCATCGGGGAGCGCAGCGACCCGCAAGGCCGACCGCCCGCCCGCAGCGATGCGGCCTTCAGGCCGCGTGAACGAGGATTTCGCAGCCCGGATGGGCTGCCGAACCCAAAAACGCGCCAGCAAAGGCGGGCACGCAAGCAGGAAAGGGCTTCAGGCTCTGCCCGAAGCTGCCGCCTCGCTCCCCTCGAACGACCACATGCGTTCAAGGTTGTAGAAGCTGCGGACTTCGGGGCGGAACAGGTGCACCACCACGTCGCCCGCGTCGATCAGCACCCAGTCGGCTGCCGGCAGGCCTTCGATCCGCGCAGTGCCGAACCCGGCCTGCTTGATCTTTTCCGCCAGCTTCTGGGCCATCGCTGCGACCTGACGGGTCGAACGGCCGCTGGCGATCACCATGTGATCGGCAATGGCGCTCTTCCCCGCGAGCGGGATCGAGACGATGTCCTGCGCCTGATCGTCGTCAAGCTGGGTCATCACCAGCGCGTGCAGCGCCTCGGCGCTCGTGTCAGAGCGCATTAGCGAGGTGGCCGTGTTGGCGGCGGCTTGCACCGCGCCAAGCGGCAGGGAAGCGGCGAGGGCTTCGGTCATCGACAATCACATATCTCCAGAGTTCGGGGCGAGCGAAGCGGACAGCGCGTGACCCTGCAGGCAAAGGGGCCGAAACGCCTGGGCAGCGCTTCATGCGTCCTCCTCTGAGCGGACTTTGCGGAATGTCAGCCGATCGCGCACCGCTGCGGTTCCATCCGGCCCGAGCAAAGCCGTGGCCCACCCGGCATGGGCACGGCGGAAGGCCGTGGCCGAGCGGTGATCCGGATCGAAACGCAATAACACCAGGGCCGGTGCGCTCCATTGCCCCCGTTTCCGAAAACCGGCCGCGGGCGCACGATAGCGTCCGAGCCAGGCCATGGCGGGGCTCGTCATGGCTTTTGCATCATAACCCGGCCGGGCGATGACCGCAATTGGCATTGTCCGCGCGATCCGCCGCCAGCCTTTCCAAAGGTGGAATTGCCCCAGATTGTCCGCCCCCATCAGCCACACGAACCGGCGCCCGGGATAGCGCCGGACGAGCCGCACCAGCGTGTCGAGGGTGTAGCGGGTGCCGAACTGCTGCTCGATCGCGGTGGGAATGATCGGCGCGCGGCGGGCCTGCGCGCGGGCCGAAAGCAGCCGCGCCTTGAGCGGGGCCATGTCGGCCCTGGGCTTCAGGGGATTTCCGGGGGAGACCAGCCACCACACCTCGTCCAACCCCAGCGCTGCGGCAGCGAACAGCGTGATCCGCCGGTGCCCGCCATGCGCCGGATTGAAGCTGCCGCCGAGCAGGCCGGTGATCTGCGGATGCGCGCGCAAGCGGACTATGGCCGGATCTGCCCCGCGCCGCGCACCTGCCACTTGTAGGTGGTCAGCCCTTCGAGCGCGACCGGCCCGCGCGCGTGCAGCCGCCCGGTGGCAATCCCGATTTCCGCGCCCAGCCCGAATTCGCCCCCGTCAGCGAATTGCGAGGAGGCGTTGTGCATCACGATCGCGCTGTCAACTTCGGCGAGGAAGCGCTCGGCCACTGCCACGTCCTCGGTGACGATCGCATCGGTATGACCAGAGGAATGGCGCGCGATATGCGCCAGCGCTGCATCCGGCCCGTCAACCAGCGCGACCGACAGCACGGCGTCGAGATATTCGGTGTCCCAGTCGCTGGCGCTGGCGGGAACGACGCGTGCATCAAGCGCGCAAATCCGTTCATCGCCGCGCACTTGGCACCCCTTGTCGATCAGCGCCGCGACCAGCCTTGCCGCTTCGGGAAAGGCCGCGTCGATCAGCAGCGTCTCCATCGCCCCGCAAA
This sequence comes from Erythrobacter sp., assembly GCA_046294975.1. Taxonomy (GTDB): domain Bacteria; phylum Pseudomonadota; class Alphaproteobacteria; order Sphingomonadales; family Sphingomonadaceae; genus Erythrobacter. Next base: position 56,256 of record JBKBOH010000011.1, on the reverse strand, counting down.
TGCCGGTGCGGCGCAGCTTGGCGTTGAGCGCAATCCGCTCGGCCATAGCCGGATCGGCAGCGGCGTGGACATAGGTGTGGTTGATGCCGTCAAGGTGGGCGAGCACCGGCACGCGGGCATCGGCCTGCACCCGCGCCACGAGGCTCTTGCCCCCGCGCGGCACGATCATATCGATCAGCCCGCTGGCGGCCAGCATCGCGCCGACCGCGGCGCGGTCCTGCGTCGGGACAAGCTGCACCGCCCGCGGCGGCACCCCGCCAGCCACCAGCCCTTCGACCAGCGCGGCGTGGATCGCGCGATTGGAATGCACCGCTTCGCTGCCGCCGCGCAGCAAGGCCGCATTGCCCGCGCGCACGCACAGCGCAGCGGCATCGGCGGTGACATTGGGGCGGCTTTCGTAGATGATTGCGATGGTTCCGATCGGCACGCGGATGCGCTGGAATTTCAGGCCGTTGGGCTGGGTGTGCGTGTCGATCACCTGTCCCACCGGATCGGGCAGATCGGCCACGGCGCGCAACCCGCCGGCAATGCCTGCAAGCCGCGCCTCGTCGAGCGCCAACCGGTCAAGCATCGCCTTGGCCAGCCCGCGCGCCGCGCCCGCGGCAAGATCGGTGGCATTGGCCGCGAGAATCTCCGGGGCAGCGGCAAGCAGCCGGTCGGCGGCAAGGTGCAGCGCGTGGGCGCGCGCGTCGCTCGGCATCGCGGCAACCTGGCGCTGGGCCAGCCGCGCGGCGCGGGCGAGCGATTCCACCAGCGCGGTGCAATCACCGGTTGCGGCGGGCAGGGGCAGGGGGGCAGGCTCGTTCATGCCCGCTGCCTTAGCAGCCCTTTGGCTGGCTGTCAGGCCCGGCGGCGGAATTGCTGGCACGAATCGGGAACAAGGCGCGCCACTGCCCGCGTTGTCGGGCGCGGCGATGACAGTCACCGGCCCGATCGCGCCAGCTTGCACCATTCGGCGCGATTCCGCTTCGATTCATCTCTGGTAAAGGCAAGGCGATTCGACCCTGCGTGATTGCCCTGATAGCGCCGCCAACGGTGGGGCATAGATAACATAATCGGGGCCGCAGTGTCTGACAGGATTTCTCTTCGCAAATGGGGCGAGCGGATCCGCTCGTGGTTCCCTGACCGCGAATTCTTCATGCGCTCCGAGGGACAGGTGCGCTTCATCAAGATCAGCGCAAAGTTCCAGATGCGCGCGGCCGCTGCGCTGGCGGCGGTGGTCCTGGGCTGGCTGGTGAGCCTGGCGGTGATGGCCTGGGGCACCTATCGGGCCGAAGCCGATCTGGCCGCCTTCGCCGATCAACGCGCGCGCGTGGCCAGCGCCGAGGAACGGCTCGAAGCCTATGGCGGCAATCTCGACCGGGTGGTGGACGAGCTGGAGGAACGGCAGGAATTCCTTGAAGAAATGGCGCGGATGCTGCCCGAGGACATCGTCGCCGAAGGCGCCAGGGGCACCGTCACCGATTCGACCGCCGAGGCCACGCGGACAGTCGAAAAGGTCAGCCAGTTCATCCCGCAGGCCCGCGGCCTGGCCGAGATCGAGGCGCGCCAGCTCGCCGTGGTCGAGCACCTGACCCGCTTCGCCGATGCCCGCTCCCGCCGCGCCGAGGCGGCGATACGCAAGCTCAACCTCGATCCGCAGGCGATGAGCCGGCAGGCGCAGCAGGCGATGGGCGGGCCGTTCGAGGCGATTGCCGGCGCCGAGGATATCGATCCGCGCTTCGAACGGCTCGGCCTCAGCCTCGCCCGCATGGCGGTGCTGGAACGCGCGCTTGCGGGCATTCCCCAGGTCGTGCCCGCCACTGCGCTCAGCATCACCTCGGGTTTCGGCTACCGCCGCGACCCGTTCAATGGCCGCGCCGCGATGCATTCGGGGATTGATTTCAAAGGCCCGATCGGTTGGCCGATCTTCGCCGCTGCCGACGGCCGCGTCACCTTTGCCGGGCGCAGGGGCGGCTATGGCAACACGGTGGAGGTGACCCATCCCAATGGGTTGCTGACCCGCTACGCCCACTTGTCGCGCATCGACGTGCGGCCCGGCCAGATGGTGGAAGCCGGCGCGACCCTGGGTGGGCTGGGCAGCACCGGCCGCTCCACGGGTCCGCACCTGCATTTCGAGGTCCGCATCAGTGACCGCGCGATCAATCCGCGCCCCTTCCTGGAGACCGCTCCCGATGTTCTCAAAGAAGTCCGCAGCCGCCAATCCCAGCGCGCCCCCGCCGGCGCGACCGGCCAATAGGAGCGGCACGATGGCCTCCGGTGCGACCTTTTCGGTGATCGGTGCCGATGTGGTGATCAAGGGCGACATCACCGCCAGCGCCGATCTGCATGTCGACGGCACGATCGAAGGCGACATCAAGTGCGCGTCGCTGGTGCAGGGCGAGGCGAGCAGCATTCACGGCGCCGTGGTCGCGGAAAGCGCGCGGCTGTCGGGCCGGGTCGAGGGGGCGATCACCGCGCGCGAGCTGGTGATTCTCAAGACCGCCCGGATCGAGGGCGATGTCCATTATGATGCGCTGACAATCGAACAGGGCGCACAGGTCGATGGGCGCTTCGCCCCGAACGCGCGCCAGCCGGTGAAAGCCGTGCCGACCAGCGTTGCGGCAGCCGAGTAGGCGCGCTCAGAGCACCTCGGCCCGCAGCGCCTTGCGATCAAGCTTGCCGATCATGGTCTTGGGCAAGGCATCGCGCACCACCACGGCATCGACGCGTTCGTGCTTGCCGATCTTCGCGTTGAGCCAGCTGGCCAGCTCCGCTGGCGTGGCTGACGCGCCCTCGTTGAGGGTGACATAGGCGCGCGGCACCTCGCCGCGATAGTCATCCGGAACGCCAATCACCAGCGCCTCCTTCACCGCCGGGTGTTCGAGCATCACGTCCTCGACCACGCTGGGGAACACCTTGAACCCGCCGACCGCGATCATGTCCTTGATGCGGTCGACGATTTCGAGAAAGCCGTCTTCGTCGATCCGCGCGACATCGCCGGTACGCAGGTAGCGCTTGCCACCGATGTGAACGAAAGTTTCGGCATCGCTTTCAGGCCGCTGCCAGTAGCCGCGCATCACCTGCGGGCCGTGCACCGCCAGTTCTCCCGGCTCGCCCGCCGGCGCGAGGCGCGTCGGGTCTTCCTTGTCGAGCAGGATCGCCTCGGTGCCCGGCACCAGCTGGCCGATGGTGCCGCGCTTGCGGGTGCCTTGGTAGGGGTTGGCCGAGACCACGCCCGAGCTTTCGGTCAGCCCATAGCCCTCGACCAGCCGCACGCCGGTCGCCTCCTCGAACCGCACATGCACCGGGCCGGGCATCGGCGCGCCGCCGGAAATGCAGACCTTGAGGCTCGAAAGATCGGTTTTCGCCAGATCGGGGTGATCGAGCATTGCCTGGAACATCGTCGGCACGCCGGGAAAGCCGGTGCAGCGATAGCGCTGGATCGTGGAGAGCACCTGTTTCGCTTCGAACCGCGGCACCATCGCGATCGCGGCGCCGGTCACCATCGCGTGATTGAGCAGCGCGGTGTTGGCAAAGACATGGAAGAATGGCAGCGCCCCCATGAAGCACTCGCCCGCCGGGTTGCCGAAGGGGTTGAGCGCGGCGACCTGCTGGGCGTTCACCGAGAGCTGGTCATGCCCCAGCATCGCCCCCTTGGGCCGACCGGTGGTGCCGCCGGTATATTGCAGCAGGGCGAGGTCTGCGGGAGTGACTTCGGGGCGCGGGAAGGTGCGGCCCTCCAGCCACTGAGTCCAGGCCCGGTCTTTCAACATTTCGCTCCAGCGACGTATCGGCGCGCCCTCGCCGCCTTCGGCGACATCGGCAATCTGGCTGCGCTTCAACAGCTTGAGCGCCAGCCCTTTATACCATGGCAGCATATCGGCGAGGCTGCCCACCACCAACGTTTCGAGCGCCGATCCGTCGAGCACCTTCTTGGCGGTGTTGTAGAGTTCGGGAAGGTCGACGGTGACCAGCACTCGCGTGCCAGAATCGCCGACCTGCCAGCTGAGTTCTTCAACCGAATAGAGCGGAGAGAAGTTCACCACCACCGCCCCCGCCATCATCGCCCCGTAATAGGCGGCAGCGTAGATCGGGACGTTGGGGAGGAACAGGCCGACGCGGTCGCCCTTGGCGATGCCCATCTCGACCAGCCCCAGCGCGAAGGCATTGGCCTGCTCGAAGATCTGGCGATAGCTGTAGGTGCGCCCAAGAAAGTGCAGGAACGGCGCTGCCGGCGTGGCCCGCGCGGTGCGTTCGAACATCGCGGGAAGCGTCATCGGCGCGAACTGCGTGTCGCGCGGGACGGGGTGGTGATAGGCGGGATTACTGACAATCATGTCAGTAATCTTGGCCGACATTCCCGCCGCTTACAAGCGAAACTGCCGGGTGATAGGGCTTTTGACACCGCGCGTCCGCCGCCCACGGGGGCCGCGCAGGACAATCAGGAGCACAGCGACTTCGGCCCGCCGCAGGACGGGCCGCGCGCGCCGCAGGTGCCCGTAGCCCAGCGAAGAACCCCGCCCTCAAGCAGCGAAGCGGCAGGGCAGAAAAGAGGCACCGGGAAGGTGTCCGCGCAGGCGGGGACTTGATCGGAAAATCAGATGAACCCGCTTTCGGGGTCGATCTTTTCCTCGGCCGCTTCGGCCTCGCGCTTGCGGGCGAGCCAGGCTTCGGCTTCGGCTTCCTGGGCGGCCTCACTCGCGGCCTTGGCCTGCGCGTCACGCTCGGCGCGCAGTTCCTCGATCAGCTTTTCGCGATCATTGCGCTCGGCCTTCACCGGCGCATCGGCATCCCCGCTCGCCCCGGCGCGCTTGGCGGCCTTGGCCACCATCGCATCGAGTTCGCGCTGCGAACACAGGCCGAGAGTCACCGGATCCTTGGGAGTGATGTTCTGGATGTTCCAGTGCGAGCGGTCGCGAATCGCGGCAATGGTGTTGCGGGTGGTGCCGATCAGCTTGCTGATCTGCGCGTCCGACATTTCGGGGTGGTTACGCAGGATCCAGGCGATGCCGTCAGGCTTGTCCTGGCGCTTGGAGACCGGCGTGTAGCGTGGCCCCTTGGTGCGGGTCACTTCGACCGGCGCCTTGTGCATCTTGAGCGAATAGGACGGGTCGGCCTGGCCCTTTTCGATCTCGGCCTGGGTCAGTTCGCCCGCGTGGACGGGATCGCGGCCGGTATATTTGCTGCCGGCAAGATCGTCGGCCATCGCCTGCACTTCGAGGATGTGCAGCCCGCAGAACTCGGCAATCTGCGCGAACGAAAGCGCGGTGTTGTCCACCAGCCAGGTCGCGGTGGCGTGCGGCATCAGCGGCTTGGGCTGATCCTTGGTAGCCATGGGAATCTCCGTTGAAAATAGAAGGGCCGCCCCTTCCGGAGCGGCCGCCTTGCGCGCCTAGATAGGCGAACGGCGGGAAAACGGCAAGGAATGGATTCAGAACGCCGGGAGCGCGGCGAGCGACTCCGCCTCTTCCTCTTCCAGCGGCACCAACCCGGCGAGAAACTGCTGGCTCGCCGCCTCCCACGAATAGCTTGCGCCATAGGCGGCGCAGGCGGCGCGGTCGCAAAAGCGGGCGGCATCGATCGCCCGCGCCAGATCGTCCGACAGCGCCCCCACCGCCTCGGTGACGATATCGAGCGGCCCCGGCACCGGGAAGGCGGCGACCGGCGTGCCGCAGGCGAGCGCCTCGATCATCACCAGGCCGAAGGTGTCGGTGCGGCTCGGAAACACGAACACATCCGCGCCGGCATAGCAGCCCGCCAGTTCCGCGCCTGTCTTCTTGCCGAGAAACAGTGCCTCGGGAAACTGCGCCTCAAGGCTCGCGCGGGCCGGGCCATCGCCCACCACCACCTTGGTGCCGGGATAGGGGCAGGCAAGAAACGCCTCGATGTTCTTCTCGACCGCGATGCGCCCGACATAGAGCAGAATCGGGCCTTCGGCCTGCGCGTATTCGGGCGGCGGGGGCGCATCGGGGGAGAAGCACGACAGATCCACCCCGCGGCTCCAGTGGGTAAGCCTGGTCAACCCCTGTTCGCGCAGGCAGGCGCGGATCGTCTCGGTGGCGACCATGATCGTCTCGGCCGGGCGGTGGAACCAGCGGATATAGGGCCAGAAGACGCTGGCCGGCAGGCCGGTGCGGCGCGCGAGGTAGTCGGGAAACTGGGTGTGATAGGCGGTGGTGAAAGGCACCTTGCGCTTGAGGCAATAGCGCCGCGCCGCAAAACCGAGCGGGCCTTCGGTGGCGATGTGCACCGCATCGGGGGCGACCTTCGCCAGCCGCCGCCCGACCGCCCCAGGCAGCGTCAGCGCAAGGCGAATCTCGGGATAGGTCGGCGCGGGCATCGACGGATAACCCTCGGGCGAGATCACGGTGACCTGGTGCCCCCAGCGACGCAGCACCTCGCAGGTGGTCGAAAGCGTGCGGACCACCCCGTTGGTCTGCGGGTGCCACGCATCGGTGACGATGGCGATCGAACGGGGAAGGTTCGCGGCCCGCCCGCCGGTCAGCGCCGCACCATCGGGTTCGATCGTCGAATGCCGGTTCACGCCGCCTCGCGCGCCGGATCGCCGGCGCGGGCGGGTGCGGCAGCCGGCGCATCGGCCTTGCCCCGCCGCGCGATCTCTTCGGGCCAGTGGAGGATTTCCATCCGCCCGTCGTGATGCTCGACCAGCGCGTTGCAGCCTTCCACCCAATCGCCGTCGTTCCAATACTCGATTTTCTTGCCATCGTGTTCGAACTGGCGGAATTCGGCGGTGTGGATGTGGCCGCACACCACCCCGTCGACCCCGCGTTCGCCCGCCGCCCGCGCCACGACTTCCTCGTATTTGCCGATGAATTCGACCGCGTTCTTGACCTTGTGCTTGGCCGCCTTGCTGAGCGACCAGTAGGGCTTGCCCATCCAGCGCCGCACGGTGTTCACCGCGAGGTTGCACTTCATCAGCAGATGGTAGGCATGGTCGCCGACGAAGGCGAGCCAGCGGTGCGAGAGCATCACCGCGTCGAATTCGTCGCCGTGCAGCACCATCAGCCGGCGGCCATCGGCGGTGTCATGGAAGGCCGCGCGGCGGATCTCGATCCCGCCGAAGTTCAAGCCGGTGAACTGGCGGAACATCTCGTCGTGGTTGCCCGGAATGTAGATCACCCGCGTCCCGCGACGGGCGCGCTTCATGATGCGCCAGACGATGTCGTTATGCGCCGCGGGCCAGTAGAACTTCTTCTTGAGCCGCCAGCCGTCGATGATGTCGCCGACGAGGTAGATGGTCTGACTGTCGGTATGGTCGAGAAAGTCGATCAGCAGCTCGGCATTGCAGCCCCTGGTGCCAAGATGAACGTCGCTGATCCAGATGGTGCGATAGGAGCGCCGGGCATTGCCCTCTGGTTCGGGTGTGCGCGGCGTGGAAAGCGGAAAGCTGGCGACATTGCTGCTCAAGAGGTCGGACAGATCGGGGCCGGTCATGCAAAATCCCTGATGGTCACGGCAAGGCTGGACCTGCCATGGCAGGGAAATGTTACACCCGACTCACAAAGCCGTGACGGTTCAGGGTCATTTTTTGCAAGTTTGACAATTCCGATTGGCTCTCCCCGCGCACGGAATCAACCTCCTGCCACCCCCAGCACGATCTTGCCGATGTGCTGCCCCGCCTCCATCCGCGCATGGGCGGCGGCGGCCTGGTGAAGCGGGAAAGTCATGTCCATCACCGGCGCCAGCTCGCCATTCACGAACAGCGGCCAGGCATTGTCGGCGATTTCATCCGCCAGCGCGGCCTTGAAGGCATCCGAGCGCGGACGCAAGGTCGATCCGGTCAGCGTCAGGCGGCGCAGCATCACTGCTGCCATGTTGATATCGGCCTTTGCGCCCCCAAGCACCGCGATGGTGACGTGCCGGCCATCCTCGGCCAGGCATTTGAGGTTCTTCGCGACATAGTCGCCCGAAACCATGTCGAGCACCACGTTGACGCCCTTGCCACCCGTGTGGGCCAGCACCGCCTCGACGAAATCCTGCGTGCGGTAATTGATCGCCAGATCCGCGCCGATGCGGGTGGCCGCCGCGCATTTGCCAGCATCGCCGCAAGTGACGATCACCTCCAGCCCGAACGCCTTGGCGAGCATGATCGCCATCGTCCCGATACCGCTGGTGCCGCCGTGGATCAGCACGCTTTCGCCATCGCGCGCCAAACCGCGCTCGAACAGGTTGTGCCACACGGTGAACAGGGTTTCGGGCAGTGCCGCGGCCTCGGCCAGCAGCATCCCTTCGGGCACCGGCAGGCAGTGCTGCCAGTGCGCCGCGCAATATTCGGCATAGCCGCCGCCCGGCGTGAGCGCGGCGACGAACTGCCCGATCATCTCGCGCGGGACTTCGCTGCCAACCGCGACCACCTCGCCCGAAACCTCCAGCCCGAGCAGCGGCGAGGCTCCCGGCGGCGGCGGATAGGCACCCGCGCGTTGCAGGCAGTCGGGCCGGTTGACCCCGGCATAGGCGACGCGGATCAGCACGTCATCGGAGCGCAGGCGCGGCAGCGGGACAGTGGCAGGATGCAGCACGTCGGGCGCACCGGGCACATCGAAAAGGATGGCCGTCATGCCCTCGGGCAGGCCTGCACCGTTGCTTGCCACCATCACCATTCTCCCCCCGAAGCGCGCCGTTAACCAACTGGTGCGGGCGAATAACCGCCTTGCCGATTGACAGCAAGCCGCTTGGACCTGATGTTATGTGGTTATGGAAGATCCAGATCGCCCTCGCCCCCAAGGAGATGCGGCATCGCGCCTCGCGGCCGAGGATCTCACCCCCTATTCGCAGCGCGAGCTGGACGAACGCATTGCGCTGCTCGAAGCCGAAATCGCCCGGGTGGCCGCCCATCGCAGCAAGGCCGCCGCGCACCGCGCCGCGGCCGAGGCGCTGTTCGGAAAGGGTGGCGGGTGAGACCGGGCGGTTTTCCTTTGCCGTGCGTGCAAACGGATTCGCAATTTCCACGTGCCATACCATATAGTCGGAAGACGACTCTATCCGCCCCCTGTCCGGGAGCGACCTACGCCCCCTCATAGAGATTTCCCCATGCCCAGTTTCGCCCAGAACCTCGAACGGACATTGCACAACGCGCTCGGCAACGCCTCGGAGCGCAAGCACGAATATGCGACGCTCGAACACCTGCTGCTGGCGCTGATCGATGACGAGGACGCGGCGCAAGTGATGGCCGCCTGCGGGGTCGATCTGGCCGAACTGGGCGAGGTGGTGAGGCAGTACCTCGATCAGGAATACCAATCTCTCAAGACCGAGGAGGGCACCGATCCGCAGCCCACCGCCGGCTTCCAGCGGGTGATCCAGCGCGCGATCCTGCACGTCCAGTCGTCGGGCAAGGAAACCGTCACCGGCGCCAACGTGCTGGTCGCGCTGTTTTCCGAACGCGATTCCTACGCAGTCTATTTCCTCCAGCAGCAGGATATGAGCCGGCTCGATGCGGTGAGCTATATCAGCCACGGCATCGGCAAGGGCGGGCGCCAGATCGAAAGCAAGAACGCCGCCGGCACCGACAAGGCCGAAGACGCGACCCAGACCAAGGATGCAGGCGGCAACAAGAAGGAAACCGCGCTCGACCAGTTCACGGTAAACCTCAATGCCAAGGCCGAAGCCGGCAAGATCGATCCGCTGATCGGGCGCGGGCCAGAGGTGGACCGGACGATCCAGATCCTGTGCCGGCGTTCGAAGAACAACCCGCTCTATGTCGGCGATCCCGGCGTCGGCAAGACCGCGATTGCCGAAGGCCTGGCGCGCAAGATCGTCGAGGGCGATGTGCCCGAAGTGCTGCGCGAAGCGGTGATCTATTCGCTCGACATGGGCGCGCTGCTGGCCGGCACGCGCTATCGCGGCGATTTTGAAGAGCGCTTGAAGCAGGTCGTCACCGAGCTTGAAGGCATGCCCAACGCGGTGCTGTTCATCGACGAGATCCACACCGTGATCGGGGCCGGCGCGACCAGCGGCGGGGCGATGGATGCCTCGAACCTGCTGAAGCCCGCGCTCTCGAGCGGCGCGATCCGCTGCATCGGCTCGACCACCTACAAGGAATTCCGCAACCACTTCGAAAAGGACCGCGCGCTGCTGCGCCGGTTCCAGAAAATCGACGTCAACGAGCCGAGCATCGAGGACACGATCGCAATCCTCAAGGGCCTGCGCACCGCCTTCGAGGAACACCACAAGGTCAAATACACCCCCGACGCGATCCGGACCGCGGTCGAGCTGTCGGCACGCTACATCAATGATCGCAAGCTGCCCGACAAGGCGATCGACGTGATCGACGAGGTCGGCGCGATGCAGATGCTGGTGCCGCCCAGCCGGCGCAAGAAGACCATCACCGCCAAGGAAATCGAAGCGGTCATCGCCACCATGGCGCGCATCCCGCCCAAGTCGGTCAGCAAGGACGACAAGAAGGCGCTCGAAAACCTCGAACGCGATTTGAAGCACGTGGTGTTCGGGCAGGACGAGGCGATCACCCGCCTCGCCACCGCGATGAAGCTGAGCCGCGCAGGCCTGCGCGATCCGGACAAGCCGATCGGCAGCTTCCTGTTCTCCGGCCCCACCGGGGTCGGCAAGACCGAAGTCGCGCGCCAGCTCGCCAGCATCATGGGGATCGAACTCAAGCGCTTCGACATGTCCGAATATATGGAGCGCCACAGCGTTTCCCGCCTGATCGGCGCGCCGCCGGGCTATGTCGGCTATGACCAGGGCGGCCTGCTGACCGACGCGGTCGATCAGAACCCGCACTGCGTGCTGCTGCTCGACGAGATCGAGAAGGCCCACCCCGATCTGTTCAACATCCTGCTGCAGGTGATGGACAACGGGCGGCTCACCGATCACCATGGCAAGACGGTCGATTTCCGCAACGTGGTGCTGATCATGACCACCAATGCCGGCGCGGCCGACATGGCGCGCCAGGGCATCGGTTTTGGCGACGTGAGCAAGGAAGATGCGGGCGAGGAGGCGGTGAAGAAGATGTTCACCCCCGAATTCCGCAACCGCCTCGATGCGATCGTGCCCTTCGCCTATCTCGGCAAGAGCACGGTTGCCCGCGTGGTCGACAAGTTCATCCTCCAGCTCGAATTGCAGCTGGCCGAACAGAACGTCCACATCCAGTTCGACAGCGATGCCCGCAACTGGTTGGGCGACAAGGGCTACGACAAGCTCTACGGGGCGCGGCCGATGGCCCGCCTGATCCAGGAAAAGATCAAGCAGCCGCTGGCCGAGGAACTCTTGTTCGGCAAGCTCACCGATGGCGGCGAGGTGCATGTCAGCATCAAGGACGGCAAGCCTGCGTTCGAAATCACCCCGGCCCCGCCAAGAATTAAACCGGCCAAGAAGGCGCAGGCCAAGAAAAAGGCCCCGACCACCACGAAGCCGGCGCCGGAAGCCAGCGGGGACGGGGCCGGTTAGGGTCGATTTCGGGGGCGGCGCGCATGGTCTGGAGCCCTTTGGTTCTTGCAGGTGGCGTGATCGCCGTGCTGTCCGCGACCCCCGCTGGCGGCACGGCGGAAGCTGTCGAAACGCCGCCGCCCCTGTCCAAACGCACGATCGAAAGCGGCTTGCCGCTCAGCGCCAACCAGCAGGCGACCGGACTTGACGTGCTCGATCTGGACCTGCGGATCGACCCGGCTGCGGCCAGTATCGAGGCACGTGCGCGCTATACGCTGACGGCGCTGGCAGCGATGACCAGAGTGGAATTCGATCTCGACCCGCGTTACGCGATTGCGGGGGTATGGCTGGACGGCGCGTCCCTGCCCGCCACCGCGTGGCGTAACGAGGACGGACAGCTTTCGATCGATCTGCCCGCCACCGCCGCCAAAGGTGACAGGCTCAGCGTCGAGATCCGCTACAGCGGCCGACCGCATATCGCCGAGCGTGCTCCGTGGAACGGGGGCATCATGTGGCGCCTGACGCCGGCCGGTCAGCCATGGATCGCCACGGCCAACCAGATGGAAGGCTGCGACATTCTCTGGCCGTGCATCGACAGCCCGGTGAAACGTGTCGCAACCACCAATATCGCCTTCACCGTCCCGGCGCCGCTGGTGGCCGCGGGCAACGGCACCTTTGTCGGTCGCAGCGACGAGAACGGCTGGACGACCTGGAGGTGGCGCGCCCGCAACCTCAACATCTACGGCTTGACCCTCAATATCGGGCCTTACGAGAAGGTCGAGAAGATCTACACGAGCCGGTTCGGCAACAGTTTCCCGATCAGTTTCTGGCACTTGCCCGGACATGGCACAGAGGCGGCGGCGCTGGTCGAACAATTGGCCGATGCGATTGCCTTCTTCGAACGCACGATCGGCCCCTATCCCTTCGGCGACGAAAAGGCCGGCATCGTCGAAACCCCCCATTTGGGCATGGAACACCAGACCATCAACGGCTACGGCAACGGCTTCAAGCTGTCGCCGGAAGGCTATGACTGGCTGATGCAGCATGAATTTGCCCACGAATGGTTCGCCAACCAGCTTGCCCAGACCGAAACCAAGCACATGTGGTTGCAGGAAGGGCTGGGCAGCTACATGCAGCCGCTCTACATGCAGCAGGCGCGCGGCGAGCAATTGTATCAGGCGCTCATGTGGGACATGCGAAAGAGGATCGTCTCCAAGGTCGCGCTGGTGCCGGAGGAATTTCTCACCAGCACCTATTACAACGACGAGGATGCCGGCTGGGGTCGCGACATCTACACCAAGGGGGCATGGATCGCGCACACGCTGCGCGGCCTGATCGGCGACCGGGCATTCTTCGATGCGCTGCGCGCCACGGTGTACGGCCGGCCGGACCCGCTGCCCGGCAATTTCGCGCCGGTCTATCGCACCACCGACGATTTCCGCCGCGCGGCCGAAGCCGCCAGCGGGCGCGACCTCAAGTGGTTCTTCGATGCCTACCTCCATCAAGGCCCCCTGCCCAAGCTCGAGGTGAGGCGAAACGGCCGGCAGCTTGCGCTGGCCTGGACCACCGCCGCCGGGACGCCCTTCCCGATGCCGGTCGAGGTGCGGGTCGGTGCGCGCACGGTGCGCGTGGACATGTCGGGCAACAAGGGCAGCCTTGCCCTTGGCCCCGACCCTGGGGATTACACCGTCGATCCCGCCAACAAGATCCTGCGCGACGATCCGGCCATCACCGCGTGGCAGGGCCAGGAAAAGGCCGCCAGGGACGCCGCAGCGAAGGTCGCCGCACCGCGGTGAGGGAACCGGGCCGCGGCCTGCGCGGTTGGGCTGGGGTGATCAAGCCCTTCTCTTGGATCCGGCCCGAGCCGTGGGGCATCCATGTCGTCCCTGCCGATATTTGGGTCGATCCCTCGCGGCCCGTGCCGCGCGCGCTGGTGACGCATGGCCATGCCGATCACGCCCGCGGCGGGCATGGGCAGACCATCGCCACCCCGGCGACGCTGGCGATCATGGAACTGCGCTACCGCACCCGCGCGGGCGCGGCTCCGGCGGAATATGGGGAATCGATCAATCTCGGCGGCGGGGTGACGGCGACCTTCCTGCCCGCCGGCCACGTGCTGGGCAGCGCGCAGATTTGCCTCGAACACGCGGGCGAGCGGGTGATCATCACCGGCGATTACAAGCGCAGCGCCGATCCCACAGCTGCCCCCTTCGCCGTCACCCCCTGTGACATCTTCATCACCGAGGCGACCTTCGGCCTGCCCGTCTTCACCCACCCGCCGATCGCCGGGGAAATATCCAAAATATTGAAATCAATACAAAATAATCCGGCACGCTGTGTGCTGATCGGGGCCTATGCGCTGGGCAAGGCGCAGCGCGTGATCGCCGAACTGCGGGCGGCGGGACATCATGATCCGATCTGGCTGCACGGCGCGATGGAGGCCATGTGCCGGCTCTACGAAGAGCACGGCGTGGCGCTGGGTGACCTGCGCCTTGTCAGCGATGCGCCCTCCAAGGAAGCGCTGCGCGGCCACATCATCCTCGCGCCCCCCGCGGCGCTCAATGACCGCTGGAGCCGCCGCCTGCCCGATCCCATCACCGCCATGGCAAGCGGCTGGATGCGGGTGCGCGCAAGGGCGCGGCAGCGCGGGGTCGAGCTACCGCTGGTGATTTCCGATCATGCCGACTGGAACGAATTGACCCAGACCATCATGCAAGTGAACCCGCAGGAAACCTGGATCACCCATGGCCGCGAAGAGGCGCTGCTGCGCTGGTGCGAACTGAACCAGCGCCGCGCCCGCGCGCTGGCGCTGGCGGGCTACGAGGACGAGGATGACTGAACCCCTCGTCCCCGCGCCGACCGCCTTACTTGATCGCAGCCAGATCGGCGTCGATCTTGCCCAGCAGCTCGTCGCTGATCAGGCCCTGCGAAAAGGGGGCGAGCGCCTTGAGGCTCAGCGCCTTGAACTGTTCGTAGGCCGGGTGCTGATCGATGCCCGGCAGGTGCTTGGCGAGCACGGCCTTGGCCCGCTCATCGGCCATCAGCGTCTCGATCGGGGTGTCGATGGTGAAGGCGGCCGCCGGCGCAGCGGGCGCTTCGTTCTGGGCAAGCGCGACAGCCGGAGCGGCGAGAGCGAGACAGGCAGCGGCAAGCGGAGCAAATTTCATGGTGGCGAATCCTTGCGGGAAAGTGGGCTGACATCATTGTCAGCGGCGCGCTTTAGCGCATCCCTGCGGCGGCGCAATGACCATCGCGGGCGTCGCTGATGGAGGCATTCGCCGCCCTGCTCGACGCGCTGGTCTATACCACCAGCCGCAACCGCAAGCTGGCGCTGATCGCGGATTATCTGCGCGCCGCCGGCGATCCCGATCGCGGCTGGGCGCTCGCCGCGCTGACCGGCGGGCTGGATTTTCCCGCGGTCAAGTCCTCGACCATCCGCAAGCTGATGATGGAGCGGGTCGATCCGGTGCTGTGGACGCTCAGCCGCGATTTTGTCGGCGACACGGCCGAGACCGCGAGCCTGCTGTGGCCCGCACCGCAGGATGCCGCGCCGCACCCGCCGCTGGCGCTGGCCGAGGTGGTCGATCGCCTCGCCGCGCTCACCCGCACGGCCGCCCCGCAGGAACTGGCGGCGCTGTTCGACCGGCTCGATGCGCGCGGGCGCTTTGCCCTGATCAAGCTGGCGACCGGCGGGATGCGGGTGGGGGTTTCGGCGCGGCTCGCCAAGGCCGCTTTCGCGCAGGCCTTTGATGTCGCAGTGGAGGCGGTCGAGGAATATTGGCACGCGCTGAGCGCCCCCTATGCCGAACTGTTCGACTGGGCGCGCGGCGCTGCCCCCGCCCCCGATCTCGTCAACATCCCGCACTTTCGCCCCTTCATGCTCGCCCACTCGCTGGAGCAGACGTACGTCGATCTCAGGGACTATGCCGCCGAGTGGAAATGGGACGGCATCCGCGTCCAGCTGGTGCGGGCCAGCGGGCAGACGCGGGTCTATTCGCGCTCGGGCGACGATATTTCCGCGACCTTCCCCGAATTGCGCGACGCGCTGACAATCGATGCGGTGCTCGATGGGGAGTTGCTGGTGCGCGGGAGCGCGCAGGGCGGGCAAGCGGGCGGCGCGGCGAGTTTCAACGCGCTCCAGCAGCGGCTCGGGCGCAAGAGCGTTTCGGGCCGGATGCTGCGCGAATACCCCGCCTTCGTGCGGCTTTACGATGTGCTGCTGCTCGACGGGCAGGACTGGCGCGGGCACCCGTGGAAGTTGCGCCGCGCAACTTTGGAAGGGCTGATGGCGCGCCTGCCCCAAAGCCACTTCGATCTGTCCCGGCTGGTCGAGGCAGAGGACTTCGCCGCGCTTGCCCGCATCCGCGACACCGCCCGTGACGAAGCGATCGAGGGGCTGATGCTCAAGCATCGCATGAGCCCCTATGTCGCGGGCCGCAAGGCCGGGCACTGGTTCAAGTGGAAACGCGATCCGCTGCTGGTCGACTGCGTGCTGATGTATGCCCAGCGCGGCAGCGGCAAGCGCTCGGGGTTCTATTCGGACTACACCTTCGGCTGCTGGACCGGCGATCCCGATGCCGGGGCCGAGCTGTTGCCGGTGGGCAAGGCCTATTCGGGCTTCACCGACAGCGATTTGCAGCAGCTCGACAAGTTCGTGCGGCACAACACCATCAATCGCTTCGGCCCGGTGCGCGAGGTGAAGCGCGAACTGGTGTTCGAGGTGGCGTTCGATAGCGTCCACACCAGCAAGCGCCACAAAAGCGGTCTTGCCATGCGCTTTCCCCGCATCCACCGCATCCGCTGGGACAAGCCCGCGCACGAGGCGGACAGGATCGAGCGATTGCAGGCGTTGATAAAGGACTGAGCCGGGCCTACCTCACCCGCAGTCCAAAGGGAGAGAGCAATGTCCTACGCCACCGCCGCGCTTGCCACCTTTGCCAACGCACTTGGCACGCTCGACACCCTCATCACCAAGGCGGAAAGCCACGACAAGGGCGAGGTGCTGCTTGAGGCCCGGCTCGCGCAGGACATGTTTCCGCTCCACACCCAGATCCGCTTCACGATCGATCAGGTGGTGACCGCGCTCAAGCGGCTGGGCCACCTGGAGCTGGCCTTTGACGACAGCGACATCGCCTCTTTTGCCGATGCCCATGCGCGTATCGCCGCGGCGCGCGATCTGGTGACGAACACCGATCCGGCCACTTGGCCGGCCGCAGGCGACACCGTCGAATTCGCCCTGCCCAATGGCATGGCCTTCGTGATGCAGGCCCACGAATATTGCCGCGACTGGGCGATCCCGCAGCTCTATTTCCACCTCATGGCCGCCTATGCGATCCTGCGCGCCGAAGGGCTGGCGATCGGCAAGGCGGATTATGTCGGCTACATGATGAAATATTTGGAGCAGCCCGCGGCGTCGGACTAGGCCTGCCTGCGCCCCTTGCGCGGGCCGGGCGAAAGCTCTAGCTGCGCGCCATGCAACCCAAAATCCTGACGACAATGCGGGAATATTCCCCGGCATTGCTGCTGTCCGATGCGCTCGCCGGGCTAACCGTGGCGCTTGTCGCCCTGCCGCTCAGCATCGCTATCGCGATTGCCTCGGGCGCCGATCCGGCCAAGGGGCTGGTGACCGCGATTGTCGGCGGGTTCCTGATCTCGCTGCTGGGTGGCAGCCGGGTGCAGATCGGCGGGCCGACCGGCGCGTTCATCGTGGTGGTCTATGGGGTGGTGAGCGAGCACGGCTATGACGGGCTGGTGCTGGCAACGCTGATGGCGGGGGTGATCCTGATTCTTGCCGGGTGGCTGCGGGTGGGCAAGTTGATCGCCTTTGTCCCCGAAGCGGTGGTCAATGGCTTTACCATCGGCATCGCCATCATCATCGGCTTCAGCCAGCTCGGCGACCTGCTGGGGCTGGACCTGCGCGGCGTGTCGGCCGAGATCGCCGAAAAGGCGCCTGCAATCTGGGCCGCCCGCGGCGAGATCAACCCGATGGCGCTGGCCACCGGCATCGCGGCGATCGTGCTGATCGTGGCCTTGCGCCGCGCCTTCCCGCGCTTCCCCGGGCTGGTGGTGGCGATGGCGGCGACATCGGCGCTGGTGGCGCTGGCGCAGCTGCCGGTGGAAACCATCGCCGCGCGCTATGGCGAATTGCCCCGCACCCTGCCGTGGCCGGCGATCCCGCCCATTACCCTGGCAAAGCTGGTCGAGCTGCTGCCTTCGGCGCTGGTGATCGCCTTTCTCGCCGCGGTGGAATCGCTGCTTTCGGCGATGGTGGCAGACCGGATGATCGGCAGCCAGCACCGTCCCAATGCCGAAGTCAGCGCGCAAGGGTGGGCCAATCTCGGCTCGGCGCTGTTCGGCGGGATGCCCGCGACCGGGGCGATTGCCCGCACCGCCACCAATGTCAACGCCGGGGGCAAGACCCCGGTGGCCGGTGTGCTGCACGCGGTGTTCATCCTGCTGATCATGCTGGTCGCCGCCCCGCTGGCGGGCTACCTCGCCCTGCCTGCCCTTGCCGGCCTGCTGCTGATCACCGCCTGGAACATGAGCGAGCCGCACAAGTGGCGCGGTTACTGGGCCGAACCGCTCGAAAACCGCGTGCTGCTGATGCTGACGCTGGTGCTGACCGTGGTCGCCGATCTCACCGTGGCGATCGGCACCGGGGTGGCGCTCGGCCTCCTGCTCCGGCTCAGGGACAGCGGATTGAGCCTGCCCGACTGGAAAGGCCCACGCGGCTAGCCGCGCTCCACCCGGAACAGCTTCTGGCGCGAATTTGCGCCGCGCAACAGGCCGATGCGCGAGGCGGGCACATCGAGCGCCCGCGCGAGCAACTGCACCACCGCATCATTGGCCGCACCCTTGTCGGCCGGGGCTCGCACCTTCACCAGCACCGCCTCCTCGGTAAGCGTTATCGCTTCCTCGCGTGCGCCGGGAGTCACCTTGACGGCAAGCCGCCCGCTGGCATCAATCCGCGCGCGCAGCTGCGCGGCATCGGGCAGCGAGAGCGCGGGCCGGGCCATCAGCCCAGCGCGGCAGCGACCGCCGCGGCGTGGTGCCTGGCGTTCTCGGCATAATGCGCGACACCGATCCGCATCCCGGCAATCGCCGCATCGGTCAGTTGCTTCATCCGCACCGCCGGGCGCCCCGCCCACAATTCCCGCTCGCCCATCACCTTGCGCTCGGTCAGCATCGCGCCGGCCGCCAGCATCGCGTCGGAGCCGATCACCGCCTTGTTCATCACGATCGCGCCAAGGCCGACAAACCCGCGATCGTGGATGGTGCAGCCGTGCACCATCGCCATGTGGCCGATCAGCACATCATCGCCGATCACCAGCGGGCAGCCCTCAGGGTCGCCGGGGCGCGGCGGATCGCAGTGGAGCACGCTGCCGTCCTGGACATTGGTGCGCTCGCCGATGCGAATGCTGAACACGTCGGCGCGCAGCACGCAATTGTACCAGATCGAGCTGCCTGCGCCGATTACGACATCGCCGATGATCGTGCAGCCGGGCGCGATGAAGGCGGTTTCGTGGATCTGCGGGGTCTTGCCGTGAATCGGGATGATATTCACGCCCGGGCGCTGGGTCATTGCTGGCTCTCCCATTGGTCGCGGGTGATCGCGTATTGGATGATCGGTTCGGGCTCGGCCGGATCGACAAAATCGAGGGCGGCGCGCCGCGTCATGCCAAGCTTTTCCATCAGCCGCCAGCTGGCGACATTGGCGGCGCAGGTCAGGGCGACGATCTGCCGCGCGCCGATGGTGCCAAAGCCCCAGCCCACCACGGCGCGCATCGCCTCGTAGGCATAGCCCATGCGCCAGCGATCCTCGCGCACCAGCCAGCCGATTTCGTGATCGGCCGGGTTGGGCGCACGCGGATGGGCCACGCGGCGCAGTCCGCAATGGCCAACCATCTCGCCGCTGGCACGCTCTTCCATCATCATGAAGCCGAAGCCCTCGGCCGCAAACCCGTCGCGCGCAGCCTGAGACTTGGCGGCGATCACTGCGCGTGGCTGCACCCCGCCAAGATATTGCATCACCGCCGGGGTGTTGAGCAGCGCCATGTGGCGATCAAGGTCATCCGCCCCAAACTCGCGCAGCACCAGTCGCGCGGTGGTGAGAACGGCGCGGGTCATCCGCCTGTCCGCCACTGGCCGGCAGCAATCGACCAGACCGTGGTCGGATTGTCCTCGGGCGGATAGTCCGGATCGACATAGCCCAGCTCGGGCCGGCGGGTGAAGCCGAGCCGCTGCATCATTCTGGTCGAGGCAGCGTTGGAATCGCTGGTCTGCGACCAGAGCACCGGCAACGCCAGGCCGTCAAAGGCATGGGCCATCACCGCAAGCGCCGCCTCGCTGGCATAGCCCTTGCCCCAGTGGCTTTCGGCAAAGGTCCAGCCAATCTCGCGCTGGCCGTGCAGCACCGGCGGGGCCGCGGGGGCGCGCAGATGGAACAGACCGACACGGCCGACGCGCACACCATCCTGTTCGCCGCCGTCACGCAGCCACACCGTCCAGCGCTGATGCCCGCCGCTGTGAAAGGCGTCGATATCGTCCGCGAGACTGGCCGCCACGGCCTCGGGCGAGCGCAGCCCGCCAAGATGGCGCATCACGGCAGGCGTGTTCATCGCGGCGAGGATCCACGGCAGGTCATCGGTGGTGGGGGGACGCAGGATCAGGCGCTCGGTGGCAAGCATGGCTTGGTCAGCGATGGAGCAGGCGGGCGACATGGGCGGCGTGATAGGTCAGCACCCCGCTCGCGCCCGCGCGCTTGAAGGCGATCAGCTGTTCCAGCACCAGCGCATCGCGGCTGCCGATCCCGGCGGCTTCGGCGGCCTCGATCATGGCGTATTCGCCGCTCACCTGATAGGCGAACACCGGCACGTCGAAGCGCTGCTTCACCCGATAGATGATGTCGAGATAGGGCAGGCCCGGCTTCACCATCACGCTGTCCGCGCCCTCGGCAATGTCGAGCGCGACCTCGCGCAGCGCCTCGTCGGCGTTGGCCGGGTCCATCTGGTAAGATTTCTTGTCGCCCTTGAGCAGCCCGCCCGAACCCACCGCATCGCGGAACGGGCCGTAGCAGGCGCTGGCATATTTGGCGGCGTAGGACATGATCTGGACATTGGGATGCCCGTGCATCTCCAGCGCCATGCGGATCGCGTGGATGCGGCCGTCCATCATGTCGGAAGGCGCGATGATATCGGCCCCGGCATTGGCCTGGTTGATCGCCTGATCGACCAGCACCGCGACCGTTGCATCATTGACGACATAGCCGGTTTCGTCGATCAGCCCGTCCTGCCCGTGGCTGGTATAGGGATCGAGCGCCACGTCGGTCAGCACGCCAATGTCGTTGCCGCAGGCGTGCTTGATCGCCCGGATCGCGCGGCACATCAGGTTGTCGGGATTGTGCGCTTCGGCCCCGTCATCAGAGCGCAATTCGTGCGGCGTGTTGGGAAACAGCGCCACCACCGGTATCCCAAGGCCCACCGCTTCCTTGGCCCGTGCCACGATCCCGTCAACCGACCAGCGCGAGACGCCGGGCAGCGTGGCAATCGGCTCTTCCACGCCCGTGCCCGAGGTGACGAACAGCGGCCAGATCAGATCGGCCGGGGTCAGCACCGTCTCGCGGTGGAGCGCGCGGCTCCAGCCGTGGGCGCGGGTGCGGCGCAGGCGGGTGTTGGGATAGCTTGCAGTCATGGCGACGAGACTTACGCGCATTTGTCGCCTGGCGACAAGCGCTCGTTACAGCGCGGCCGGCCGCGCAGCGCGGCGCATGTCATTGCGCGCGGTTTGCAGCTTCTCGATTTCGCGCTCGGGTTGCTTGATTTCGGTCGGCAGGGGTTCAAGCTCCCTCAGCGCCGCGCCCACCTCGATTTCCCTGAGCCGAATCAGCTGGCGGCGGAAATCGATCAGCTCGGTGCCCGACAGCTCGGCGCGGGTGACGAAACTGATGCTCGCCGGATTGATGACGCGCCCGCGGCGATACATTTCGTAATGCAGGTGCGGGCCGGTCGAGAGGCCGGAGGAGCCGACATAGCCGATCACCTGGCCGCGCCGCACCTGCATCCCCGCAGCCACCGCCATGCGGCTCATGTGGCAATAGCGCGTCGCCAGCCCGCCGCCATGCTCCACCCGCACCGCGATGCCGCAGCCGCCCGCGCGCCCCGCCGCGCTCACCCGCCCCTCGCTCACCGCAACGATCGGCGTGCCATAGCGCGCCTTGAAGTCGATCCCGGCGTGCATCCGGGTGTAGCCGAGGATCGGATGACGGCGCATCCCGAAACCCGATGTCACCACGCCCGGCACCGGCGCGAGCAGCCCGCGGCGCTGCTCGCCCACCCCCGAAGCCTCGTAGAACCGCCCATCCCTGCCCCAGCGCATCAGCTGGGTGCGCGGTTTCCCGCCGCGATCGACCCCGGCATAGAGCAATTGCCCCGCCTGCCGTTCACCGGTAGCGGCGCGGCGATAGGCGAGGATGATGTCGAATTCGTCGGTGGCGCGCACTTCGCGCTCCATGTCGATCTGCGCGTCGAGCGTCTTGAGATATTCCTGCACCGCGCTGGCTGGCACACCCGCCTGCCGCATCGAGCGGTAGAGGCTGGAACCCACCGTGCCGCGCACCCGCAGCGGGGTTTCATCGACGCGGATCACGTTGCGCTTGAGCGCCAGCGGGCCGCTTGGGATGACGGGGGTGCCATCGGGATTGCTTTCGCCCACGCCCGCACGGGTGATTTCGAGTTCGAGATCGAAGCGCGCCCGGAAGGCGAGGCTGTCGAGCGGGCGCGGCGCGCCCGGAGCGGGACGGCGGCCGAGCAGCACGTCAACCTGCGTGCCCGGGGCAATTTCGGCCAGCGGCACCGCCTGCCCGACCAGCGCTGCGGCGCGATCAATGTCGGGGGCGGATACGCCCGCGCGGCGCAGCATGGACACAAAACTGTCCCCCGGCGCCAGCGTGACGACCAGATCGATCTGCGGCCGTTCGGGCGCGCTCTTGAGCGGGATGACCCGCGCGGTCGGCCCCATGCGGCGGCCCGAATCCGCACCCAGCGCCAGCGGCAGGATCATCTGGCTGCGAAGTTCGGACTGCACCGCCTCGTCCTGCGGCATCGCGGGGCGGGCTTCGAGCGGGGTGAAATTCGGCCAGAACGCCAGCGCCACCGCGCCAAGGCCAAGCATCGTGCCCAGCCCGCGAAACCAGCGGCGGCTGCCGATATCCTCGGCCAGATCGGGCGCGAGATCGAGGCGCTCGAACCAGCGCGAGGCGGACAGTTTCCATTCGTCATAGCCCGCGGCCAGCCCGGTGAGGCGGCTGACCACCTTGCGCTTGGCCCGTTCAACCCTGGTGGGCGGGGCAAGCTTTCGGGAATTGCGCAGATAGGGCAGCAGTTCGCGGGCAGTTTCGGGATCGATCGCGGGCGGCACATGGGCCATGGCGAGATCGCGCCCATGCGCTGCGGCGCCCTGTTCGGGGCCATCCTCTGCCGGCGGCAGATCGCTCAGATTGCGCGCATGGTTCAACATCATTGCCCCGAGAGCACCGCCCGTCGCGGACGCGAGCCTGCCCCTGCCTTGTCGCATTTCTCTGCCCGATCAAAGTAAATCGCGCGTTAACCAGCGATCAAATGTGTCCCCGGTGCGATAAGGCGTTTCCCTTATGGCTGGCCCGTGCGGCGCCTGAGCATTGGCGGCGCGGGCAAAGCCTCGGCAGCGCCGCGCGCTGGCATAATGCGCCGCGCTTGCTCCGCCGCGCCAAGCCTGACACAACCACCTCGCTGTGACTTTTCCCTCTCCTCCCCGCCCGGCGCAGGCCGCGCACGTGCGCGCGGTGCTGGGGCCGACCAACACCGGCAAGACGCATCTGGCGATCGAGCGGATGTGCGGCCATTCCAGCGGCATGATGGGCTTCCCGCTGCGGCTGCTGGCGCGCGAGGTCTATGATCGGGTGCGCGCGATCAAGGGTGACAATCAGGTCGCGCTGATCACCGGCGAGGAACGGATCGCGCCGCCGCAGGCGCGCTATTTTCTGTGCACCGCCGAGGCCATGCCGAGAACAGCGGGCGAGGTGGCCTTCGTCGCGCTCGACGAGGCGCAGCTCGGTGCCGATCCCGAACGCGGCCACATCTTCACCGACCGGCTGCTGCACACGCGCGGCCGCGAGGAGACGATGATCCTCGGTTCGGCCACGCTCGAACCGATGGTCAGGGCGCTGATCCCCGCAATCGAGGTGACCAGCCGCCCGCGCTTTTCAACGCTCTCCCACGCGGGCGTGTGCAAGCTTTCGCGCCTGCCCAAACGCTCTGCCGTGGTGGCCTTCAGCATCGAGCAGGTCTACGCCATGGCCGAGGCCTTGCGCCGCTTCCGCGGCGGGGCAGCAGTGGTGATGGGGGCGCTTTCGCCCGAAACGCGCAACAAGCAGGTGGCGATGTTCCAGGCGGGCGAGGTCGATTACATCGTCGCCACCGACGCGATCGGCATGGGGCTGAACCTCGATTGCAATCACGTCGCCTTCGCCGCGCTGACCAAGTTCGATGGGCGCAGGAAGCGGCGCCTCACCCCGTCCGAGATGGCGCAGATCGCGGGCCGCGCGGGGCGGCACCAGCGCGATGGCACCTTTGGCACGCTGTCGGGCACCGGCAAGGGCGAGGGCCAACCGCTCCAGTTCACCGAGGAGGAAATCTACGCGATCGAGGAGCACCGCTTCGCGCCGCTCACCCAGCTGTTCTGGCGCGTGGCCGATCCGCGCTTCGACAGCCTGCCCGGGCTGATTGCCGATCTCGAGGAGCGGCCCGAACATGCCGTGCTCAAGGCGGCGCCCGAAGCGATCGACCTGGCCGTGCTCAAGCGGCTCGCCGCCGATCCGATTGCCGATACCGTGCGCGGAGCGGGCGCGGTGCGGCGGTTCTGGGAGGTCTGTTCGCTGCCCGATTTCCGCAGTCTTGGCGTCGAACAGCACGCCCGCTTCGTCGCGCGGCTGTGGGACGATCTCAAGGGCGGCTATCTCGGCGCTGATTATGTCGCCGCGCGCATCGCCGAGCTTGACCGGATGCAGGGCGACATCGACACGCTGCAAGGGCGGATTGCGGCGATTCGCAGCTGGGCTTACATCTGCCAGCGGCCCGACTGGGTGCTGGCGCGCGATGAAATGGCCGCGCGGGCCCGCGCGGTCGAGGCGAAGCTTTCCGATGCGCTGCACGCGCGGCTGACCGAAAGATTCGTGAACCGAAGGACGACACTCTTGATGAAATCGCTGGGCCAGGACACGGGCGCATTGCCCGTCACGCTCGAACCCGATGGCCACCTGACCGTCGAGGGCGAAAGCATCGGCCGCCTCGAAGGCTTCCGCTTCCATGTCGATCCGAGCGCGGGTGCCTCCGACCGGCGGATGCTGCTCGCGGCCGGTGAAAAGGCACTGCCCGCGTTGCTCGCGCAGCGGGCGGAAGGGCTGCTGGCGCAGGGGCTTGCCGAGCTGGAGATTGCCGGCGGCGCGATCCGCTGGAGCGGTCAGGGAGGGGGCCGGGCGCTGGCCGATATCACCTTCCCCGGCCACCCCGGCTCCGGCCATTTCGGCACCCCGCGCCTGACCCTGACCCGCGATGTCGCGCTGCTGCCGGACACAGCCAAGGCGCAACTGGAAGCGGGCCTTGCCGCGTGGCTGGACAAGCAGCTCGAACCGCTCGAACCCCTGCGTAAGCTGGCCGAGGCGGCGCGCGATCCGGCGGCCGGCTCGCAGGCGCGCGCGCTGGTCATCACCCTGATCGAGGCGCGCGGCGTCATCAGCCGCGAGGAGGCCGGGCTGGAGCACCTGCCCAAGGACATGCGCCCCTATCTGCGAAAGCTGGGGGTGACCTTCGGTGCGCTCGATATTTTCGCCGCGCCCCTGCTCAAGCCCGCGCCGCGGCGGTTGCTGCACGCGCTGGGCCTCGATCTGCGCCCGCTCAACGAAGCGATGCTGCCGGTGCTGGCCGAAGGCAGCTGGGCCAAGGGCCGCCTGCCCGCCGGTTACCGCTATGCCGGGACGCAGGCAATCCGGGTCGATCTGGCCGAAAAGATCCTGCGCGCCGCCTTCGATGCCCGCGCCGCGGCGGCAGCGGCGAAACCGAAGCAGCGCAACCCGGCCTTCCGGCTCGACCTGGCGCTGGCGGTGTCGATCGGGCTGGAGGCCGACAATGCCCGCCGCCTGCTCGGCAGCGCGGGCTTCCGCTGTGATCGCGCGCGCGCACTGCCGGAAGGCGCGCATGGCCCGGCGGCGCCCGATCGCTGGCACTGGCACCCGCGCCGTGCCGGCGATCAGGATGATCAGCGCCGCGGTCGCCGTGACGCGCGACGCGACGGCCAGGGCAAGCCGCAAGCCAGGGGCGGCAAGGCCCGCGGTGACGACCGGCGCGGCCAGCGTCCCGCCAGACCGGCCGCAGCCCCGGCCAGGCCAGCTCTGGATGCCGGCCCGGCGCGCGCCGGCGGGGCCTTCGACAGGCTGGCGGAGCTGCTCAAGCGATGACCGCTGCCGGTGCCAGCCTTGCTGGCGGCGCGATTCGGGTCGATCGCCTGCTGGTCTATCTGCGCTTTGCCCGCACCCGCGCGGCCGCTGATGCGCTGATCGCGGCCCATGCCCTGCGCCGCAACCGCAAGCATGTGCTGCGCGGCGCCGAACAGGCGCGGATCGGCGATATTCTTACCATCGCCCAGCCCCACCGGGTGCAGGTGATCGAACTGCTGGCGCTGCCCGCCCGGCGCGGCTCGCCCGCCGAGGCGCGTTCCCACTATCGCGAGGTTGACGGCGACAATTCTCACCCTAAAGGGCAAATGCCCCTAGCACCATCGCCAGCGCTGGCTGATATACAGGCTGTCAAACCCGAAGTTTCCTCGTGAAAGAGCCGCAATGACCTACGTCGTCACCGAAGACTGCATCAAGTGCAAATACACCGACTGTGTGGAAGTGTGCCCGGTCGACTGTTTCTACGAAGGCGAGAACATGCTGGTGATCAATCCCAGCGAATGCATCGATTGCGGCGTGTGCGAGCCGGAATGCCCGGCCGAGGCGATCCTGCCCGATACCGAGGACGGGCTGGAAAAGTGGCTCGAGCTCAACACCAAGTATTCGGCGATCTGGCCCAACATCACCAGCCAGAAGGCGCCGCCCGCGGATGCCGACGCGCACAAGGGCGAAAAGGACAAGTTCGAGAAGTATTTCAGCGCCGAACCGGGTGAAGGCGACTGATTTTTCCCGCAAACTTGCACATTCGTATGGTGGCGCGGGCCGCTGCAAACCTTGACTCGCAATTTTGTTGCGGGTGTGCTACATCATCGCGCGACCGCGTCGGCTGCGCCCCCCGGCAAGGCGCGACGCAGGCGTTGAAACCAGGAAGGCCGCCCACCAGCAATCCTCGACAGGATGATCCAGCCCGGCGCTTTGCCCCTGTCAGGGGCGGGTCGCGCCGCCGGGTCGATTGTCCCTCTCCCCTCGCTGGACGGCCCACAGAAAGGAACTTGCATGGCAAGCACCGCAAACGCATTCACCGTCGGCGATTATGTTGTCTATCCCAAGCACGGGGTGGGCCGGGTGATCGAACTGCAGAGCGAGGAAATCGCCGGGATGCAGCTCGAACTCTACGTGCTGCGCTTCGAGAAAGAACGCATGACGCTGCGCGTGCCGGTCAACAAGGTCGAAGCGATCGGGATGCGTAAGCTGTCTTCTGACAAGACGCTCAGGCAGGCGATGGAAACCTTGAAGGGCAAGCCCAAGGTCAAGCGCACCATGTGGTCGCGCCGCGCACAGGAATATGAAGCAAAGATCAATTCGGGCGACCTGGTGTCGATTGCCGAAGTGACCCGCGATCTGTACCGCCCGGAAGACCAGCCGGAACAGAGCTATTCCGAACGCCAGATCTTCGAGGCCGCCTCCAGCCGCCTCGCCCGCGAACTCGCGGCGATGGAGGAAACCGACGAGCAGACCGCGCTCGGCAAGATTCTCGCCGTGCTGCGCGAACACGCGCCGCAATATTACGACACCGCCGAAGAAGCCTGAGCGCTTCCCGCCGCGACGACCATCAAGGGCTGCCCCGCGGGGCGGCCCTTTTTGTTCGGGCAAACCACCGCTCTTGCCCACAGCGGGTTGGTGTATTATATCGGCAATACACCTGAGGGAGATGAGCCATGCTGAAACCGTCCGCCCACCGCTTCGCCACGCTCATCGCGCTCGCCGCGGCCGCCATGCTGGGCGGATGTGACGGCGGCGACATCGAAATCAACGGCCAGAAGGGCGTGCCGCTGTCAGAAGTCGAAATCGCCGGCCCGCCGCCGACCGAGGTGTTCCTCGCCTCGGGCGACACCGTGATCCTGACCGAGGGCGATACCTTCGCGATCAGGGTCGAAGGCAGCGATACCGAAAGCCTGCGCTTCGTGCGCGACAGCGAGGTGATCGGCATCACCCGCGAAGACGGATGGAACGGGAAAAGCGCCGCCACCATCCGCATCACCATGCCCGCCCCCACCGAGCTGGTGATCAGCGGTGCCGGCACGATCAAGGCACCCGCGCTCGCCAGCGAGGCCGACATCAACATCGGCGGCAGCGGAACGGTCGAATTCGGCAAGTTTGCCGGCCAGACGCTCGGGATCAATATCGGCGGCAGCGGCAAGGTCATCGGGGCCGGCACTGCCAAAGAGCTGGAAATCCTGATCGGTGGCAGGGGCGAGGTCGAAATGCCCGGTCTCAAGGCCGACACGGCCGAGATCACCATCGGCGGTTCGGGCGACATCGCCTTCGCCTCGGACGGGAGGGTCAAAGCCAATATCGGCGGCGCGGGCGATGTGCGCGTGGCGGGCAAGGCCAAGTGCACGATCAACGCGATGGGATCGGGCACGCTGACCTGCACCCCGACCAGCAGCGGCGCGACCGCCTCGCTGCCGGCACCTGCGGCCAAACCCGCAGAATAGATTTGCTTTATGGCAAGGAGCGCGCGAGATAATCATCTCATGCGCGCTCTCCAGCTTGTGGCCCTTGGCCTTGCCTCGCTTGCCCTGCAGGGCTGTCTCGCCCGTGCGGCGGTCGATGTCGTCACGCTGCCGGTCAAAGCCGTCAGTGCCGGCGTCGATGCCGCGACGACAAGCCAGTCGGAGGCCGACGAGAAGCGCGGGCGCGAAATCCGCAAGCGCGAGGAACGGCTCGGCCAGCTCGAACGCGAATACGCCAAGGCGATGGAACGCTGTGGCGATGGTGACGATGCCGCCTGCGACCGCGCCCAGGCGATCCGCGCCGAGCAGCGCGCGGTGATGCAGGGGGTGCCGGTGGAGCCGGAAGAGGACTAGGCCGCGGCCCGTTTCAACCGGTCGTTGATGGCCCGTCCCACGCCGTGCTCGGGCACCGGGGCGACCGCGATGCGCGGATGCGGCGCGCGGGCTGCTGCGTGAAGACAGGCATAGAGCCGCGCTGCGGCCTCGTCGATATCGCCGCTGGCTGACAGCGTGACATCACCGGCTACCTGACCGAACCCGATCAGGAATTCGTCCGCTTCGGCCTCTTTGGCATTGAGCCGCACCGGCTTGCCCGGCGCATAATGGCTGGCGAGTTGGCCCGGCGCCTCGATACCCCGCGCCATGGCCTGCGCCCCCACCGCCAGCGGCCCGGGGCGCAATTCCGCCACGCTTCCGTCGGCGCGCACCGCGACGATGGTCGATTCCACCCCGGCGGTGGTCGGCCCGCCATCGAGCACCATGTCGATCCGCCCGTCGAGCGAGGCCAGCACATGTTGCGCGCAGGTTGGGCTGATGAAGCCCGAACGGTTGGCCGAGGGCGCGGCGAGCGGGAATCCCACCGCCTCCAGCAGCGCGCGCATCGCCGGATGGGCCGGGGCGCGCAGCGCCACGGTCGGCAGCCCTGCCGTCACGGCCTCGGCCAATCCCGCCCCGGCACGGCGCGGCAGCACCAGCGTCAGCGGGCCGGGCCAGTGCGCCTCTGCCAGAGCGCGGGCGGTATCGCAGAATGCGCCGTAGCGTTCCGCCTGCGCCGAACCGGCGACATGGACGATCAGGGGGTTGAAGTCCGGGCGGCCCTTGGCGGCATAGATTCGCGCCACCGCCGCGGCGCTGTCGGCCCGCGCGGCGAGGCCATAAACCGTCTCGGTCGGCACCGCCACCAGCCCACCCGATTCGAGGCATCGCGCCGCCGCGGCGATTCCCGCAGCGTCCGCCAGCCGCACTTGCGTAACCTTCTTGCCGCTCATGCCCGGGCGCTATATGCGTTTCTCCGCCCTGCCAAGTGCAGGCGCAATTTCCCTTCGCAAGGACCCCCCCGTGACCCCCTTCACCCCGCCGACCGCCGACCAGTTGCTCGCCATCCGCGTCAATGCCGGGATCGACGAACTCGCCCGGACCGATCGCTTCGCCCATGCCGAACCCGATCTGGTCGAAGCGATTGTCGCGGGCGTGGGCCAGTTCGCGGCCGGGGAATTTGCTCCGCTCAACCGCAAGGGCGATCTGGAAGGCGCGAGGCTGGAAAATGGCGTGGTGCGCCTGCCCGACGGGTTCGAGCAGGCCTACAAGGCCTATGTCGCACAGGGCTGGAACGCGATTGCCTCTCCGGTAGCGCATGGCGGGCAGGGCCTGCCCTTTACGCTGGCCTGCAACGTGCTGGAAAATCTCGGTGCGGCCAACATGGCCTTCACCCTGCTGCCGATGCTGAGCGTCGGCGCGATCGAGGCGCTGGAGCACCACGGCTCGCCCGCGCAGCAGGCGATGTATCTGCCCAGGCTGGTGAGCGGGCAGTGGTCGGGGACGATGAACCTCACCGAGCCTGCTGCCGGCAGCGATGTCGGCGCGCTGCGTTCCACCGCGACCCCGATCGAGAGCGGGCCGCATGCCGGCAAGTACCGGATTGCCGGCCAGAAGATCTACATCACCTGGGGCGAGCACGACCTTGCCGAGAACATCATTCACCTCGTGCTGGCGCGTCTGCCGGACGCGCCCGAAGGTTCGCGCGGGATCTCGCTGTTCGTGGTGCCCAAGTATCACGTCAACGCCGATGGCAGTCTCGGAGCAAAGAACGATCTGCGCTGCGTCAGCCTCGAACACAAGCTCGGCATCAACGCCTCGCCCACCTGCGTGATGAGCTATGGTGACAATGGCGAATGCATCGGGGAACTGGTGGGTGCGCCCAACAAGGGGCTGGCGGCGATGTTCACGATGATGAACAACGCCCGCATCAACGTCGGCAACCAGGGTGTGCAGATCGGTGAGCGGGCAACCCAGCAGGCGCTCGCCTATGCGCGTGACCGGGTGCAATCGGCGCGCGCCGGTTCGCCCGACAAGACCCCGGTGCCGATCATCGAGCACCCCGACGTGCGGCGCATGATTTTCCGCATGAAAGCGCTGACGCAAGGGGCACGGGCGCTGCTCTATTACTGCGCCGGGCAGGTCGATCGCGGCAATGGCGGCGATGCAACGGCAAGGACGCGCTCGGAACTGCTTGTGCCGATGCTCAAGGCGTGGGGCACCGATGTCGGCGTGGAGGTGACGAGCCTCGGCATCCAGATCCATGGCGGCATGGGTTTCGTCGAGGAAACCGGTGCCGCCCAGCACTGGCGCGATTCGCGCATCGCCCCGATCTACGAAGGCACCAACGGGATCCAGGCGGCCGACCTCGTCACCCGCAAGCTTGGAATCGAGGGCGGCGCGGCGATGCTGGCGCTGTTCGCTGATATCGCCCGCGATGCCGCAGCCGAACCGGCGCTGGCCGCACTGGCGCAGGATTGTGCTGCGGTCGCCTGCTGGATGCGCGATCAGGCGAGCCTCGATGATCGCCTCGCCGGTAGCGTGCCGTTCTGCACCATGGCGGCGGTGGCGGTGGCCGGGTGGCAGCTGAAGAAGCAGGCCGAAGCGGTGGCGGCCGGCGCTGCGCCCGAACTGGCCGCAACCAAGCCGGTGACCGTGCGCTTCTTCCTCGACCGGATCGTGCCCGAGGCCGCGGGGCTCAAGGCCGCAGCCACCGCGGGGGCCGAGCTGCTCTACGCCCTGCCCGCCGAAGCGCTGGTTGGCTGAGATGGAGCGCGCGGCGTTGGAGCGGATCGCCGCCGCGCTCGAACGGCTGGCCCCCGCGCCTGCGCCGCCGACCGACTGGCTGGCCGCACCCGGCTATGTGTGGGAGGGCGCAGGGGCGCGGGCGGTGCCGGTGCTCGACGCGCTGCCGTTGTCCAGCCTCCACGGGATCGAGGCGCAGAAAGTTGCGCTGCGCGACAACTGTTCCCGCCTTGCCAGCGGCGTGGCGGCGCATGACGCGCTGCTGTGGGGCGCACGCGGCATGGGCAAATCGGCGCTGGTGCGCGCCTGCGTGGCGGATGTGCAGAAGGCGACGAGCGCCCTCGCGCTGGTGCAACTGGCCCCCGGCAGCTTGCCCACCTTCCCCGCGCTGGTCGCCGAACTGGCCGCACAACCCCGCGCCTTTGTGCTGTTCATCGACGATCTCGGCTTCGGCGCGGATGGGCGCGCGGACATGCTCGCGCTCAGGAGCCTGCTCGATGGCGGGGTCGCCCCGCGGCCCGGGCATATCCGCGTGGTCGTCACCGCCAACCGCCGCGCGATCATTTCGCGCGAGGATACGTCCGGCAGCCTGCACGAACGCGACGAGCGCGACGATGCGCTGGCGCTGGCCGATCGTTTCGGGCTGACGCTGGGGTTTCACCCGGCAGACAAGGACACCTACCTCGCGATTCTCGCCGGCTACCTCGCCCCGTTGGGCCTGGGCTTCGATGCCGAGGAAGCGCTGGCCTATGCGATCGAGCGCGGCAACCGCTCGGGCCGCACCGCGCGGCAATTCGCCACCGAACTGGCCGGGCGCGCGGGTCTCAGGCTCTAGTCGGCCCGCTGCCCCGCCTGCCGGCGCAGGTAATCCTCCTCGAAGCGCTTGCGCGGATCGCGCAGCTCGCGCCGGGGCGGCAGAGGCTCGCTCTTGAGCGCGGCGATCGCGGGCGCGGGCGAGGCCGTGGGTGATCGCACCCGCCAGATGATGCCGGCGGTATCGTCGGACACCAGCAGCGCGCCGTCCGCCGCCCATTCGACCCAGGTAGGGCGGCCACGGGTGGTGCCGTCGTTCTTGAGGAAGCCGGTCAGCACCGGCACTGGCTTGCCAGTCGGATTGCCGCGCTTGTCGAAGGCAACATAGACCACATCATAGCCCGAAGGCGGCTTGCGGTTCCACGAACCATGGCGCGCGACAAAGGCCCCGCTGGCGAACTTGCTGCCCATCACGTGGCCTTGCTTGACGAACACCAGCCCCAGCGCCGCCACGTGTGGTCCCATCGCAAATTGGGGCTTGCGGGTATATTCCTGCAAGAAGGCGGGCATCGGCGCTTTGACCCGGCGATCGAAATTGTCCTTGTAGTAGATCCACGGCCAGCCATATTGCGCGCCCACCGGCACGTTGGTGAGATAATCGGGCACCAGGTCCGAGCCGAGCATGTCGCGTTCGTTCACCGTGGTCCACAACTCGCCGGTCCAGGGGCTGAAATCCATACCGTTGGGATTTCGCATGCCGACCCCGAATTGGCGCTGGCGACCGGTTTCGAGGTCGTATTCCCAGATCATCGCGCGGCCTTCCTCGGCTGCGATCCCGCGCTCACCAATATTGCTGGCCGAGCCGACCGCGACGAACAGGCGCGTGCCATCGGGCGCGATCTCGATATTCCGCATCCAGTGGTTGCCGCCCGCGGGCAGATCCATCAGCTTGCGCGGCGCGCCGGTCACTTTCTCGCTGCCCAGGGCATAGGGGAAGGCCAGCAGGGCATTGTGGTTGGCCACATAAAGCGTGCCGTCCTGCCAGCTCATGCCCGAGGGCGAATCGAGTCCTTGTTCAAGGATCACGATCTGCTTTTCCGCCGCGCCATTGCCGTCCTCGTCGCGCAGCAGCACGATTCTATTGGGCGATTCGCCCGCAGAGCCGGCTTTCTCGAACAGCATGCCGGCGATCCAGCCTTCGATCGCGGCCATGATCCCGCCACCCTCGCCGCCTTTGCTCTTGGGCGCGCGGGTCAGCGTCACCAGCACATCGCCATTGGGCAGCGCATAAAGGATGCGCGGATGCTCCAGCCCCTCGGCAAAGCGCACCACTTCGAGCCCTTCGGCCGTAACCGGTGTTTCGCCCTTCTGCCAGCCGACCGGCTCAGCGATCCGGACGGTCGGGAAGGTCTGCGGATCGCCCTCCTGCAACACCGGCGCGGTGCCGGCGACCGCCTCGACCGAGAGATCGGCGGTGTCACCACGGCTGAGGAACCAGAAACCCCCGGCGGCCAGCACCAGAATGACGGCAAGGGCGATTGCGATTTTGCGTAAGATGGCCATGTGGGGGAGATAGAGCCGCCCCGCCCGTGCGGCAACACACAAGCATCGAAGGTCAGCCTCCCGTGCATGATTTCAAGCCCGCCGCCGCCGCCGATCCGGCCGAACGCTACCGCGAACTGCTCGCCGCCGCCGACGCATTGACCGCAGGCGAGCCTGACGCGGTGGCCAACATGGCCAATGTCGCCGCGCTGCTGTGGGAATTTTTGCCCGATCTCAACTGGGCCGGGTTTTACCGCGTCGCGCCCACGAAGGACGGCGGCGCAAGCGAGCTGGTGCTGGGGCCGTTCATGGGCCGGCCGGCCTGCATCCGCATTCCTTTCGGCAAGGGGGTGTGCGGGACTGCGGCGGAAAGTCGCGCGGCGCAACTTGTCGCCGATGTCCACGCCTTTCCCGGCCACATCGCCTGCGACGCGGCCAGCCAGTCGGAGCTGGTGGTGCCGGTGCTGCGCGAGGGCGCGGTGATCGCGGTGATCGATCTCGACAGCCCGCGCCACGCGCGCTTCACCGAGGCGGATGCGGAAGGGATTGCCGCCCTTGCCACGCTGCTTTCGGGGCGGATCTGACAGGTTTGCCCCGCCAAGCTTCCCGAAACGGGACAGCGCCCGCGGCATCGCTTGGGAACAGCCCCGATGCGATGATAGGCTTGTGCCAGCCATCAGCCGTCCGGGGCTGATTCAAGGGGAATTGCCATGTCCAAGTTGCTGCCCACCCTTCCGCTCGCCGCGCTGGCGCTCGCCCTGCCGACAACAGCGGTCGCGCAGGATGACAGCGATATGCCGCCGCTCACGCCGCTGAGCGAGGCCGAGGTTCGCAGCCTTCCGGCCGAATATCGCACCGCGCCGGTTCGCAGCGAGGTGACCGAAACCCGCGACATCATCGACGGGGTGGAGACCATCACCCGCACCCGCCGCATCGATTCGCCGGCGCCGCGCGGGGCGATGCCGCAGGGCCATGCCCAGGGCTACGTCCCACAGATGGCCTATGCCGCTGCGCCGGTGGTGTTCGAGCGTGAGCAGTGGCTCGACGAATGCCGCCGCCGCACCGCGGGCCGCAGCAAGGACGATACCGGCACCATCATCGGCGGATTGCTCGGCGCGCTCGCCGGCGGGTTTGCCGGTTACGAAATCGCCGGTGCGGGCGACCGTGTGCTCGGCACCGTGCTCGGCGTGGGCGGCGGCGGGCTGATCGGCGGATTGCTCGGAAGCCTGTTCAACAGCGATGACAAGTCGCACTATGACTGCGAAGCGGCGCTGGATGCCTATCTCACGCAATACGGCACGCCCGGCACCCGCATTGCCAGCCGCGAAATCGCCTATCCGGTGCCTTATCCCTACGGCTACGCCTACCCCGCCTATGGCTACGCCCCGGTTTACGCCTATGCCCCGCCGCCGCAGATGGTGGTGGTGCCGGTGCGTAGCCAGGTGCCCCAGCAGGTGGTGGTGCGCGAAACCGTGCGCGAGGAAAGCTACACCGTCCCCGGCGCGGCGCGTTCGATCCCCACGCCCTCGCCCAAGATGATCAAGGGCGGCCGCTAAGCCTTGGCCTGCCCGATCGGCGGGCACCCAAGGCCCCGCAGAGCCGCGCCGTGCCGCCGGTGCGGAGCCTTGGCCACGAGCTGCGGACGGATTGCCTAGAATTCGCCGCCGGTGAGGCGCTGGCACACCAAGTCGAGCTGATCGAGCGTGGTGTAGCGGATGGTGATGGTGCCCTTGCGCGGATCAGACTCGGGCTTGATCTTCACCCCAAGTCCGAGAAATTCCTCAAGATGTTGCTGCACCGCGAGGATGTCGGCGTTGCCGGTTGGCTCCTGCCCGCCCGGCTTGGGAGCTGCCCCTGGGCGCTTGGCGGGATTGCGGGTGAGGGTCTCGACATCGCGCACCGACAGGCCTTGCTGCACCGCAATCTCGGCCAGCGCGACCGCATCATCGCGCCCGATCAGCGCGCGCGCGTGCCCAATCGATAGCTGACCCTGATCGACCAGATCGAGCACCCGGTCAGGCAGGGTCATCAGGCGCATCATGTTGGCGACATGGCTGCGCGACTTTTCGACCATCTTGGCGATATCGATCTGGATCATGCCCTCCTGCTCGGCGAGGCGGTGATAGGCACGCGCTTCCTCGACCGGACTGAGATCCTCGCGCTGCAGGTTCTCGATCAGCGCCAGCGCCATCACTTCGCGTTCGGACAAGTCGCGCACCAGCGCCGGGATCTCGTGCAGGCGGGCCTTTTGCGCCGCGCGCCAGCGCCGCTCACCGGCAACCAGCTGATAGCCGGTGCCGTCCGGGTGGGGACGCACGATGATCGGCTGGATCACCCCGCGCGCGGCGATCGAGGCAGCGAGCTCATCGAGCGCTGCTTCGTCGAAATGCTTGCGCGGATTGCCGGGCAGCGGCCGGATCGTAGCCAGCGCCAGCATCCGCAGCGCGGTGCTGCCGGGCGCGGGCGCTTCGGCCGGCGCATCGCGCCGCACCAGCGGCTCTTCGCGCCGGGTCTCGCCCAGCAAGGCGCCCAACCCCTTGCCCAAGCGCCGCGGCTTCTCCGCCGAATTGCGCGAAAGCGTTGGAATATCAGACGTTTGGATAATATTCTCGGTCATGCAGCCTGTCTTTCGGCGGGAAAGCGACCGATCAGCTCGCGCGCCAGCGACATATAGGCGCGGCTGCCGGTGCAATGCTGATCATAGACCAGCGCGGGAAGCCCGTGACTCGGCGCCTCGGACAGGCGAACGTTGCGCGGGATGACGGTTTCGAACACCAGTTTGCCGAGGCAATCGCGCACATCGTCCGACACCTGGTCGGTGAGGCGATTGCGGCGGTCGAACATGGTCAGCGCCACGCCGATGATGCCGAGACGCGGATTGAAGCGCTGTTGCACCTGGTCGACCGTCTGGAGCAGTTGGGAAAGCCCTTCGAGCGCGAAGAATTCACACTGCAACGGCACCAGCAGCGTATCGGCGGCGCACAAGGCGTTGAGCGTCAGCAGCCCAAGCGAGGGCGGGCAGTCGATGAACGCGATTTCGTGCCCCTTGTGGTGCTCCAGCGCCTGGCGCAGCCGCGCGGTGCGTTCCTCCACCGAAACCAGCTCGACCTCCGCCCCCGACAGATCGACCGTCGCCGGAACGATA
The DNA here is from genome assembly GCA_046294975.1 of Erythrobacter sp. Taxonomy (GTDB): domain Bacteria; phylum Pseudomonadota; class Alphaproteobacteria; order Sphingomonadales; family Sphingomonadaceae; genus Erythrobacter. The sequence goes on along the minus strand of JBKBOH010000011.1, from coordinate 19,433 downwards.
TCGAGCCGAGGAATGCTGGTGGGGACAATCGCCTCTTCCAGCGCCACCTCGTCAACCAGCAGGTCATAGCTTGATACCGCGCGCGCAGACGCGTGGACACCGAGACCGGTCGAGGCATTCCCCTGCGGATCGAGATCGACGAGCAAGGTGCGCCACCCCGTCGCCGCCATGGCCGTGGCGATGTTGATGGCGGTGGTGGTCTTGCCCACCCCGCCCTTCTGATTGGCGATCGCGATTACGAACATGAGGGGGTCACCATGGTGTGTTCCGTCCTTCCCGCGCGCGGCTTCCGCTCGAAGCCGCGCAAGATGTCGCGTGTCAGGCCTTCACAATGATTCCCGCGTCGGGATCGGTCAAGGAATGTTTCACGTGAAACATTGCCCGAATCGAAGGCTTGAGGCTTGCTAATTCCTGCGCCGCCGAACGCCCCTTGGGCAACACATAGGCGGTCTGCCTTGTGGAGAAGGGTGCGGACAAGGCGAGGAGTTTTGCCAGGGGGGCAAAGGCGCGTGCCGAAATGGCGCGGGCCGGGAACGGCGCGACCCGTTCGAGCCGCTGGCCTTCCACCCGGCATTTCTTCAGATCGAGCGCGGCAATCGCGGATTCGAGGAATGCCACCCGCCGCGCCCGCGATTCGACCAGCACCACCGGCATGTTCGGGCACAGCGCGGCGATCACCAGACCGGGAAAGCCCGGCCCCGAACCGAGATCGAGCCACGGGCCCGGCGCATTCGCTCCCAATGTTTCACGTGAAACATTTTCGATGAGCTGCGCCGAATCGGCAATGTGGCGCTGCCAGATATGCGGCTCGGTCGCCTTGGCGATGAGGTTCTGGCGCCGGTTATCCTCCAGCACCAGCGCCGCGAAGGCTTCGAGACGCGCCATGCCCGCCGCATCGGTCAGGCTGGCGACATAGGCGCGGGCTTCGTCTTCCGAAACAATCATGCGGTCAGCCGCCGCCGGGCGTGAACCAGCAAGGCAGACAGCGCCGCGGGCGTCACCCCCGGCACCCGCCCTGCCGCCGCCAGGGTCCCCGGTGCGGCCTTGCTCAGGCGTTCGACCATTTCGTTGGAGAGGCCCGGCACCTGGGCATAGGGAAAGTCGGCACCAAGCGGCAGCGCCTCGCTCGCCCGCAGATCGCGCAGTTCGGCCTCCTGCCGGGCAAGATAGGGGGCATAGGCCGCATCTTCGGCCATTTCTTCGGCGAGCAACGGATCGAGCGCCGTCACCTCGGCCAGCCAGGGAGCCAGGGCTTCTGGTGTCACCCCATCATAGCGGAGCCATTCGGACAGCGGTTTCTCGCCATGATCGCGCCGCACCGGCAAGCCGTGATCGGCGAGGTCACGGGCGTGAACCTTCTGCGAATGTTTCACGTGAAACATTTGCCGCAGCTCCTCGCGGCGCTCCCACCACATGCGGCGCTCGGCCCCGATGCATCCGGCGGCGATCCCTAGCCCCGTCAGGCGCGTCGCCGCATTGTTGGCACGCAGACGCAGGCGATATTCGGCCCGCGCTGTCAGCATCCGATAGGGTTCGGACACCCCCTGAAGCGTGAGATCGTCAATCATCACGGCAATATAACTATTGGCCCGGTCAAGCTGCGGTGCCTGCTTGGCGAGCGCTGCGGCGGCGGCTTCAAGCCCGGCAACAAGGCCCTGCGCGGCGGCTTCCTCATATCCCGTGGTGCCGTTGATCTGCCCCGCGCAATAGAGGCCGGGGATCGCGCGCACCTGCAAATCTGCCGTCAACGCGCGCGGATCGATGTGATCATATTCCACCGCATAGCCCGGCTGCACGATCTCCACCCGCGCGCAGCCCGGCATGGTGCGGACCACCTTTTCCTGCACGTCCACCGGCAACGAGGTGCTGATGCCGTTGGGATAGACCAAATGGGTGTCCAGCCCCTCGGGTTCGAGAAAAACCTGGTGCCCCTCGCGATCGCCAAAGCGGTGGATCTTGTCCTCGATCGAAGGGCAATAGCGCGGTCCGGCGGCCGCGATCGCGCCAGAGAATAGCGGTGAGCGGTGAAGATTGGCGCGGATCGCATCGTGGCCGGCCTGGGTGGTGCGGGTGATGGCGCAAAACACCTGCGGGTTGATCCGCGCCGGGGTAAGCGGCGACATCGTCCAGCTTTCGCCATCCGAGGGCTGTTCCTCCAACGCCGCCCAATCAATCGTCCGCCCATCGAGCCGCGGGGGTGTGCCGGTTTTGAGTCGCGCCATCGGCAGATCGGCATCGCGCAGCTGTGCGGCGAGCCGGTGCGCCGCCTTCTCCCCGATACGCCCGCCCTCGAACCGCTCCTCGCCGCGGAACAGCACCCCGCCGAGAAAGGTTCCGGTGCACAGCACCAGATGTTTCACGTGAAACATTGTCCCGTCGGCAAGCTCAAGCCCAGCCACGCGGCCACCCGCGAGCACCAGCGCAGCAGCCTCGCCCTCGACCAGCGTCAGATGGGGTTGCGCGCGCACCATCGCCTGCACCGCCGCCTTGAAGCGCACCCGATCGGCCTGCACGCGCGGGCCCCACACGGCGCTGCCCTTGGAGCGGTTGAGCATCCGGTAGTGGATCGCTCCGGCATCCGCCGCCCGGCCGATCACGCCATCGAGCGCATCGACCTCGCGCACCAGATGGCCCTTGCCAAGACCGCCGATCGCCGGGTTGCAGCTCATCGCGCCGATCGCGGCGAGGTCGAAGCTGACCAGCGCCGTGCGCGCCCCCATCCGCGCCGCCGCGCAGGCAGCCTCCACCCCGGCATGACCACCGCCGACGACGAGGACATCAAAGCAATGCATGGGCGCGCAGATAGGGCGCGGGGGCGAGACAGTCAAAGCGGATTTGGGTGCGCGCGGCTGCCCTCCGGGCCAAAATGTTTCACGTGAAACATTGCAGCCAATCTCATGGCCGATGTTTCACGTGAAACATTACTTGCCGATGCAGAAGCGGGCAAACAGGGTGTCGAGCATGTCCTCGGTGGTGGCGCGGCCGGTCAGGCGATCCAAAGCGAGGCGCGCGCGGCGCAGTTCCTCGGCCACAAGCAACGGGTCGGACAGGCTGCCGGCCGCCGCCAGCGCCTCGGCCGCCTCCGTAAGCCGCGCGTGCTGGCGCGCGTTAAGCGCCGCTTCGCCCGGCTTCGGCAGCGCCGCGCGCGCCGCCACGACCAGCGCTAGCTTGAGCGCCGCCAGCCCCGCGCCGGTCACCGCCGACACCGTGAAGCGCGCCGCCGGCTTGGGAATGACATCAACGCGGTCCGCCTGCGCGGCGACTTCCCACGCCGCCGCTGGCCCCTCGCCTTGCGGACCCAGCCACAGCACCACATCGGCCCGCGCCAGTTCCGCCTCGGCGCGGGCAATCCCGATCGCCTCGATCTCATCGCCCGCCGCCTCGCGCAGGCCCGCGGTATCGACAAAGGTGAACGGCACCCCCTCGATCGCGACCGTGCGTTCGATCACATCGCGGGTCGTCCCGGCGATGGGCGAGGTGATCGCCGCCTCGCTTTCAGTCAGGGCGTTGAACAAGGTCGATTTGCCCGCATTGGGCGGCCCGGCAAGCACCACGCGAAAGCCCTCCCCCAGCCGTTCGGACCGCGGGCGGGCGAGCCACTCGTCCAATTCCCGTGCAAACGCACCGATGTTCCACGTGAAACATTCCGGGAGATCGGCCGAATCCTCCTCGTCCGAGAAATCAAGCACCCCTTCGATTTGCGCCGAGAGGGCCAGCACCTTCTGCCGCCAGGCATCCACCTGCCGCGACAAGGCGCCCCCGGCATTGGCAAGCGCGGCGGCGCGCTGCAATTCGGTCTCTGCCGCAAGCAGATCGCCCAGCCCTTCGGCCTCGGCCAGATCGATCCGGCCATTGGCAAAGGCGCGGCGGGTGAATTCACCCGGCTCGGCCCGCCGGGTGTCTGGCAGTGCTGCCAGCGCCTTCTCGACCGCAGCAATCACCGCCCGGCCACCGTGGCAGTGAAATTCGGCGAGATCCTCGCCCGTCGCGGTGTTAGGCCCCGGAAACCACAGCACCAACGCCTTGTCGAGCAGCGCTCCCGCCCTGTCGCGCAATGTCGCCAGCGAGGCCCGGCGGGGCGGTGGCACCCGGCCCGCCAGCGCTGCCAGCGCCGCGCCCGCGCCCGGGCCGGACACCCGGATCAGCCCCACGCCCGCAGGCGGCGCACCGCTCGATAGCGCGAAGATGGTCGGCACCACGCTCATCGAAAATCTATTCGCCAGCCTTGGGCTCCTTGCTGCCGGAGGCGGCCTTCATCCCGCCTTCGACGAAGCTCTGGAACAGCTTCAGCCCCACCTGCCCCATCGGGGCCAAAGCGCTGGCATATTGCTGGAGCTGATCGGGATGAGTGGCGCCCTGCATCGCCTTGGTGATGGCGTCGACATAGACCGAATTGGCCGCCGACACATCCGGCAGGCCGAGCAAACTGCGGGCCTCATCGGGGGTGCAATCGACTGCGATGGTGATTTTCATGGGGCTTGGCTCTCCTCTTGCGCGCGCCTGTCTCATTTGGGCTTGGCAGCTGTGCAAGGCAAGCGATAGGACACCACTCTGCCACCGCGAACCAGCCGGAGAGACTCAGCATGAACCTCAACGAAACCATCCCCACCCTTGAAGGTGACGCCAGTTTCGGTGCCTATGTCGCCCGCCCCGGCGGCACGCCCCGGGGCGCAATCATTGTCATTCAGGAAATCTTCGGGGTGAACCCCGGGATCCGCCAGAAGTGCGACAAGCTCGCCGCCGATGGATGGCTGGCGGTCGCACCCGATCTGTTCTGGCGATTGCAGCCCGGTATCGAACTTGATCCCGATGTTCCGGAGGAATTCACCCAAGCCCTTGATTGGATGGGACAATTCGATCAGGATACGGGCATCCGCGACATCGAGGCGACGATCCACCACATCCGCCGGACGCTCGGCGTGGCCAAGGTCGGCTGCGTCGGCTATTGTCTTGGCGGGCGGCTCGCCTTCATGACCGCCGCGCGCACCGATATCGATGCGAGCGTGGGCTATTACGGCGTGGGCATCGACGGGTTGCTGGGCGAGAAGCACGCCATCGCCAAGCCGCTGATGCTGCACATCCCCACCGCTGACGGTTTCGTCCCGCCCGAAACCCAGGCCGCGATGCACAGCGCGCTCGACGATCACCCGCGCGTGACGCTGCACGACTATGAAGGGCTTGACCACGGCTTTGCCACCGAAACCGGCCTGCGCCGTCACGAGGAAGCCGCGCAGCTGGCCGACAGCCGCACCGCCGCCTTCTTCGCCGAGCACCTCGCGTGAGCGCGGCGAACCTCGCCCGCTGGCACGCCTATATGGAGAGCGGGGGCGATGCGGCCGCGCTCTCCGCGATCATCGCGCAGACTTGCGTGTTCCACTCGCCGGTGGTGCACACCCCGCAGGTGGGCAAGCCGATTGTCATGGCCTATCTGATTGCCGCCGCCCGCACCCTGGGGAACGACAGCTTCCACTATGTCCGCGAGTTGGTGGATGGCGATGAAATGATGCTCGAATTCGTCACCGAAATCGACGCGATCACCATCAATGGGGTCGACATCATCCGCTGGAATTCTGAAGGAAAAATCATCGATTTCAAGGTGATGGTGCGCCCCTTGAAGGCGATCAACAAGGTTTGGGAAGTGATGGCCGCCGAGCTTGCCAAGGCCAGGGTCTAAGTATGGGGCGAAGTGCAGCCGCCACGGCTCGGGCTGCGCGCGCTCACAGCCGGACACCGTCCCCACCGCCCCGTTCACGGCCAGCACTGCGCCGCGGACCAACGCACCGCAAGCCTAGGCCCGGCAAGATCACCGGGTCTTAGTTCAGCACCGCGAAGTTGACGATCATCTTGCGGACCTCGGGATCGAGGCCCTCGGGCAGGTCAGCCTCCAGCATCTCTCGGCGCGAGGCGATGCTTTCGGCGATCAACACCCGCTTCATCGCCCAGTCGGGGCACGCCCGCGCCGCGATCGCGCGCCGGTCGAGCACCGAGACCCCGCTGTGGCGCGGATCGGCAAAGATCGTCTCCATCAGCGCGTTGACCTGCGCCTCCTCACCTTCGAGCAGCTGGAGGAAATTGCGTCCGTTGAACAGCAAGAGGCCGGTGATCCCCCGCGCCGGGTTGTTGCGCGCGCTGGTGGCGAGGATCGCTTCCACCTCCTCGCGTGGCAAGGTCGGCGCGGTGCTGATGTAAAGATACTGACTAAGCACGTCTTCCCGTCCCTCAACGCCTGTCCCTTGGGGCCGATCCCAGCGCCCGGCGTTACGCCAACCTACTGGTTCATCGTGGCAAAGAAATCTTCGTTCGACTTGGAATCCTTCATCTTGTCGAGCAGGAATTCCATCGCATCCACAGTGCCCATCTGCATCAGGATGCGGCGCAGCACCCACATCTTGGAAAGGTTGTCCTTGGCCACCAGCAGCTCTTCCTTGCGGGTGCCGGACTTGCCGACATCGAGCGCGGGGAAGATGCGCTTGTCGGCAACCTTGCGATCGAGCACGATTTCGCTGTTGCCGGTGCCCTTGAACTCTTCGAAGATCACTTCATCCATCCGGCTGCCGGTATCGATCAGCGCGGTGGCGATGATCGAGAGGCTGCCGCCCTCCTCGATGTTGCGCGCCGCGCCGAAGAAGCGCTTGGGCCGCTGGAGCGCATTGGCGTCCACACCGCCGGTCAGCACCTTGCCTGACGAGGGCACCACGGTGTTGTAGGCGCGGCCCAGCCGGGTGATTGAATCAAGCAGGATCACCACGTCATGCTTGTGCTCGACCAGGCGCTTGGCCTTTTCGATCACCATTTCCGCCACCTGCACGTGACGCTGGGCCGGCTCGTCGAAGGTCGAGGAGACGACTTCGCCCTTCACCGAGCGCTGCATGTCGGTGACTTCCTCGGGGCGTTCGTCGACCAAGAGGACAATCAGGAACACCTCGGGGTGATTGTCGGTGATCGCCTTGGCGATGTTCTGCAGCAGCACGGTCTTGCCGGTGCGCGGCGGGGCGACAATCAGCGCGCGCTGGCCCTTGCCCTGCGGCGCGATGATGTCGATCACCCGCGCGCTCTTGTCCTTCACCGTCGGATCGAGGCTGTCGAGCCGCAGCTTCTCGTCGGGATAGAGCGGGGTGAGGTTGTCGAAATTGGTCCGCAGCCGCACCGCTTCGGGATCGTCGAAATTGACCTTCACCAGGCTGGTCAGCGCGAAATAGCGCTCCCCATCGCGCGGCGCGCGGATTTCCCCTTCAACCGTGTCGCCGGTGCGAAGGCCCCAGCGCCGCACCTGATTGGGCGAGACATAGATATCATCCGGCCCGGCAAGATAGTTCGCTTCGGGCGAGCGCAGGAAGCCAAAACCATCCTGCAGCACCTCGATGGTGCCGATGCCCATGATCTTTTCTTCGTAATCCTCGTCCTCGGCCAGTTCGCGCAGGATGCTGAACAGCAGATCCTGGCGCCGCATGGTCGAGGCGCCTTCGACGCCCAGCTCCTCCGCCATCGCCACCAGTTCGGCCGGGGTCTTTCGTTTGAGGTCTTTAAGATGCATTGGCAACGTCCAGAAAAAACAGCTTTTGGCCGGATGGTCAGTACCGCTTGAAAAAGCGGTGTCCCATGGTGTGCGGGACAGGGCTTGGAGAAAGCAGACCGTGATGGAGCGCGATCACGCTCCGGATACCGAAAAGGCAAGGCCGAGATAGAAGCGCGCAGGCGGTCGGTCAATCGCGGAATTGCGACCGCCTCTTGCGCTTTTTCAGAACGGCTTGAGGTAAACCAGCGCCACGATCAGCACCAGCAACAGGCCCGGCAGCTCCCCCACCATCCGCAAGGTGCCCTCGCTCAAGGGACGCTCACCGCGCGCCATTTTCTTCGTTTGGGCCACCAGCCAGCCGTGGAAACCCGTCATGGCCAACACAAAAGTGAGCTTGGCGTGGAACCACCCCTCGCTCAAGAAGCCCATCGCCAGCGCCATGCTGAGGCCCAGCCCCCAGACGATGATGAGACTGGGGGTGAGGATGATCTTGCGTAGCTTGCCCATCCGCACGGCCCACTTGGCCTCGCCTTGTGAACCCGGCGCATGATCGAGCATATAGATGCACTGACGCGGCAGCATGAACAGCCCCGCCAGCCAGAACACCATGAAGATCACATGGCCGATCTTGAGGAAGGGATAGATCAGCAAAAGGGTTGATTGCATGGGGCCTAGCCTCTGAGCGCTGCGAGCAGTTCCTCGACATGGGCAATCGGGGTGTGCTGGCCGATCCCGTGGCCGAGATTGAAGATATGGGGACGATCCGCGAAGGCGGCGATGATGGTCTTCACCCGCGCCGCCAGTGGCGGGCCGCCGGCTTCGAGCAGCAGCGGATCGAGATTGCCCTGCACCGGCATCCCTTCGGGCAGGCTCTGGTGCGCCCAGAGCGGATCGAGCGTCTCGTCGAGGCCCACCGCATCCACGCCGGTTTCGCGGGCATAGGCCGGCAGCTTCGCGCCCGCGCCCTTGGGAAAGCCAATGATCGGCGTATCGGGATGGGATTGCTTGAGCTTGGCAGTAATCGCCGCATTCGGCGCAATCACCCACTTTTCGAACTGGTCGGGCGCGAGGCTTCCGGCCCAGGAATCGAACAGCTGCACCGCTTCGGCCCCGGCATCGATCTGGCCGCGCAGATAGGTGACCGATACCGCAACGATGGCATCGATGATCGCCTGCATCCGCGCCGGATCGCGATAGGCGAGCATCCGCGCGGGGCCCTGATCCTTGGAACCTTCGCCTGCGATCATGTAGGTGGCAACCGTCCAGGGACTGCCGGCAAAGCCAAGCATGGTTACCTCTGGCCCGATCTGCTGGCGGACAAGGCGCACGGTTTCATACACCGGTTCAAACCGCTCGAAAGCGGGGGTGAAACTGTCCAGCCCGACTTCCATCAGCGTCGGCGCAAGGTGCGGGCCTTCCCCCGCCAGAAACGACAAGCCCTGCCCCATCGCGTGCGGCACGATCAGGATGTCGGAAAACAGGATCGCCCCATCAAATCCGAAACGCCGCACCGGCTGCACGGTGATTTCCGCAGCCGCTTCGCTGTCATAGACCAGTTCGAGAAAACCGCCCTTCTTGGCTCGCAACTCTCTGTATTCGGGCAGATAACGCCCCGCCTGACGCATGAGCCACACGGGAGCGGTATCCTGACGGACACCTTTGAGCGTAGCGAGAAGCGGACCGGGCATAGGGTTCCTTAAAACACATCTGTTCAAATGATAAAGAGACTGATGAAGCCTGTTGGCCCTGTGGATAGCGGGAATTACCGCCGCTTGCCTGATTACCCCCACCGGCCCCGCCGAATTTCATCCCGATCGAATCCGCATCGATGGGACGTCAAGCACACCTTATCCTCACTCTTCACAGGCTGTCGACAAATCTTGCGCCCTTGTGGGCAAATGGCGAGAGGAAAAGCCGGCCAGCGGGCAGGAAAATTGTTCCGCAGCTTGTCCGGCTCGCGCTCCCGTGGTTTATGCCGCGAACTGTCCACAGGCCCGCGGCGGACCTTTCGCGCATGAACCGACTCAATCTCCACCTTGTCTCGGATTCGACCGGCGAAACGCTGGAAATGATCGCCAAGGCCGCGCTCGCGCAGTTCGACGATCCGGTGGTCAACCGCCATTTCTGGCCGATGGTGCGCTCGCTCCAGCATCTTGACCGGATCGTGCCCGATCTTGCCGCGCATCCGGGGCTGGTGCTTTACACCCTGGTCAACCCCGACACCCGCGCGCGTTTGGAAGAGCATTGCCGCCATCTCGGCCTGCCCGCTGTCGCGGTGCTCGATCAGGTGACCGCCGCGCTCGAAGCCCAGCTCGGCCAGCAAGCCCATGGCCGCCCGGGCCGCCAGCACGCCATGGACGAGGGCTATTTCAAGCGGGTCGAGGCGATCCAGTACACCATCGCCCATGATGACGGCCTTGCCCACGAGGATTGGGAGGAGGCCGATATCGTGTTGGTCGGCGTGTCGCGCTCATCCAAGACACCGACCTCGATCTATCTCGCCAATCGCGGCTTCAAGACTGCCAACGTTCCGCTGGTGGTGGAAAGCCCGCCGCCGCCGGCGCTGTTCGGGCTACGCCATCCGCTGGTGGTGGGCCTCACCACCAGCCCCGAACGGCTGGTGCAGATCCGCCGCAACCGGTTGCTCTCGCTCAACGAGGCAACCGAGACCGCCTATGTCGATAACGAGCGGGTGAAAGCCGAGCTGCAATTCGCGCGGCGCATGTTCGCCGATAATGGCTGGCCGGTGATCGATGTCACCCGCCGCTCGATCGAGGAAACCGCGGCGGCGATCATCCGCCTCGCGCAGGAACGCGGCCGCAAGCCGGCCAGCAGCGGCGGCGTGGGCCAGGCGGTATGACCCTGATCCTTGCCAGCAAGTCGGCCTCGCGCCGGGCGATGCTCGATGCCGCCGGCGTGGCCTACCGCAGCATCCCGGCCGAGATCGACGAACGCGCGGTCGAGATGGGTCTGGCCGGGGCCTCCCCTGCGGACGTGGCTGCGGCGCTGGCGTTGGCCAAGGCCACGGCGGTCGCGGCGCTGCATCCGCAAGCGCTGGTGCTCGGTTCGGATTCGCTGGTGGTGTGCGCGGGCCGCCGCTTCGACAAGCCGCGCTCAACCGAAGAGGCGGGAGAACATCTGCGGTTCTTCTCTGGCAAGGTGATGGAACTCCACTCCGCCGGCGCGCTGGTGAAAGATGGCCGGTGCCAATGGTGCCACGCGAGCATCGCCCGCCTGCACGTGCGCGAATTGTCGGAAGATTTCATCGCGCATTACCTCGCCCTCGAATGGCCGGAAATCGGCCACACCGTCGGGGCCTTCCGGATCGAAGGCCCGGGGGTGCAGCTGTTCGAGCGGATCGAGGGCGACCACTTCACTGTGCTGGGAATGCCGCTGCTGCCGCTGCTGGCGGCGCTGCGCGAGGCGGGAGTGCTGGTCGCATGAACCGCCCCTATGCCGAAGTCATTGGCGATCCCATCGCCCAGTCCAAATCCCCGCTGATCCACAGCTTCTGGCTGAAGAAGCTGGGGATCGAGGCCGACTATCTGGCCTGCCACGTCACGCCCGCCGCACTGCCCGACTACCTCGCCAGTCGGCGGGAAGACCCGCTGTGGCGCGGGTGCAATGTCACCATGCCGCACAAGCAGGCGGTGATGCTGCTGCTCGACCGGATCGATCCGCCCGCCGACGCGATCGGCGCGGTCAACACGATTGTGCCGCTGGGCGATGGCGCATTGGCGGGCACCAACACCGACGCCGCCGGCTTCCTTGAGCCGCTCGTCGCCGATCTGGCGCAGACCCATTTTTTCCGCATGGCGCGGATTTTGGGCACTGGCGGCGCGGCGCGGGCGATCATCACCGCGCTGGCGGGCAAGGGTTTTACCCTGGTGGTCGCGGGCCGCGATCGGGCCAAGGCGCGCGCGCTGCTCGATGAACTTGGCGGCAAGGGCGAACATCACGCGATTGACCTTGCCCACTTCGCCGTGCCGACCGATTTCGCCTTCGACGACCGCGAAGGGTGCTGCGATCTGGTGGTCAACGCCACCAGCCTGGGGATGCAGGGTCAGCCCCCGCTCGGCTTCGACTGGAGCCACGCGCCGCCGGGCAGCATCGCCTATGACATCGTCACCGCGCCAATCGACACACCTTTTCTGCGGGACGCGCGCGCAAGAGGCCACCGCACCATCGACGGCCTTGCGATGCTGATCGGGCAGGCGGCGATCGCCTTTGCAAAATTCTTTGGCCAGCCCGCCCCGCGCCAGCACGATGCCGCATTGCGCGAGCTGCTGATCCGATGAGAAAACCGAAAATCATTGGCCTCACCGGCTCGATCGGCATGGGCAAGTCCACCGTTGCGGCGATGTTTGCCGAGGCCGGCATCCCGGTGTTCGATGCCGATGCCGAAGTGCGCGCGATGCAGGGGCCGGGCGGTGAACTCCTCCCCGCAATCGAGGCTGCTTTCCCCGGCTCGACCGGGCCAGACGGCGTCGACCGTGACCGATTGGGCCATCAGGTGTTCGCCGACAAGGCCGCGCTGGCGCGACTGGAAGCCATCGTCCACCCCGCTGTCGCGGCGAAACGGGCCGCCTTTCTTGAAGCCCATCACGACAAGCGTGCGGTGGTGTTCGACATTCCGCTGTTGTTCGAACGCGGCGGGCACGAACAGGTCGACATGGTGGTGGTGGTCTCCGCCCCCGAGGCGGTGCAGCGCGCCCGCGTGCTCGCCCGCCCTGGCATGACGGTGCAGAAATTCGAGCATATCTATGGACTTCAGCTGCACGACACCCACAAGCGCGCAAGGGCCGATCACGTGATCGACACCGGCACCTCCCTCGCTGAAACCCGCGCGCAGGTCGAAGCGCTGATTGCTTCACTTTGATGGCAAGCAGCGCTTGCAACCGGCGCAGCATGGGCAGATAGTGCGGCCAATGCGCGAAGTGGTTTTTGATACCGAAACAACCGGACTCGATCCCAAGGCAGGGGATCGCATGGTCGAAATCGGCTGCGTTGAAATGGTTGGCCGGGTCGAGACAGGCCGCACCTTCCATGCCTATTTCAACCCCGAACGTGACATGCCGATCGAGGCCGAACGGGTGCACGGGCTGTCGGGCGATTTTCTTGCGACCAAGCCGCGCTTTGCCGAACGGGCCGACGAATTGCTCGAATTTCTCGGCGATGCCCCGCTGGTGGCGCACAATGCCGGGTTCGATTTCGGCTTTCTCAATGCCGAGCTTGAACGCATCGGCCGCGCGCCGATCGCGATGGAGCGGATGATCGATACGGTCGCGCTCGCGCGCAAGAAGCATCCCGGTGCCAAAAACTCGCTCGATGCGCTGTGCACCCGCTACGGGATCGATCGCAGCCACCGGGTCAAGCACGGCGCGCTGCTCGATGCCGAACTGCTCGCGCAGGTCTATGTCGAGTTGACCGGCGGGCGCCAGATCGGGCTTGGCCTCGCCCAGAGCGCGGCCGTGGTCGAGCTTTCGGCCACCGCCGCCACCGGCACCGCGCGGGCTGATCGCCCGGCACGCCCACCCCGCCCCCACGCCCCCAGCGTTGAGGAACTGGAGCGCCATCGCGCCTTTGTTGCCGGCATCGAAAACGCCATCTGGACGCGCTGAAGGAGGTCGCGCACCGCACACGCACACAGGCAATCCCCATCTTGTACGGGAGGGTATGGAACTCATGGATATTCGCATTTCAGGCCACCAGATCGATACCGGCGCGGCGTTGCAGCAACACGCCGCCGACCGGCTCGGCGCGATTGTCGACAAGTATTTCGAACGGGCACTGTCGAGCCAGATAACCTTCGGCAAGGCGCCTGCCGGGGCCTTCACCTGCGACATCATCACCCATGTGATGCAGGGACTGGTGCTCAAGGCACAAGGCTCGGCCCACGATGCCCACGTCGCGCTTGATGATGCGGTCGCCAAGATCGACAAGCAGCTGCGCCGCTACAAGCGCCGGCTGACCGCCCGCCACGAACAGGCCGACCATGCCCGCGGTGAGGAGGAGGCGGCCTATACCATCTTCGCCGCCGAGCCGGACGAGGAGGAAGAGGTCACGGCCGATGCCCCGCTGGTGATTGCCGAAACCCGCGTCGATATTCCCACCGCCACGGTTGCCGATGCGGTGATGATGATGGACCTGAGGAACACCACCGCGCTGTTTTTCAAAAATGCTGGCACCGGCCGGCATAATATGGTTTATCGCCGCTCCGATGGTTCGATCGGATGGGTGGAACCGCGATAGGGCCCGGCCCGGCAAGGCGAAGCCGCCGCCGCCACACACGGCGGCCGCCACCGGCAAGGGGTTCACACGGCAGCAGCAGGGGGGGCGCATCGTCGCGGCTTCGGGGTGCATCGGCTGCCCTGAAATGGCCGGACTTGATCGCTACGCTGGCACTTTCAATCGGGATTCGCTCGCAATGGATGTCAACCTCGCACTCTCGCCGCAGGCGATCCTGTTCGACCGGATCGACAGCAAGCCCAAGGTGCTTGCGGCGATCGCACGGCTGTTCGCGCAGGCCTATGGACTGAACGAAAACGAGGTGCTGGAAAACCTCGAGGCGCGCGAAGCGCTGGGCAGCACCGGTTTCGGACGCGGGGTGGCCATCCCGCACTGCCGCAGCAAGGATGTGCGCCGCCCGAGCCTGGCGATGATCCGGCTCGAACAGCCGATCGATTTCGCCGCCGCCGATGCCCGCCCGGTGACGCTGGTGTGCGGGCTGGTCTCGCCCGAGAATGCCGGGGCCACCCACCTGCACGCGCTCGCGGCAATCTCGCGCCTGACGCGCGACGAGGCGCTGCTCCAGATGCTGGCCGAAGCGCCGACCACCGAGGCGGCCTATGCGCTGCTGACCCACCAGTTCGAGCGGGACGCCGCCTGAGAGCCTTGCGAGCGAGCCGGCGATGAGCGAACCCGACCATCCCGCCCCGATAAGCGGGGCGCAAGAGCATTACCGCGCGCTTGAGCGGCTCTATGCCTCGGCCCCGGTCAACGCCAAGTTCGCCAGCACGCTGCACATCCCGGGCGAGGGCCTCTCGCGCCTGACCTTCACCGTTACCCGTCAGGATTATCACGCCGCCGGCGCGGCCCACGGCACGATCTATTTCAAGATGCTCGACGATGCCGCCTTCTACGCCGCCAACACCCTGGCGACCGATCGCTTCCTGCTCACCACCAGCTTCAACCTGCACTTCACCAAGCCGGTGCGCGAAGGCACCGTGATTGCCGAGGGCCGGTGGGTCAGCGGGCGACGCCGGGTGTTCGTGGCCGAAGCGCGGCTGGTGGATGAGGAGGGCGAGGAAATCGGCCGCGGCACCGGCACCTTCATGCGCTCGCGGATAGCGCTCTCCAGCCTGCCGGGCTATGCAGCGCAATGAACCCCTGACATGAGCGAACGCCTGCCCGCGCATCTTGCGGCGAGCGCGATTCTGCGCCTCGCCCAATCGCAAGGCGGCTTTGCCACGGTGCTGGCGAAAGGCGAGCGCGATGCGGGTTCGATCCTGGTGGTAACCATGTGCCGTGGGCAGGGCGGAACGCTTTACGAAAGGATGCCTGCGCTCGACGGATCGCGCAGCTTTGTTGCGACCAAGGCGGAAAATCCTGAAAATCGCGGCGAATTTTCCGAATATCTGGAACGCCGCCGCCGGCAGGACCCCGATATCTGGCTGATCGAGGTGGATATCGCGGATCCCGAACGCTTCATCGCGCAAATCACCGCGCTAACTTGACCGCGCGGCGCGGTCGGCTATCGGCCTGCCCACTTCCTGAGCGCAGGCTGACGGGACGGCAATCCGGCCGACCGATCGGCACGCAGACGGGGAGCGGCCGGCAGGTCTCCTCTCGAACC
The DNA here is from genome assembly GCA_046294975.1 of Erythrobacter sp. Classification (GTDB taxonomy): domain Bacteria; phylum Pseudomonadota; class Alphaproteobacteria; order Sphingomonadales; family Sphingomonadaceae; genus Erythrobacter. The sequence goes on along the minus strand of JBKBOH010000011.1, from coordinate 4,062 downwards.
CCCCACAGTGCCACCACAATCGCACAGGGTTCCACCTGCGTCGGAGCGCGCTCACCGCCGGTTTTGTTGAGTTGATGAGTCGCAAGACTTTTTCCTTTGTCGCGGTTGCCGCTGTCGCACTGGCAAGCGTGACGATCCCCGGCGTCAATGGCGCCGCGGCCCTGGCCGAAGTGGCCCATGACCAGCTGACCGCAGACGGCGCGGGCGATATGGCCCCGGCAGTCGAGCTGGTTCCCGAACCCTCCGAATATGTCGCGCAGCCCGTGGTGCAGCCTTTGCCCGCCGGCGATAGCCCCCCGGTGCTGACCGAGGCCGGCTCGCTGGCCGAACTGGTCGCGATGGTCGATCATGCGGCGCCGCTGAGCGAGGAGCTGCGCTGCCTTGCCGGCGCGGTCTATTTCGAGGCCCGCGGCGAGGCGCTGGCCGGCCAGCTCGCCGTGGCGCAGGTGATCATCAACCGCACCCACGATGGCCGCTTCGCGCGTTCCTATTGCGGGGTGGTGTCGCAGCCGGGGCAGTTTTCCTTCATGCGCGCAGGGCAGATGCCGGCGATCCCCACCGGCTCGCCCGCATGGGCCCGCGCGGTTGCGATCGCGCAGATCGCGCACAAGGGCCTGTGGCCATCCGAGGCCGGCGATGCGGTGTTCTTCCACGCCACATATGTCCGCCCCGGCTGGAGCCGCACCAAGGCCCGCCTCGCGCAGATCGACACGCATATCTTCTATCGCTGATCGCTGAGTCCTTGTTGCCCTACCGCTTCGCTCCTTGAGGGCGAGGGGGACAAACGGCGCTTAGGGCCGCAAGCCCGACCGAAAGCCCGCAGCCGCTCGCCCCAAGGGCGAAACGCGGCGAGGATCACGCCTTAAGGCGTGCCCACACCGGGGCGTGATCGCTCGCCTTCTCACGGCCGCGGTGGGCCTTGTCGACGCCGCAGGCCTCGAGCCGGTCGGCGCATTCGGGCGAAAGCAGGATGTGATCGATGCGGAAGCCGTGATCGCGCTGCCAGGCGCCGGCCTGATAGTCCCAATAGGTCCACACCCCGCCGCGTGGGAAGTGGGTGCGGATCGCGTCGGTCCAGCCATCGGCCAGCAGCCGGGCATAGGCGGCGCGGGCCTCGGGCTGCATCAGCGCATCATCGGCCATCGCCTTGACCGACCAGACATCATCGTCATGCGGGATGACGTTGAAATCACCGAGCACCACCGCCGGCACCTCCTCGGCCCAGATTGCCGCCATGCGCGCGCGCAGCTTTTCCATCCATGCCAGTTTGTACGCGAATTTCGGCCCCGGATGGGGGTTGCCGTTGGGCAGGTAGAGGCAGGCGATCCGCACGCCGGACACGTCGGCTTCGAGATAGCGCGCCTGTTCGCCCTCGCCTTCACTCGGTCCGTCGATCCCCAGCCCGCGGCGCACTTCGGTGAGGGTGAAGCCGGCGCGCCTGTCGGCCAGAATCGCCACCCCGTTGAAGCTTTTCTGCCCGTGCCAGAGCGCCGAGTAGCCGAGCGCCGCGAAATCGGCGGCGGGAAAGCCTTCGTCCTGCGACTTGATTTCCTGCAGGCAGGCGACCGCCGGGCGCGTTTCTTCGAGCCATTCGATCAGCCGCGGCAGCCGCGCCTTGATGCCGTTGATGTTGAAGGTGGCGATTTTCATGGCGGCCGTGATGCCCGAAAGCGGCGCGCCGGTCTAACCTAAATGCCGAAGCTCGCCCCGCAGCCGCAGCCCGCGGTGGCCTGCGGGTTTTCGACCTTGAAGGCCGCGCCGCCCAGCGATTCGACGAAATCGACCGTGCTGCCCGCGATCAGATCGAGGCTGACCGGATCAACCACCAGCTTCACCCCATCGGTTTCCGAGACGCAATCATCCGGCGCCGGCGCATCGGCCAAGTCGAACTTGTACTGGAAGCCCGAACAGCCCCCGCCCTCGACCGCCAGCCGCAGGATCGCCGGGCGCGCTTGCCGGGCCGCGATCACGGCCACGCGCTTGGCGGCAGACGGGGTGAGGATCAGGGGCTTGGCGCTCATGCAGGGCAATCTAGGGTGCACAGCGGCGCGGCTCAAGCCCTATCCGGCCTGGATGTAGCTGCGGAGCGCCTCGGCTTCGTGCTGCACCTCGTCGATCTTGTGCTTCACGAGGTCGCCGATCGAGATGAAGGCCACGAGCTTGCCATCCTCCACCACCGGAAAATGGCGGAACCGGCGCCGGGTCATCAGCGCCAGCGCCTCGTCGATGCTGGTGCCGGGTTCGACCGTGATGGCGGGCGAGGTCATGATCTGCTCGACCGGCAGATCGAGGCAGGCTCCGCCATGATCGGCGAGGCGGTAGATCACGTCACGCTCGGACACGATGCCCACCACGCGGCCATCACGCAATACCGGCATCGCGCCGATGCGCTTGCTGGCAAGGATGGTGACAGCCTGTGAAACCGGGGTGGCGGCATCGCAGGCGATGATGTCCGCAGTGCCGCGCTGAGCGATAATTCTGGCAATGCTCATGGCCGACTCCCTCTCTCCTGACCGCAAAATGCCACGTTAGCGGGCAAAATGCGAATCCGCACCAGCACGACAGGTTGCGCGGCCGGCATGAATGCTTGCATGCTTTGCGCGTTGCCAAGCGTCTGGCCACACGCCATGGCTGCGGCATGACCCGCAAATCCCCGCTCGATGATCCTGTCAACGCGGCCCACGCCTGGGCGCGCTATCGCCGGATCATGAAGCTGCTGCTGACGGTGACGGTGCTGACCGTGGCCGTCGCGATGGGCCTGCTGTTCGCCTATAACGGCATGATTTCGGTGCATTTCTACATCGCCGTGGCGCTCGGCATCAGCCTCACCATGCTGCTTGGCGGGGGGCTGATGGGGCTGGTGTTCCTCAGCAACGGCACCGGCCACGACGAATCGGTCGACAACCACATGCCCTCGCGTGACGAAGTCTGGAGCCCCCCGGGAGATTAGGCCGGCGGTGTGAGGCGATAATCCTCGACCGGCACGCCCCCGATCAGATGTTCCTGGATGATCCGTTCGAGCACCGCCGGACGGCACGAGTGATACCACACCCCGTCCGGCCACACCACCGCGACCGGGCCGGCAGCACAGATTTGCAGGCAATCGGCCTTGCTGCGCTGCACGCCCCCGCCCGCGCCGCGATTGCTCGCGTGTGTCCGGCGCGGGCCGACCAGGCCCAGCTCCTTCAGGCGTGACTTGAGGAAGGCCCACGCTTCCTCCCCCACCTCGCGCGGGCAGCACTTCTGCTTGTCCGACATCGCGCACAGCATGATGTGGCGCGTGATCGCGCTGCCCTTGGCCGGATCGCCATAATGCTTGGCGAGTGAAACTTGCGCCGAGGCCAGTTCCTGCCGGCTCATTTCGCCTGCCCGCTGCCGTCCTGCTTCAGCCAGCGGTCGAGCCACGCGAAGACGGTATTGTGCCATTGCAGCGCGTTCTTCGCGCCCAGCACCCAGTGGTTTTCATCCGGGAACACCAGCAATTGCGCGGGGATGCCGCGTTCCTGCAAGGCGGTAAAGCTTTGCAGGCCCTGGGTATAGGGCACACGGAAGTCCAGTTCGCCGGTCACCACCAGCATCGGGGTCTGCCACTTGTCGACGTGATTCGCGGGGTTCCACTTCTCGTAGGTGTCCTTCGCCTGGGTGTAGCTGCCGCCGAAGTCCCAGCGCGGAAACCACAATTCTTCGGTGGCGTAATAAAAGCTGCGGGTGTCGAAGATGCCATCGTGCTGGACGAGGCAATCGAAACGGTCGGGCCAGTTGCCGGCAATCCAGTTGACCATGTAGCCGCCATAGCTCGCTCCCATCGCGCAGGTGCGGGTGCCATCGATCTGCGGGTCGAGCGCGAGCGCGGCCGCAAGGCCCTTTTGCAGGTCTTCGAGCGGCCAGCCGCCCCAGTTCTTGTTGATCGCGTCGGTGAAGGCCTGCCCGTATCCGGTGGAGCCGTGGAAATCGACCGAGATCACCGCATAGCCCTGGCTGGCGGTGACGCGCGGGTTCCAGCGGTGCGACCAGGCATCGTTGAAGCTCCCCTGCGGCCCGCCGTGGATGTAGAGGATCGCG
>JBKBOH010000010.1:0-64561 GCA_046294975.1 Erythrobacter sp. | reverse complement strand
TTGAAGCTCTCCACGACCCGAAGGGCGGCGCAGCCAACCCGTTCTGCATCGGCTTGCCGGGCACGATGTAGTGCCACTCGACCCGGCGCTCCTGCGACCAGCGCAGGATGGCCGACGAGGTCAGTTTGGTGCCATTGTCGCTGACCACCGTGTGCGGCATGCCGCGGCTGCCCATCAGGCCGGTCAGTTCCCGCGCCACCCGAGCCCCCGACAGCGACCTATCGGCCACCAGCGCCAGACATTCCCGCGTGTAATCATCGACCACGCACAGGATGCAGAAGCGCCGGCCGCAGATCAGGCTGTCCGAGACGAAGTCGAGGCTCCACCGCTGGTTCGGACCATCGGGCAGCACCATTGGCCTGCGCGTGCCCAGAGCGCAATTGCGCCCGCCTCGGCGACGCACGCGGAGCCCTTCCTCGCGGTAGATGCGCAGCAGCTTCTTGTGGTTGGGCCTCATGTCCTCCCGCGCCAGCAGATGGCCCAGACGGCGATAGCCGAACCGGTGATGCTCCGCCGCCAGCTCGCGCAACCATTGCCACAGCGCTCCGTCGTTCGGCCTCGTCGGCTCGTAACGGATCACCCTGCGGCTCACACCAACCAGTGCACACGCCCCCCATTCGCCTCTTGGGCTCGCTTACCCCGTGATGCTCCCGGGAATGGGCGACGGCTTCCCGCTTAGCGCCGGGCGTTACCATTTTTTGATGCCAGATCCTTCAACACGGCATTGTCGAGCATCGCTGCGGCCAAGAGCTGCTTGAGCCGCGAGCTCCCCTCTTCAAGGGATCGCAGCCGCCGAGCTTCGGACACATCCAGACCGCCGAACTTCGATTTCCACTTGTAGAACGTCGCCGAGCTGATCCCGTGGCTGCGACGTCTGCGTTGCCCGCGCTTGCCGGTGGCGTGACGGCAGGCACCTTGATCGAAAACACTGCCGTAGCCAGCTACAATGATGGCGGTGTAGAGCGCAGCATCAATTCAAACACGGTGAGCGTGCGGGTAGATGAGCTGCTCGACGTCACGCTGACGTCGCTTGATCCGGGTCCCGTACCCGCGCGTGCCGGAGATGCGGTGCTGACGTTCGAACTGACCAACCAGGGGAACGGCCCCGAAGCCTTTCGCCTCCTCGCAAACACGGCGATTGGCGGCAACGACTTCGACGTTTCGTTTCGCGCCATTGCAATCGATAGCAACGGCAATGGCGTATATGATGAAGGTGTCGACGAGCTTCTTCCCGTACCACAGACCTCGCCTGTTCTGGCACCTGATGCCGCGCTGACCGTGTTTGTACTCGTGACCGTGCCTGAAGGGGTGGTCGATGGTCAGATCACCAATATCGATCTTTCTGCCCAAGCACTAACCGGTAGCGGCGCGCCAGGCACGACGTTTGAAAATGGCGGCGTGGATGGCGGTGATGCGATTGTCGGCAATACCGGCGCGCTGGCTGTCGCGCGTGGCTCGCTGACCAGCACTGCCACCAGCGTAGAATTGATCAAGTCGGTCACTCTGCGCGATCCTTTTGGCGGCACGAGCGCTGTACCTGGCACCCTTGCCACCTTCACCATCGAAGCCCGTGTCAATGGCACTGGCTCAGCAAGCAATCTGGTGGTGACCGACGCCATCCCCACAGGAACCACCTATGTGCCGGGCTCGCTCGCGCTGGACGCGACGCCCCTGACAGATGTTGCCGATGGCGATGCGGGCACCGCCTCAGACACCGACGGTATCACCGTCAGCCTTGGTAGCACGGCCGCTGGAGCGCGGCGGTTTGTCACATTCATCGTCATTGTCGATCAATGATCCAAGCGAACTCCCAATTCTGAAGATCGGAACGAGCACTATGGTGTCGATCACCAAAATCATTCTCGCTGTGGCCGTTGCGCTTGTGTTGCCCGGCTCGCCGCTTGCGGCACAGAACAATAGCCCCGTGGCTCTTTCCAGCGACGTCAAGGCCGAGAAGATCATCACAAAAGCGGATGGCACAAAGCACATCGAACTTGTTGAACCGGGTACGCTCATCCCCGGCGACCGACTGGTGTTTGGCACGGACTACACCAACACGGGAGCCGAGGCGGTGACCAATTTCGTCGTCACCAACCCCCTGCCCGCCGCTGTCCGCCTTGCCCCCGACGCCAATCCGGACCTGGAGGTGTCAGTCGATGGGGGCAAATCCTTCGGCGCATTGGCCGCGTTGACTGTCGCAAATTCCGACGGCTCCAGTCGTCCCGCTTCCCACGCCGACGTCACTCACGTCCGCTGGGTGCTCGCAAGCCTTGCGGCAGGCGCATCGGGCAGACTCACATATCCAGCCATCATCCGCTGACAAGCGGGCGATAACCGTCACGTCCTGCGGGCGGCTACCATCATGCGGGACACACACTCAGGACCAAAACCATGAAGACCACCAAGCAGTTGCTGGGTGCGGTAAGCGCGCTTGCGCTTGTCGCGATGACCAGCGCCCCCGCACTGGCCGAAGGGACCAGCGCAGGATCCACGATTACCAACAACGTCACCGTCACCTTTAATGTCGGCGGCGTCACCCAGAATGCCGTAAGCGACAGCGACACCTTCACCGTCGACCGCAGGGTCAACGTGAACGTCGAGTGGATCGGTTCGGCGACCTCGGTGGCACCGGGCGCGCAGAACCAGGCGATCGCCTTCGACGTGACCAACCTGTCGAACGACACGATCGACCTCGCTCTCACCACCGCGCTGACCGCCGGTACGGGTGCGAACATCTCCGGCTATCAGATCTTCCGCGACACCGACGGCGACCGCGTGCTGAGCGCTGCGGAATTCAACGCCGGTCCGATCACCTCGCTCGACGAAGTGGGCGAGGATGTGACGGTCGAAGTGATCGTGATTGCCGACATCGGCCTCAATGCCGTCAACGGTGACACCTTCGACGTCACGCTTACTGCCAATGCCCATGAAGGCGGCACGGCGGGCTCGCTGGGTAACGAACTTGTTGCCACCAGCGGCGCGAATACCTCCGGCATCGACAACGTGCTGTTCGATGGCATCGGTGCGACCGACGCTGAATATGACGGCGCCTTCTCCGACACCGGCACCTTTGAAGTCGACGGTGCGGTGGTGACAGTGGCCAAGTCGAGCCGTGTCGTCAGCGACCCGGTCAACGGCAGCACCAATGCCAAGGCGATCCCGGGCGCAACGGTCGAATACTGCATCACCGTCGCCAACGCGACCGGTGCTGCCCTCGCGACCGATGTCGACGTGGTCGACGATCTGCCCGCCGACGTGACCTATGATGCCGGCTACGGCATCTTCGTCGACGGCGATGCGAACTGCGCCAACGGCTCGGCCGGCGGCACGTTCAGCGCTGGTACTGGCCCGAACGGCGAGGACCAGGTGCTGGGCGACCTCAGCGATGTCGCGGCCGGTCAGACCCGCTCGCTCTATTTCCGCGTGACGATCGACTAAGTCACTGTTCCCGAGACAGATCTTGCGTGTTACTCCCTCCTTGCGGCGCGTGGCCGCAGCACTGCTCGCGGTGCTGCTGTTTGGCGTGCCACAAGGAGGGGTTTACGCACAGACGAATGACGGCGCGGCGTTGCGCACCATAACCAACATCGCAGAAGCGACCTGGGACGAAAATGGTTGGGATCATCGCGTTGCGAGCAATCCGGTCCGCTTCGATGTCAGACCCGCTCCGATCGCTCCGCCGTTAATCCGGGTGTTCAGACTGGCACCCGGCGACGGCTCGGAACTGGTCTATCGCCCACCAAATTGCGGGGGAACGACCGGGCCAATCCAGGTCCGCAATAGCGCGGCGTTGTCCAGCCCCAATTCCGGCATCAACGCAGTCTCGGCGCTCAATACTGCGATTGTCCAGCAGACCGACCAGTTGCGCGGCGGCGAGCCGCTCTACTTTGAAGTCAGCGCAGCGCGCGCCAATCGCGATCCGACAACTATCGACAGCCTGACTGTGGTGATCAACTCGGCTGATGGCGACCGCGAAACCATGACCGTGTTCGAAACCGCCCCTAACAGCGGTGTATTCTCCAGCGTCATCAACACGTTCCGCACCCCGCCCCCGTTGGTGCATGAAGACTGCCGTCTCAGCGTCGGGACCAAGTCGCACATCACCGTCGCCGCGATGAACCCCGGCGAGGATACGATCCTGGTGCAGACCGAGCTCGCCGTGCTGGTCGATCCCTTCGGCGTGGTGTTCGACAGCGAAACCGGCGAGCCGGTCGATGGCGCGCGGGTCACGCTGGTCGATGCTGTGACCGGCGCACCCGCAACAGTCTTTGCCGAGGACGGAACAACCCCTTGGCCTTCAATGGTTATTTCCGGCAGTGACATCACCGATGCGAGCGGCCGCACTGTCACGATGGAGCCAGGCGAGTTCTGGTTCCCGCTGACCGTGGCCGGCCGTTACCGGCTGGTCGTCGAGCCGCCCGCACCCTATTCCGCGCCCTCGGCCGCGCCGCGCGAACTGCTCGCACGCGTCACCCGGCCCGATGGCAGAGCCCATGTGATCCGCGAGGGATCCTTCGGCGACACCTTCGTGCTCGACAGCCCTATTCCCTACCAAATCGACATTCCGGTCGATCGCCCCGGTATCGACCTTGCCCTCACCAAAACCGCCTCGCGGGCCAACGCCGCGCCGGGCGATGCGATCTTCTACACGGTGGCGGTGCGCAACGCCGATCCGGCGCGGATCAAGCGCGCGGTGACGCTGTCCGACATGCCCTCGCGCTGGCTGCGGCTGCGGCCCGACACGATCCGTGTCAACGGCGCCGCCCCCTCTGCGGGGGCCGTGACCGTGACCCCCGATGGCCGGGTGCTGACCATCGCGCTCGGCGATATCGCCGCCGGAGCAAGCGTCCGCGTGACCTATGCCATGACCGTGCGTCCGGATGCGCAGCCGGGCCGGGTGCTCAACGATGCGCTGGCACGCGACGGACTGGGCCGCCAGGCGCGTGCCAGCGCCGCTGTCGATCTGCAACGCGAAGGGATCGCCGACCGGATGACCATCATCGGCCGGATCACTGCCGGGGCCTGCACCTTGGACGAGGCGCAACGCACCGGAATTGCAGGCATTCGCGTGATGCTGGAAGACGGCAGCTTCGCGATTACCGATGCCGACGGGCGCTACCACTTCGATGGCGTGGTGCCCGGAACCCATGTGGTCCAGGTCTCGCGCATGACCCTGCCCGATGGTGCGCGGATGGTCGATTGCTCGTCCTCGACCCGCAATGCCGGCAGTGCTTTCTCGCGCTTTGCAATCGGTCAGGGCGGCAGCCTGGTGGTGGCCGATTTCCACGCCGTGCTGCCCGAGGCCGCCCGCGTGGCGGCTGCGGCGGCAGCTGAGCAGCCGACGCCGGTCATCCAGACGGGGGCCAACCCGACCGAGCCTTCGGCCGCGCCCGAGGACGCTCTGGCCCTCGGCGACGCCCCCGACGGGTTCGTCGCTCCCGCCGAGGATGCCAACCCGCGCGCGCCGGCAATCCGTGTCGTGATCCGCCACCGCCGCGGTCAGACGGTCGAGCTGCTGGTCGACGGCAAGCCGGTCGATCCGCTCGCCTTCGACGGCACGCAGACCCCCGAGCGCGGCAAGTTCGCGATCAGCCAGTGGCGCGGCGTGCCGCTCATCAAGGAGCGCACGGTCCTCGAAGCGCGGATCATCAACTCCTTCGGCGAGGTCTCCAAGACCTTCACCCGCGAGGTGTTCTTCACACGCACCCCGGCGCGGGTCGAGCTGGTGCCGGAACAGTCGAACCTCGTGGCTGACGGGCGCACACGTCCGGTGGTGGCGATCCGCGTGCTCGACCGCAACGACCGCCCGCTGCGCGAGGGCATCTCGGGCACCTTCACGCTCAACGCGCCCTATGAGAGCGCCGAGCAGATCGACCGCCAGCAGCTCGACCAGCTGACCGGCACCGCCCCCATCGCGGCGCGCTGGGTGGTAGAAGGCAACGAGGGCATCGCCCGGATCGAACTCGCCCCCACCATGGTCAGCGGCTCGCTGCGGCTCGGCTTTGCCTTCGACGATGGCCAGATCACCCGCCGTCAGGAACTGGAAGCCTGGGTCGAGCCGGGCGATATCGAATGGACCATCATCGGCCTTGCCGAAGGCACCGCCGGCGCGCGCTCGGTCGCCGACAACATGGAGCGCACCGGCCGCTTCGACAGCGCTCTGGGTGATGACGCGCGCGTCGCGCTCTATGCCAAGGGCCGGGTGCTGGGCAAATATCTGCTCACGCTCGCCTATGACAGCGCCAAGCAGCGCGAGGACCAGCGCGTGCTCGGCGCGCTCGATCCGCAGGCCTATTACACCGTGTTCGGCGATGCCTCGGCCCGGCGCTTCGATGCCCCGAGCCGCGAGAAGCTCTATGTGCGCATCGAGACTGCGACCTTCTATGCGCTCTACGGCGACTTCCAGACCGCCTTCAACCAGACCCGCCTTGCCAATTACAACCGCACAGCCACCGGGGTGAAGGCCGAGGCACGACTGGGCGCGGTCAAGGCACAGGGCTTCGCCGCCGAGATCGCGAGCCGCTTCCGCCGCCAGGAAATCCAGGGGCAGGGCATCACCGGCCCCTATAACCTCGCAAGCCGCCGCATCCTCGCCAATTCCGAGCGCGTCACGATCGAGGTGCGCGACCGCTTCCGCCCCGAGATCATCGTGTCGGTGCGCGAGCTGACTCGCTTTGCCGACTATGACCTCGATCTGCTCGCCGGAACCATCACCTTCGCCGCGCCCGTGCTCAGCCGTGACGAGAACCTCAACCCGCAGTTCATCGTGGTCGAGTTCGAAACCGATGGCGCGGCCGAGGGCGAAATGAACGCCGGTATGCGGGCCGACTGGACCAGCGCCGACGGCGCGGTGCGGATCGGCGCGACCGTGATCACCGATGCCGGCACCACCGACGCGAACGGACAGACGCAGCGCACCGATATCGGCGCGGTCGATCTGCTCGCCCGGATCGGCGACGGAACGGAGATCCGCGCGGAACTCGGCATCAGCCGCCGCGACGGCGCGGAATCGACCGGATGGCTGGTCGAGGCGCAGCACCAGACCGGCACGATCGACGTGCTCGCCTATGCCCGTCAGATCGACGCCGATTACGGAATCGGCCAGCAGAACGCTGCCGAACGCGGCCGCCGCAAGTTCGGGGTCGACGGGCGGGTGCTGCTGAGCCAGGAGCTGAGCATTGTCGGCAGCCTGTGGCAGGACGAAAGCCTGATCGATGCCGCCCGTCGCCGTGCGGCACAGGCGCAGCTGCAGCTGACCCGCGAGCGCACCGATCTGCGGTTCGGGATTACCCATTTCAACGATCGCCTGACCGACGGCTCCAGCGCCGCCTCGACCGTGCTCGAGGCGGGTGCGACCCAGCGCCTGATGGACAACCGGCTGGAGCTTTCGGGCAGCACCGCGGTCGCGCTGGGCAAGGCCGAAAGCCTCGATCTGCCCGCGCGCCACCGGCTCGGGGTCCGCTATGCCATCACCCAGAACGTGCGCCTCGTTGGCACCTACGAGATCGCCGACGGCGAAAACCTCGATGCGCGCCAGCTGCGGGGCGGGATCGAAGTCACGCCGTGGCGCGGCGGGCAGGTGGTCACCACGCTCGGCGAGGAGACCATCGGCGAGAACGGCACCCGCAGCTTTGCCGCCTTCGGCCTGTCACAGACCCTCCAGATCACGCCCGAGCTGATGATCGATGCCACTATCGATGGCAACCGCACGCTTGGCGGCGCGCCGGGTGCGGTCGGCATCGTCAATCCGGCGCAGCCCGCTGCCAGCGGCGGACAGCTGACGGGCGGGCTGCTGTTCCAGGATTTTACCGCGCTCACCTTCGGCGCGGCATGGCGCAAGAACCGCTGGAGCATCACCGGGCGCGGCGAGTATCGCGACGGGGAACTGGCCAACCGCAAGGGTCTGACCTTCGGCGCGATCCGCCAGCTGGGCGAGGGCAGTCTGGTCGGATCGGGCATCATCTGGACCTTGTCGGAAGCCGCGGGCGGGTCGACCGCCGAGATCCTCGACGCCAGCATCGCCTTCGCCCATCGCCCTGACGGCGCTCCGCTGGCCATGCTGGGACGGTTGGAGTTCCGTTCGGATCAGATCACCGGCGGCGTCGCCGGCGAGATCGGCGGCGCGGGCGGTGCAGGCCGCACCGCACTGGTAGTCGATGGCAATGCCGTCGCCCGCCGTCTGGTCGCCAGCCTTTCGGCCAATTTCACCCCGCGCGGCACCGACAACGGAGCCGAAGTGCGCCGCCAAGAATTCGCTCTGTTCCTCGGCGCGCGCCATAGTCTCGACCGTTTCGAGGGGACCGAGTTGTCCGGCACGTCGGTGCTGGTCGGCGCCGACGGGCGGATCGGCATCGGCGAGCGCTTCGAGATTGGCGCGAGCGCCACGGTGCGCTCCAACCTCAATGACAAGGTGACCAGCTTCGCCTACGGCCCCACGATCGGCGTGGTGCCGGCCAAGGGGATGCTGGTGACGCTGGGCTATAATGTCGATGGCTTCCGCGACGGCGATTTCAGCGCGGCGCGCAACACCGGCAAAGGGGTGTTCGCGGCTGCGCGGATGGCCTTCGACGCGGACAGCCTCGGCTTTCTCGGACTGGGGAGGTAAGCGATGCACAGCGCCCTTCGCGCCCAGTTTACGGGCCGCGTTCTTGCCATGATTGCCTTTCCCGGCGGTATGGACGTGCGCATGCTCCCGTTCCGCCGCTTGTTTGCGTTGCTGATGTTGGTCATCGGTCTGATGTGGAGCCCGGCTGCGCAGGCACAGAATTGTGGCCAAGCTGCGTCACAAGGCACTGCCCCTGCCAGCTGGCAGACCTATTGCTGGCTCAACCTCGCCAATTACAACGATGCGACCGCGCGCTCGGCTTCGGGACAAAACCTTAGCTTCACATTGCCTGACGGAGCCGTTCTGAGCTTCAATGCGCGGGTCACCGGCAATACCGCGACCACAGCCTATAACGCGGTGACGTCACCTTCGTGGGGTGGAGCGGCGGTAGGCAACAGTGCCTTTATCGGCATTCCGGGACGCCCGGTGCTTTATACCGCCAGCGGCGGCACACGCACCATCACCCTGTCGAATATCATGGTCACCCCGCCAGTAGGCGCAAGTGCGACGGTCTTTTCCTTCGTCGTTGCGGATGCCGAATCCAGCAACGAGAACGAAGCGCTGCGGATCTCGACCAATGGTGGCGCGTGGCAATTGCTCGATTCGGTCAACCCGATCAGCGGATCGAACTTCCCGTTAATCGCCGGGGTGGGCACCGCCAATGTCAACATCACCGGGCGGTCGGGTAGGGTCGGGGCCTATATCATCGGCAGCAACAGCCCCACCAGCATAACGGTGGAGACCCAGGCGGGGGGCTTGCAGGGGGTGATGTTCGCCGTGCGCTTCGCCACAATCCGGCTGCAGACCATAATTGTCGGAGCGCGCCTCAATGCGGCTGACCAGTTCCAGTACCAGATCGCATCATCAACGACTGGCGCTACGATCGCGAGTGGCACGACCAGCGGAACGGGAAACGGCCCGTTTTCGACCCCTGCCCTCCAATTGTCAGCGGGAATGCCCATCAGGCTTCGCAAAGTCATGGCCCCGGGTAGCAGCAGTGCGCTGACACAATACTCGGCCAACCTGAGCTGTGTGAACACGGCAGGCGCAACGCGGACGAACCTGCCTAGCAATCTTGCTGCTACGAGCGCCGATATCGGCCAGCTCGAATTCGGCGAGTTTCTGGTCTGCACCTTCACTGTCGGCGCGCAGCCCCGGTTGCAATTGCGTAAGCTGCTCGGCAGCGGCGGACGGCGCTTTTCCGGCGACCAGTTCACCATCCGCATCCGCGAAGGCGAGACCATCGTCGCTAGTCGCACCACCACGGGTTCGGGCGGCACGATCAACAATGGTGATACCGGTCTGGTGCAGGTCACCTCGGGCACGGCCTACCGCCTTGACGAAGTCGCCGCCGGGACGGCGAGCCTTGCCAATTACGATGCGACCATGGCCTGCACCAACAGCACCAGCGGTTCGCCTACTGCATTGCCGACCGTGGTGGGCGGAACCGTGACGCCGCGACCAGGCGACGTGATTGTCTGCAGCATCACCAACACCCGCAGCACCACCGCCGAACTCGTGGTCGAGAAATCGAGCACGGTGATCTCCGATCCTGTCAACGGCATGCTCAATCCCAAGCAGATCCCCGGCGCGATCGTCGAATATGCGATTACCGTGCGGAATGTCGGGGCGGCACGGCCTGATACCGACTCGGTCATCATCACCGACATCATGCCCGCCGACATGGCCTTTGCAACCGGCACGCCGGTGACCTTCACCAACGGCTCGCCAACCAGCGGGCTGTCAAGTTTCAATGCGACAACGATGGTGAGCTTCTCGTCCAGCACGGGCGGGACTGGGCCATTCAACTACTCCCCGGTCGGCCCCTTTGATCCCGATGTGCGGGCGATCCGCATCACCCCGGCCGGGCGCATGAATGCCGCCAGCACCGGCACCAGCCAGCCTAGCTTTACGATCCGCTTCCGGGCGCAGGTGCAGTAGACGCGCTAGGCTCAGGACTCATTAAATTGCTTGCGCAGGAGGCCTTCGGTTGATTCAATGTCGGCGCTGAGCAGGCGCTGCTGTTGTGCGAGTTGTGGTTGTTGAGCGAGGCGCAGATGCGCCGCATCGAGCCCCATTTCCCCCTGTCGCACGGTATTCCGCGGGTTGATGACCGGCGGTTCTTCAGCGGCATCATCTTCGTGATCAGGAGCGGGCTGCGCTGGCGTGATGCGCCGCCCGCCTATGGCCCGCACAAGACGATCTACATCAAAAAGGGGCTCTACCCCGACTGCTCTGCCACCTGAAAACTTGATCATTCGCGGTTAGAGTTTTGCGCTGTAGCCATCCTTGGCTGGGCGAGGAGTTTTGGCGTGAAGGCATCGAAGTTCACGGACGCGCAGAAGGCGTTCGTCATCAAGCAGGGCGAGGAAGGAACGCCGGTTGCTGAGATCTGCCGCAAGGCAGGGATCAGCCAGGCGCCCTACTTCAACGGGAAGAAGAAGTATGCGGGGCTGCTGCCGTCAGAGATGCGGCGGCTGCGCGAGCTGGAGGACGAGAACAGTCGGCTCAAGAAGATCGTCGCGGACCTCACGCTCGATCGCGAGATGCTGTAGGACGTTATCAAACGAAAGCTTTGAGGCCGGATCGGAGGCGTGAGCTGGTCGACGGGATGCTGTTCGACTGGGGCGTGTCGATCCGGAGAGCCTGCCGGGTTCTGCCGTTCGACACTTCCAGTTACCACTATCAGTCCCGCCGCACCGATCCGGCCGAACGATGTCTGGGCGATGGACTTCGTTCATGATCAGCTGGCAACGGGTCGCAAGCTGCGCAGCGAATGCCTGAACGCGCACTGGTCCCTTTCGCTGGAAGATGCTTGCGAAAAGCTGGAGGCGTGGCGCAGACCCTGCAACGAAGAGCGACCGCACAGCGCGATCGGGAATATCCCTCCGATCATGCTGGCAAACTCAGCCGGTGAGACCAGCCCGCCGGACCTGAGCAAGGCAAAAAACTCCAGACCCGAGCAGTCCAAGCTTGGGTAGCAGTGCAGCTCAGGCGCTATTCCGAAGCGCACGTCCGCGCGGAGAAGGCCAGGGCCGAGGCGAGTCTTTTGCCCGAACCTGCGGGTTGGCCACAAGGCCGCTGACCCCCTGCCAGCGGCCAAATTGCGCGGCCGGGATTAAATGATAGTATTATTCAACATTACATATTATTGTGATTATTGAAAGTCCAAAGCCAGAACAATGAAAGGCCCGACACGCGACATGGGGGGCAATTCCAGCCAGCGGCGCAGCGCGCATTCCTATGGCAAGCTCGACCGCGACGGGTTCATCCACCGTTCGTGGATGAAAGCCCAAGGGCTTCCCGCCGATGCCTTCGACGGGCGACCGGTGATCGGCATCTGCAACACCTGGTCGGAACTGACGCCGTGCAATGCGCACTTGCGCGAACTGGCCGACTACGTGAAGCGCGGGGTGTGGGAAGCGGGCGGGCTGCCGCTCGAATTCCCGGCGATGTCGCTGGGCGAAACCCAGATGCGCCCCACCGCGATGCTGTTCCGCAACCTCCTGGCCATGGAGGTGGAGGAATCGATCCGCGGCAATCCCATCGACGGGGTGGTGCTGCTGGGCGGGTGTGACAAGACCACGCCCGGCCAGCTGATGGGTGCCGCGAGCGTCAATCTGCCGACCATGGTGATCTCCTCCGGCCCGATGCTCAACGGCAAGTATCGCGGGCGCGACATCGGCTCGGGCACCGATGTGTGGAAGTTTTCCGAAGCGGTGCGCGCGGGCGCGATGAGCCCGCAGGAATTCTTCGCCGCCGAAAGCGGCATGTCGCGATCACGCGGCACCTGCAACACGATGGGCTCGGCCTCCAGCTTCGCCGCGATCACCGAGGCGCTGGGGGTGGCGCTCAAGTACAATGCGACGATCCCCGCGGTCGATGCCAACCGCCAGGAGATGGCGCACGCCACCGGGCGGCGGATTATCGAACTGGTGCGGCAGGACAAGCGCCTGTCGCACTTCCTCACCCGCGAAGCCTTCGAGAACGCCATCCGTGTGCACGCCGCGATCGGCGGTTCGACCAATTCGGTGATCCATCTGCTGGCGCTGGCAGGCCGGGTGGGCGTGCCACTGACGCTGGATGATTTCGACGCGCTGGGTGGGCAGATGCCGCTGCTTGCCAATATCATGCCCTCGGGCGAATATCTGATGGAAGATCTGCACTATGCCGGCGGGATGCCCGCGCTGATGGCGGCGATGGCGGAGCATCTGCATCTCGATGCTGAGACCGTCTCGGGCCAGACCATCGGCGAGCAGATCGCGGGCGCGGAAATCTTCAACCCGGCGGTGATCGCCACCCCGGACAAGCCGTTCAAGCAGGCCTCGGGCATCTGGGTGCTGCGCGGCAATATCGCGCCCGACGGGGCGATCATGAAGCCGAGCGCCGCCTCGCCGCAGCTGCTTTCCCATCGCGGGCGTGCGGTGGTGTTCGAGACGATCGAGGATTTCAAGGCGCGGGTGGACGATCCTGCGTTGGAGATCGACGCAAGTTCGATCATGGTGCTCAAGGGTTGCGGGCCGAAAGGCTATCCGGGGATGCCCGAGGTGGGCAATATGCCGATCCCGCAGAAACTGCTCGAACAGGGCGTGAGCGACATGCTGCGGATTTCCGATGCCCGCATGAGCGGCACGGCCTTCGGCACGGTGGTGCTGCACGTTTCGCCCGAAACCGCGGTCGGCGGGCCGCTGGGGCTGGTCGAGACCGGCGACGAGATCGTGCTCGATGCCGCAGCGCGCACGCTGAACCTGCTGGTGTCCGACGCGGAACTCGCCCGCCGCGCGGCGCTGCGTCCGCCCGAGGCCCATGACACCCCGCGCGGCTATCTCGCGCTGCACCGCGCCCATGTGATGCAGGCGCATCTGGGCGCCGATCTCGATTTCCTCATGGGGTCGAGCGGGGACGACGTGAAACGGGAGAGCCACTGATGACCGGATATGCCACCTATCCCAGCCTTTCCGGGCGCCGGGTGTTCATCACCGGCGGGGCGACCGGCATCGGCGCGGCGATGGTCGCCGCCTTCAGCGAACAGGGCGCGCTTGTCGGCCACTGCGATCTGGCGGCAGACGCGGCCGCAGCGCTGGCGGACGAGATCGCGGCCTCAGGCCGTGCCCGCCCGTGGTTTCGCGCGCTCGATGTCACCGATACGCCCGCGCTGCAGCAGGCGATCGGCGATTTCGCGGCGGCGGCGGGCGGGCTCGATGTGCTGGTCAACAATGTCGCCAACGACACCCGCCACGATCCGCTGGAAACCGACGCGGCAGGCTGGCGGCGCTGCATGGCGGTCAACCTCGATTGCGCCTTCTTCGCCGCGCAAGCCGCGGTGCGCGTGATGCGGAGCGCGCGAGCGGGCGGGGCGATCATCAACTTCTCCTCGATCACCGCGCTGCTCGGCCCGGACGGGATGCCGGGCTATGTCACCGCCAAGGCCGGGCTGCTGGGCCTGACCAAGGCGCTTGCGCGGCAATATGGGCCGGATGGCATCCGCGTGAACGCGATCCTGCCTGGCTGGGTCGTCACCCAGCGCCAGCTCGATCTGTGGCTCACCCCCGAGGCCGAGGCCGAGTGGATGGAACAGGTCTGCCTCAAGCAGCGGATCGAGCCGCGCGATGCGGCCAACCTTGCGCTGTTCCTCGCTTCGGACGACAGCCGGATGATCACCAACCAGCACTTCATCATCGACGGCGGGAGAGTGTGATGGCGAGCCACTATCTCACCGGCGAAGTGGTCGAGCGCATCGGCGGGCAGATCGTGCGCGGCGATGTGCCGCCGGGCGGCAGCCTGCCGATCGAGGCCGAACTCGCCAGGCAGCACGATACCTCGCGCACCGTGATCCGCGAGGCGGTGAAGATGCTCACCGCCAAGGGCCTGGTCGGCTCGCGGCCGCGGCGCGGCACCTATGTCGAGCCGGAATCGAAGTGGAACATTCTCGACCCCGACGTTTTGCGCTGGACGCTGCAACGGCGGTTTTCCTTCGAGCTGATGCGCGACTTTCTGGAGGTGCGCGCGGGGATCGAGCCAAGGGCCGCCGCCGCCGCCGCCACCCGGCAGGATCGCGACGCGATTGCCCGCATCGCCGCGCGGCTCGAAGATATGCGCGAGGCTGACGCGGGCCGGATGGATTCGCTTGAATCCGATATCGCCTTCCACATCGCCATCCTGCATGCGAGCGCAAACCGTTTCTTCGTCCAGGCCAGCCACGTGATCGACACCGCGCTGCGCTTTTCGATCCGGCTGACCAATTCGGTGAAGGGCGTGCGTATGGCGAGCGTCGCCGATCACGAGCGCATCTATCTCGCCATCGAACGCGGCGATGCCGAAGGCGCGGCGCAGGCGGCGCAGGACTTGCTCAGCGAAGCAATCCGGTTGCTCGACACCCGCGCGCTGAGCGAGGGGGAAGGTGCCGGCCCGCAGGCCTAGGGCTGCCTTGCTGGTCTAACCGGCCCGTGCTGCCTTGAACGCAGCGACAAGCGCGCGCGCGTCGGCAGCGATGTCCGCCAGCGGCTTGCCCGATGTGAACAGCGATCCGCCAATCCCGAACCCGGTTGCACCCGCGGCGAGATAATCGCCCATGTTGCCAGCATGGATGCCGCCCACCGCCAGCAACGGCACCTGCGGTGGCAGCACTGCGCGCACCGCACGGATGATCGCCGGACTGAGCAGTTCGGCGGGAAAGATCTTCAGCCCGGTCGCGCCGGCTTCGAGCGCGGCGAACATCTCGGTCGGCGTGACGACCCCAGGCAGGCTCACCATGCCATGTGCGGCGCTGCGGCGAATCACGGCCGGATTGCAATTGGGCGAAACCACCAGCTGCGCGCCGATCGCGGCCAGTTCCTCGACCTGAGCTTCGCTCAGCACGGTGCCCGCCCCGATCAGCGCCCGGCTGCCCAGCGCAGCGACCAGCGCCCTGATGCTGACCAAGGGTTCAGGCGAATTGAGCGGCACTTCGATGATGTCGAACCCGGCGTCCACCAGCACTTCGCCCACGGCCACCGCGCGCGCCGCTTCAAGCCCGCGCAGGATCGCCACCAGCGGCAGCCTGCCTTCGAGAGTGCCCGCCATCTTTCGTCCCTTCACATCCAAGCGGCTTTGCCTGACGCCTATTGCCTAATTATACTATTAATGCAACAAAACCGAAAGACGGGGAGAACGCCCATGGGATTGGCAATCATCGATATCATCGTGATCGCGGCCTTTGCGATCTTCATCTTCGGTCTCGCACATTTGGTGGGTCGCGAAAGCGCCGGGCATCAGCAAGACAGTTCGGACGATTTCCTTGTCTCGAGCGCGCCGAAGATCAATGCGATCGCAACGATCTTCACCCGCGATCGCCATGCCAGGCTTCGCGGCCTTGATCCGGCGATGGCCGGTGCTTCGGCCAAGCTGGGGCAGGCGATGCATCTGGTGCTGGTGGGGCGGGTGAGCGCGGCGATCGCCGTGCTGGGGGCCTTCATCATGCTGGCCGCCGCCACTGCCGATCGCATCACCAGCGAGGTCGTGAGCTACACGACCGCCAGCGGCTGCAACATCGCCGCGGCGGCGGTGGTGGCGATCCGTGTCGCGCTCTATGCGACCTGGTGGTGAGGCATGGAGCTTGTCGCCACCATTCCCGCCGGCTGTGCGCTGGGCGAGGGGCCGGTGTGGGATCATCGGCTCTCCTGCCTGTGGTTCACCGATATCCAGGCGGCGCAATTGCTGCGGCTCGACTGGCCCTCGGCCAAACTGGTGCGCTTCGCTCTGCCCGAGCGGCTCGGCTCGCTCGGGCTGACCGCCGATCCGGCACAGCTTGTCTGCGCCTTTGCCAGCGGCTTTGCGCTCTATGCGCCGGCAACGGGCAACTGCCAGTGGCTCCACAAGACGCAGCCGCGCTATTGCGGCATCCGCATGAATGACGGGAGGGTCGATTGGCAGGGGCGGTTCTGGGCGGGCAGCATGGTCGAGAACCGCAAGCTGGCAGGCGGCGAGGGCGGCTCGCTCTACCGGCTCGATCGCCGCGATGCTGCGCCCGCGGTCTTGCGCGGCGGGATTGCGATCAGCAACGCCACCTGTTTTGCCCCCGATGGCAGCGCGCTCTATTTCACCGATACGCCGACCCAGCACATCCTGCGCTATCCGCTCGATGCCGAAACCGGCGCGCTGGGCGAGCCGGCGGTGTTCGCGCGGCTTGCGGGCACGGCTTTCCCCGATGGTGCGGATGTCGATGCGGCGGGGCGCGTGTGGAACGCCGAATGGGGCAGCGGACGGGTGACGGCGTACCACCCGGACGGCAGCCGTTTCGCGCAGATCGAACTGCCGGTCAGCCAGGTCACCTGCCCGGCCTTTGGCGGAGCGGAGCTTGATCTGCTGTTCGTTACTTCAGCGCGCGAGGGGCTTTCGGATGAACAGCGCGCCCGCGAGCCGCAGGCGGGCGACCTGTTCGTCTATCGACCTGGCGTGACCGGATTGCCCGCGCCGATCTGGCGCGGTTGAAACGGAGAGCAGAGCCATGCCCAAATCTGTCCTTGCAGCGCTGCTGCCGGGCACTGTCCTGCCGTCCGCCGCGCGGGCGCAAGCGCTGGGGCTTGGCCTGCTGATTGCGGACGGCGCGGTGTTGCAGCGCGGCAAACCGCCATGCCCGGTGCCCATCGCCATGACGCCCGCCACCGGCATGCTGATGGCGGCATCGTGGGGCTAGCCGGGGCCGTTCATCCTGTGCGATGATGGGGCGGAGCGCAGTTGCGCCTTCGCCCAAGCGCGGCGGGCCGGGAAGGGGATTGTTGTCACCATCCCCGCCGGCTTCGATCCGGCGCAGGTGTGCCATTGTCGGGGCGCCGCGCCGATCGGCAACCTGTTTGACACCGAGCCGCGTCCTCTGCCAGCCTTTGAACTGCCGGTGACGAAGGAGGAACGCCGCGAGCCATGAATGCCACTGCCCAGCCGCCGTCCGGCCGCATCGTCTGCTTTGGCGAAGTGCTGCTGCGCCTTGCCGCGCCTGCAAGCGAAATGTTGCTGCAACACATGCGGCTTGAACCGAGTTTTTGCGGCGCCGAAGCCAATGTCGCGGTGGCGCTGGCCGGGTTCGGCCACGATGCGCGGCTGGTGACGGCGCTGCCCGACAATGCGCTGGGGGTTGCCGCGCGGCACACCCTGCGCGGTTTCGGCGTGACGCTGGCGGCCGAGGCGGTGGCGGGCAGCCGGCTGGGGCTGTTCTTTCTCCAGCCGGGGGCGATGAGCCGCCCCGCCAGCGTGACCTATGACCGCGCCGGCTCGGCCTTCGCGGGCTTCGACCCGGCGGGCTATGACTGGCCCGCCTTGCTCGAGCGAGCCGACTGGCTGTTTGCAAGTGGGATCACGGCGGCGCTCGGCGACAAGGCGCTTGCCGCGCTGCGCGCTGCCTTCGCCGCGGCGCAAGGCGCGGGCGTGAAGATCGCCTTCGACACCAATTTCCGCCCGACCTTGTGGCACGGGCGCGAGGCCGAGGCGGCCGCGACCTTGCGCGCGCTGTCGTGCGAAGCCGATCTGCTGTTTGCCGGTCGCCGCGCGGTGGCGATGATGGCGGGCGGGGATTATTCCGGCGGCGATCCGGCCGAGGGCTTCCACGCCGCCGCGCACAGGATGTTCGCGCTCTCCCCGCGCATCCGGCATATGGCCGCGACCCGGCGCGAGGTGTTTTCGAGCGACCGGCAGAACCTCACCGGCCTGCTGGCCGACCGCGAAGGCCTGTCGATCAGCCGCACCCTCGCGCTTGAACACATCGTTGACCGCGTCGGCACCGGCGATGCCTTTGCCGCCGGGATCGTCCACGGGCTGGTCAGCGGCATGGGGCGTGATGCCACCATCACCTTTGCCACCGCCTGTTCGCAATGGGCCCATTCGGTGCCGGGGGACTTCCTGCGCGCATCGCTTGCCGATATCGCCGCGCTGGGCGCAGGCGGAGCAGACGTGCGGCGATGACATGGCGGAAACTGCCGGCGCGCGCTGGCAGAAGCCCTATGGCCCGGATGGTCGCAATGCGCGCGCCGGCCAGCCGGTGGCGCATCTCGCCTGGGATGACATGGAGGCCTGTGCCAGGTGGAAAGGCAGCCGCC
The DNA here is from genome assembly GCA_046294975.1 of Erythrobacter sp. GTDB lineage: Bacteria > Pseudomonadota > Alphaproteobacteria > Sphingomonadales > Sphingomonadaceae > Erythrobacter. The sequence continues at coordinate 45,889 of JBKBOH010000010.1, read as the reverse complement.
TGCCGACCAAGGCCGAAGGGGAATTCGCCGCCGCGCTCGCGGGCAAGGAACGCTGCAACCCACAGCCGCGGGCCAAGGCCGCCAACCGCCGGCAGGGCGGGTTCGCGCTGGTCAGCCAAGCCAGCGACGCGTTCAAGGGCGTGGCGCCGGTGGGGTGCGTCGCGCCCAAGGCCGCCGGGCTTTACGACAGGCTCGGCAAGGTCTGGCAGGTGACCGCGGATGATTTCCGCCCCGACGACGATGCTGCCGCCTGCAACAACCCCAAGCGGCCAAGCGAGAACGATGCCTATGATCTGATGAACCCGGTGGGGCCGAGCCGGGTGATGAAGCGCGGATCACACCCGTGCGCCCACAAAGATCGCCAGCGCTGCCGTCCGCAAGCGCGGCAGGGGCGCGATCCGGGGCTGGGCGTGTCGCCTATCGGCTTCCGGCTGGTTTACGACGCGCCGGAAAGCTGAGGCCGCGCCGCGCCCAACGGGCCGCCTCAGGGCTGCTTGCGCTGATGCCGGTGCGCGCCAGCCGGGCCGGGCTGCTTGGCGTGCCATGGCTTGTTGCCCGCCGCAGCGCCCGAAGGGCCGTTCGGCGTGCGGGCGAAGCGCTTGCCGGCCGGCTTGGCCTTGACGAAGGGCTTGTCGGCCCCGCTGCGCGAGGGGCGCAGCTGGCGGTTGTGGCGCGCGGCTTCGCGCGGGCCGCTGTCCGAAGGTTCGATCAGCAGCGTCTCGCCCGCGCTGTCGCGCTCGGCGGCGGCGGTGCGCGCGGCGGCGGCGGCAAACTTGCCGGCAATGGCGCGCGGGATCTGGAAGTGGGTCTCGGTCTGACCGATGCGGATCGCGCCGATTTCGCTGCGGGTGACATGGCCGCGGCGGCAGATCAGTGGCAGGATCCAGCGCGGATCGGCCCCTTCGCTGCGCCCGATATCCATCCGGAACCACACCGTGTCCTCGAATCCGGGGCGGTGGCGATCTTTCTGGCCCGCGCGCGAGTTGGCGACGATTTCCTCCGGCTCGGGCAGGCTGGCGCGGTGGGCATGGACCAGCATCGCGGCGATGTCTTCGGCGCTGCGCTCGGCCAGCAGGCGTCGGGCAAGCTCGCGGTCGGCATCTTCGATGTCCACGGGCGCGAGCAGCTTTTCGAACAGGCGCTCGGCATCGCGCGCGATGATCGCCGCGCGGGTGGGCACCTCCTGCCATTCGGCGGCGATCTTGGCGCGGTCCAGCATCGCCTCGGTGCGGCGGCGCGCGGCGAAGGGGACGATCAGCACGGCGATGCCCTTGCGACCGGCACGCCCGGTGCGGCCCGAACGGTGCTGGAGCGTTTCGGCATCGCGCGGCAACTCGACATGGACGACGAGGCTCAAGGTCGGCAGATCGATCCCGCGCGCGGCGACATCGGTGGCCACGCACACCCGGGCGCGGCCATCGCGCAGCGCTTGCAGCGCGTGGTTGCGTTCGGACTGTGAATGTTCGCCCGACAGCGCGACCACGGCAAAGCCGCGCTCTTGCAGCGTGGCGGTCAGGTGACGCACCTTCTCGCGCGTGGCGCAGAACAGGATCGCGGTTTCCGCCTCGTGGAAACGCAGCAGGTTGACCACCGCGTTTTCGATCTCGGGCGGGGAAACGGTCACCGCCTGATAGGCGATATCGCCATGGCCGCGCCCTTCGCTGATGGTGGCAATACGCAGCGCCTCGTGCTGGTAGCGGCGGGCCAGCGCATCGATCGGGCGCGGCATGGTGGCCGAGAACAGCAGCGTGCGGCGGGTGTCGGGCGTGCCGTCGAGGATCGCCTCCAGTTCCTCGCGGAAACCCATGTCGAGCATTTCGTCGGCCTCGTCGAGCACGGCGACGGCAAGGGCCGAAAGATCGAGCGCGCCGCGCTCGAAATGGTCGCGCAGGCGCCCCGGCGTGCCGACCACGATGGCCGGGCCGCCGGAGAGCATCTTGCGCTCGGCCGAGGGGTTCATGCCGCCCACGCAGGTGGCCACCCGCGCGCCGGTGCGGGCATAGAGCCATGCAAGCTCACGGCTGACCTGGAGCGCCAACTCGCGGGTGGGGGTGATCACCAGCGCCAGCGGGGCGGGCGCAAAGCCGATCCGGCCATCCTCGCCCAGCAGCTGTTCGGCCATGGCAAGGCCGAAGGCCACCGTCTTGCCCGACCCGGTCTGGGCCGAAACCACCAGATCGCGCCCGGCGGCCTCGGGCTGGAGCACGGCGGCCTGCACGGGCGTGGCGGCGGCGTATGCGCGCTCGGCCAGGGCAGCGGCGAGCGGGGCGGGCAAAGCGGGGAATGTCATCGGTTGGGCAACTCGTATCAGGCGGCGCATCAAACGGCGCGGCGAACGCGGCTGTGGCAGCAGGGCATCCGGGGGAAAGGGGCCGCAGGGCCGGTGCGGCTGCGGCGGTGTGGCGCAGGCCATAGCCGAATTTGCCGTGCAAGGCTTGCGAAAAATCGGGCCATCGCCGCGCGCGGCGCCCGGCGATGTCAAGACATCCGCGCGAAGTTGGCAACGCCCGGAGCGGGGGTTCGCAGCGCCGCGGGTGCAGCGGGCGCGGCGGGGGGTATCGCGAGGCCGGGAACCAGCGCGGCGAGGGCGGCGGTGACAGCGCCCAGCCGTGCGGCGCTGATTGAATAGTAGACCAGCTTGGCCTGCTTGCGGGTTTCGACCAGTTCCGCCTTGCGTAGCACCCCCAGTTGCTGGGACAGGCCCGGCTGGGCGATCCCCGTCACCTGCTCGATTTCACCGACATTGCGCTCGCCCCCCGCCAGCACGGCGAGGATGCGGAAGCGCAGCGGGTGGGCGAGGGCCTTCAAGGCCTCGATCAGATCATCCTCGCCCATCAGGTTCTGCTCTCGGCATCGCACAGGAACCAGCCGGTGCTGTCGCTGGTGGCATAGACTTCGTCGAGATCCTCGGTCGGCGCGGCCAGCAGGGGTTCGCCCGGTTGCCAGTTGGCCGGTGCGAGCGCGCGCTGGGCATCGACAGCCTGAAGCCCGTCGAGAATGCGTAGCATTTCGGGCACCGAGCGGCCGAGATTGGCGGGATAGCAGGTCATCGCCCGGATCACGCCGTGGGGATCGATGAAGAAGGTGGTGCGCACGGTCGCGCTGTCATTGTCCTGCGCCGAGACCATGCCGAAGGCGCGGCCGATCACCAGCGTCGGATCCTCGACAATGGGGAAGCGCACCTCCACGCCAAACCGGTCGCGGATCAGGCGCAGCCACGCGAAATGCGAAAACAGGCTGTCGACCGACAGCGCCATCAGCGTGCAGCCGCGCGCTTCGAAGGCGGCGGCCTCGCGCGCGAGCGCGACGAATTCGGTGGTGCACACGGGAGTGAAATCGGCCGGGTGCGAAAACAGGATCAGCCAGCGCTTGCGAAAGGCTGACAGGCGCACCGGACCAATGGTGCTGCGCGCTTCGAAATCGGGCGCGAGATCACCGATCCGCAGGCCGGCACAGGGCGGGGGCAGGGTGGTGTTGTCTGACATGATGCAGCCTCATAGCACTTGACACCAATATTGCAATACATATACACAATTTATGTAAACAAATGGAGAAAAGCCATGAGTGCTCATGATTCGGTTCTTGCTGCTGCCACCGCTCAGGTCGAGCGGGCGCGTGCCGATGCCGGGCTTCGCCCTGAAATCGCCAGCTTCTTCGATCCGGCAACCTATACCGTGACCTACGTGGCTTATGATCCCGCGACGCGCGAGGCGGCGATTGTCGATTCGGTGCTGGATTTCGATCCCAATTCGGGCCGGACGGCCACGACCTCGGCGGATGCGGTTATCGATTATGTGAAATCGCATAATCTGAAAGTGACATGGCTGCTCGAAACCCATGCCCATGCCGATCACTTCTCGGCTGCGCCCTATCTGCAGGAAAAGCTCGGCGGGAAGATCGCGATCGGCGCGCACATCGTCACCGTGCAGCAGGTGTTCGGCAAGCTGTTCAACGCCGGAAGCGAATTTGAGCGCGACGGTTCGCAGTTCGATGCCTTGTTCGAGGATGGCGACACCTTCACCATCGGCAGCCTGCCGGTGACGGTGATGCATGTCCCCGGCCACACCCCGGCCTGCATCGCCTATGTCGTGGGCGATGCGGTGTTCGTGGGGGATACCATGTTCATGCCCGATTACGGCACCGCCCGCGCCGATTTCCCCGGTGGCGATGCGCGCACGCTGTTCCGCTCGCTGCGCCGGATCCTGTCGCTGCCGCCGGAAACGCGGCTGTTCATGTGCCACGACTACCTGCCCAAGGGCCGCAGCGAATATGTGTGGGAAACCACCGTCGCGGCCGAGCGCGAAGGCAATATCCACGCCCATGACGGGATCACCGAGGACGAATTTGTCGCCATGCGCGAGGCCCGCGATGCGACGCTCGAGATGCCGCGCCTGATTCTGCCGAGTGTGCAGGTCAACATGCGTGCCGGCCACCTGCCGCCGGCGGAGGACAATGGCATCACCTATCTCAAGATCCCGGTGAACGCGGTATGAGCCTGCTTGCCACCGAGCTGCCGGGCTTTGCCGGGTCGGCTCCTCTGGCCGGACTTGCAGGCGGGGTGCTGATCGGGCTGGCCGCGGCGCTGATGCTGCTGGGGGCGGGGCGGATTGCCGGGGTTTCCGGGATCGCCGCGCGGGCCTTCGGCCTTGCGTCGGGCTCTCTGCCGCGCAGCGGGGCCTGGGCCTTCCTCATCGGCCTGCCGCTCGGCGCGCTGATCGTGACCGGCCTTTGGGGGGCTGCGGCCCCCGCCTTTGCCGGGCCCGCGCCGCTGGTGATTGCCGGGCTGATCGTCGGCGTCGGCACGCGGCTCGGCAGTGGCTGCACCAGCGGGCATGGGGTGTGCGGCATGAGCCGCCTCTCGCAGCGCTCGCTGGTCGCCACCGCGACCTTCATGGCCACTGGCTTTGCCACCGTCGCGGCGATGAATGCGCTGGGAATCGAGGTGCTGCCATGATCCGCAACATTCTGATCCCGCTCGCCGCGGGGACGATCTTCGGCGCCGGCCTTGCGCTGGGCGGGATGACCGATCCGGCGCGGGTGCGCGGATTTCTCGACCTGTTCGGGGCGTGGGATCCGACGCTGGCCTTCGTGATGGGCGGCGCGGTGCTGGTGATGGCGCTGGCATGGCTGCTGCAGAAACGGATGCAGCGCCCCATGTTTGCACAAGGCTTCGCGCTGCCCGATCGCAGCGACATCACGCCGCGGCTGGTCGGCGGATCGGCGCTGTTCGGCATCGGCTGGGGGATTGCGGGCCTGTGTCCCGGCCCGGGCTTTGCCGCCTTTGCGATCGCGCCGACATCGGCGGCGATCTTTGTGGCCGCAATGCTGGCCGGGATGCTGCTGGTGCGGCTTGCGGAAGGAGATGCCTGATGGAACTGCGTACGATTGATGCGACGCTGGCGGTGGCCGCGCAAATGCAGCCCGACGAGCTGGCGGGGCTGGCCGCGCAGGGCTTTGCCGCGGTGATCTGCACCCGCCCCGACGGCGAGGAGCCGGGTCAGCCGCCGCTCGACGAGATGCGCCGGGCCGCGCAGGAAGCGGGCCTTGCTTTCCACCATATCCCGGTTGCGGGCGGATTGTTTCCGCCGGCCGCGGTGGCCGCCTTCGGTGCGATCCGGCGCGGCACGCAGGGCAAGGTGCTGGCCTATTGCCGCACCGGCACCCGGGCGGCAACGCTGGATGCGCTCGCCAATGTCCGCGGCTTGAGCGTGGAAGACCGGCTCTCGAATGCCAAGGCTGCCGGATACGACCTCTCGGCCCTCGCCGAGCGGATGGCGGCTGGCGAATAGGCCAGAACAAGAGAAGGGATCGGACATGAGCAACAACACCCACACAGTCGTCGTCATCGGCGGCGGCGCGGCGGGGATCGCCACCGCCGCCTCGATGCTGAAGCGGCGCCCGGGGCTTGACATCGCGATTGTCGAGCCGTCGGATACCCACGCCTACCAACCGGGCTGGACGATGGTTGGCGGGGGCGTGTTCGATGTCGCCACCACCACCCGCCCGATGGCGCGCGTGATGCCCAAAGGCGTGCGCTGGATCCGGCAGGCCGCGGCCAGCTTCCAGCCCGACAACAATCAGGTGACGCTCGCCGATGGCAGCACGCTCACCTACGAGGTGCTGATCGTCGCCCCCGGCATCCGGCTGGCGTGGGAGAAGATCGAAGGTCTGGAAGCGACCCTCGGCCAGAACGGCGTCACCTCCAACTACCGCGCCGATCTGGCGCCCTACACCTGGGAGCTGGTGCAGCGCACCAGGGCGGGCCGGGCGATCTTCACCCAGCCGCCGATGCCGATCAAATGCGCCGGTGCGCCGCAGAAGGCGATGTATCTGGCCTGCGATCACTGGCGCCGCCAGGGCGTGCTGGGGGATATTGCGGTTGAATTTCGCAACGCCGGCGCGGTGCTGTTCGGCGTGGCCGACTATGTCCCGGCGCTGATGCGCTATGTCGAGAAATACGGCATCAGCCTGGAACTGGGGAACAATCTCGTCGCGGTTGACGGACGGGCGAAGGTCGCGGTGTTCCAGACCGCCGAGGGCGAGGTTTCGACCAGCTTCGACATGATGCACGTCGTCCCCCCGCAGGTCGCGCCGCAATTCCTTGCCGATAGCCCGCTGGCAGCGGCCAGCGGCTTTACCGATGTCGACCATCACACGCTCCAGCATGTGCGCTATCCCAATGTCTTTGGCCTCGGCGATGCCGGCGCGATGCCCAATGCCAAGACCGCTGCGGCGGCGCGCAAGCAGGCCCCGGTGGTTGCGGTCAACGCGCTGCGCCAGCTCGACGGCAAGGGGCCGACGGCCGGCTATGACGGCTATGGTTCGTGCCCGCTGACAGTCGAGCGCGGCAAGATCGTGCTCGCCGAATTCGCCTATGGCGGCAAGCTTGCGCCGAGTTTCCCGACCTGGCTGATCGATGGCACCAAGCCGGCGCGCCTGTCGTGGATGCTCAAGGCCGATCTGCTGCCGTGGCTCTACTGGAACGGGATGCTCAAGGGCCGCGAATGGCTTGCCGGCCCCGGCGGGCTGATCGCGCAGTAACTGCGATGCTCCAGCGCTATTTCCCCATCTTCGAATGGGGCCGCAGCTATGACCGTGCGGCCCTGACCAGCGATCTGATGGCGGCGGTGATCGTCACCATCATGCTGATCCCGCAGAGCCTTGCCTATGCGATGCTGGCCGGCCTGCCGCCGGTGGTGGGGCTCTATGCCTCGATCCTGCCGCTGTTTGCCTATGCCGTGTTCGGAACCAGCCGGACGTTGGCCGTGGGGCCGGTGGCGGTGGTGTCGCTGATGACGGCGAGCGCGGCGGGAGCGGTCGCGGCGCCGGGGACGGCGGCCTATTGGGAAGCGGCGATCACGCTGGCGGCGCTGTCGGGGGTAATGCTGGTGGCACTCGGTCTGCTGCGGCTGGGGTTCCTTGCGAACCTTCTGTCGCACCCCGTCATCAGCGGGTTCATTTCCGCAAGCGGGGTGCTGATCGCCACCAGCCAATTGAAGCACATCCTTGGCGTAAAGGCCTGGGGTGAGACCTGGCCGGAAATGCTTTCTGCGCTGGCGGGGGCGCTGGGCAGCATCAACCCGGCGACCCTGGCGATCGGGGTTCCGGCGACGCTGTTCCTGTTCTGGGTGAGGAAGGGGCTGAAGCCAGCCCTCATGAAGCTGGGCCTCTCCCCGCGCGCCGCCGACATGAGCGCCAAGGCCGGGCCGGTGGTGGCGGTGGCGCTGTCGATCCTTGCGGTGATCGGTTTCGGGCTGGAGGCGCAGGGCGTCTCGATTGTCGGCAACATTCCGCAAGGCCTGCCGCCGCTCATGCTGCCTTCGGCTGACCTTGCCCTGATCGAGGCGCTGTGGGTGCCGGCGCTGCTGATTTCGGTGATCGGCTTTGTCGAAAGCGTCTCGGTCGCGCAGACCTTGGCGGCCAAGCGCCGCCAGCGGATCGTCCCGGATCAGGAACTGATCGGGCTGGGGGCATCGAATATCGCTGCGGCACTGTCGGGCGGCTATCCGGTGACGGGCGGCTTTGCGCGTTCGGTGGTGAATTTCGATGCCGGCGCGCAGACCCCGGCGGCAGGGGCCTTCACGGCGGTGGGGATTGCGCTCGCCAGCCTGTTCCTCACCCCGCTGCTCTACAACCTGCCCAATGCGACGCTGGCCGCGACGATCATCGTTGCGGTGCTGAGCCTTGTCGATTTCAAGACCCCGCGGCTGCTGTGGGCCTATTCCAAGGCCGATTTTGCCGCCCACGCCGCGACCATTATCGTCACCCTGGTGGCGGGGGTGGAGATGGGGGTTATCGCGGGCGTCGCAGTTGGCCTGGTGCTCTATCTGTGGCGCGCCAGCCGGCCCCATGCCGCAATTGTCGGGCGGGTGCCGGGCACACAGCATTTCCGCAATATCGCGCGCCACAAGGTGCTCACCCTGCCGCATGTGCTGTCGATCCGCATCGATGAAAGCCTGACCTATCTCAACGCCCGCTGGCTGGAGGAATATGTCCTCGAACAGGTCTCCGAGCGCCCCCAATTGCGCCACATGGTGCTGATGGCGAGCGCGGTCAACGCGATCGATGCCTCGGGGCTGGAAAGCCTTGAAGCGATCAACCACCGTTTGGCTGATGGCGGGATCTGCCTGCACCTTTCGGAAGTGAAGGGGCCGGTGATGGATCGCCTGAAGCGCACCCACTTTCTCGACGAGCTGTCGGGGCGGGTGTTCCTGTCGCAGGAACAGGCCTTTGCCGCGCTGGCCAATGAGACCGGCGAGCATTGCCCATCGCCCGTTGCCGATGAGGCGCGCGGGCTGATCTGAGCCTGATCGCTGATAATTACATTTAATTATATATCGAAGCGCGATTTCGATCGAGTTTTCGATCGAAAGGTCGGGCGCGTTTGCGCTAAATATCAAAGAAAATCAACGAAACCTGCAAACTTTGCGCGCAAGATTGGAAAATACGATTTCATAAAACGAGTATATGATTTATCTTCGAATCGTGCGATCGGCTAGACAGGTTGCACCACAGCAAAGGAGCAAACACCATGGGCCTGCATATCGGCGATACAGCCCCGGACTTCACCGCCCCGACCACCGCCGGTGAGATTTCGCTGCATCAGTGGGCGGGCGATTCCTGGGTCTTCTTCTTCAGCCACCCGGCCGATTTCACTCCGGTCTGCACCACCGAAATGGGCATGACCGCGCGGCTCGCCGCCGAATTCGACAAGCGCAGCGTCAAGCCGCTGGGCCTGTCGACCGACACGGTCGAGGAGCATCTCGCCTGGGTCAAGGATGTCAATGAAACCCAGGGCGTGACTTTGTCTTTCCCGATCGTTGCCGATCCCGATCTTACGATTGCCAAGCTCTACGACATGATCCATCCCGATCAGTCCGAGACCGCGGCGGTGCGCGCGGTGTTCATCATTGATCCGGCCAAGGCCATCCGTCTGACCATGACCTACCCGATGAGCGTGGGGCGCAATTTCGACGAGATCCTGCGGGTGATCGACAGCCTCCAGCTCGCCGACAGAGCGCGGATCGCGACGCCGGCCGACTGGCGCCCGGGCGACAAGGTCATCATCCCGCCCTCGATCCCCGATCAGGCTGCCAGGGAAATGTTTCCGCAAGGCTTCGAGACGATCAAGCCCTACCTGCGCTTCGTCGCGGTCGACTGAATGCTCCTCCCCCTGTTGCACCGCCGGGCATCCCCCCGCCCGGCGGTGCAACCCTCTTGGCTGCAAACCGTATATCGGGTGCAGCCATTGCAATTGATTGTGGCCGCCAAGGGATTAGCTGATTGCCATGTTGGAAAGCCTCGACGCCCTGCTGCTTGCACGGATCCAGTTCGCCTTTACGGTGAGCTTCCACTTCTTCTTTCCGGCCTTCTCGATCGGGCTGGCCAGCTACCTTGCGGTGCTTGAGGGGCTGTGGCTGAAAACCGGCAGACAGGTCTATCTCGACCTGTTCAAATATTGGCTCAAGATCTTCGCGGTCGCCTTTGCGATGGGTGTCGTCTCGGGGATCGTCATGTCCTACCAGTTCGGCACCAACTGGTCGGTGTTCTCGGACAAGGCCGGGCCGGTGATCGGGCCGCTGATGGCCTACGAGGTGCTCACCGCCTTCTTCCTCGAAGCGGGCTTCCTCGGCGTGATGCTGTTCGGGATGGAGAAGGTCGGCAAGAAGCTGCATTTCGCCGCGACGCTGATGGTGGCGCTGGGCACCTTCGTTTCGGCCTTCTGGATCCTCAGCGTCAACAGCTGGATGCAGACGCCGGCGGGCTATTTCGTGGCCGAGAACGGCCAGTTCATGCCGGGCGACAGCTGGAGCGCGATTATCTTCAATCCCAGCTTTCCCTATCGTCTCGTCCACACGGTGATGGCGGCCTATCTCACCACCGCCTTCGTGGTCGGCGCGGTGGGCGCCTGGCACCTGCTCAAGGACAAGACCAACTCCCACGCGCGCACAATGTTCTCGATGGCGATGTGGATGGCCGCGATCGTCACCCCGGCGCAGATTTTCGCGGGCGACATGCACGGATTGAACACGCTCGAACACCAGCCCGCCAAGGTGATGGCGATGGAGGGGCACTTCCAGTCGCACCCCGAAGGCGCGCCGCTGATCCTGTTCGGCATCCCCGACAGCGCGGCCAGGACGGTGCGTTACGCGATCGAAATTCCCAAGGCTTCGTCGCTGATCCTCAAGCACGATCCCGATGCGCCGCTCGCCGGGCTGGACACCATTCCCGATGACGAGCAGCCGCCGGTCGGCATGGTGTTCTGGAGCTTCCGGGTGATGGTCGGCATCGGCTTTGCGATGCTCGGCATCGGGCTGTGGAGCCTGTGGGGCCGGGTGCGCGGGCGGCTTTATGATATGCCCTGGCTGCACCGCGCCGCCGTGCTGATGGGGCCGTCCGGCTTTGCCGCGGTGCTGGCCGGATGGATCACCACCGAAGTCGGCCGCCAGCCCTATGTCATCTACGGTGTGCTGCGGACGGCCGATGCCTCCAGCCCGCTCGATGCGCCCGCGGTTGCCGCTTCGCTGCTGGCCTTTATCCTTGTCTATTTCACCGTGTTCAGCATCGGCGTGTGGTACATTCTCAAACTGATGGGCAAGGCGCCCAAGCCGGGCGAATATGGGGTCAAGCGCGGTGATACCGGCCCGATCCGCACCGCCGGGATCACGCCGGGGCCGACGCAGAACCCGCTCGGTGCCGAGACGCTGCCCGCAGCGCACGGCGAAAAGGAGCCGGTGTGATGGATCTCACCGTCATCTGGGCCTTCATCATCGCCCTTGCGGTCTTCGCCTATGTGGTGATGGACGGGTTCGATCTGGGCATCGGCATCCTGTTTCCCGCCTTCGCCGCCGGGCGCGAGCGCGACCGGGCGATGAACTCGATCGCGCCGGTGTGGGACGGGAACGAAACCTGGCTGGTGCTGGGGGGTGGGGGCCTGTTCGCCGCCTTCCCGCTCGCCTATGCGGTGATCCTGCCGGCGACCTATCCGCTGATCATCGCCATGCTGCTGGGGCTCGTGTTTCGCGGGGTTGCCTTCGAATACCGCTGGCGCGATCCGGGGCATCAGAAGTTCTGGGACATGGCCTTCACCGGCGGCAGCCTGGTTGCGGCGCTGGCGCAGGGGATGACGCTGGGCGCGCTGTTGCAGGGCATCGAGGTTGATGAGCGCGCCTATGCCGGCAGCTGGTGGGACTGGCTCACGCCCTACACCCTGCTCACTGGCCTCGGCACGGTGGCCGGCTACGCGCTGCTGGGGGCAAGCTGGCTGATCTGGAAGCTCGACGGCGCGCAGCAGGCCCATGCCCGCACACTCGCGATCCGCTGGGGCGCGGCGACCGTGGTGCTGATGGGGGCGGTGAGCCTCTACAACATCGCGCTCAACCCCGAATATGCCGCGCGCTGGCTCAATGCGCCGGAAATCTACTATGTTGCGCCGGTGCCGATCCTCACCGCGATTGTCGCGCTGTCGTTGCTGCGCGCGATCCTCAAGGAGCGCAATTCCAAGCCCTTCTGGCTCGGCATCGCGCTGTTCTTTCTCGGCATGAGCGGGCTGGGGGTGACGATCTGGCCCTATGCCGTGCCCGAGGCGCTGACCATCTGGGACGCCGCCGCACCCGCGCGCAGCCAGGCCTTCATGCTGGTGGGCGTGGCGCTCACCTTGCCGCTCATCATCGGCTACACCGCCTGGGCCTATTGGGTGTTCCGCGGCAAGGTCGCCGACGAAGGTTACCATTGATGCTGGCCCCGCCGGAACAGCCTCCTCAAGCTCCGCTGTGGCAGCGCCTCTTGTGGATGGCGGGCATCTGGGCGGCGAGTGTCGCGGTGCTGGGCGTGGTGGCCTATATCATCCGCCTGTGGATCGCGCCTTGAGCCGGGTGAAGGTCTGGTATGACGGCGCCTGTCCGCTGTGCCGGCGCGAAATCGCGCTGATGCGGCGGCTCGACCGGCGCGGGCGCATCTTCTTCGTCGATGTTGCCGCGGGGAGTGATCCAACCTGCCCGATCGACCGCGCCGCGCTGCTCGCCCGTTTCCATGCCGAGGAGGACGCGGTGGTGCATTCGGGCGCGGCGGCCTTTGCGGCGATGTGGCGGGCGATCCCGCTGCTGCGTCCGCTGGGGCTGGTGGCGCGGCATCCGCTGGTGCTGCGGAGTCTGGAGGCGGCCTATCGCCGCTTCCTCAAGCTGCGCCCGCGCCTGCAACGCTTGTTCGCCTAGAAACCGCTTGCCCTGACGCCCCGCTTGGGCTGTCTTGCCTGACACCATGTCAGGGAGAGACCAGCCAGCCATGACCTATTTCGGCGCGATGCAGAACGAGATCTACAACGCCGGCTTGCACGGCATCCTGCCCGCCTTTCCGGTCGATTTTGCCAGCCTCGAAAAGCGCGCGCACGAGGCCATGGGGCCGAGCCTCACCAACTATGTCGCGGGCGGCTGCGGGGACGAACACACGCAGGACCAGAACGCCGCGGCCTTTCACCACTGGGGCATGGTGCCGCGCATGATGGTGGATTGCAGCACCCGCGACCTTTCGATCGAGCTGTTCGGGCACAAATATCCCACCCCGCTGTTCATGGCCCCGATCGGCCTTAACGGCGAGGCTTCGCAGGATCGCCACGGCGATATCGCCGCCGCGCGCGCTTCGGCGATGACAGGGGTGCCGTTCTGCGCCTCGACCCTCGCCAATGATCCGCTCGAGGATGTCAAGGCCGCCTGCGGCGACACCCCGGCGTGGTTCCAGCTCTACACCCCGAAGAACCGCGAACTGGCGGAAAGCCTGATCCGCCGCGCCGAAAACGCGGGCTACACAGCGCTGGTGGTGACGCTCGATACCTGGGTGACAGGCTGGCGGCCGCGCGATCTCAACGCTTCGAACTTCCCGCAGCTGCGCGGCAAGGTATTGCAGAACTACTTCTGCGATCCGGTGTTCCGCGCGCTGCTGGCGCGGCCCCCCGAGGACGACCCGGCGGCGGCGATCTTCACCTGGGCGGCGACCTTCGGGCAGGTGTTGACCTGGGACGACATGGCGTGGTTCAAATCGGTGACGAAGCTGCCGATCGTGCTGAAAGGCATTTGCCACCCCGACGACGCGCGGCGCGCGGTCGATTGCGGGGCGGACGCGGTCTATTGCTCGAACCACGGCGGGCGGCAGGCCAATGGCGGGATCGCCACCATCGACCTGCTCGAGGATGTGGTCAAGGCGGCGGGCGACACCCCGGTGCTGTTCGACAGCGGCATCCGTTCGGGCACCGATGCCGTCAAGGCGCTGGCGATGGGGGCGCGGGCGGTCGGGGTGGGGCGTCCCTATACCTACGGCCTTGCGCTCGGCGGAGCGGAAGGGGCGGCGTGGGTGCTGCGCTCGATCCTTGCGGAGGCCGATCTGCTGATGGCTGTTAACGGTTATCCCACGCTCGCCGATGTCCGCGCTGCGGGGTGCCGGCGCACCGATCGCTGAGACGGGCAGGGCAAGGGCGTTGACCAAATGCCCACTACGTTTTCCACAGGTTTGCTGTTAGTATAGATTACCTAACCAAAAGCGAATCGGGAACGCGATCAATGGCACGACCGACTATCTGGTCCAGTGGGCCGGATCCTATGCGTCGCACTGTCTGCATTCAGGACGAACTTACGCGCCGCGCGCAATACGGCCGCATCCAGCCGATGGAAGGCCGCCGCTCGCTCTTGGGACGGATCGTCCGCCTGATCCCGTGAAACGGCAAGGCGAGGCGGATCAGCCCTGCGCCCTGGCCAGCATCACCAGCTTGGTGTTGGTAAAGGCAAGGTAGCCTTCTTCGCCGCCTTCCGATCCGAAGCCGCTGTCGCCCACCCCGCCGAACGGGGTTTCGGGCGAGGACACGATCAGCTGGTTGATCCCCACCATGCCGGCCCGCAGTGCCCGACCGAGGTAATGCGCTTCGTCGAGATTGCCCGAAAAGGCATAGGCGGCAAGGCCGTAGCGCAGCGAATTGGCAATCCGCACCGCGTCCTCGATCGAATCATAAGGCACGATCCCGGCCACCGGCCCGAAGGGTTCCTCGGTCATGAAGCGGCTGTCGGGCGCGGGGTTGGCGATGACAGTGGGCTGGAAGAAGAAACCCTTGCCGGGGATCGTCGCGCCGCCCGTCACCACTTCGCCGCGGTTCCCGCCGGCATCGGCAACCACCGCTTCCATCGCCGCGATCCGGCGGGCGTGGGCGAGCGGACCCATGTCAACGCTCTCGTCCGCGCCCGGATCGCCAACCTTGAGCCTGGCTGCGCGTTGGGCGAACTCGGCAACAAAGCGGTCGTAGATCGTCTTGTCGACGAGGAAGCGGGTGGGCGAAACGCACACCTGCCCGGCATTGCGGAACTTGGTCGCGGCGCACATCGCCACCGCACGGTCGAGATCGGCATGCTTGCTGACGATCACCGGCGCATGGCCGCCCAGCTCCGGGGTAAAGCGCTTCATGTGGCTCGCGGCGAGCGCGCCCAGCTGCTTGCCGACCGCGGTTGAACCGGTGAAGCTGACCTTGCGGGTGACAGGCGAGGCGATGAGATGCTCGGACACCGGGCCGGGATCGCCGTAGACGAGGTTGAGCACGCCCTTGGGCACGCCCGCATCGACGAAGCATTCCACCAGCAATTGCGCCGAGGCCGGGCTGTTTTCGGCCGGCTTGAGGATTGCGGTGCATCCCGCCGCCAGCGCGCCGCCGATCTTCTTGGCGGGCAGGTTGATCGGGAAGTTCCACGGGGTCAGCAGCACGGCCGGGCCGATCGGTTCATAGGTGACCATCTGCGCGATCAGCTGATTGCCGCGCGCGGGGATCAGGCGGCCGCCCTTGCGCTTGGCTTCCTCTCCCAGAAAGTCGATCACATCGGCCGATCCGGTGATCTCGCCGATGGCCTGCGCGCGCGGCTTGCCCATTTCGGCGGTCACGGCCCGGGCAATGGCAGGGGCGCGCTCGCGCAGCAGATCGGCGGCGCGGCGCAGGATGGCATGGCGCTCGGCTCCCGAAGTGCGGCTCCATGCGTCAAAGGCATCATCGGCAGCCTTGAGCGCAGCGTCGAGCTGGGCCGGGGAGGCCTTCGGGCACTGCGCGATCACCGCCCCGGTCGCGGGATTCACCACCGGCATCTCGCCTGCCTCGCCGGCGTCGATCCATGCGCCATTGATGAACATCTTGAGGGCGGGGTAGGTGGTCACAGGCAGGCTCCTTGGCTCGATTCGACCTTGCGCGAACTTGAAATATTATTACCCTTCCTTTAGCGATGTTTGCACGTCATCGCGAGGAGAGAATCATGCTGGTCGGCGTTCCCAAGGAAATCAAGCCGAGCGAGTTCCGCGTCGGCCTCACCCCCGAAGCGGTGCGCGAATATGTCGCTGCCGGGCACCGCGTGATCGTCGAAACCGGGGCGGGGCTGGGCATCGACAAGAACGATGATGTCTACCGCAAGGCGGGCGCCGAGGTGGTCGATAGTGCCGCCGAGGTCTTCGCCCGTGCGGAGATGATCGTGAAGGTCAAGGAGCCGCAGCCGACCGAATGGGTGCAGCTGCGCGAAGGGCAGATTCTCTTTACTTACCTGCACCTTGCGCCCGATCCTGAACAGGCGAGGGGGCTGATGGAATCGGGCGTTTCGGCGGTGGCCTATGAAACCGTCACCGGCCCGGGCGGCGCGCTGCCGCTGCTGGCGCCGATGAGCGAGGTGGCCGGTCGCCTCGCGATCGAGGCCGGGGCGCTGGCCCTGCGCGCCAATACCGGCGGGCGCGGCACCTTGATGGGCGGGGTGCCCGGCGTGCTGCCGGCGCGGGTGGTGATCCTCGGCGGCGGCGTGGTCGGCACGCAGGCCGCGCGCATGGCGGTGGGGCTGGGCGCGAGCGTCGAGATCTTCGACCGCTCGCTGCCGCGCCTGCGCCAATTGGACGAGATGTTCCAGGGCCGCGCCATCACCCGCTTTTCCACCGCGGGCACGATCGAGCAGGCGGTTGCCCAGGCCGATGTCGTGATCGGCGCGGTGTTGATCCCGGGGGCGAGCGCGCCGCACCTTGTCACCCGCGCGATGCTGGGCGAGATGAAGCGCCGCGCGGTTCTGGTCGATGTCGCGATCGATCAGGGCGGCTGCTTCGAAACCTCGCACCCCACCACGCATGAGAACCCGACCTACGAGGTCGATGGCATCATCCATTACTGCGTCGCCAACATGCCCGGCGCGGTGCCGCTGACATCGAGCTACGCGCTCAACAACGCGACCCTGCCCTTCGGCCTGGCGCTGGCGAACAAGGGGCTGAAGGCGTGCGAGGAGGATCCGCACCTTGCCCCCGGCCTCAATGTCCATCAGGGCAAGATCGTCAATCCCGCAGTGGCCGAGAGCCTCGGCTTTTGTTCCTGAAATGTTTCACGTGAAACATTGCGCGGGGCGATTCCCGCGCCTCTGGGCGGGAGCGGCCTGCCGGTGACGTCAGGGACGTGGCGGCCCGCCCGCTAGGCCGCCACCACGGTCTGCTCGATCGCGCCGAAGATCGAGCGGCCCGCCGCGTCGCGCATCTCGATCCGCACCGTGTCACCCGCCTGCATGAATGGGGTCTTGGGCGCGCCATCGCGGATTGTTTCGATCATGCGGATTTCGGCGATGCAGGAATAGCCCGTGCCGCCCTCGGCCACCGGCTTGCCGGGGCCGCCATCGGCCCCCTTGTTCGAAACCGTGCCAGTGCCGATGATCGTGCCCGCGCCCAGGTTGCGGGTCCTGGCCGCGTGCGCCACCAGCTGCGCGAGGTTGAAGGTTGCATCCACCCCGGCATTGGCGCGGCCGAAGGGCTGGCCGTTGAGGTCCACCATCAGCGGCAGGTGGATTAGCGCATCGTTCCACGCATCGCCCAGCTCGTCGGGCGTCACCGCCACCGGCGAAAAAGCGCTCGCGGGCTTGGACTGGAAGAAGCCGAAGCCCTTTTCCAGTTCCGCCGGGATCAGCCCGCGCAGGGATACGTCGTTGACCAGCATCAGCAGCTTGATGTGGCCGGCGGCTTGCTCGGCCGAAACGCCCATCGGCACATCATCGGTGATGCAGGCGATCTCGCCTTCCATGTCGCAGCCCCAGGCCGGATCGCCGAGCGGAATGTCCTGACGCGGGCGCAGGAAGCTGTCCGATCCGCCCTGATACATCAGCGGATCGTGATAGAAACTTTCGGGCACCTTGGCCCCGCGCGCGGCCCGCACCAGTTCGACATGGTTGATATAGGCGCTGCCATCGGCCCATTGATAGGCGCGCGGCAGGGGCGAGTGGGCCTGGCGTTCGTGGAACCGTTCGCAAGGCACCGTCTCGTGCTCGACATCGCGGGCCAGCACTGCGAGTTCGGGCGCGACCCGCTGCCAATTGTCGAGCGCGAATTGCAGCGTCGGGGCGATATAGCCGGCCGCGCAGCAGCGGGTGAGGTCTTTCGAGACCACCACCAGCTTGCCGTCGCGGGTGCCATCGTTGAGGGTTGCGAGTTTCATGCCTGGTTCTCCGGGGAATCGATCTGTCTGTCGGGGTGCGCCGCCGCAAAGGCGGGGAGCGCGAGGCAGGCGGCCTCGATGCGGGTGAGGTGCGGGCTGGCGCTGAGGTCGTAATCGAACCGCCGGGCATTGGCGAGCTGCGGGATAAGCACGATCTCGAACAGCCCCGGCGCATCGCCATGGAGGAAATCGCCCGTGCCCAGCTGCGCCAGCCGCGCCTCGACCGGATCGAGCGTGCGCTTGAGCCAATGGCGATACCAGATGTCGATCTCGTCCTGCGTGTGGCCGAGCACGTCCTTGAGATATTTGAGCACCGGCAGGTTATTGACCGCGTGAATCTCGGTGGCGATGGCATAGGCCAGTTCGCGCACCGTATAGCGCGCCTCGATATCGCGCGGCAGCAAGGGGGGCGAGGGATAGGCCTCGTCGAGCCATTCGAGCAGCGCCATCGACTGCGCCCGGTCGCGCCCGTCCGCCTCGAGCATCGGCACCGAGCCGAAGGGATTGCGCTGGGTGAAGGCGGCGCCCTTGTTCTCGCCCGTCACCAGATTGACGGGCACGTTCTCGAAGGCCAGCCCCTTGAGATTGAGCGCAATCCTGAGCCGGTAGGAGGTCGACGAGCGGAAATAGCCAAACAGTTTCATGGTTTGTTTTTCTGCACGCCCTCCGGCGTGCGCAATCCTCGCTCATGCGGGCTGAAGCCCGCGCCGCTATGGACGGCCGGTCGGCCTTGTGGGCCGCGATGCGGCCCGAGGGCTTCCCCACGAAGGTCGGTCAAAACGCCGCGATCCCCGTGATCGCGCGGCCCAGGATCAGCGCGTGGACATCATGCGTGCCTTCGTAGGTGTTCACGGTTTCGAGGTTGACCGCGTGGCGAATAACCTGATATTCCTCTGAAATCCCGTTCCCGCCGTGCATGTCGCGCGCCTGGCGCGCAATCTCCAGCGCCTTGCCGACATTGTTGCGCTTGACGATCGAGATCATGTCGGGGGCAAAGCGCCCCTCATCGATCAGCCGCCCGACGCGCAGGCTGGCCTGCAGGCCGAGCGCAATGTCGCTCATCATGTCGGCGAGCTTCTTCTGGTAAAGCTGCGTGGCGGCGAGCGGCCGGCCGAACTGGTGGCGATCAAGGCCATACTGGCGCGCGGCGGCAAGGCAGAATTCCGCCGCCCCCATCGCGCCCCACGAAATGCCGTAGCGCGCGCGGTTGAGGCAGCCGAACGGGCCCTTGAGCCCTTCGACATGGGGCAGCAGCGCCGATGCGGGCACCCGCACCTCGTCCATCATGATCATGCCGGTGGTCGAGGCGCGCAAGCTGATCTTGCCCTTGATCTTGGGCGCGCTAAGGCCCGCCATGCCCTTTTCCAGCACGAAGCCGCGGATCGCTCCGCCGTGTTCCTCGCTCTTGGCCCAGACCACGAAGACATCGGCGAAAGGCGCGTTGGAAATCCACGTCTTGGAGCCGGAGATGACGTAATCATCGCCGTCCTTCCTGGCCCAGGTCTTCATGCCGGCGGGGTCGCTGCCCGCGTCAGGCTCGGTCAGGCCGAAGCAGCCGATCAGCCTGCCCGCGGCAAGGCCGGGGAGGTATTTGCGGCGCTGTTCGTCCGAGCCATAGGCATAGATCGGGTGCATCACCAGGCTCGACTGGACGCTTGCCATCGAGCGGTAGCCCGAATCCACCCGCTCGATTTCGCGCGCGATCAGGCCATAGGCGACATAGCTTGCGCCCGCGCCGCCGAATTCCTCCGGAATGGTGGCCCCCAGCAGGCCGGCCTGCCCCATCAGCGGGAAGAGTTCGGGCGCGTCGACTTCCTCGCGGAAGGCATCGATCACGCGCGGCTGCAATTCGCTTTGGGCAAAGCCGTGGGCGGCATCGCGGATCATCCGCTCTTCTGCGGTGAGCTGGCTTTCAAGGTCGAAGGGGTCTTCCCAGTTGAACGGGACGAGACCGGTCTTGGGGCCAGTTTTGCTGGGGGTGGTGCCATGCATGGCGTTGCTCCTGGGTGATTTGCTGCCCAACGCCTTTGCAGGCTTGGCAGGCCAGAGCAAGGGCTCAGGCGGTTGCCAGAACGCGCCCCACCGCATCGAGCAGCGTCGTCGGCGGGCAGGGCTTGGCCAGCGCCGTCGCCCGCGGGAAACGCGCGGCGATGGCATCGCATTGCGAGCGTTCGGAATGGAGGATCACCGGCACGTTTTCGTCGAGCAGCTTCTGCGCCAGTTCATAGCTCAGCCCGTCGGCCAGTTCGATATCGAGGATCGCCAGATCGGGCTTTTCCTTCTGGCAGGCGAGCATCGCCGCGCAAATCCCGGCGTGCGGGCCTTCGACTTCGTAGCCCGCTTCCTCGAAGGTGTCGCGCAGGTCGCGGGCCGTGACCACTTCGTCTTCGGCCACCAAAATCCGCAAGGCCATAGACCATCTCCCCGTCGCGCGATTCCCCACCGGCGAATGTAACACGGGTTGGACGTAAACCTTGCGCGAATATTATCCGTTCTTGCCGAAAGTTTCGGTGAAGCCGGCCTCATCGCCGGCGGCGAGCAGTTTGGCCTGCTCGATCCACCGGTCGCGGGTGATGCGCCCGGCGAATCGGCCGAGCTGGGCGTCGATCCGTTCGACATCGGCATCGGTCCATGCGGCGATCTGGGCGTAGGAGGTGATGCCAAGCTCGCCCAGCAGCGCGACCAGCTTGGGACCAATGCCCTTGATCCGCGCCAGATCGTCCGCCGCATCGGGGGCCGACGGGGCGGCTGCCGGGGCCGGCGGGGCGGGCGCAGGAACGGGTGGCGCAGCGGGGGCGGCCACCGGCGTGGGCGCGGGCGCGGGCCTTGCCACGGCCGGCGCGGCATCGATCAGCGCCTGATTGCGCCGCGCGCGTTCGGCCCCTTCATCAAGCACGTCCTGCCTGATGCTGCCATCATTGATCACGGTGGTCTTGCGATTGGCCTTGGCGATCAGCCACACCGCCACCACCAGCACCACCAGGCCGATCAGGATGAAGGGCAGCAGCGCGTTCAGTTCGGTCGTCATACCGCGAATATCTCCGGCAGAATCACTTTCGCAGCGGCGCTTAGCATCACCGCCCCGCCTGGCCCAAGCCCTCAGCCGCCCTTCATGCTGGCGACGAGTGCGTTGAGCCGCAGGAATTCCTGCCGCCAGAAATTGTCCTGCTTGCCGGCAAGCGCGCTGATGTCGGCATGGGAGAAGCCCATCATCATCTCGTCCCCGCGCAGCAATTGCCCGAAGGCCGCGACCGCCGCGGCGAAGGCAAAGTCGCCCCTTGGCGCGGCGGCGGATTTGAGCGCGCTTGCGCTCACCACCTGCTCGATCAGCTGCGAGCTGTCGCCGTCGGGCAGCTTGTAGCGCAGCTTGACGGTGGCGGCCTCGGCGAGGCGCGCACTCGCGGCCTGCGCGGGCGCGTCCTCGTATTTGCGTTGGCCAATCCAGCCCTTGCCGCCGACGGGCACGACTTCGTAGATTGCGGTCACCTGATGGCCAGCGCCGATATCGCCCGCGTCCACCCGGTCATTGTCGAAATCCTCCTCGCGCAAGAGCCGGTTCTCGTAGCCCACGAGCCGGTATTGGGCGATCACGGCGGGGTTGAATTCGACCTGGATCTTCACGTCCTTGGCGATGGTGAACAGGGTGCTTGCCATCTCCTCGCCCAGCACCTTCTTGGCCTCCAGCGCGCTATCAATATAGGCGTAGTTGCCGTTCCCGTGGTCGGCGATCTGCTCCATCATCGCTTCGTTGTAATTGTCCTGGCCAAAGCCCAGCGTGGTCAGCGTGATGCCGCAATCGCGCTTGTTTTCGACCAGTGCGATCAGCGCCCTGGTGTCCGAGACGCCGACGTTGAAATCGCCGTCGGTGGCAAGGATCACGCGGTTGACCCCGCCCTTGATGAAATTGTCCGCTGCGATGCGGTAGGCCAGTTCGATGCCGGCGCCGCCGGCGGTTGATCCGCCCGCTTCGAGGCTGTCGAGCGCGCGGCGGATCCTGGCGGTGTCGCTGGTGGGTTCGAGCACCAGGCCCGCCGCCCCGGCATAGACCACGATCGAGACCTTGTCCTTGGGGCCAAGTTCGCTGGCAAGGCCGGCCAGCGCGGTCTTGACCAGCGGCAGCTTGTCGGCCGCGTTCATCGAGCCCGAAACGTCCATCAGAAACACGAGGTTGGCCGGCGGCCGCTCGGCGCTGTCGATGTCATAGCCGCTGAGGCCGATGCGCATCAGATAGCTGTTCGGGTTCCACGGGGTCTTGGCCACATCGGTGGTGACGGTGAAGGGCTGGCTGCGATCCTTGGGCCGTGCGTAATCGTAGCGGAAGTAGTTGATCAGCTCCTCGGTGCGCACCGCGTCCTGCGGCGGCATCATGCCCTGGTTGAGGAAGCGGCGGACATTGGCATAGGCGCCGGTATCGACATCGACGCTGAAGGTGGAGACCGGCTCGGCGCTGGTGAGTTTGACGGGGGAGACGTCCTTGCCGTCATATTTCTCGCGGCCCGGATCGGTGGCGACCATCACGGGCGGGGCAAAATAGGCGGCTTCCGAGGCGACCGCTCCGGTGCGCACCCGCGATCCGGTGACGACGGCGGCTTGCGCCGGTGCGGGCGCATAGGCGGGTGGCGGCGGGGGAGGCGGAGGCGGTGCCGGGATGGGGGGCGGTGGCGGGGCCTCGGCCAGCTTCTCGGGCGCCTTGCCGGCGCAGCCCGCGATCACGGCGCACAGCGCCGCCGTGGCGATCAGTCTGGTTGTTCGCATCACCTGTTCTCCCCCGCTTGTTCCTGCGCGGCGAAAACTCCAATTCGGACGGTGAATAGCGACTGAACGTTTTAGGCGGCGGATGAGCCGTCCCGATCGGAGACGATATTCCTGCGGAACAGCACCTTGTCGTTCTCGTCGAAACCGCGCCGCCAGATCACCAGCGCATAGGTGCCAAGCACGGCGGGAAGGCCGATCAGCAATTCGGCCCATTCGGGCAGGTAGGTGAACAGCTGGCCCACCACCACCGCCGCCGCCGCCGCATAGGCCAGCGCCCAGCGCCAGTTGGTGACGCGCGCGCCCAGCAGGCGCGACAGCAGCAGCGCCTTGACGAGGCTCGAGGCGGCCAGCGCCAGCATCAGCGCCCCCGCCGCGCCTGCGGCCTCATAGCCTGCCCCCAGGCCGGCATGGCGCGCGGCGAGAATCAGCGCGACCGTGAGGCCCGCCTGGAGCGCGATGATCGCCACCGAGATCGCCAGATTGCGCTTGCGGGCGATGTAGACCAGCACGCTTTCCGCCACGACTGCCAGCGAGGCGACCACCTCGGCCGCCAGCAGGAAGGCGAGCGCGCCGGTGCCCGCGACATAGTCCGGCCCCCACAGGCCCATCACCGCCTCGCCCGGCACGCCCAGCACCAGCGCGATGCCCAGCTGCACCGCGATGATCCAGAAGCCCACCTGCCGCACCTGCGCGGCGATGGCTTGCATGTTGCCGATCCTGAGATTCCTGGTGATGACGGGCGAGAGGATCGGCTCGAAGCTGGTCTTCAGCTTCTGCGGCAGCGAGGCGATCTGCTGCGCGGCGTAATAGATGCCCACGGCCTGCGGTGGCGCGAACAGGCCGAGGATGAAGATATCGAGCAGCCGCGTGCCGCGCTCGATCGCGTCCGCGCCGATGAGCGGGAAGGCGCGCGCCGACATCGCCAGCATCGCCCGGGCCTGCGGCTGCCAGTCCTTGGGCAGGCCATAGGTGCGAAGGAACGGCCACAAGGCGGTCAGCAAGCCGGCATAGATCGAGGCGATGAAGGCCAGCGCCAGCCCGCTCTGGCGCGTTTCGGGGATGAAGAAGAACACGCCGGCCGCAATCGAGATCGTCCACGGCTCCACCACCGCGCGCGCGCGCACGGTGGTGGCGATGTCGAAGCGATAGGCCTGCGCGGCGAGCAGGATCTCGGTCACCGCCAGAGCGGGGATGGTGGCGACCAGCCAGATGTCCCAAGGGCTGTTCATCCCGTTGGGGAACATCGGTTCGGGGAAGACCAGCAGGATGATCGCGGCGAGCGCGGAATAGCCCAGCGCCAGCAGGATGCCGTCATAGACGAGGTTGGTCTCGGCGCTGCGATCATCGCCGGCGCCTTCGGACAGGCGCTGCGCCAGCCCGCGCTTGTCCCCCAGCGAGCAGATCAGCGCGAAGATCTCGATCAGCACCAGCGCCGAGGCAAAGCGCCCGAGCGCCTGCGCGCCGTAAAGCCGCGTGGCGATGACGAGGAAGGGGATGCGCGCGATCAGGCGCACCACGAAGCCCATGGTGTTGGTGCGCCCGCCCTTGGCCAGCGTGGCGAGATCATCGCCGCCCTTTTGCGGAGCGGGGGCGATTTCACCGGGCGGCTGGCTCACGCCGTCAGATCCTTCGCGTCGCTGGTGGTTTCGGCGCGCAGCGGGCGGGCGAGCAGTTCGGCGACGATTTCCTGCGCGTTCGCGCCCTTGAGGATTGCGTCCACGGCGCTGACGATCGGCATGGGAATGCCGCGCTGGTCCGCCAGTTCGGCGAGCACCGGCGCGGTGAAGGCGCCCTCGGCCACGGTGCGGCGGTCAGCCATCAGCGCGGCGGGATCGGCCCCTTCGCCCAGCGCCTTGCCAAGGCTGAAATTGCGGCTGGCGGTGGACGAGCAGGTGAGCACCAGATCGCCCAGCCCGCACAGGCCGGCCAGCGTCTCGCCCTGCGCCCCCAGCGCCGCGCCGAAGCGCAGCATCTCGGCATAGCCGCGCGCGATCAGCGCGGCGCGCGCGTTCTGGCCGAGCGCCAGGCCGTCCACCACCCCGCAGGCAATCGCCAGCACGTTCTTCACCGCCCCGCCGATCTCCGCCCCGGTGACGTCGTCCGAGTAATAGGGCCGGAAGGCGGGCCGCGCGATCGCGGGGGCAAGCCGTTCCCACTGCGCCGCTCCGCCACCGCAGGCCAGCGTCACCGCGGTCGGCAGGCCGGCGGCCACTTCATGCGCGAAGGTCGGGCCGGAGAGGACGGCAATCTGGCTGTCGGGCAAGGCCTCGCGGGCGACCTCGTTCATCAGCCGGCCGGTGCTCGCCTCGATCCCCTTGGAACACAGCACCAGATCGCGCGGGGGGCGGACGAGGCGGGTGAGCACCTCGCCCAATACCTGCGCCGGGGTGACCGCCAGCACGGTGTCGATCGCGGCCAATTCGGCCAGATTGCCGGTCGCGCGGATCGTTTCGGCAAGCGTGGCCGAGGGCAGGTAGAGCGGGTTGCGATGTTCGGCGTTGATCGCTTCGACGACTTCCGGCTCATAGGCCCACAGCAGCACGCAGCGCCCGTCCGAGGCAAGCATCTGCGCCAGCGCCGTGCCCCATGCGCCCGCGCCGATAACCGCGATGGTGGCAGGCGCGCTCATGCCTTGTAGCCTGCGCCGCGCACCGCTTCGGCCGCCGGATCGAGCGGCCAGCGCGGGCGGGCGAGGAAATCGAGCGGGTCGCCCGCGAAGTCCGGCCCTTCTCCCGCCAGCCGTTCGCACCCCGCCCAGGCGATCATCGCGGCATTATCGGTGCACAGGGCGAGCGGCGGGGCGCAAAAGCGCATCGCGTGTCGTGCCGCCAGCGTTTCGAGCGCAGCCCGCACCGCCGTGTTGGCCGCCACGCCGCCCGCCACCACCAGCGCGGGGAAGGGGCCAGCCGTCTCCAGCGCGCGGGTGAGCCGGTCGATCAGGCATTCCACGGCTGCCTGCTGGAAACTCGCGGCAATATCGGCGGGCGCGTGCCTGCCGCTTTCCACCGCGCGCAGCACCGCGCTCTTGAGCCCGGCAAAGGAAAAATGCGGTTCGGCCGAACCCTTGAGCGGGCGGGGCAGGGCAACCGCCTTGGGATTGCCGTCCAGCGCCAGCCGCTCAACCGCCGGCCCGCCGGGATAGCCCAGGCCAAGCAGCTTGGCGGTCTTGTCGAAGGCTTCGCCCAGTGCATCGTCGATGGTGGTGGCAAGCCGGCGATAGCGCCCCACGCCCGCGACGGCGAGGATCTGGCAATGCCCACCCGATACCAGCAGCAGCAGATAGGGAAAGCCAAGGGCGCTATCGGCCAGCCGCGGCGAGAGCGCATGGCCTTCAAGGTGGTTGACCGCCAGCAGCGGCTTGCCACTCGCCATCGCCAGCGCCTTGGCACTGACGAGGCCGACCATCACCCCGCCGATCAGCCCCGGCCCGGCGGTGGCGGCAATCGCATCGACATCGGCAAGGCTCACGCCGGCCTCGCGCATCACCTTTTCCAGCATCGGTGCGAGCCGTTCGGCATGGGCGCGGGCGGCGATTTCGGGCACCACCCCGCCATAGGGCGCGTGTTCGGCCTCCTGGCTGGCAATCGCCTGCGCGATGATCGTGCGGTCCCCGCGCACCAGCGCCACGGCGGTTTCGTCGCAGCTCGATTCGATGCCGAGCACCAACCTTGCGTCTGAAGTGTGCGTTGCCGATCCCATCGCCCTTCCATCTAGTCTGTATCGAAGCTAGGGCAAGGCCGGCCATGAACGAAGCACCGCAATCTGTCCCGCGCCTGCGACTGGGCACCCGCAATTCGCCCTTGGCGATGGCGCAGGCCGATGAAGCGCGCGCGCGCCTGTGCGCGGCCCATGGCTGGAGCGAGGCGGCGATCGAGATCGTCCCGGTGCTGGCCAGCGGCGACAAGGTGCTGGATCGGCCCCTGTCCGAAATCGGCGGCAAGGCGCTGTGGACCAAGGAGCTTGACCAGTGGCTGGGCGAAGGGCGGATCGACCTTTCGGTGCACTCGGCCAAGGATGTCGAGACCATGCGCCCGGCGCAGTTCCATTTCCCCGCGTTCCTGCCGCGCGCCGACCGGCGCGATTGTCTGGTCGGCGCGGCGAGCATTGCGGCGATCCCCGAAGGCGCAGTTGTCGGCACCAGCGCGCCGCGCCGTGCGGCACAGCTGCGCAACCTGCGCCCCGACTGCAAGCTTGTGACCTTCCGCGGCAATGTCGCCACGCGGCTCAGGAAGCTGGCCGAAGGACAGGCGGATGTGACCTTCCTTGCCGCCGCCGGACTTGAGCGGCTGGGGCAAAGCGATGTCGGCATCCCGCTCGACGTGATGGAATGGATTCCGGCCGCAGCCCAAGGCGTGATCGCGATCGAATGCCGCGCCGATGATGCAGCCACAACGGCGCTGCTCGCCGCGATCGACCACGCGCCGACCCGTGCCGAACTGGAGGCCGAGCGAGCCTTGCTTGTGGCGCTCGGCGGCACCTGCCATTCGCCGGTCGCGGTGCTGTGCCGATGGGCTGGCGAGGCGCTTCAAATGCGCGCCGCGCTGTTCAGCCCTGACGGGGCCGAGCGGGTCGATGCCAGCGCCACCTTCGCGCCCGGCGATCACGCCCCGGTCAGCGCGCTTGCCGCCGATTTGCTCGCGCGCGCCACGCCGGCCATCACTCGGCATTTCACCGGAAGATGAGCCGCGCCTGCATCGCGCTCAGGCCCGAGCCGGGGCTGTCCGCAACGCTCGACAAGGCTCGCGCGCTCGGTCTTGCGATCACCGGCCTGCCGCTGTCGGAAATCCGCCCGGTGGCGTGGGACTGCCCCGACCCGGCGCTTTATGATGGCCTGCTGATCGGCAGTGCCAACGCGATCCTGCATGGCGGCGAACACCTCGCACGGCTGGCCGGCAAGCCGGTCTATGCCGTGGGCGAGGCGACCGCCGCGGCCGCGCGCGCCGCGGGCTTCACCGTGGTGCTGGCTGGCAGCGGCGCTTTGCAGGAGGTGCTCGATGCCGTGTCCGCCCCCTGCCGCCTGCTGCGCGTGGCGGGCGAGGAGCATGTGCCGCTCCGCGCTCCCGACGGGGTGAGCTTCGACACGGTGATTGCCTATCGCAGCGTCATGCTGCCGCTCGATCCGGCCGCGCCGCTGCTGGCCGCGGGCCACGCGCTGGTGCTGCTCCATTCCGCTGCCACCGCGCGCCACTTTGCCGCCGAGTGCGCGCGGCTTGGCCTCGCGCGTGGCCGGATCGCGCTCGCCGCTTTGGGGCCGCGCATCGCAGCGGCGGCAGGTGAGGGCTGGGGTGCTGTCCACACCGCCGCCCGCGCCGAGGAGGCCGCTTTGCTGGAAATGGCCGGGGAACTGTGCAAGTAATCTGGCCGACAAGGTCGCAAGAAGCGGATCACCATGGCATCACAACCGGGCGCATCGCAGTTTGGCAGCCGCCGCAAGCCGTCTTCCGGTCGCGCGATCTGGCTCGTCGCATTGCTCGCTTTCGCGGCGGGCGGAGGGCTGGCCGGCTGGGTGGTGTGGTATAATCTCCAGCCCGAGCGTGCCGGCGCCCCGCGTTCCGGCGTGGAGGCCGTGGCCGGGCCTGGCAAGACCGTGGACGCCGCGCTTTTGCCCTCGCCAAGCCCGCTGGCGCAAGCAATCGAGGATGCGCGGGCCGAAACGGCGGTCGAACGGGTCGCCGAGCAGCAGGGCGGGCTTGAACAGCGCCTGGCCGCCGCCGAACAGCGCCTTGCCCGGCTCGATCTCCAGGCCCAGGCCGCCGCCGGCAATGCCGCGCGCGCGGAAAGCCTGCTGATCGCCTTTGCCACCCGCCGCGCGGTCGAGCGCGGGGCCGAGCTTGGCTATCTTGCCGATCAGCTGCGCCTGCGGTTTGGCGACCAGTGGCCCAATGCGGTGAGCACGATCATTACCTTCTCGCGCGATCCGGTGCGGCTCGACGCGCTGGTGGCGCGGCTCGAAGGGCTGGGGCCGCAGCTGCGCGAAGGCAGCCAGGGGCCTTCATGGGAAGCCTTCAAGCGCGAGATTTCGCAGCTCTTCGTGTTCCGCCGCGAAAGCACGCCTTCGCCGCAGCCCGAACGGCGGCTGGAGCGCGCGCGCTGGGCGCTGGAGCAGGGGCGTTACCAGAACGCGATCGACGAGGTGAAGGGGATGCCCGGCGCCAGCAAGGCCGCCGCGTGGATCGAGGATGCCGAACGCTTCAAGAAGGCGATGGAAGCCCTCGAAGTGATCGAAACCGCCGCCGTGCTCGACCAGCGCGGCCTGCGCGACGGAGCGGGCAATCCGGTGCGGCAATTGAACAGCCCGCTGATCGTCGGGAATTAGGCGTCTTATCGCTTCGGCGCGATAGGGAGGGTGGCGGCACCAAGAGCGGTCGCCACCAAATTACGCCTTCAACAGCTGCGGCAGATCGCCCGACACCCCGCGCGCCTCGTCCATGAAGAAGCGCTTGAGCAGCGGGGTGCGCTGCACCGCCGCCATGCCGAGCCGGCGCACCGCGCTCGCGGTTCTGCCGGGCACGCCGAACAGGCGGGTGAGGCCATCGGTCGCCAGCGCAACCATGAAGCTGTCGAGCCCGCGCCAGTTCTCGTAACGCTTGAGCAGTTCCGGATCGCCCGGATCAAGCCCCAGCCGCGCGCCTTCGGCCAGTACCTCCACCAGCGCGCCGACATCGCGCAGGCCGAGGTTCAGCCCCTGCCCGGCAATCGGGTGGATGCCGTGCGCGCTGTCGCCGACCAGCGCGAGACGTTCGGCGGTGATCCGGGCAGTGTGGTGGAAGCCGAGCGGATAGCTTGAGCGCTGGCCAACGCTCAGCACCCGGCCCAGCACCCCGCCCATGCGCTTTTCGACCTCGGCCAGAAACGCGCGATCGCCCAGCTTCATCACCGCCGCGCCGTCTGCTTCCGACACGGTCCACACCAGCGAAGAGCGGTGTGCGCCATCGCCATCATCGTTCAGCGGCAGCAGCGCGAAGGGGCCGGCGGGGTAGAAGATTTCCCATGCGACATTGCCGTGCGGCCGTTCATGCGTCAGCCCGGCGATGATCGCGCGGTGGTGGTAATCCCACTTGGCGATGGTGATGCCCGCGCTGTCGCGGGTGGGCGACTGGCGGCCCTCGGCGGCGATCATCAGCCGGCCCTTGAGCTTGGTGCCCTCGTCCAGCACCGCGGCCACGCCATATTCGCTCCTCTGGCGCTCGATGACATTGGCTCTGGCAACCCAATGGATCAGCGGCTCCTTTGCGGCGGCCTCGAACAAGGCGAGCCGCAGGCGGCGGTTGGGGAACATCCGCCCGAGCGTGCCATCGCCTTCGCCGGGGACGAAATCGAGCCGCCCCGGCTTGTTCTGGTCGGTCACCGCGATCGCGGCAATGTCGCAGGCGAATGCCTCAAGCCCTTCTGCGATGCCGATATTCTCGAACAGGTGCCAGCTCGCGGTGGAGATCGCGGTGGCGCGGTCATCGAAGCCTTCGGCGGTGAGTTCGGCCGGATCGGCGCGGTCGATCACGTGGGAGGACAGCCCCTTTTTCGCCGCCGCCAGCGCGAGGGCCATGCCCACCAGCCCTCCGCCGAGGATGACCAGATCGCGGGTTTCGTGGGCAGGCTGTGTCACCGTGTCGGCTCCGATTGCGTAACAGGTGCGACCAGCCTAGAGGCAAGCCCGTGCTGCACGCAAGAACCAACCCGCATCCGTTCAGCTCCTTCGCTGCATTCTGGCTTGCGCTGTTCGCAAGTGTGATGATGGCAGCGCCCGCGTGGGCGCAGCCGGCAAGCCCGCGCAAGGCGCTTTACGGCGACGAGAACATCGCGGTTGCGCTGTTCATCGATCCGGAGCCGGTGAAAGGCACACAGACGCTGGCGCTGCGCTTCACGCCCAAGTCGCGCGAATGGCACGGCTATTGGTCGAACCCCGGCGATGCCGGGCAGGGGATGCGCCTGAGGCTCGCTCTGCCGCCGGGCTGGGAGGCGGGCGATCCGCTTTATCCGGTGCCGCAGCGGCTGATCATCAGCGGGCTGATGAACCACGTCTACCAAGGCGAATATGCGGTGCTGGTGCCGCTCAAGGTGCCGGCAGGCGCGGACGCGGCGCGCGCTCCGCCCGTCACCGGTTACGTTGAATATCTCGCCTGCACCGACCAGATCTGCGTGCCGCAGGACGCGGTGCTGACCGCGCGCCCGGGCGGTGATTTTGCGCGCTGGCGGGCCAGCATCGCGCCGCTGCTCGATGCCGAGGCGCGGCTGGAGATCGGTGGTCAAATGGTGCGGCTGGCGATTCCGCTGCCTGCCGGGGTCGATCTGCCCGATCCTCATGTGTTTCTGGCCGAGCAGAACCTTGGCAATCCGGCTGCGCCGCAGACCTTCCGGCGCTTGGGCGACATGGTGACAGTCGAACTGCCGATCGGCCGCTGGAGCGATCCGCCGCCGGCGATGACCGAAGGCATCCTTGCCTTCGGCGATGGCGCGGGGGTGCGGTTCGTGGCCCGTCCGGCCGATATTCCCGCGGGCGGCGCGGTGATCGCCGGGCCGCAACAAGCGCCCCTTCCGCCGCTCTGGACGCTGGTGCTGGGCGCGCTGGCGGGCGGATTGCTGCTCAACATCATGCCCTGCGTCTTCCCGATCCTGAGCCTCAAGGCGCTCAGCCTTACGCGGGCGGGCGAGAGCGAGGCCAAGGCGCGGGCCGAGGGGCTGGCCTATGCCGCCGGCGTGGTGCTCGCCTGCGTCGCGCTGGGCGGGGTGATGCTGGCGCTGCGCGCCGCGGGCGAGCAGGTCGGCTGGGCGTTCCAGTTGCAGGAACCGGGCGTGGTTGTCGTGCTGCTGGTGCTGGCGGCCGCGATTGCCGCCAATCTTGCCGGCCTGTTCGAACTGCCCTCACTGTCGATCAATCGGGGCGCAGAGCGCATGGGGGCCTTCGCCACCGGGTTGCTCGCCGCCTTCGTCGCCACGCCCTGCACGGGGCCGTTCATGGCGGCGGCGCTGGGCGCGGCGCTGCTGCTGCCGACGGCGCAGGCGCTGGTGCTGTTCGCCTGCCTCGGGCTGGGACTGGCGCTGCCCTTTCTGCTGCTCGGCTTTGTCCCGCCGCTGCGGCGGATGTTGCCGAGACCCGGCGCGTGGATGGAGCGGTTCCGGCGCAGCATGGCGATCCCGATGGGGCTGACGGCGCTGGCGCTGGTGTGGCTCACCGCGCAGCTTGGCGGGCGTCCCTTCGGCCTGATCGCGCTGGTGCTGGTGGCGGGCGTGCTGATCGCGTTGTGGGTGGTGGGCCGGCTCCAGCAAGCGGGCAAGATGGCGTGGCCCGCCTTCGGACTCGTTGCCGCGCCGTTTCTCGCCTTTGCCCTGATCGCGCTGCCCAATGTCTACCAGGCCAAGGGGGCAGATGCGAAGCAGAGCATCCACGCGCCGCTTGCCTTCAGCCGCGCGGCACTGGCCGAGGCGCGCGCGTCGGGCAAGCCGGTGTTCGTGTGGTTCACCGCCGACTGGTGCGTGACCTGCAAGGTCAACGAAGCCGCCGCGATCGAGCGCGAAAGCGTGCGCGACGCCTTCGCGCAAGCCGGCGTGGTGACGATGGTCGGCGACTGGACGGTGCGCGACGAGGGCATAACCGCCTTCCTCGCCGAGCAGGGCGCGGCGGGCGTGCCGCTCTACCTGTGGTATGCCCCCGGTGCGCGCGCGCCGGAGCAGCTGCCGCAGGTGCTGACGCCGGAATTGCTGGCGGCAAGAGCGTCAGCGGGCCGCTGACCGCTCGATCCGGGGCTCTTCGACCGGAACCAGTTGCGGCAGCGGCGCCGGCTGGCCCGCGCCCCGGCACTGCGTCACCAGATCGAACGGCAGCGGGCTTGGATTGAGCTGCACCAGCCCCCCACCCGGCACCGTCGCGGTCGCCTCCAGCGGGCCTTTGAACGCGTCCCATCCCGCCGCCAGCGCCGGAAATTCACCCTGCCATACCAGTTGCCCGCGCACCCGGGTGGCATCGACAGGGAAGCGGCCGATCGCGCCATTCCCGATCAGCGCCAGCAGCGCGCCCGCGCCGCGATCGGCGGGAGCATGACGGGTGATCCTGAGCCGCGCGGCCGGTGTGCCCGCGCCTTCGCATTGCAAGGCCAGCAACACCGGCTGGCCGGGAACCCCATAGACCAGCCGCAGCGGCCCGCCGCTGGCCGCCCACACTGCGCCGGTGGTATCGGGCGAGGCGATCGGGCGTGACGGCCCGGGCCACACCGGCAGATTGGCCGCGCGCGCGCTGCCGGCATCGGTGGGCGGGGGCTTGCACGCGGGCAGCACCAGCGCCGCCGCCAGCATGATCGATCCGGCAAGAAACGCTCTCCGCATCACCGCGCCCTGATAAATTCGCGCAGATCGGCCGAAAGCCTGGCCTGGTCCTCGTCGCGGACATACATCATGTGGCCCGCATGGTAATATTTCCAGGTGATCCGCTCCTGCGGGATGCCGGTGCGCTTCAGGGAATATTCCGCGCCGAAGAAGGGCGTGGCGAAATCGTAATATCCTTGCGCGTTGAACAGGCGCAGCCCGCTGTTCTGGCGCATCGCCTGCCCGATCAGCGGGGCGATGTTGAGATAGGCCTGCCGCCCCCGACCGCTGCCGAGCGACCAGTCCCACTGGCTGCCGACATTGCCGATCGACTGATAGGTGCGGTCGCTCTTGTAGCCCAGCGTTTCGCGCATCCATTGGTTGATCGCGGCGATCTTCACATAGGAGGTGGTGACGATCACCGCTTCCGCCTTGCCGTCCTCGCTGGTGAGGATCGTGTCGGCGATGGTCGCGCGGTAGGCGATGCGCTGCCCGCCGAAAGTGCCGACGAGGTCACGGCTTCTCACCTGCGCCGCGGGCGCAGCGGCGGGCGCGGACTTGGCCGCCTTAACCTTGGGCGTGTCCTGCGCGACGATGGGGGCGGTAAGGGTAAGCGCGCTGACCGCGCCGAACACGCCAAGGAATCGGGCCTTCATGGGACGAGGGGAGTGGCAGGGATGCGGGCGGCGTTCAAGGGGTGCACCTAAGGCTTCCCACCCATTCGCTTGTAGCGCGTCTTGCCATAGCGCGTCTTGCGCGTCCCCGGCTTGCCTTCGTTGCTGCGCCCCACGATCGGCGCGCGCTTTTGTTGGCCTACCGCTGCGCTGCCCGAGGCCCCATCGGGCATGCCGAGTTCATCGGCTTCCAGCCGCCGGATTTCATCGCGCAGTCGCCCGGCCTCCTCGAACTCGAGATTGGCCGCCGCCGCGCGCATGCGCTTTTCCAGGTCCTCGATATAGGCGCGCAGATTGTGCCCGACGAGGTTGTTGCGCGCCTCGTCGCCGGTGCCCACCAGCACCGAATCCTGCGCCGCCGTGTGCGCGACGATATCGTGGATGTGGCGCTTGATGGTCTGCGGGGTGATGCCGTGTTCTTGGTTGAACGCCTGCTGCTTGGCGCGGCGGCGGTCGGTTTCGGCGAGCGCGCGTTCCATGCTGCCGGTGACGCGGTCGGCATAGAGGATCACCCGGCCATCGACATTGCGCGCCGCCCGGCCGATGGTCTGGATCAACGAGGTTTCCGAACGCAGGAAGCCCTCCTTGTCGGCATCGAGAATGCACACCAGCCCGCATTCGGGAATGTCGAGCCCTTCGCGCAGCAGGTTGATGCCCACCAGCACGTCATAGACCCCGAGGCGCAGATCGCGGATCAGCTCGATGCGTTCGAGCGTTTCCACATCCGAGTGCATGTAGCGCACGCGCACGCCCGCCTCGTGCATGAATTCGGTGAGGTCTTCGGCCATGCGCTTGGTGAGGGTGGTGACGAGGGTGCGATAACCTTTCGCGGCGGTCGCCTTGCACTCGGTGATGCAGTCCTGCACCTGATCCTCGACCGGACGGATGATGACGGGAGGGTCGATCAGGCCGGTGGGGCGGATCACCTGTTCGGCAAACACGCCGCCGGTCTGTTCCATTTCCCAGCTGCCGGGCGTCGCCGAAACGCAAATGGTCTGCGGGCGCATCGCGTCCCATTCGTTGAAGCGCAAGGGGCGGTTGTCGATGCACGAGGGCAGGCGGAAGCCATATTCGGCGAGCGTCAGCTTGCGGCGATGATCGCCGCGCGCCATCGCGCCGATCTGGGGTATGGTCTGGTGGCTTTCATCGACGAACAGCAGCGCGTTTTCGGGCAGGTATTCGAACAAAGTCGGCGGGGGTTCGCCCGGCAACCGCCCGGTGAGAAAGCGGCTGTAGTTTTCGATCCCGGCGCACGAACCCGTCGCCGCGATCATTTCCAGATCGAAATGGGTGCGCTGTTCCAGCCGCTGGCGTTCGAGCAGCTTGCCCTCGGCCTCCAACTCCTTGAGCCTCTCCTCCAGCTCGAACCTGATCGCCGCCATCGCCTGCTTCATTGTCGGCCCCGGCGTCACATAGTGCGAATTGGCGTAAACGCGCACCTTCTCCAGCGCCGCCCCCCTGCTGCCGGTGAGCGGATCGAATTCGCTGATCGCCTCGATCTCGTCTCCGAAAAAGCTCACCCGCCAGGCCATGTCTTCATAGTGCGAGGGGAAGATTTCGAGGCTGTCGCCGCGCACCCGGAAGCAGCCGCGGGTGAAGGCGGCATCGTTGCGCTTGTATTGCAGCGCGACCAGCTTGCGGATCAGCTCGCGCTGGTCGACGACTTCGCCCACCCTGATATCGAAAATCATCGCCGAATAGGTTTCCACCGAGCCGATCCCGTAGAGGCACGAGACCGAGGCGACGATGATCACGTCGTCCCGTTCGAGCAGCGCGCGGGTGGCCGAGTGGCGCATCCGGTCGATCGCCTCGTTCACGCTCGATTCCTTCTCGATGTAGGTGTCGGAGCGCGGGACGTAGGCTTCGGGCTGGTAGTAGTCGTAGTAGGAGACGAAATATTCGACCGCGTTTTCGGGGAAGAAGCTCTTGAATTCGCCGTAAAGCTGGGCGGCAAGGATCTTGTTGGGGGCAAGGATCAGGGCCGGGCGCTGGAGCGTCTCGATCACCTTGGCCATGGTGAAGGTCTTGCCCGAGCCGGTGACGCCCAGCAGCACCTGCGTCTTCTCGCCCGCCAGCGCGCTTTGGGTGAGTTCCGCGATCGCGGTCGGCTGGTCGCCCGCCGGCTCGTAGTCCGACACCAGCTTGAACGGAATGCCGCCCATCGACTTGTCGGGCCGCTGGGGGCGGTGCGGGGTGAAGTCCGCGCCCGTTTCGGGCTCGTCCAGTCCGCGGCGGATCACGAGTTCGGCCATGCGGTCTCTATGGGGAACAAAGCAGGGACGTGCAAGGCGGCTTGCGGCGATTGGCGGCGGTGATATGGTGCGGCACGGGGCCGCGCCGCGAGGATTGCCGATGTTTCGCAGTTACGCTTGCTTTGCCGCCGGTCTGCTGGTGCTGGCTCCGGTTTCGGCCATGGCCCAGTCGACTCCGCCCGCCTTCAGCGGGCCAGCGGCGGCGGCGATGGAGCAAAGCATCCCTACCCCTGGCATCGATGCCGACGAGGCTGCCGTGATCCTCAAGGCGCTATTGGCAAACCGTAAAGAATACGGCGCACCTGTGATGCCGCCCGAGGGCATGGCCTTGCTGCAGCAGCTGTCCCGCGCAACCGCGCCGGTTCCTGTCGTGCTCGACGGCAGGCCGCGCGCGGTCGGGCCGATGTTGCCCGACGGCGCGCGCTTCATGCAGCTGGCATTGGGCGGTACGCCCGACAACCTCAACCTGTGGCAATCGACCAACCCAGAAATCCGGCTGCATCTGGTGCGGATCCACGGGCTTGAAGTGCCAGCATTGACCAATGCGGTCGAGGCCATGGTCTATGCCGATCTGTTGGCTGCATGGAACAACAGCTCTGTCGGAAATAGTTATGAGCCGCTCAGAAACAGGATCGGCGATGCGGTGCGTTTGTTCGACACGACCACCCCCGAAAACCGCAAGACGGGGCGCGCGCTGATCGTCAAGGTCATGTAGCGGGTCGATGATGTCGCTAGCGGTGCCGTGCCCGATTATCTCTACATCTGGGTTGCGGGAGTAGACTGGTCCGGTGTTTTCGTGCCCCGATTGCGGCGCATTGGGTTATGATGGCTGACGAGAAATGCCGCCGCCGCGGCCATCGAGGGGAGGAAATGACATGAAGCGCATCACTATCATCGCAAGCCTCGGGGCCGTCTTGCTGGCGGGCTGTTCGGGCGGCGGGAATGCCGATGCCGACGGCAACGGAGAAGTGAGCATGAAGGAAGCCGCGAAGAAGGCCGAGGCCGAGGGGCTGAGGCCCGAGCCGGGCCAGTACAAGGCCGTCATCACCATGACCGGCATGGAGATCCCCGGCATGCCGCCCGAAATGAAGGGCCACGGCGCGGGGATGACCACCACCACCGAATATTGCCTGACCGAGCAAGAAGTCGAGAAGGGCTTCGAGGAAATGATGAAGCGCGGCCAGAACGGCGAGTGCTCCTATGACAGCTTCAACCTCGCCAACGGCAAGATGGACGCGGTGATGGTATGCAAGACCCCCGAGGGCGATGCGCGCATGGCGATGGAGGGCACCGTCACGCCCACCAGTTCCGAATTCACCGCCACCATGGCGATGCAGGTGCCGGAAATGGGCGAGGGCAAGATGACCTTCACCGCCAGGCATGAACGGGTGGGCGATTGTCCGGCCAAATAACCGCAACCGCAACCGCGGCCGGCGCCGCAAAATATGTCGAAATTGTTACGCCGGTTACAATTCATTGAACATTCATGCCGAATCTGGCTTGGTGCGCGGCATGATTCAGCCGCGCATCGCTCTTGAACCCGGGCGCCTGCCCGCTCCGCTGCTGGCGGCGGCGGCCAGCGTCGGCGCGCAGGCGCGGCAGGCCTATGCCGCCTCAGCCTTCGCGCGCCGGGTTGCTCTGGCCCGCGAGGAGATCCCCTCGGAATACGAGGCGGGCAAGCCTAAACTGGTGCGGATGCTGGGCGAGGCGCAGGCGCTGCTCGAACCGCTGTGCCGTCCGCGCCGCAAGCTCGACATCCCGCTGACGGCCAATCCGCAGATGGTGATGATCCTGCCCGGCTTTGCCACCCATCCGGTGCGGATGCGCTATCTTGCACACCAGCTCGAAGCGGCGGGCCACAGCACCAAGCGCTGGGGGCTGGGCTTCAACTGGGGTCCGGACGCGGAGCGGTTCGCGTTTCTCGAAGCCCGGCTCGCTGATCTCCATGCGCGCCACGGACGTCCCGTTGTGCTGCTCGGCTGGAGCCTTGGCGGCCTGTTCGCGCGCGAGCTGGCCAAGCGCCAGCCCGATGCCGTGGCCAAGGTCATCACCATGGGCTCGCCGTTCTCCGGCAGCCCGCGCGCCAACAATGTCTGGCGCGCCTACCAGTTCATCACCGGCCATTCGGTCGATGCCCCGCCGATCGCGACCGATCTGGCCGCCAAGCCGCCGGTGGAAACCGTTGCCCTGTGGAGCGCCAATGACGGGGTGATCGCCCCGCGCTGCGCCGCCGGCCGCCCGGGCGAACGCGATCGCGCGATTGCCCTGCGCTGCACCCACATCGGCTTTACCTATGATCCGCAAGCTATCATGGCGGTGCTGGGCGAGCTTGAGTCCACCCGCTAGCACACAGGCCCCGCGCAAAGATCTTGCGCCGGCTCGCGCCAGCGCTTTCCTTTTGTAAAACCCCCGTTACATGACGCATTGCACCCAATGGTCATGCGGGGGTCAATGAGCGCGGGTATCGGCAATTTCGACGAAATGTTCGATGGCGAGGGCAAAGTCCGCCCGGCCTATGCCGAATATTGCCGCTGGTTCGGCGAGCAGCCGGGCGAATTCCTCAGGCGCAAGAACCGCGAGGCCGATGATACCTTCCGCCGCACCGGCATCACCTTCAACGTCTATGGCGAGAACGCGGCGGAAGAACGGCTGATCCCGTTCGACATGGTGCCGCGCATCATCACCGCCAATGAATGGCGGCGCCTGTCGCGCGGGATCGAGCAGCGGGTGCGCGCGCTCAATTCCTTCCTCTATGATCTTTATCACCGGCAGGAGATCGTGCGCGCGGGCCGCCTGCCAGAACGCCTGCTGCGCGGCAATGATGCGTGGCTGGCCAACATGGTCGGCTTCACCCCGCCGGGCGGGATCTACACCAATATCGTCGGGATCGATCTGGTTCGCACCGGGCCGGACGAGTTCTTCGTGCTCGAAGACAACGCGCGCACGCCCTCGGGGGTGTCCTACATGCTCGAGAACCGCGAGACGATGATGGCGATGTTCCCCGATCTGTTCAGCCGGATCGCGGTGGAAAGCGTGTCCAACTATCCGCGCCGTCTCGCCCGCAGCCTTGCGGCCTGTGTTCCCCCCGCGTTTGGCGGCGGCAAGCCCACCGTCGCGGTGCTGACGCCGGGGATCTACAATTCGGCCTATTTCGAACATGCGTTTCTTGCCGACCAGATGGGGGCCGAGCTGGTCGAGGGCAGCGACCTGCGCGTGGTCGAGGGGCGGGTGCAGATGCGGACCACCCGCGGCTACAAGCCGATTGACGTGCTCTATCGCCGGGTCGATGACGATTTCCTCGATCCGCTGACCTTCAACCCTGATTCTGTGCTCGGCGTGCCGGGGATCATGGATGTCTATCGCGCGGGCGGCATCACCATCGCCAATGCGCCGGGCACGGGGGTGGCGGACGACAAGGCCATCTATTCCTTCATGCCCGAAATCGTCGAGTTCTACACCGGCGAGCGGCCGCTGCTGCCCAATGTGCAGACCTGGCGCTGCGCCGACAAGGACAGCCTCGCCTATGTGCTCGACAACCTGGCCGAACTGGTGGTGAAAGAAGTCCACGGCTCGGGCGGTTACGGGATGCTGATCGGGCCGACCTCGTCCAAGCGCGAGATTGCGCTTTTCCGCGAAAAGCTGGTGGCCAAGCCCGAAAATTACATCGCCCAGCCCACGCTCGCCTTGTCGACCTGCCCGATCTACACCGCCAAGGGCCTTGTCCCCCGCCATGTCGATCTCAGGCCCTTCGTGCTGGTCAGTCCCCAAGGCATTGATATCACACCCGGCGGGCTGACACGCGTGGCGCTCAAGCAGGGATCGCTGGTGGTCAATTCCTCGCAAGGGGGCGGCACCAAGGATACCTGGGTGCTCAAGGACTGATGGTGGGGGACGTGCAATGCTAGGCCGCACCGCCAACAGCCTGTTCTGGATGTTCCGCTATCTCGAACGGGCCGAGAACACCGCGCGCCTGCTCGAAGCGGCGCTCCGCATGGCGCTGACCCGCGATATTGTCGCCGCCGAGGCCGAATGGCGCTCGGTGATCGCCACGCTCGGGCTGAGCCGCGCCTATGAGGCCGCGCATGACGGCTATGACGGGCTGCAGGTGTGGAATTTCGTGCTGCGCGGCTCGTCCAATCCCGGCAATGTCCGCGCGATGTTCGGCGCGGTGCGAGCGAACGCGCGGGCGGCCCGCATCAACATTTCCTCGGACGTGTGGGAAGCGGTCAACACCAACTGGCTGAAGCTTGCCAAGCTGCTCACGCGGCCTGTGGGGCCGACCATGGTGAGCGAGGTGCTGGCGGCGATTCGGCGCGCGGGCACCCAGGTTCACGGGGCCTTCGACGGATCGATCCTGCGCGACGAGGGCTATCATTTCAGCCGCGCGGGCACCTTCATCGAACGCGCCGATTCCACCGCGCGCATTCTCGACATGAAGTATTTCCTGCTGCTGCCCTCGCTGGCCTATGTCGGATCGAGCCTCGATACCGGGCAGTGGGAACAGGTGCTGCGCTCGGTCGCGGGGGCGCGGGCCTATGCGTGGCTCAACGCCGGGCAGATCGAGGCGCGCGGCATCGTCGAATTCCTGGTGCTCGACGAGCGCTTCCCGAGGAGCCTCGCCTATTGCCGCGGCGCGCTGCGCGAAAACCTTGCGGCACTGGCGCGCATGCACGGCGCCGAGGGGCGCTGCAACGCGCTGATGCGCGAGGCCGACAGCCGCATCAGCAACCTCACGGTCGACCAGATCTTCGAGCAGGGCCTGCACGAATTCCTCGTCGATTTCCTCGTCCGCAACGCCGCCATCGCGCAGGCGATCGCTGAAGATTACCGGTTTCTGGCATGAGCACCTTGACCCTCGCCATCCGGCACACCACCCACTACGCCTTCGGCGAACCGGTGATGCACGCGCTCCAGCGGCTGCGGCTGACCCCCAAGGCAACGCAGGGCCAGCGCATCATCGCCTGGCGCATGACCTTCGAAAACGCCCATGCCCAGCTGGAATATGACGACCAGCACTGCAACCACGTCACGCTGATCGGGGTCGAACCGGGCGCGCGCGAGGTGAGGGTGACCTGCGAGGGGATCGTCGAGACCGAGGACAATGCCGGGGTGATCGGCCGGCATTCGGGCCACCTGCCCTTGTGGAGTTTTTTGCGCCAGACCCCACTCACCCGTCCGGGGCCGCGATTGCGCGCCCTGCTGCGCGAGGTGCCGGGGTCGGCCGGGGAGGCGCCGCTTGATTTCCTTCATTCGCTTGCGGGCCAGATCCGTGAACGCATCGCCTATGCCACGGGGCGCACCCATGCGGCCACCACCGCCGAGGAGGCGGCCCAGCAGGGCTGCGGCGTGTGCCAGGACCATGCCCATATCTTTATCGGTGCAGCGCGGGCGAGCGGGATCCCGGCGCGCTATGTCAGCGGCTACCTGATGATGGACGACCGCATCGAGCAGGAGGCCACCCACGCCTGGGCCGAAGCCCATGTCGAGGGGCTGGGCTGGGTCGGCTTCGATGTCTCGAACGGCATCAGCCCCGATCCGCGCTATGTCCGCGTCGCCACGGGCAGCGATTACCGCGAGGCCGCGCCGGTGACCGGCATCAGCTTCGGCGGCATGGACGAGGTGCTGCGCGTCGGCGTGGCGATCGCGCCGCAAGAGCCGGGCAAGCGGCAGCAGAGCCAGGCAGGTCAGTAATCGCGCTGCTTTGCGCTGGCCGAGGCTTTGGGCTAGGGGGCGCACCGGCCGCGAGCGGGCCGGAGTAGAGGACGACGAATGACCTATTGCGTGGGCATGGTGATCGACAAGGGGCTGGTGCTGATGAGCGACACCCGCACCAATTCGGGCGTCGACAACATCTCCACCTTCCGCAAGCTGTTCCACTGGAGCGTGCCGGGCGAGCGCATGATCGCGGTGCTGACCGCGGGCAACCTTGCCACCACCCAGGCGGTGGTGAGCCAGCTGGAAGAACGCACCAAGGCCCCGTCCGAGCGCGAGAACACCCTGCTCAAAGGGCCGACCATGTTTCAGGTCGCGACCGAAATCGGACGGTTGCTGCGCGCCACCATCGACGAGGTGCAGCGCGCCAATGGCGAGAGCGGCAAGGGGCGCTTTACCGCCACCATGATTCTCGCCGGGCAGATCGCGGGGATGCAGCCGCGCCTGTTCATGATCTATCCCGAAGGCAACTTCATCGAGGCCAGCTGGGACACGCCGTTCTTCCAGATCGGCGAGACCAAATATGGCCGCCCGATCCTGATCCGCGGCTATGAACGGAGCATGAGCTTCGAGGATGCGATCAAGCTGTTGATGGTGAGCTTCGATTCCACGCTCAAGGCCAATCTGTCGGTTGGCCTGCCGCTCGATCTGCTGGTGATCGGCAAGGATGCCTTTGCCGCCACCCATGAACACCGGGTGACCGCCGAGGATCCCTATTTCAAGAAGATTTCATCGGGCTGGGGCGATGCGCTGCGTGCGGCGTTCCATTCGCTGCCCCCCTATAGCTTCGGGAACGACAGCTAGCGAGCGAGCCAAATCAAGGTTCGTTTCGGAGTAAAATAATAATATAAAATCAATTATATGGCCTTGTCCGGCCCCGGTAAATCCTCCGGATCGGCGCTGACCTTGCGTGAATTGCCCAAAGGGCTGGCGCAGTCATCGTGGCATGACACGCAAAGCCTCTCTCCACATCATCGATTCGTGCAGCCGCCAGCGTGCCGAACTGGCGCGTGTGGGGTTTGCCCTGGGCCATCATTGCGAAGTCTATGGCGATCTGTCGGAGCTGGCCGTCCACCCGCCGCGCGAAGGCTTGATTATTGCGCGTGATACGGCGGAAGAAGGCGGGGTGGCCATGATCCTTGACCGGCTGGGCAGGCTTGGCATCTGGCTGCCGGTAATTGCGGTGGACATGCAGCCGCGCCCGGGCCGCATCGTCGATGCAATCAAGGCCGGCGCGCTCGATTACCTTGCTCTCCCGCTCGATCCGGAACGGTTCACCCGCTGCCTCACCCGCATCAGCAAGGAGGCCGAACAGTTCGGTGCCGC
Source organism: Erythrobacter sp. (assembly GCA_046294975.1). Classification (GTDB taxonomy): domain Bacteria; phylum Pseudomonadota; class Alphaproteobacteria; order Sphingomonadales; family Sphingomonadaceae; genus Erythrobacter. The sequence goes on along the minus strand of JBKBOH010000010.1, from coordinate 2,909 downwards.
ACGCCGCCGCATGATCGAGGCGCGGGATCGCATCTCGACCCTGTCGGCGCGCGAGCGCGAAGTGCTCGACTGGCTGGCTGAAGGCAGCAGCAACAAGGCCATCGCGCGCGAACTGGAAATCAGCCCCCGCACGGTGGAAATCCACCGCGCCAACATGATGAACAAGCTGGGCGCACGCCACGCGGCCGAGGCGGTGCGGCTGCGGCTCGAAGCCAAGCTTGAACCGAAATTGCGGGCCTGACGCGAACCCTGGGTTCCCGCGCGAAGGCACATCCGTCGGCAAGGCCCACGCCGCGGCCCCTGCTGGCGAGGTGCTGGATTGATAACGGGCCGGTACCCCCGGGCGGCCCCGGCACTGCTTGCTCAGTTGCCGGGGTCATCGCCTTCTTGTGACGCAGGTCAGGCGGCGCGGCAGGTTGCCCCGGCGGCCCGTCTCAGCGGCAGAATTTCGGGCCGGTGCCTTCCAGATGGAAATGGTCCGCGTGCGCGGCGTTGTATTGCGGGCCGAGTACCGTGCCGAACCGCTTGCACGCGCTCTTGTGCACGACCCGCAGAAATTCGCGGGTTGCCGCATCGCCCCCGTGCCAGTCGCGCTCTAGAGCGATCCGGCGGCCATCGGCCAGCACAAAGCCGGAGACATCGATCGCCTCGGCGCGGGCATGGGCCGAAAGGCGCTCGGTCCCGGCCACCTTGCGGCAGGCGTAGGAGCCCATCGTCTCGATTCGCGCAATCGGGCTGCCGAGGATCTGGCGCGCTGCGCGATCGACCCCGAAGCGTGCCCAGTCGCCGAAGGCCTTGGCCACCCCGCAGCGCACCGGGCCGAGATTGCTTACCCCGAAGGTCGAACGATCCCCCGCCAGCGCGGACAATTGCACCGTGCCCAGCTTGTTGCACCCGGGCGCGGCATAGGTATCGGGCAGGCGCTCGAACCGCGCACCGCTCGCGCCGAGATCGGCAAGGCAGCCGCGTTCTTCGATGTTGGCGGCATAGCTCTGCGGGGCTGAGCTGACGCGCATGGCAGGACGGGCCGGTGCGCCGGCCGAGGCGCTCGCGCTGCCCGGCGCCGCGCCGCTGCCGCCGCCCGGGATCAGCGAGCCGCAGCCCGTCAGTGCCAGCGCGCCTGCCAGCAGAATCGTTCGGCGCAAAAGAACCCTGGTCATCATGCTTAAGGGTTATCGCGCAGGAATGGTTTGCGGGCCGGTAACAAAGTTGCTTAAGCAATTCTTACAGCAGAGTCCGGGGATCGCCCTCGGGCAGCTGGTCGGCGACCTGTTCCCACAATTCGATCTTCACCCCGTCGGGATCGAGCAGCCACGCAAACTTGCCATAGCCCTCGTCCGCCTGCCCGAGGATGTCGACACCCTTGGCCTTGAGCATGGCGACAAAGCCATCGCAGTCATTGACGCGCAGGTTGATCATGAAGCCACCCTTGCCGGGCTTGATATATTCATCGTCGGCAAAGTGGCTGACCAGCGAATAGGGGTGCTGTTTCGGCTCGTCGGCCCAGGCCAATTGCGGGCCGTAAGCGCCGTCGATGCCGAGCGTATCGCGATACCATGCGCGCGTCGCCTCAGGATCGCGCACGACGTAGGATACCCCGCCCAGTCCTGTCACTCTGGGCGCGGTGATGGTCGCTTGTGCTGATGTGTCCATGCCGTTGCCCCCGCCACGCCCTTATGCGCCCGATTGCGGGGAAGGGGAAGGTCAGGCTTGCACGTTGGTGCTGCGCGGGCCAGTCAGCAGGCTCACCACCACGATGGCCGCCATCGCCGCAACGAAGCCGGGGACGATCTCGTAAAGCCCGGGGCCGCCCAGAAATTCGGCGTTCCAGCCCAGCGCGATCCATCCCGCCACCACGCCCGCGCCGGTTACCAGCCCGGCCACCGCGCCCGCGCCGGTCATCCGTTCCCAGATCAGCGCCAGCAGGATCAGCGGGCCGAACGCCGCGCCGAACCCCGCCCAGGCATTGGCGACCAGGCCGAGCACTTCGCTCTGCGGATCGGCCGCGATCCACAGCGCCGCACCCGCAACCAGCGCGACGCTGGCCCGTCCGATCCGCACCGCCTCGCGCTCGGAGGCGTTGCGGCGCAGGAACAGGCGGTAGAAGTCCTCGGTCAGCGAGGAGGAGGACACCAGCAGCTGTGCGGAAATCGTGCTCATGATCGCGGCCAGCAGCGCGGCATAAAGGAAGCCCGTCACCGCCGGGTGGAACAGCAGCTGCGACAGGATGATAAAGATCGTTTCGGGATCCTCGACCACCAGCGCGTTGCCTTCCGCATAGGCGCGGCCCAGCAGCCCCACCGCCACTGCGCCCGCGAGCGAGATCACCATCCAGGTCATGCCGATGATCCCGGCGCGGCGGATATTTTCCACCCGGTCAATCGCCATGAAGCGCACGATGATGTGCGGCTGGCCGAAATAGCCCAGGCCCCAGGTTACCGCGCTGAGGATGCCGACCAGGCTCGCGCCCTGCGTGAAACTGAGGAAGCCTTGCTGTGGCACGGCGGAAAGTTGGACGGTCGCATCGCTGCCGAATAAGATCACCAGCGGCATCACCACCAGCGCCGTCATCATGATCACCCCTTGCACGAAATCGGTCAGGCTGACGGCCAGAAAACCGCCGATCGTGGTATAAATCAGCACGATCCCGGCGGTGACGAGGATGCCGAGCATGTAATCGGACAGGCCGGTTGCGGGCAGCAGTCCGGCAAAGGCGGTGGCGAACAGCTTGCCCCCGCCGACCATGCCGCTGGCGGTGTAGACCGTGAAGAACCCGACGATGATCACCGCCGAAACCACCCGCAGCGTGGTGCCGCTGTCAGGGAAGCGGTTGGCGAGGAATTGCGGGATGGTGAGCGCATCGCCCAGCCGCTCGGTCGCCTCGCGCAGGCGCGGGGCGACGATGATCC
>JBKBOH010000009.1:0-71065 GCA_046294975.1 Erythrobacter sp. | reverse complement strand
ACAGCCGCCCGATGGCAGGATCGCGGCGCAGATGAAGGTGGCCATAGGTCTGGGTTCCGCCCTCGACGCTTTGCCCGAGCGGCGCCGATTGCCCGACGTGCAGCATGCGCAAGACTTCGGCAAGTTCGGCCAGCTCGGTTTCACTCAGCCCCAGTTGGCATTGCCGGAACAGCGCCTCGCCCGGCACCAGCCAGTCATGGTTCGGATGGCCCGCCCGCCGCCAGCACAGCTCCGCCAATGCCCAGACGCGCATGTCTGCCGGCTCCGCCGCAAGCGCGCGCTCGATCATGGCGGCGGCCGTGGCAAGATCATCCTGGCGCAGCGCGTTGCGCGCCGCTTCGTAGTCGCGTTCGGGGTGGTCGGCAGGCACACTGGCCAGCAGCGCCGCGGCGGCTTCGCTCTCGCCGGCAAAGCCGCGATGGCGAGCCTCGATCAATCGCAGACCGGGCAGGTCGGCAATCGCGCGGCGCAGGCGGGCAGCATGATCGGCCGCTTCGCCGTGCCGTCCGGCCCCGCCAAGCAGGCCAAGATAGGCAAGCCAAAGACGAGCATGGCGCGGCAGGCGGCGGAGTGCTGCCTCGATCACGGCGAAGGGTTCGGGATCGCCCGCTTCAACCTTGAGCCGCACGAGCGCCTTGTGACCTTCGATCCAGTCGGGCGCGCGGGCAAGCACCGTTTCCAGCCCCGCAAGCGGATGATCGGCTCCCGCGCGCAGCAGTGCAGCGGCGGCCGCGATCAACAGCGGCCCATCGTTGGGGTGGGTGCGCAAGGCTGCCAGGAGCAGCCCCGGGGCATCCGGATCTCCACCAGCGAAGGCAGCAAGCGCGGCGTCCTTCGCGGACCCTGCGAAGGCCGCGCCGCCCATCGCCTAGCTCCCGAAAACGTCTTTCAGCTTGTCAAAGAAGCTGCGGCTTTCGGGGCATTCCTCGCCGGTTTCGGTGGCGCGGAATTCCTCGAGGATTTCCCTCTGGCGGCGTGAGAGCTTGGTGGGCGTTTCCACCGCGATCTCGACCACCAGATCGCCGCGCCCGCGCCCTTGCAGCACCGGCATCCCGCCGCCGCGCACGCGCAACTGCTTGCCCGACTGGATGCCGGCGGGAATCTCCAGCCGGTTGGTCGAGCCATCAAGATCGGGGATTTCGACACAGCCGCCCAGCGCCGCGGTGGTGAAGCTAACCGGCACGCGGGTCATCAAGGTGGTGCCTTCTCGCGCGAAAACGGGATGTTCCTTGACATGCAGGAAGATGTAGAGATCGCCCGGAGGTGCCCCGCGCTGCCCCGCCTCGCCCTTGCCGGCCAGGCGGATGCGGGTGCCGGTATCGACCCCTGCGGGAATATCGACCTTCAGTGCCTGCACCCGATCGACCCGCCCTTCTCCGCGACATTCACGGCAGGGGTTCTCGATCACGCTGCCGCGCCCGTTGCAGGTGGGGCACGGCCGCTCAATCACGAACAGGCCCTGCTTGGCGCGCACGCTGCCCATGCCATGGCACAGGTTGCACTGGCGTTCTGCGGTGCCCGGGGTGGCGCCGGTGCCATCGCAGGCGCCGCAGGATTGCGAGACCTCGATTTCGATTTCGGTCGATTTGCCGCGGAACGCCTCTTCGAGCGTGAGTTGCATGTCATAGCGCAGGTCCGCGCCGCGCCGGCTGTGCTGACGCTGGCCGCCGCCGCCAAAGGCGCTGCCGAAGATCGTCTCGAAGATGTCGCCGATATCGGCAAAATCGCCCCGGCCGCCGCCGAAGGGGCCACCACCCCCACCGTTCATGCCTTGCGTGAAGGCCTGGTGACCGTAGCGGTCATAGGCGGCGCGCTTGTGCGGATCCTTCAGGCAATCATAGGCCTCGTTGATCGCCTTGAACTTCGCCTCGCAGGTTGGATCGCCCGGGTTGCGGTCCGGGTGATACTTCATCGCCAGCTTGCGATAGGCGCTTTTGAGGGTCGCGCCATCGGCATCGCGGGAGACTTCGAGCGTCTCGTAGTAATCGGTCTGGGTGGCCATTGTTCAGCCTTCCTTGCCCCCCGCCACCCCGCGCAGGCGGGCATGACGGGGGGATGCTCAGGTTGATCGCTTAGCCCTTCTTGTCTTCGTCGACCTCCGAGAATTCGGCATCGACGACCTCCTCTTCGGCGGCCGCTTCGCCGGCAGTCCCGGCAGCAGCGTCCGGCCCGGCGGCCTGCTGGCTTTCGTAGATCTGCTGGCCCATCTTCATCGCTGCCTCGGTCAGCGCCTGCGCCTTGGCGTTGATGTCATCGGCATCGCCGCCATCCAGCGCGGTCTTGACCGCGGCAATCGCCGCCTCGACATCGCTCTTGGTGGCCGCGTCGATCTTGTCACCGTGTTCGGAGAGCTGCTTTTCGGTCGCGTGCACGAGGCTGTCAGCCTGGTTGCGCGCTTCGGCAGCGGCCCGGCGCTTCTTGTCCTCCTCGGCGAACTTTTCGGCATCCTTGACCATCTGCTCGATGTCGGATTCGCTCAGACCGCCCGAGGCCTGAATCCTGATCGTCTGCTCCTTGCCGGTGCCCTTGTCCTTGGCCGAGACCGAGACAATGCCGTTGGCGTCGATATCGAAAGTGACTTCGATTTGCGGCACACCGCGCGGCGCGGGAGGAATGCCGATCAGGTCGAAATTGCCGAGCAGCTTGTTGTCTGCCGCCATCTCGCGCTCGCCCTGATAGACCTTGATCGTCACCGCGTTCTGGTTGTCCTCGGCGGTCGAAAAGGTCTGGGTCTTCTTGGTCGGGATGGTGGTGTTGCGGTCGATCATGCGGGTGAACACGCCGCCCAGCGTCTCGATCCCGAGCGAAAGCGGGGTCACGTCGAGCAGCAGCACGTCCTTGACATCGCCTTGCAGCACCCCGGCCTGGATCGCTGCACCCATGGCAACGACTTCGTCCGGGTTCACCCCGGTATGCGGCTTGGCCCCGAAGAACTGCTCCACCACTTCGCGCACCTTGGGCATACGGGTCATGCCGCCCACCAGGATCACCTCGTCGACCTGATCCTTGCTGATGCCCGCATCCGCCAGCGCCTTCTTGCAGGGTTCAAGCGTGCGCTGGATCAGGCCATCGACCATCTTTTCGAGATCGGCACGGGTGATCGTTTCCACGAGGTGCAGCGGCGTGGTGGTGCCGCCTTCCATGCGCGCGGTGATGAAGGGCAGGTTGATTTCGGTCGTCGCCGCGCTCGACAGTTCGATCTTGGCCTTTTCCGCCGCTTCCTTGAGCCGCTGGAGCGCGAGCTTGTCGGTCCTCAAATCCATGCCTTCCTTCTTCTTGAAGGAATCCGCCAGAAACTCGACGATCGCGTTGTCAAAGTCTTCGCCGCCAAGGAAGGTGTCGCCGTTGGTCGACTTCACCTCGAACACGCCGTCACCGATTTCGAGGATCGAGATATCGAAGGTGCCGCCGCCAAGGTCATAGACCGCGATGGTCTTGCCGTCTTCCTTGTCCAGGCCATAGGCGAGCGCGGCGGCGGTGGGTTCGTTGATGATCCGCAGCACTTCAAGCCCGGCGATCTGCCCGGCGTCCTTGGTCGCCTGGCGCTGGGCATCGTTGAAGTAGGCAGGCACGGTGATGACCGCCTGCGTCACGGTTTCGCCCAGATAGCTTTCGGCGGTTTCCTTCATCTTCTGCAGGATGAAGGCGGAAATCTGCGAGGGGCTGTAATCTTCGCCGCCGGCATGGACCCAGGCATCGCCGTTCTTGCCCTTGACGATCTTGTAGGGGACCAGTTCCATATCCTTCTTGGTCAGCGGATCGTCGAAACGGCGACCGATCAGGCGCTTGATCGCAAACAAGGTGTTGTCAGGGTTGGTCACTGCCTGCCGCTTGGCCGGCTGGCCAATCAGACGCTCGCCATCCTTGGCGAAGGCGACAATCGAGGGCGTGGTGCGCGCGCCTTCCGAATTCTCGATCACCTTGGGCTTGCCGCCGTCCATCACGGCGACGCAGGAATTGGTGGTGCCGAGGTCGATACCGATTACTTTACCCATTGTTACCCCATCCATCTGGAAGTTTGTTGGACACCACCCTTCGCGCTTCCCACGCAGCGGCAAAGCGCTTTGGCGGCTCGTTTGTGAGTGCGATATAGGTGCGGTTTTGCTTGGCACAAGACTTGGGAGCGCCTAGTTTTCGGCCATTCCAGAAGGGAGCAACATCACGTGACAATCACAAATGCATCGGGACGGGTTATGCGGCGCGGCGTGCTGGCGGCAGGTGTGGCGACGGCGATGCTGGGCCTTGCAGCCTGCGGCGGCGAGGCCGAGGCACCGGCAAGCGAGGCCGTGGCTGGCCAGGTGCCGGGCATGACCATCAGCAACGCCCGCCTGGTGCTTGCACCGGTCGCAGGCAATCCGGCAGCGGTCTATTTCGATCTCGACTATCAGGGCGAACAGGGCCTTACCATTCGCAAGGCCGAGGTCGAGGGCGCGGGCATGACGATGATGCACGAATATGGCGAGTGGGATGGCAAGATGCAGATGATGGAGGCTCTCCCCATCTCGCTGACCAAGGGCAAGAAGGTCGAATTCAAGCCCGGCGCGCTGCATGTGATGGCGATGGAACCGCCGGCGACATGGAAACCGGGCGACAAGGTCAAGGTCACGCTGACCATGTCGGGCGGCACCACGCAGGTGTTCGAGGCCGAAGTGCGCGCCGCGGGTGAAGAGCGCTGATCGCGCGGCTGAGCGGACAGGCGATGGCAGGAGTGCCCCACGACGCACCGCCGCCGGCCTGTCCGGTCGGCGGCGTCCGCCGGCTGACGCAAGGCGAGGTGGCGCTGGCCCGCAGCGTCTTCGGCGAAGCGATTGATTACGATCGCGTCACCGTCCGGCGGCGCAAGTTCTTCCCCCTGCATCCGGCGAGCGTGACCATGGCGCCGATGGGGCACCTGCACTTCCACCCGCTGGCCGCGCATTACTGCGACGATTTCGCCGCGGCCAGGCTCGCTTTGCAGGGCCACTTCATCCACGAGATGGTGCACGTCTGGCAGGCGCAGAGGCACGGGCGCTGGTATCTCGTCCTGCGCCGCCACCCGTGGTGCCGCTATGATTATGTCTTGCGGCCGGGCGTGCCGCTCGAACGCTACGGCATCGAGCAGCAGGCCGAAATCGTGCGCCATGCCTTTCTGCTCCGGCACGGTGCGCGGTTGGCGGGCGCGCCGCCCCTGGATAGCTATGAAACCCTGCTGGACTTCGCGCCCTAGTCCGGCTTCTTCGCCACCGCGACCATCGCCGCGCGCAGCAGGCGATCCTTGATCATCCAGCCCGCCTGCAATTCCTGCACGATAGTGCCGGGTTCGGCATCATTGGTGGGCACTTCGAGCATCGCCTGGTGCTGGTTGGGATCGAGCGGCAGGCCCAGCGCGGCGATCCGGGTGATGCCGTGGCTGGCGAACACTTTTTCCAGTTCGCGCTGGGTCGCCTCAAGGCCGATGACAAGGCCCTTCATGCTCTCGTCTTCACGCAAGGCCTCGGGGATCGCCTGCACCGCGCGGGCGAGGTTGTCGGCCACGCTCAGGATATCGCGGGCAAAGCCGGTCGCGGCATAGGCGCGCGCCTCCTCCTTTTCGCGCTCCAGCCGGCGGCGAACGTTCTGGGTCTCGGCCTGGGCGTAGAGAATGTCCTGCTTGGCTGCTTCGAGATCGCGCCGCAGCGCGGCCAGCGCCTCTGTCACCCCGTCATCGCCATCGCCATCGCCAGTGTCGCGCAGTTCTTCCGGCACATCCTTCAATTCATCATCGGCCGCACCATCGCGCGGCGTGTCATTGTCGATCATCTCGTCTTGGCTTTCCATTCAAGCAATGAGCTTGCCCAGCGAACGGGCGGTTAGATCCACCATGGGGACAACCCGCGCGTAATTCAACCGGGTGGGGCCGATCACGCCCAGCACGCCAACCACCCGCCCTTCGCGGTCACGATAGGGCGAGGCGATAACACTGGAACCGGACAGCGCAAACAGGCGGTTCTCGCTGCCGATGAAAATGCGGGTCGACTCGGCCTCGCGTGCCGATTCGAGCAATTGCGCGACCGACTGCTTGGTTTCGAGATCTTCCAGCAGGCTCCGCACCCGCTCGATATCGCCAAGCGCGGCTTCATCGAGCAAGTTGGCCGCCCCGCGCACGATCAGCACGGGGCGCGCGGCGGCATCCTGGCTCCACACCGCCAGCCCGCGCTCAACCAGATCGCGGCTGACATCATCAAGCTGCGAGCGGCCAGCGGCAATCTCGCGGCGCATTGCCGCCGCGGCCTCGGCGAGCGTGCGTCCGGCAAGCCGCGCGGTGATGTAATTCGAGGCGCTTTCGAGCGCGCCGCGATCGAGCGCCCCGCCGATGGTAAGAATACGATTGTCGACCCCGCCATCCTCGCCCACCAGCACCGCCAGCGCCCGCCCCTGACCGAGATCGACCAGGCTGAACTGTGCCAGGCGCTGTTCGCGCGGCGGCACCAGCACCATGCCCGCTGCCCCCGAAAGATCGGACAGGATTGCCGAGGCCTGCTTGATTGCCGCCTCGACCGGCCCGGCTTCGGCCAGCCGCGCTTCGATTGCAGCCTGTTCCTCGCGCGTCGGCTCGGCCACGCGCATCATTCCGTCAACGAAGATGCGTAGCCCCGCATCGGTCGGCATCCGTCCCGCGCTGGTATGCGGCGCGGCAAGCAGACCGGCGGCCTCCAGATCGGCCAGCACGCTGCGGATCGAGGCGGGCGAGAGGTTGAGCGTGCTATCAGCCGCCAGCGTCTTCGAGCCGACCGGGTGCCCGCTTTCGATATATTCCTCCACCACCCGGCGGAAGATTTCGCGCGCGCGGCTCGTGAGTTCGGTGATCGGAAGCGGGCTCATACCGGCAATCTTAGTCTTTGCGCTTGCTCCGGCAAGTGGCCCGCGCCTAATGCCACGCCAAGCCTCAAACGGAGTTTTCCATGCGCCCTTCAGGACGCGCGCCCGATGAAATGCGCGCCATTACCATTGAAACCGGTTTTACCAAGCACGCCGAAGGCTCCTGCCTGATCGGCTTTGGCGATACCAGGGTGCTGTGCACCGCCAGCGTCGAAAAGGGGGTGCCGCCGTGGCTGCGCGGCAAGGGTGAAGGCTGGGTGACGGGCGAATATTCGATGCTCCCGCGCGCCACCCACACCCGCGGCCAGCGTGAAGCGGCCAAGGGCAAGCAATCGGGACGCACGCAGGAAATCCAGCGGCTTATCGGCCGCTCCTTGCGCGCCGTGGTGGACCTCCAGAAGCTCGGCGAACGGCAGATCACCTTGGATTGCGATGTGCTTCAGGCCGATGGCGGCACCCGCACCGCGGCGATTTCGGGCGCATGGGTCGCGCTGCGTATCGCCGTCAACGGGCTGTTGGCGACGGGCGAGATCAAGCACGATCCGATTGGCGCGCAGGTGGCCGGGATTTCCTGCGGCATCTACAAGGGCGTGCCTATCCTCGACCTTGATTATGACGAGGATTCGAACGCCGAGGCTGACGGCAATTTCGTGCTGCTTTCGGGCGGGAAGATTGCCGAAGTGCAGGCCACCGCCGAAGGCGCAACCTATGATGAGGAAGGCTTGCTGCGCCTGCTGCGCCTTGCCCGGATCGGCGCCGACCGGATCTTCGCGGCGCAACGGGACGCGGTGCGATGACGCGCCGCCTGGGATCGGGCAGCCTCGTGATTGCCACGCACAATCCGGGCAAGCTCAAGGAAATCGGCGCGCTGCTGGCGCCCTATGGCATCAACTGCCTGTCGGCCGGATCCCTGGGCCTGCCCGAACCGGCCGAGACCGGCACCACCTTCGCGCAGAACGCGCTGATCAAGGCCCGCGCTGCCGCCGAGGCTTCGGGGATTGCAGCGCTGGCGGATGACAGCGGCCTCAGCGTCACCGCGCTTGGTGGCCGCCCGGGTGTCTACACGGCCGACTGGGCCGAGCGGCAGTGGTTCGAAGGCGCGCCAGGCCGCGATTGGTATATGGCGATGGGCAAGGTCGAGGGGATGCTCGCCGAACAGGGCGCCGAGGTCGATCGTTCCGCAGCCTTCCACTGCGCGCTGGCGCTGGCCTGGCCCGACGGGGAATACGCCATTTACGAAGGCCGCTGCGAGGGCAGCCTGACATGGCCGCCGCGCGGGACGATGGGTTTCGGCTATGATCCGGTATTCGTGCCCGCTGGCAGCGCGCTGACCTTTGCGGAAGTTCCGCCGGAGGAAAAACACGCCATCAGCCACCGCGCCGCTGCCTTTGCCAAACTCATCGCCGAACAGTTCGGCTGACCGTTCAGCGCCGCGCGAGGTGGTCTGCCGGGTCGATCCGCGCGCCCCAGATGTTGCCCGCTGGCCAATAACGGCACACCAGCACGTCATCGCTGGCGGTCTGCGCCAGCGCGCAGCCGACCTCGCGGGTCTGCGGCCAGATGATCTGGGTGTAATGCGCCGCATCGCTCCAGCGCCCGGTGCGCGAGATATCGGGGAAATTGCCAGGCCGGAAATGGCGCTTTTCGGCAAGGAAAAAGCCGATCTTCTCCCGTGCTGTCCAATAGCCCTTTGGCCCGCGCCACAGGTTTTCGCCTTGCCCGCGGCGCACATCCGGCGAGGCGTGATCGTAGCGATTGCTCTGCGCCAGGTGCCGCGCCCAAACCTCCGCATCGCGCGCCAGCCTGTCGCTCCAGGCCAGCGGCGGCAGTCCGACCTCCTCGCGCGCCAGGTTATGGGCATCGAGCCAGTCACGCTGGTCGGCGCGAGGATCGCCCAAGGCTTGCGGCAGCGCGGGTGCGGCTGTCATAAGCAGGGCAAGGCAGGCAAGACGGGCAATGGTGCTCAACGGACGAACCCTTCCTTCGGGCGGGGACTATCCGGGCAAACGGTTAAACGAGGCTGAAAATTCCACCGTGGCGCGCGCGCTCTACATCCACTGGCCCTTCTGCGCGAAGAAATGCCCCTATTGCGACTTCAACTCGCATGTGCGCGCGGGCGTGGACATGGCGGCGTGGCAGGCGGCGCTGGTCGCCGATATGCGTGCCGAGGCGGCGGTTGCAGGCGGCGAGACGCTGGCTTCGATCTTCTTTGGCGGTGGCACGCCCTCGTTGATGCCGCCCGCGCTGGTCGGCGCGCTGCTGGCCGAGTCCGAGCGCCTGTGGGGTTTTGACCCTGCCATCGAGATCACGCTGGAGGCCAATCCCTCCTCGGCCGAGGCGGCCAATTTCGCCGCGCTGGCGGGGGCGGGGGTCAACCGCGTCTCGCTCGGGGTGCAGTCGCTCGACGATGCCGAGCTGGCGTTCCTAGGGCGGCTGCACGGCGCCACCGAAGCGCTGGCGGCGCTGGAAACCGCGCAGAGGCACTTTGCCCGGGTCAGTTTCGACCTGATCTACGCCCTGCCCGGCCACACCCCCGACTTGTGGGAGCAGCGCCTTGCCCGTGCGCTGGGCCTTGGCACGGGGCATCTCTCGCTCTACCAGCTCACCATCGAACCCGGCACGCGCTTTGCCAGCGATGTGCGGCGCGGGCGGCTCACTGCGCTCGATGACGACGCGGCTGCCCAACTTTTCAGCATCACCCAGAGCCTCACCGAAGCGGCCGGAATGCCTGCCTACGAAATAAGCAACCACGCGCGCGCAGGCGAGCAGAGCCGCCACAACCTCGCCTATTGGCGCTATCAGGATTATGCCGGGATCGGCCCCGGCGCGCACGGCCGACGCGGCGGCGTGGCAACCGTGCGGCACAAGAAGCCGGAGAATTTCCTCGCCGCCGTGGCCCGGCAAGGCAACGGCATCGCCGAGGCGCGCCCCCTGCCGATCGCCGATCAGGCCGCCGAGGCATTGCTGATGGGGCTGCGGCTGGCCGAGGGGGTCGATCTGGCCGCGTTCTCGGCCCGCTTTGGGCTGCCGCTGGCGGGGTTGGTGAACGAGGCTGCCCTCGCCCGCCTTGCCGCGCTGGGGCTGATGTGGCGCGATGGGCCGCGCATCGGAGTTGCGCCGGCGGGGCGCGGGGTGCTTGATGCGCTGCTGGCCGAAATCGTGGCCGACACGCTGGTCAGCGCATGAGCGCGCCCGAACTGATTGCCGCGTGGCGGGCGCACCTAGCTGACAACCGCCGCCTTTCGCCCCACACGGTGCGCGCCTATCTTTCCGCGGCCGAAAATCTGTGCAGCAGCATCATGCCCGAAACCTGGGCAGACATCGCCCGCACCGAAGCGCACCACCTGCGCAGCCACCTTGCGCGGCGCCGGGCCGAAGGATTGGGCAATGCCAGCGCCGCGCGCGAGCTGTCCGCGCTCAAGGCCTTCATCGCCTTTGCCCGCGCGCAGGCGGGGGATCCCGATCCCGCCGCCCCGCGCCTGCGCGGCCCGCGACTCAAGAAGGGCCTGCCCCGCCCTGTCACCCCCGACGAGGCGGTGAACCTTGCCGAACTGACGGGCGATCTTGCCCGCGCGGACTGGATCGGCGCGCGCGACCGGGCGGTGCTGCTGTTGATGTATGGCTCGGGCCTGCGGATTGCCGAGGCGTTGTCGCTGACCGGGCGCGATGCGATGCTGGGCGAGGTGTTGCTGGTGACCGGCAAGGGTGGCAAGCAGCGCGTGGTGCCGGTGCTGCCGATCACCCGCGCCGCTGTGGCTGACTATGTCCGCCAGTGCCCCTGGCCGCCCACCCCGGCCGAAGCGCTGTTTCGCGGGGCGAAGGGCGGCCCGCTCTCACCCGGCATGGTGCAGAAAGCGATGGCGCAGGCGCGCCGCGCGCTCGGCCTGCCCGACAGCGCCACCCCGCACGCGCTGCGCCACTCCTTCGCCAGCCACCTGCTCAGCGCCGGGGCAGACCTGCGCAGCTTGCAGGAACTGCTGGGCCATGCCTCGCTCGGATCGACCCAGATCTACACCCGCGTCGATACGGCAAGCCTGCTCGCCAATTACCGCAAGGCCCACCCCAGGGGTTAGGCGCGCCCTATTCCTCGTCCTCGAAGGCGGCAACCGGCTTCCACGTCACGAAGCGATAGACATAGATCGCCACCCCTGCGAGCACGGCGGCGATGATGACATAACCGGCAAGCTTTTCGTAGCGGTCGATCAGCCCCGCCAGCGCCTGCCCGCCGAGAATCAGCAGCCCGTTCCAGATCAGCGAGCCAAGGAAGGTGAAGATCGCAAAGCGCCACACGCTCATCCGCGCAAGGCCCGCGGGCAGGGAAACGATGGTGCGTAGCAGCGGCGAAAAGCGCAGCAGGAACACGATCCAGTCGCCATATTTGCGGAAGATGTCGCGCGCCCTGGTGAACTCGTCCCATTCGAAGGTCAGGATCCGGCCCCAGCGGTCGATCACCTTCTTGAGCGTTTCCTCGCTCCAGCGATAGCCCAGCCAGAACCAGAACAGGTTGCCCACCACCGTGCCTGCCGTAGCAATCAGCCACAGCGCGATGCCGTTCATCTTGCCCTGCGCCACCAGCACGCCGGCTGCGCCCAGGATCACCTCCGAGGGCACCGGGGGGAAGACGTTTTCGAGGATCATCAGCACGAAAATGCCGAGGTAGCCGCCCTTGTCGAGCAGGGTGAGCAGGAGTTCGGTCATCGGCGCATTCCGTCAGTTGCTGGCCAGGGCGGCGCGACGTTCGGCCAGCCGCCGCTCGATTGCATCCCAGATCATCCCCGGCGTGTCAGTCCCGTTGAAACGGTCGATCGCGACGATGCCGGTGGGCGAGGTGACATTGATTTCGGTCAGCCACTTACCCCCGATGACATCAATGCCCACGAAGGTCAGGCCGAGGCGCTTCAAGTCCGGGCCGAGCGCGTCGCAGATCTCCTGCTCGCGCTCGGTCAGCTCGGTCGGCTGGGCGCTGCCGCCGATCGCGAGGTTGGAACGGAACTCGCCCTCGCCCGGTATCCGGTTGATCGCGCCTGCGACCTCGCCATCGACCAGCACGATGCGCTTGTCGCCCTGGGCCACCTCGGGCAGAAAGGGCTGGACCATGTGCGGCTCGGGCCAGGTCTGATTGAACACCTCGAACAGCGCGGTCAGGTTCTCGCCGCTTTCGGGCACGCGGAAGATCGCCTTGCCGCCATTGCCGTGGATCGGCTTGACCACGATGGCGCCGTGCTTTGCCATGAAGCGGCGCACTTCGTCCACGCTGCGGGTAACGAGTGTCGGTGGCATGAAGCGGCGATAATTGAGCACCATCACCTTTTCGGGGGCATTGCGGACATTGGCCGGATCATTGACCACCAGCGTATGCGGCGCGATCCGTTCGAGCAGGTGGGTGGCGGTGATATAGCCCATGTGGAACGGCGGATCCTGCCGCATCAGCACCACATCGACATCCTTGCCCAGGTCGAGCCGCACCTGCTTGGCCCGGGTGAAGTGGTTGCCCTCCACCCGCTGCACCGTCACCGGAAAGGCATGGGCGAACAGACGGTCATCCTCGTCGAGGGTGAGGCTTTCGACGTGGTATTCGTAAACGCAGTAACCGCGCGCCTGCGCCGCCAGCATCAGCGCGAAGGAACTGTCGCCGGCGATATTGATCCGGTCGATGGGGTCCATCTGGACGGCAATACGCAAGGTCATTGATCGGGCTCCGAGGGAATCAGCCGAACGGCATCCAGGCGTTTTCGATGTGGGTCGGCTTGCGCCCCGGTGCAAGCAGGATGACATCGATGCGGATATCTTCGCGATCGCGGGCATAGTCCTGCCACACGATTTCGACCGCCGCGGCCACGCGGGCGAGCCGGCGCTCGTCGATGGCATCGGCAAGGCTGGCGGCGCGGGCACGCCATTTGACTTCGACAAAGGCGACCAGACCGGTGCGCCGGGCGACAAGATCGATCTCGCCCGCCTTGGTCTTCACCCTGCGAGCGAGGATCTGCCATCCGGCTTGGGCCAGATAGATCGCTGCCTCCGCCTCGCCCTCGCGGCCGCGCTGGTCGGCCTCGTGACGCTGCCGAGGTGTGCGCGGCAGGCTCATGCGTCCTTCAGTTCGAGCGCGCGGGCATAGAGCACGGCGCGCTCGATCCCGGTGGCCTTGGCGACAATTCCCGCCGCCTTGCCCGGCCCGGCCCCGACGAGCGCTGCGCGCAGCAGCGCATCGGTGTCCGGTGCCGGCGCCTCGTTCGCGCCCGGAGGACCGATCAGCAGCACGATCTCGCCCTTGGGCGGGTGCGCGGCATAGTGCTCGGCAAGGCTTGCCGCGGTGCCACTGCGGCATTCCTCGTGCAGCTTGGTAAGCTCGCGCACCACCGCCACCTCGCGCGCCGGCCACAGCCCGGCGATGGCCCGCAGCGATTTTTCGAGCCGCGGCGCGGTTTCGTAGAACACCAGGGTCGCGGCGACCTGCGCCAGGCCCTCCAGCGTCTCGGCCCGCGCCTTGTCCTTCGCCGGCAGGAAGCCGGCAAACAGGAACCGGTCTGACGGCAGCCCCGCCATGGCCAGCGCCGAGATGGCCGCGCAGGGGCCGGGAATGCTGGTGACCGTGACACCGCCTGCGCGCGCCTCGCGCACCAGACGATAGCCGGGATCGGAAATCAGCGGCGTGCCCGCATCCGATACCAGCGCAACCGGCGTCTGCCTCGCCTCGTCGATGATGCGCGCGCGCACTTCGGGCGAGGCGTGATCGTCGAGCCGCTGGAGCCGTGCCTTGATCCCCAGATGTTTCAGCAGCTTGCCTGTCACCCGCGTGTCCTCGCAGGCCACCAGTGCCGCCCCTTGCAGCACCGCGATGGCGCGCAGGGTGATGTCGCCAAGATTGCCAATCGGGGTCGCCACGATGTAGAGTCCGGGCTGGGGTGTCCCTGCGGGGATGGATGGAAACGCACGCGTCATATCGCGCGGAGCATTGACGCACCAGCGAGGGGTCGGCAAGGATGAACCACAGCAAAGCGCCGAAATGGGCAGGATGGCTTGCGACTGTTTCCCAGGTGCTGAACCGGCGGACAGTCGCGCTGGTAGGCGCGGCGCTGCTGACGGGTGCCTGCGCCGTCATCCCCAAGAGCGATGCGCCCGCCACGCCTGCCCCGCCCCCGCCTGCGCCCGAGCCTTCGGCCACCACGCTACCGAGCGATTCCGGCCGCCACCGCATCGCGCTGCTGGTGCCGCTGAGCGGCGAGACCGGAGCGGTCGGGCAGGCAATTGCCAATGCCACCACCATGGCGCTGCTCGATACCAATGCCGACAATCTGCGAATCACCACCTATGACACCGCCGCCGGAACCGCGGCGGCGGCGCAGCAGGCGATTGCCGATGGCAACAAGCTGATCCTCGGCCCGCTGACGGCCGATGCCGTGCCCGCGGTGCAGACAAGCGCACGCGCTGCCGGGGTGCCGGTGATCGCCTTCGCGAACGACCCCGGCGTCGCCTCGGCGGATGTCTTCGTGATGGGCCAAAACCCCGAACAGGCGATCCGCCGCTCGATCGCCTTTGCCCGCGGGCGCGGCGCCAACCGTTTTGCCGCCCTGCTGCCCGAGGGCGACTACGGCGCCCGCTCGGCTTTGGCGCTGACCAATGCGCTGCGCGATTACGGCGGAGTGCTGGCGCACAAGGAAAGCTATGCCCGCGGCAACACCTCGATCCTCAGCGCCGCCCAGCGCCTGCGTACAGCCGGCGGCTATGACGCGGTGCTGATCGCCGACAACGCCCGGCTTGGGATCGAGGCGGCAGACGAATTGCAGCGCGGCAGGGGGCCGCGCACCCGCATTATCGGCACCGAACTGTGGAGCGGCGAGACCGTGCTCGCCCGCGCCCCGTCGATGGAAGGCGCGATTTTCGCGGCGGTTTCCGACCAGCGTTACAAACGCTTTGCCGAAAGCTACGAGACGCGCTTCGGGGCCAAGCCCTATCGGGTTGCAACGCTCGGCTATGATGCGGTGTTGCTGACCTTGCGGGTGGCGCGCGCATGGAAGGTCGGCGCCCCCTTCCCCAAGGGCGAGCTTTATGATCGCGGCGGGTTCCTTGGCGTGGACGGCCCGTTCCGCTTTGCCAGGAGCGGCATCGTCGAGCGCGCGCTCGAAGTGCGCGAGGTGCGCGGCGGCAACGTGGTGGCGGTCGATCCGGCCCCTGCCGGTTTCGGGAAGTGAGTGCGTAAAACCCCGGAGGATGGCTTGTGAGTGGCACGGGCGCGGGCCTATAGCTGGGCCATGTCCGACAATGCCCTCGCCTCTGGCCCTGACGATCTGTTCGCCAACACCCCCGCCTCCAGCAGCGATTACAATGCCTCCGCGATCGAGGTGCTCGAAGGGCTGGAGCCGGTCCGCCGCCGGCCGGGGATGTATATCGGCGGCACCGATGATCGCGCGCTGCACCACCTTGCCGCCGAAGTGCTCGACAATGCCATGGACGAGGCGGTGGCCGGCCATGCCACCCGGATCGAGATGCGGCTGGAGGAAGGCAACCGCCTTTCCATCACCGATAACGGGCGCGGCATTCCGGTTGAGGAACACCCCAAGTTCCCGGGCAAGTCCACACTCGAGGTGATCCTCTCGACGCTGCATTCGGGCGGGAAGTTCTCAGGCAAGGCCTATGCCACCAGCGGCGGCCTGCACGGGGTGGGGGTGAGCGTGGTCAACGCGCTGTCCAGCCACACCCGCGTCGAGGTGGCGCGTGACCGGCAGCTTTATGCCCAGGAATTCTCGCGCGGGGTTACGCTCGGCCCGCTCCAGAGCCTCGGCGCGGCGCCCAACCGGCGTGGCACCACCGTCACCTTCACCCCCGACCCGGAGATCTTCGGGGATCGCCCGTTCAATCCCAGGCGGCTGTTCAGGCTGGCCCGTTCCAAGGCCTATCTGTTCGCGGGCGTGGAAATCCGCTGGAAATGCGCGCCCGCGCTGGCGAGCGAGGAAGTGCCGACAGAGGCCACCTTCAGGTTCCCCGGCGGGCTGGCCGATCACCTGGCCGAGCAGGTCGGCGGCCGCGAATGCGTGACCGCCCAGCCCTTCACCGGCGCGCAGGATTTCCCACAGGTCGATGGCCTCGCGCAGGGCCGGGTCGAATGGGCGATCGCCTGGCCGCTCTATTCCGACGGCTCGACCTCGTGGTACTGCAACACCGTGCCCACGCCCGATGGCGGCACCCATGAACAGGGCCTACGCACCGCGCTGACCCGCGCGCTGCGCGCCTTTGGCGAGCTGGTCGGCGCGAAGAAGGCCAAGGACATCACCGCCGATGACGTGATGACCGGCGCGGAAGTGATGCTATCGGTCTTCATCCGCGATCCGCAGTTCCAGTCGCAGACCAAGGATCGCCTGACCTCGCCCGAAGCTGCGCGGCTGGTCGAGAACGCGGTGCGCGACCATTTCGATCACTTTCTTGCCGACAACATGGAGCGCGGGCGTGCGCTGCTGGGCGAAGTGATGGAGCGGATGGAAGAGCGCCTCAAGCGCAAGGCCGAACGCGAGATCAAGCGCAAGAGCGCGACCAACGCCAAGAAACTGCGCCTGCCGGGCAAGCTCACCGATTGTTCGGGCGAAGGCGGGCGCGAAACCGAACTGTTCATCGTCGAAGGCGACAGCGCGGGCGGCAGCGCCAAGCAGGCGCGCGACCGCAAATCTCAGGCGATCCTGCCGATCCGCGGCAAGATCCTCAACGTCGCCTCGGCCACCAGCGACAAGATCCGCGCCAATTCGGAAATTGCCGATCTGGCACTGGCCTTGGGCTGCGGCACCCGCAAGGAGTGCAACCCTGACAATCTTCGCTATGACCGGATCATCATCATGACCGACGCCGATGTCGACGGGGCGCATATCGCCACCTTGCTGATGACCTTTTTCTTCCAGGAAATGCCCGAGATCGTGCGGCGCGGGCACCTGTTCCTCGCCCAGCCCCCGCTCTACCGGCTGACCGCGGGCAAGGAGAGCCGCTACGCCCGCGACGATGCCCACCGCGCCGAGCTGGAAGCCACCGTGTTCAAGGGCAAGAAGGTCGAAGTTGCGCGCTTCAAGGGTCTTGGCGAAATGAACCCGCAGCAATTGCGCGAAACCACCATGGCGCCCGAAACCCGCAGCCTGATCCGCATCACCCTGCCGCAGGAATTCGAACAGCGCGCCGGTGTGGCGCGGCTGGTGGACGAGTTGATGGGCCGCAACCCCGAACACCGCTTCAACTTCATCCAGAACCGCGCGGCCGAAATCGACCGCGATCTGATCGATGCCTAGGCCGCTCGCCCTGGTGCTGGCCGCGCTCGCCGCACTGGCCGCCGTGCCGGAGGCGGTGGTGGCGCAGGAACCGGTTCCGGCCCGCGCCGATGCGCCGACGGCGCTGGAAGAGCGCAGCCTTCAGGTCGTCATGCTGCTCAACGGCGAGGCTGTGCCCGAAGACGTGTTCAGCCGCGAATTCCAGGCCGCGGTGCCTGCTGCCCAGATCAAGGCGCTCTCCGCCAACTTCGTCGCGCAGTTCGGCGCGGCGGTGGCGGTCGATCTGCTCAGTCCGCGCGAGGGCACCCGCGCGCTGCTCCACATCCGCTTTGAGCGCGGGCTGGCCAAGGGCAGCATCGCGATCGAACCCGCGCAGGACAACCGGGTGAGCGAACTGCTGTTCACCTCGGTCGATTCGCTCGCGGTTGCGGGCGACACGCCCGAGAAGATCGCCGCCGATCTTGCCGCGCTCCCCGGCAGCCTCAACGCCTGGTTCGGCCCACTTGGCGACGCGCCCGTCATCAGCCGCAATGCCGAAACGCCGTTGGCGCTGGGCTCCACCTTCAAGCTCTATGTGCTGGCCGCGCTGGCCGAGGATGTGAAGGCGGGCCGCCGCGAGTGGAGCGATGTCGTGCCGCTGACGGAAAAAAGCTACCCCAGCGGACAGCTCCAGAACTGGCCGCAGGGCGCGCCGCTGACGCTGCACACGCTGGCCAGCCTGATGATTGCGATCAGCGACAACACCGCGACCGACCAGCTGATCAAGGTGCTGGGCCGCCAGCGCATCCTCAGGCTGATGAAGGACAGCGGCCACAGCAATCCGGGCGCGAATGATCCCTTCCTGACGACGCGCGAGCTGTTTGTGCTCAAGACGATGGACGGGCCGTTCCTCGACAAGTGGCGCAGCAAATCGCCCGACGCGATCACGGCTGCCGCAGCGCTGATGGAAGTGGCCAATCCTTCGCGCGACGAAGTCAATGCCGCCTTTGCCGGGGGCCCCAAGGCGATCGACATCGAATGGTTCGCCTCGCCCGCCGATCTGGCCCGACTGCTCGCCCACATGCGCCGCACCGCCGACCCAATGGCGTTCGCCATCATGGCGATCAACCCCTCGGCCACCCCGGCGATCAAGGCGGGCTGGAACTATATCGGCTTCAAGGGCGGATCGGAGCCGGGGGTAATGAACCTCACCTGGCTGCTCACCGACAAGGCCGGGCGCGACTGGGTGCTGACGCTGGGGTGGAACAACGCGCAGGCCGTGCTCGACGAAGGCAGGCTGGAAGGCATCGCCCAGCGTATCCTGCTGCTGCCTCACTGATTTGCGAGTGCCCTGCCCCCTTGCGCCGCGCCAGAGGCACCCCTATCGCTGACAGCAAATTTCAGTCTCACAGGAAAACCCATGACCGATCAGCCGCAGCGTTTCGAAGGCACCAAGTCCTATATCGCCACCGAGGATCTGAAGGTCGCGGTCAACGCCGCCGTGTTGCTGCGCCGCCCGCTGCTGGTGAAGGGTGAACCGGGCACCGGCAAGACCGTGCTGGCGCATGAAATCGCCAAGGCGCTCGATGCACCGCTGATCGAATGGAACATCAAGTCCACCACCAAGGCGCAGCAGGGCCTGTATGAATATGACGCGGTCGCCCGCCTGCGCGACGGACAGCTGGGCGAAAGCCGCGTCCACGACATCCGCAACTACATCAAGAAGGGCAAGCTGTGGGAGGCCTTCACCAGCGAAAAGCTGCCCGTGCTGCTGATCGACGAGATCGACAAGGCCGACATCGAGTTCCCGAACGATCTGCTGCAGGAGCTCGATCGGATGAGCTTCGACGTCTACGAGACGCAGGAGCGCATCGAGGCCAAGGAACGCCCGATCGTCGTCATCACTTCTAACAACGAAAAGGAGCTGCCCGACGCCTTCCTGCGCCGCTGTTTCTTCCACTACATCAAGTTCCCCGATCGCGAGACGATGCAGGAGATCATCGATGTCCACTTCCCCGGCATCCAGAAGGCGTTGGTGAAGAAGGCGATGGATGTCTTCTACGACCTGCGCGAAGTGCCGGGCCTGAAGAAGAAGCCCTCGACCAGCGAGCTGCTCGACTGGCTCAAGCTGCTGCTGAACGAGGACATGCCGCTCGAGGTGTTGCAGGACAAGAACCCCGCGAGCGCGATCCCGCCGCTGCATGGCGCGCTGCTGAAGAACGAGCAGGACATCATGCTGTTCGAACGGCTCGCCTTCATGGCCCGCCGCAACCCCAGCTGAGGCTGGCAGCGCGCCTGCTCGCGCCGAGGCGCTGCCCGGTCATTGCCGGATCATTGTGCATGCGTTGCGCGGTCTTGCGATGTTCCACGTGAAACACCAACTTGTCATCCGTGCGCCTCAGTCGAAGCTGTAGGCCAGCTCGAAATCGCCCCAGCGCTTGCCGCCGATAACCAGCGGGACATAGACGTTGCGCACCACCACGTAGGAGTTGCCGTCGCCTTCCTGGCGGTAGACCGCCATCATGTAGGGCGCACCCGAGGCCTTCGCCTTACGGTCGATGGCTTCGAGCATGATGCGGCCGTTGCGGCAGAACTGGGTGTCGTGGTTGATGTCGCCAGTAGGCTTCCTCGAACGTTCGGTGAGGTGGGTTGGCAGGAAGCCGTTCATGTCGGTGCAGGCGGCAGCCAGCACGCGGCTGTCGCCCGCCTTGGCGCGATCAAGGAACGGGCGCCACTCGGCATCGGCCCAGTCTGTCAGCCGGGTGCGGAACAGCTGCGGATTGGTGCCGGGGATGAGCTGGTAATCGGTATCGAACAGCGCGTCCATGGTCAGCCCGCCCGAAGCGATCGCGTCTTCGGTATAGGCAACCAGTTCGCGCGTCATCGCCTGCGCCTGCGCCACCATGACGCTGTCTTCGGGGCTGAGGCCGGCCTGCACGATGCGGTCGAACATTTCGCTGGCGGTAAGTTCCAGCTCCTCCATCTTGCGGTGCGCGCCGTGGAGCCGGTCTTCGTTGCTGCGCGCGGCCGCATCGAAGCTGGTGAGCACACGCTGCACCTTGTCGACATGGCCGGAGATGGTGCCGGTGGCGCGGGCAATGACATCGTTCTGCTTGTCAACCTCTTCCACGAGCCCGCCGACGCTGGCGATGGTGCTTTCGATCCGGGCGACCGAGGCCTTGGCCTCGCCGCTGACGCGGGCACCGGCCTCGATCCGGCCGATCACCATTTCCGCCTCGCCGCCGAGCGCATCGATGGTCTGGGCGATTTCCTCGGTTGCCTTGCGGGTATCATTGGCAAGGCTCTTCACTTCGCTCGCCACCACGGCGAAGGTGCGGCCGGCCTCGCCCGCGCGCATCGCCTCGATCGTGGCGTTCAATGCGAGGATGTTGGTGGTTTCGGCAATGGTGTCGATGTCCTGCGCGCTGCGGCGCACCTGCTCCATCGCAGCCGAGAAGCTGGTGACATGCTGGCCCAGCGTCTCGACCAGTTCGATCAGCGAAGCGATCTGGCCAAGCGAGGACTGGATCAGCGCGGTGCCTTCATTCAGCCGGTCAATCGCGCGTTCGGACAGCAGCCGCGCCTCGTCGCTCGCTTCGGCCACCTTGGTCTGGTCGGCTTCGAGCGCGCGCACGGTTTCGGCCAGCGCCTCGTGTTCCGAACGCAGCGCTTTGGACGAGGCGATCACCGCCTCCACCACCCCGGCCACATCGGTGCAACCCACCGTCACCGCCCCGCAGCTTTCCGGGATCATTGCCAGCGCCTGGGCATTGGTGGTGTCGATGGTAAACTGTTGCATGGTGATAGGCTGCCCCTGTAATGTGCCGGAGGGTTTAAGGCTGGGATGGTTAGCGAAGCCTTAAGGCCGGTTCTCTTGCCCCCTCAAGATTAGGGACTGGTCAGGCCAGCGCGCGCGGGTTAAGCGTGCCGCATGTTCTTCAATTTCGTCGACGAGCTGCGGGCTGCCGGGATCGGCGCCTCGTTCAAGGAGCACCTCACGCTGCTGGAGGCGCTCGACAAGGACGTGATCGAGCAGACCCCGGAAGCGTTCTATTTCCTCTCCCGCGCCACCTTCGTGAAGGATGAAGGCCTGCTCGATCGCTTCGATCAGGTGTTCAACAAGGTGTTCAAGGGGATCATCACCGATTACGGCCAGAACCCCGTCGATATTCCGGCAGACTGGCTGAAGGCGGTGGCCGAGAAATTCCTCACTCCCGAGGAGATGGAGAAGATCAAGTCACTGGGCGACTGGGACGAGATCATGGAGACGCTGAAGAAGCGGCTCGCGGAACAGGAAAAGCGCCATCAGGGCGGCAACAAGTGGATCGGCACGGGCGGCACCTCGCCTTTCGGCAATTCGGGCTACAACCCCGAAGGCGTGCGGATCGGCGGCGAGGCGCGCCACGGCAAGGCAATCAAGGTCTGGGAAAAGCGCGAGTTCAAAAACCTCGACAACACCAGAGAACTTGGCACCCGCAACATCAAGATGGCGCTGCGCCGGCTGCGCCGCTTCGCCCGCGAAGGCGCGGCGGACGAGCTTGATATTCCCGGCACGATCGAAGGCACCGCCAAGCAGGGCTGGCTCGATATCCGCATGCGGCCCGAACGGCGCAATGCGGTCAAGCTGCTGCTGTTCCTCGATGTCGGCGGTTCGATGGATCCCTTCATCAAGCTGGTCGAGGAGCTGTTCAGCGCCGCCACGGCGGAGTTCAAGAACCTCGAATTCTTCTACTTCCACAATTGCCTCTACGAAGGCGTGTGGAAGGACAACAAGCGACGCTGGCAGGAACGCACCAAGACCTGGGACGTGCTCCACAAATACGGCCACGATTACAAGATCGTGTTCGTCGGCGATGCGGCGATGAGCCCCTACGAGATCACCCATCCGGGCGGCAGCGTCGAACACATGAACGAGGAAGCCGGCGCGGTGTGGCTTCAGCGCGTGACCAACACCTACCCCGCGACCGTGTGGCTCAACCCGGTGCCCGAAAAGCAGTGGGGCTATTCGCAGTCAACCAAGATCATCAAGCAGCTGATGGGCGACAGGATGTATCCGCTGACGCTTGAGGGCCTTGATGATGCGATGCGCGAACTTTCGCGCAAGCACGGGGCTTGATTGGCCCGGGCTGATCAGCGCCACACCCGCTTCGAAGCCGTCCGCCTCAGGCTCGAAGCCTTCGATCCCGGCACGGGCTGGCGGCTGGCTTGTTACGAATTCCTGCTGTTCGGCTTCAAGCAGGGCTGGGCCTGCCTGTTCGGCGGATTGCTCTTGGCGCTGCTGCTGGGCACGCACCTGCTCTACCCCGACAGCGCGCCGCTTCACCGCTATGACTTCCTCACGATTGCCGCCATCGCCATTCAGGCCGGGATGCTGGCCTTCCGGCTGGAGACCTGGCGCGAGGCGCGGGTGATCCTGATCTTCCACGCAGTCGGCACGGTGATGGAGCTGTTCAAGACGCAGGCCGGATCATGGACTTATCCTGAGGCGAGCGTGCTTCACATCGGCGCGGTGCCGCTGTTTTCGGGCTTCATGTATGCCGCCGTCGGCAGCTATATCGCGCGGGTGTGGCGGATTTTCGATTTCCGCTTCACCCACTACCCGCCCGCCTGGGCGACATGGCTGCTGGCGGCGGCGATCTATATCAACTTCTTCACCCACCACTATACGATCGACATCCGCTGGGGCCTGTTCGCCGCCACGGCAGCGATCTTCTGGCGCACCCGCGTCCACTTCAGGAACTGGCGGGTGCATCGCTGGATGCCGCTGCTGGTCGGCTTCGGCCTCGTCGCGCTGTTCATCTGGTTTGCCGAGAACATCGCCACCTTCGCCAATGCCTGGAACTATCCGGGGCAGGAGCAGCAATGGCGCATGGTCAGCCTCGCCAAATATGGCAGCTGGTATCTGCTGATGTTGATCAGCTTCGTGCTGGTGACGCTGGTGCAGCCTGTGCGGGCGCCGGATCAGCCCTTCTGATCGAGCTCCGCGTTCAGCAGCAGCCCGCAGCGCCAGAAGAAGAACGCCGGCACCAGCCCCAGCACCGCCGCGCCGTAGAGCACATAGCGCACCGATTCCGCGCCGAAGGTGGGTTGCAGCCAGTCGGACAGCATCCCGAAGAACAGCGGCCCTAGCCCCAGCCCGATCAGGTTCTGGAAGAACAGCAGGCTCGCCGCCGCAATCGCCCTCGCCCGCAGCGGGACAAGGCCCTGCGCTGCCGAATAGCACGGGCCGTAGTAGAGCGAGTTCATCACCGTCGGCACGAACAGCAGCGCCAGCGCCAGCGGCCAGCCCGGCGCGTGATAGGCGGCAATCGCCAGCGGCACCGCAATCGCCATGCCGATCGCCGGCGCGCTCAGCACGTGGCGGCGGTTGATCGCCCCGAAGCGGTCGGCCAGATAGCCGCCGAGCCAGGTGCCCAGCATCCCGCCCACCCCGCCCAGCAGGCCGAACCACAACCCCACCTGTCCGGGCGTAAGATCATGGGTGCGCTGGAAGAAGATCGTGGTCCAGGTGGTCTTGCCATAGGACAGGAACGCCGCTGCCGATCCGGCACACAGCAGCAACACGAAAGCACGCGAACCGATCACTTCCCTCAAAGCTTCGCCCAAGGGCAGCGCGGCCGGCGCGCTCTGCGCCCGAAGCGCGGCGGCGGCATCGGCCTGACGCGGGTCTTTCAGCACGAACCACACCACCAGCGCCAGCCCCACGCCGGGCAGGCCGACGATCACGAAGGCATCGCGCCAGGTCATCAGATCGGCCAGTGTGCCGCCGAGCACCATGCCGAGCAGCGAACCGATGGGGATACCGAGCGAATAGAACGCCAGCGCCGAAGCGCGCTTTTCGGGCGGCACGATCTCGCTGATCAGCGAATGCGCCGGCGGGGTGCAGCCCGCCTCGCCCACGCCCACGCCGATCCGCGCGAGCAGCAGCTGCACGAAATTCTGCGCCAGCCCGCACAACGCTGTCATCGCCGACCACACCGCCAGCGCAACCGCGATGAGCTTGGGCCGGCTGGTGGTGCCCCGATCGGCAAAGCGGGCGATGGGGATGCCGAGCACGGTGTAGAACAGCGCGAAGGCCAGCCCGGTCATCAACCCGATCTGGGTGTCCGACAGGCTAAGATCCCTGGCAATCGGTTCGGCAAGGATGTTGACGATCTGCCGGTCGATGAAATTGAAGACATAGACGGTCAGCAGGATCCACAAGGTGGCCCTGACCGATCGTGTGCCAGCCTGCGCGACGGTCGTGCTCGCCATCAATTCCCCATACTCTCGCGGTGGCGGTTCGCGCGCCATCCCTTGTCGTGTCATTGGCCAGTCATGGCCGGGTTTTCGCCACTGCTTAGCCGCCGTTCAGTAAAGCAGGTGCGGGCGCACCGCGGCCACCCAGGCGGCCTCATCATGCGACGCCATGGCGTCAAGATCATGCGGCGTTGCCGCGCCATCCTCGACCCAGTTTCGCAAGCCCGGTCCGCCGTTGATGACATCGATCGCAAGCCGGGTATGCTCGTATTCGTAAGGGAAATCCCGCCACAGCAGATAGTCGGGATAGAGCCGCCGGATTGCCTTGAACGCCAGCGCCTGCAACCGCCACGGACGGAAGGCGTGATGATCGTAGAAGGCGCCTTCCGCGTGGATCATCAGGGCATGGCAGAGCTTGCCTGCGTGCTTGTGAAAGGTCGGCTCGAACCAGCATTCGCGGATCGCCGCACCCGCCAACCAGTCGGGAGCGAGGCGCTGCATCTCGGCAAGCACGGCCTTGGCGTCGATATCGGGCGCGCCGAACAATACCTCCAGCGGGCGCGTCGTGCCGCGCCCTTCCGACAGCGTGGTGCCTTCGAGCATCACCGTGCCCGCATAGCAGCGCGCCATGTTGACGTTGGCGGCATTGGGCGAGGGATTGATCCACAGGCGTGATGACGGCCAGCCAAAGCTGCCCTCTTCGTCCGGCAACCAGCCCGCCATTGCCACCACGTTATAGGCAATGTCCAAGCCGAAATGATCGATGAACCAGTGCCCCATCTCGCCCATCGTCAGCCCGTGGCGCATCGGCATTGGCGCGGCGCCCACGAAGCTTTCCTGCCCTGGCACCAGCAACGTGCCTTCAACCGGCCGCCCGGCGGGATTGGGCCGGTCGAGCACCCACACCTCCTTGCCGTGCCTGGCCGCTTCTTCGAGCAGGTAGAGCAGCGTGGTGACAAAGGTGTAGATCCGGCAGCCAAGGTCCTGAAGATCGAACAGGAACACCTCCGCGCTCGCCATCATCTCGCCCGTCGGCCGCCGCACCTTGCCATAGAGCGAGAAGATCGGGATGCCATGGGCCGGATCGAAAGTGTCCGCCGTTTCGACCATGTTGTCCTGCTTGTCACCTTTCAGCCCATGCTGCGGGCCGAAGGCGCTGGTGATGTTCACGCCCGCGCCGATCAGCGCATCGAGGCTGTGGACGAGATTTTCGGTTACGCTCGCCGGATGCGCCACCAGCGCGACGCGGCGGCCCTTCAAACGGGCGAGCAGTGCGGGATCGGCCAGCAGCCGGTCAATACCAGTCTTCATGCGGCTTGGGGTGCAGCAGGCTTGCGGCAAAGGCAATGGCATTTGCACGGCGGTTGCCTATATCGGGGTTCATGGACTGGACCAGCGCCCTCCTCGCCGCCGCATGGGCTATCATCCTGGGCGGCGCGGGCGGCGCGCTGACCGACATCGGCCAATGGTATCGCGATCTTCGTAAACCGCCGTGGCAGCCGCCCGACTGGCTGTTCGGCCCGGCCTGGACACTGATCCTCGGCCTTGCCGGCTGGAGCTTCTATGTCGGATTGACCAATGCCTCCTCGCCCGAAGCCCGCATGGCGGTGTTCGGCCTGTTCGGCGCGAATTTCGTGCTCCACTTCCTGTGGTCGCCGCTGTTCTTCAAGCTCAGGCGGCCCGACTGGGCGCTGGCGGAAAACGTGCTGCTGTGGTGTTCGGTCACCGCGCTGATGGTGGTGCTGCCGCGCGTGACGGGGGACAGTTTGGCCGGATGGCTCAACCTGCCCTATTTCATCTGGGTCAGCTTTGCCTTCGTGCTCAACGCGAAGATCGTGCAGCTCAACCGGCCGTTCGGCGGGGCCTAGCGTTCGATGATCAGCGTGCGGCAGGCCTCGGAGTGGAATTCCGGCCGACCCGGCGCGAAGCCCAGCGCCCAGAACTGTTTGGCTCCGTCGGGATGCTCGACAATCGCATTGAGCGCGACCTGCGCCGGGCACGGCAGGGCGGCGGCGATGCTGGCCTTGAGCACCAGACCCTTATCGTCATGCGAGCAGGCAATCGCGATGGCATCGACCGGCGCATCGCGCATCCCTTCGCGGAAGGAATCGAAATCGTAAGCGGCCCAGCGGCCCGAAGGCGAGAGGTTGAACTCGCGGTAACAGGTGCCGCCAAGCGGCTGCCAGAAAATCTCGAAGCAGGTGGTCTGCCACAGATTGTCCCTCCGCGCGCTTGCCGCAGGCGGGGGCAGGATAATCGCAGCCACATCACCATCGAGCCGGAACTCCGCTTCGCAACCCTGCGGTGTCGCAGTGACAGCGGCGGTGACAGCACGGATTGGGCCAAGGGCGCAGACCTGGTGAAGCATGAGCGGGTGCATCGCCCATCCATGCCTGTGCGGCGCAGGGCGGGCAAGACCCTTCCCGTCGCCCCTCCCCGCTGTTAAGCGCGCGCTCCATGAGCACCTACGAATCCGCCCTCCTGCGCCTGCTCGACGAGCGTGGCTATATCCACCAAATGACCGACGCGGCCGGGCTTGATGCCCTGGCCGCCAGGCAGATCGTGCCGGGCTATATCGGTTTCGACGCGACCGCGCCGAGCTTGCACATCGGCAGCCTGGTGCAGATCATGATGCTGCGCCGCTTGCAGCAGAGTGGGCACAAGCCGATCGTCCTGATGGGCGGCGGCACCACGCGCATCGGCGACCCGACCGGGCGTGATGAAAACCGCAAGATGCTGAGCGACGAGACGATCGCGGCGAATGTCCGGTCGATCTTCACCGTGTTCGACAAGCTGCTCACCTTCGGTGATGGCCCCACCGATGCGGTGATGGTCAACAATCACGATTGGCTGGGCAAGCTGGGCTATATCGAACTGCTTCAGGAAGTCGGCACGCATTTCACCATCAACCGGATGCTGACTTTCGATTCGGTGCGTCTGCGGCTCGAACGCGAGCAGCCGATGACCTTTCTCGAATTCAATTACATGATCCTTCAAAGTTATGATTTCAGATACTTGTCGAAGGAATTTAATGTCCGCTTGCAGATGGGTGGCAGCGATCAATGGGGCAATATCGTAGGCGGGATCGAGCTGGGGCGGCGGATGGACGGGGCCGAGCTGTTCGGTCTCACCACCCCGCTGCTGACCACCGCGAGCGGGGCCAAGATGGGCAAGACCGCCGCCGGCGCCGTGTGGCTCAACGAAGACCAACTGCCCAGCTACGACTTCTGGCAATATTGGCGCAATGTCGATGATGCCGATGTCGGCCGCTTCCTGCGGCTGTTCACCGATCTGCCGCTTGACGAAATCGCCCGACTCGAAACGCTCAAAGGCGCGGAGATCAACGCCGCCAAGGTGGTGCTGGCCAATGAAGTGACCGCGCTGGTGCGCGGGCGGGACGCTGCGACCCGGGCCGAGGCGACCGCGCGCGAAACCTTTGCCGGAAGCGGCGCGGGCGAGGATCTGCCCACCATCGCCACAGGCCCCGAAGGGATGCGTATCGCCGCACTGCTGACCGACATTGGCCTTACCGCCTCGAACGGCGAGGCCAAGCGCAAGTTGGCCGAGGGCGCGGTCAAGCTGGAAGGCGAGACGATCACCGATCCCGCCCATCTCGTGCTGCCGCAAGAAGGCGAGACGCTGCGTCTCAGCCTCGGCAAGAAGCGTCACGCGCTGGTGCGGCGCTGACCCGCCTTTACCAATTCTAAGCGTTTGTCCGGCATCCCTGACCGAGAACCCGAAGCACAACGGAGGATCGCAGGGCGTGGCTGGCGGAGCAAGTCTGAGCGTAACCGATATGCGGCGCGCGGCGCGCCACCCGGTTGATTATCCGGTGATCGTCGAGCATTTCGAACACGGCGACCTCAAGTTGCATGTCTGCAATCTTTCGGCGCACGGCTTCATGGTTGACGATGCACACCAGCTTGCACGGGGAGACCGGATCATCATCCGCCTGCCGGTGGTGGGCCGGATCGAGGCCTATGTGATCTGGACGCGCGATACGCGGGCCGGCTTCCAGTTCGAGCGGATCATCCGGCTCGACGATTTCATCGCCATCATCGACGAGCTCCAGCCCAACCCGCGCCTGCGCCGTCGGCGCTGAGGGACAAGCGCGGCTGAACCCCGGCCAAGTTTCGCCTGCTTGGCAGAAGCCGCGCTGCCTGCCATGGCGCACGCGTGAACGAAGCTACCTCCCCGCTCCAGATCGGTGATTACCGGCGCTACTGGCTGGCGCGCTTCCTGTCTGTGTTCGCCACCATGTCGATGGTGGTGCTGCTCGGCTATCAACTCTACGAGGTCGCGCGCGCCGATTACGCGATGAGCGTGGCCGAAGCCTCGTTCTATCTCGGCCTGCTGGGGCTGGCGCAATTCATCCCCCTGTTCGTGCTGACTCCGGTTGCCGGGCTTGCGGCTGACCGGTTCGACCGCCGCCATGTCGCCGCCTTTGCCAACGGCATCGACGGGCTGGTGGCCGTGCTGCTGGCGGTGATGACGCGCGCCGACACGCTCAATCTCCCGGTGCTGTTCGCCCTTGCCGCAGCCCACGGCACCGCGCGCGTGTTCGTCGGCCCGGCGATGAGCGCGATCGCGCCCAATATCGTCCCCCCTGCCCTGCTCCCGCGCGCGATCGCCTTGAGCTCGATCGCGTGGCAGACCGCCAGCGTCGCCGGACCGGCGGTGGGCGGCCTGATCTTTGCCCGCAGCGAAGGGTTGCCGCACGCCATCTCGGCGGTGATGCTGCTGGCCGGGACGCTGCTGATCCTGACCGTCCGCCCGATCAAGGCGCGCCACGACGGGCCGCCGATCAAACCGCTGCGCCAGATCATCGAAGGCATGCTTTATGTCTGGCGCGAGCGATTCCTGCTTGGCTGTATCACGCTCGATCTGTTCGCAGTGCTGCTGGCCGGCGCGACTGCGCTGCTGCCGGTGTTCGCGCGCGACATCCTGTTCGTCGGGCCGCAAGGCCTTGGGCTGATGCGCGCCGCACCGGCGCTGGGCGCGGCAAGCGTCGCGCTGTGGCTGTCGTTCCGCCCGCTCGAACGCAAGGTCGGAATGAAGATGCTGTGGGCCGTCGCCGCCTTCGGGGCGCTAACGATTGCTTTCGGCTTATCGCGCAGTTTCCTGCTGTCGCTGGCAATCCTTGCCGCGATGGGGGCGGTTGACATGGTCTCGGTGTTCATCCGATCCTCGCTCGTCCAGTTGTTCACCCCCGATGACAAGCGCGGACGGGTGTCATCGATCTCCGGGCTTGCCATTTCCGCCTCCAACGAGCTGGGCGAGCTGCAATCGGGCCTTGCCGCCGCGCTGCTGGGGGCTACCGGCGCGGTTGTTTTCGGCGGGGCCGGCGCGATTTTCGTGACATTGATCTGGGCGTGGTATTTCCCCGAGCTCCGCCGCGCCCGAAGCTTCGAGCCGCAAGCACTTAAACGAGAGGTATCGACATGAAGGCTGACAGCATTCTCGCCACCATCGGCGGCACCCCGCATATCCGCCTGGCGCGGATGTTTCCGGATCACGAGGTGTGGGTGAAGTCCGAACGTTCAAACCCTGGCGGTTCGATCAAGGACCGCATCGCGCTCGCCATGGTCGAGGACGCCGAGGCCCGCGGTGCCTTGCGGCCTGGCGGCACGATTGTCGAACCCACCAGCGGCAACACCGGGATCGGCCTCGCCATGGTTGCGGCGGTCAAGGGCTACAGGCTGGTGCTGGTGATGCCCGAATCAATGTCGGTTGAACGCCGCCGGCTGATGCTCGCCTATGGCGCGAGCTTCGATCTGACCCCGCGCGAGAGGGGCATGAAGGGCGCGATCGAACGGGCGCAGCAATTGGTCGACGAAACCCCCGGTGCATGGATGCCAAGCCAGTTTGACAACCCCGCCAACCCCGCCGTCCACGCCCGCACCACCGCGCAGGAAATCCTTGCCGATTTTGCCGACACGCCGCTTGACGTGCTGATCACCGGGGTCGGCACCGGCGGGCACCTGACCGGCTGCGCGGAGGAATTGAAGAAGCATTGGCCGGCGCTGAAAGCCTATGGCGTGGAGCCGGAACTTTCGCCCGTCATCAGCGGCGGCCAGCCCGGCCCGCACCCGATCCAGGGCATTGGCGCAGGGTTTATTCCGGGCAACCTCCACACCGATGCCATCGACGGGGCGATCACCGTCAATGCCGAGGATGCCCGCGAAATGGCCCGCCGCGCCGCGCGCGAGGAAGGGATGCTGGTAGGAATTTCGTCGGGCGCAACGCTCGCAGCCATCTCCGGGAAGCTCCCCGAACTGCCGGCAGGCAGCCGCGTGCTCGGGTTCAATTACGACACCGGCGAACGCTATCTCTCGGTGCCCGATTTCCTGCCGGTCGAATGATGCTCGAACCCTTGGCCTATGCCGACGGGGGCACCGCGCTGACGGGATGGCTGGCGCGGCCAGCGGGTGCGGCGCGCGCCGGTGTGGCGGTGTTCCCGACCTTCATCAACACCTCGCCGGGGGTCGAGGCCAAGGCGCTGGCGCTGGCCGAAGCGGGCTGCATTGCGTTGGTCGCGGATTTCTACGGCCCCGATGCCCCGCATGACGCGGCCAGCGCCTCTGCCGCGATGGAGCGACTGCGCGCCGATCCCCGCGCCATGCGGGCACGGCTGCGTGCCAGCCTGACGGCGCTGGCCAGGATTGCGCCGGGGCTGCCGCAGATCGCCATCGGCTTCTGTTTTGGCGGGATGGCGGTGCTGGAACTGGCGCGCGATGGCGCGGATCTGGCGCTGGTGGCAAGCTTTCACGGCCTGCTGGCGACGCCGCTGCCCGCCACCGCGCCGATTGGCCCGCGCATCCTCGTGTGCCACGGCGATGCCGATTCGCTGGTGCCGCGTAGCGACGTAATTTCCTTCTGGGCGGAAATGGACGGCGTGGCAGCAGACTGGCAATTCCTGTCCTTTGCCCGGGTCGGGCACGGTTTCACCAACCCGCTCACCCCGGCGCGCACACCCAATCCCACCTATGATCCGCACGCCGACCGGCAATCCTGGGCGGCGCTGATGGGACTGCTGGAGGAGGTTGCTCCTAGGCCGGCATAACGCCCCGCGGCGCTGGTCAGCCTTTCCTTAACTGTGTTGCGCTATCGCGGGCGCGCAATGTCGGCGCTCCGGCGCCTGCTCGCAACAAAGGGCAACCATGAAGTTCATCAAGCTCGAATCGCGGGGCGGCAATTATCTTGTCGTGGCCGAGAATGTCGCGTGGCTGCGCGTGGCCGAGAATGGGCAGACCAGCGTTGGGATCATTGGCGGGCAGCCGCTGCTGGTGGTGGGTTCGCTCGAAGAAGTCGCTGCGAAGCTGCTCGCCGGCGCCGGTCCCGAGGAGACGGCTCCGGCGGCATCGGCGGCCGCCCCTGCCGGCGGGCCCGTCGCAGCGCCCCAGCCCCAACCCGCACCGTCAGCGGTGCCCGAGCCGGTCGCCACAGCGCCCGCGCCGGTTCAGGCTGCACCCGCACCGAAACCCGCCATCGCCGTCGCCCCTGCCCCTACCCCTGCCGGCGAGCAGCCCAAGCCTGCTCCGCGCAAAGGCGTCAGCCTGTCAGAACGTATCGCCGCAGCCGCCGCACCCAAGATCAAGGCCGGCAACCAGCGCTTGATGGGCGCGCACAAATAGCGATCAGCGTGGCGCTGCGTCGGTATGTTCGAGAATGACCGCCAGCCCGACCGACAGCCCCGCCACGAACCGCTGTCGTTCGATTTCGAGATATTCATCGAGGCTGTGCGTGCGTCCCCCGCCCGCACCCGTGCCGATGGTCAATGCCGGGATGCCCAGGCTCATGGGAATGTTGGCATCGGTGGATGACTGATCGAGCCGCGCGGCAAAACCCGCCGCCTGTGCGGCCCGCAGCGCACTTGCCACGAGCGAATGATCGGCCGCCGTCGTGCCCGTGGGCCGATCGCCGATCAGCTGCCGCTCCACCGCAATCGTCCCCGCCTGGGTCGAGCGGGCCGCATTCTCGGCAACAACGCCTGCATCGACCGCGGCCAAAACCGCCTGTTCGAGCATGCGTAGCGCGGTTGGATCGCCAGAGCGCATATCGACATCGAGCGTCACACGATCGGGGATCGCATTGATCGAAGTCCCCCCGGCAACCACCGTCGCGGCATAGGTCGTGCGCGGCTCGGCGGGGACGGCAATCGCGTGAATGCCACGCACCGCCTCGGCCATCGCGCCCATCGGGTTGACAATCCCGAAGGCGCCATAGGAATGCCCGCCCGGCCCCGTGAAGGCGAACCGGTAGCGGCGTGAGCCGACACCGGCGTTGACGATGCGCCCGGCATCGGCGTTGTCGACAGACAGGAAGGCGCCGATCCGTCCGGCATATTCGCCCTTGGTGAACAGATGACGCACCCCGCGCAGATCGCCTGCGCCTTCCTCGCCCACCGTGCCGACGAACAGCACCGGCTGGCGGGTTGTGATCGCATTGGCCTCCAGCAGCCGTGCCCATACCAGCAGCGAGGCCAGGCCAAGGCTGTCATCGCCGATCCCCGGCGCCATCAGCCGCTCGCCATCGCGTGTCACTTTGATGGGCGTGCCTTCGGGAAACACGGTGTCGAGATGGGCCGAAACAACTAGCACCGGCTCGGCATTGCGCCCGGGCCGCAGGGCCAGCACATTGCCCTCGGGATCAATCGTGACATCGGCAATCCCGGCATCGCGCAGCATCTGCGCAAACAGCGAGGCGCGCGCAGCCTCCTTGAACGGGGGAGCGGGGGTTTCGGTGATGCGGATAAGATCGGCGATCACCCGATCGTATTGCGCATCAAGTTGCGCGTGGAGCGGGGCGGCGAGTGCGCTTGGGGAGCCGGCCTCGGCCTGCGCCGCCGCGAGCGGCAGGCTTGCCGCCAGCACCAGCGCTGTTGCCATTCGCGTCAGGCGCCGTGCCATCATCGTGTACTCCCCTTGTGTCAGACCCTTAGCAATCGCAGCCAGCCCGCGTGGCGGCAAGAAAGCATCGGCAGTTCACCCGGCTTGCGCCCTCTGAGCAGCACGCGCGGATCAATTGTCCACCAGCAGCGGTGCGGCGGCCTGCGCCATTTGGCCGTTGCGGTGGCCGACGCCGGGCACCGTGCGCATAGACCAGGCCAGCGCCACGCCGTGCACTCTGGCTGCCTGCTGCGCGCGCGCGAAAAAGGCCTGGCCACGTGCAAAACGGTGCAGCCCTTGGGCATCGGTCTCGGGCGTCTTGCGCAGATTCGGGTCCTGGCGATTGGTGTCGGCAGTGCCGAGCAGCACCGTCATCCGCTTGCCAAGCGCCCTGGTAAGCGCCGATTTATCAACCGGGGCATCGGCAAGGCCATAAGGAAAATCGGTCTGCAAATCGGGCATGGTATACCACCCGGCATTGGCCGAGATCGCCTCGTCGATCCGCGCTTCGGGCATGAACAGCACAAAGCGGTGCACGAATTGCCCGCCGGCCGAATGGCCGTAGATCGAATAGCGCGGGACGCGGGTTCCGAAGCGCTGGCGGACATCATCGAACAGCGGCTCGATCGCGGCGAAAGACCATTGGGTGCGCGGGCGCGGGGTACCGTCCTGCTCGCTGAAATAGCCGGTGTTGTAACCGCGCGAACCGGGGAAATCGGCTTCAGAAAATTGCGGCACGACCGCGATGAATCCATACTGATGAGCCAACCCAGCCCATTCATCACGGTAGCGATCGGCGTCGCGCTTGACCCCGTGCATCACAAAAACCACCGGAGTGGTGGATGTGACACGGTCGGGCAACTGGTAATAGACGGGAAGATCCGGGCCTTCCCAGCCGGTAAAGACAAAGCGTCCGGCATTGCTCGTCTGCTCTGTGGCAGGATCGGGCTGCGCAAAAAATAGCGCTGCCGGAACCCCGAAAACCACCAGCACCGCAGCAACGACAACTTGCCAGTTCCGCACCGTCACCCCCTCATGAATGGGGCAGGATGATACATCAAGGGCCGCCATGCGCAAGCAAGACGGCCCTTGTGATTGGGGCTACGCCCGAGCCGATCAAGCGGCGGTGGCGAAGGCCTCGGCCGGGAGCTTCATCATGGTTTCGCTACCCGCCTCCAGCTTGCGGCGCAGGCTGCCTGCATCGGGCAGGAAGCGTTCGGCATAGTAGTTGGCCGAGACCAGCTTGGCCTCGTAGAACGCCTTGTCCTCCGGTTCGCCCGCCAGCTTGGCGAGGGCAACCCTGGCCATCTTCAGCCAGAAATACCCAAGCGTCACGATCCCCATGATGTGCATGTAATGATGCGCGCCTGCGCCCAGATGGTTGGGGTTGGCCATCGCATTCTGCATGAACCACATGGTCGCTGCCTTCTGTTCACCCAGCGCCTTTTCGAGGCGTTCGGCAATGGGCTTCAGGGTTTCGTCCTGCCTGGCAGCAGCGATCTCCGCGTCGATCATGGCGAAAAAGGCCTGGATCGCCTTGCCGCCGTTCATCGCCAGCTTGCGGCCGCACAGATCCATCGCCTGCACGCCGTTGGCGCCTTCGTAGATCATCGCGATGCGGCTATCGCGCACGAACTGTTCCATGCCCCATTCGCGCACATAGCCATGGCCGCCAAACACCTGCTGCATGTTGGTAGCGATGTCATAGCCCTTGTCGGTGCCATAGCCCTTGATCACCGGGGTCAGCAGCCCGATCAGCATGTCGGCCATTTCGCGCTCCTCGGCGGTCTGGGCCTTGTGGGCGAGATCGACCTGCAGCGCGCCCCACAGGCACAGGGCGCGCATGGCCTCGGTGAACACCTTGGCGTCCATCAGCATCCGGCGCACGTCGGGGTGGACGAAGATCGGATCGGCCTTGGCCTCAGGGTCCACCGGGCCGGTCAGCGCGCGGCCCTGACGACGCTCGAGCGCATAGGCGACCGCGTTCTGATAGGCGACTTCGGCCTGGGCGTAGCCCTGAATGCCGACACCGAGGCGCGCGGCGTTCATCATGATGAACATCGCGGCAAGTCCCTTGTTCTCCTCGCCCACCAGGTAGCCGGTCGCACCGTCATAGTTGAGCAGGCAGGTGGCATTGCCGTGGATGCCCATCTTCTTTTCGATCGACCCGCAGGTCACGCCGTTGCGCTGCGCCGGATTGCCGTTTTCATCGAGCAGGAACTTGGGCACGATGAACAGCGAGATGCCCTTGGTTGAGTCCGGCGCGCCCGGGGTCTTGGCGAGCACCAGATGGATGATGTTGCTGGTCAGGTCATGCTCACCGGCCGAGATGAAGATCTTGGTGCCGGTGATCGCATAGGTGCCATCGCCATTGGGCACGGCCTTGGTGCGGATCATGCCCAGATCGGTGCCGCAATGCGGCTCGGTGAGGTTCATCGTGCCCGACCATTCGCCAGAAATCATCTTGGGGACGTAAAGCGCCTTCTGCTCGTCCGAACCCTTGGCAAGGATCGCCGCGATCGCCCCGGCGGTAAGGCCGGGATACATGGCGAAGGCCTGATTGGCGGTGCCGGTGTATTCCTCAAGCACGAAGCCGAGCACATGGGGCAGGCCCTGCCCGCCGAATTCCTCAGGCTGGGCAAGCGTGCCCCACCCGCTTTCGACATAGGCCCTGTAGGCTTCCTTGAAGCCCGGCGGGGTGGTGACAGAACCGTCTTCGTGCCGAGTGCAGCCGTGCTCGTCACCCGCCTGATTGATCGGGGCGAGCACTTCGGCGCAGAACTTGCCGGCCTCGTTGATCACGGTGTCGATCACGTCCCGGGTCGCATTCTCAAAGCCCGGCAGATTGCCATAGCTGGCCAGATCGAGCACTTCGTTGACAACAAAACGGGTGTCGCGGGTGGGCGCGGTATAAGTCGGCATCGATTGATCCCTTTGGTCAGGTGCAGTTGTTGAAGCGTTCGCGGCGCGGCGTGTTAGCCCAGGTCGAGCTTCTCGATTTCGGCAACGAATTCGGTAAGTTCCTTGATCGAGGAATCGATGTCATCGCGCTGCGCCTTCAATTTGGCGATATGCGCGCGGCATTTCTCGATCGTGACGCGGCGCTGTTCGACCCGGCCATCATCGAGATCGTAGAGATCGATCATCTCGCGGATTTCGGTCAGGCTGAAGCCGACGTTCTTGGCGCGCATGATCCAGGCGAGCCGTGCACGGTCACGCTTGGAATAGACGCGGGTAAGGCCGACGCGCGACGGGCTGATCAGCCCTTCATCCTCATAGAAACGCAGCGCCCGCGCCGTGCAGCCGAATTCCGAGGTGAGGTCGGAAATTGTGAATTGTTCGCGCGCGTGAACGTCGGGCCGATCGAGATGGGCGCCGTTGCGGCGTGCCTCGGCGCCGGCGGCGGATGCGGAAAAGCGGGAAGCATGAGCATTGGACATAGGCTGCTCCTACCTTCCCTTTACGTGAGCGTCAAGTCTTGACCTTTACGAGAACAGGGCCGTCCTCTCCCGCCGTAATCCGACGGTAAAAGCAGCTGGGCGCCCCCGTGTGGCAGGTTGGCCCGGCAGGTATCGCGCGAATCAGCAGCGCATCCTGATCGCAATCAACCAGCACCTCGACAACATCGAGGAAGTGCCCCGAAGTCTCGCCTTTCAGCCACAATTGCCCGCGCGAGCGCGACCAGAAGTGCACCCGCCCGCTGGCAAGCGTGGCATCGAGCGCCGCGCGGTTCATGTGGGCCACCACCAGCACCGCCCCCGATGCTGCATCGGTCACCACCGCGGTCAGCAATCCCGCCGCATCGAACTTCGGCGCAAAGCGGCAGCCTTGCTCGCGCTGTTCGGTGCTCAAGCTCAGGTCAGTCATCACCCGCCCTCCGCAAATCGGATCATGCCCCAATCGCGCTGCTCT
The DNA here is from genome assembly GCA_046294975.1 of Erythrobacter sp. GTDB lineage: Bacteria > Pseudomonadota > Alphaproteobacteria > Sphingomonadales > Sphingomonadaceae > Erythrobacter. The sequence goes on along the minus strand of JBKBOH010000009.1, from coordinate 33,969 downwards.
TGCGCGGAATGTTGCACGATCACAACAGCGCGTTGCAAAAAACGTGTGTCACGCAGGTTTGGACTTCCGCAGCCCACAATCGGGTGAAAAAAGAGACCACGGACTTGTGCAAGAGGCCACACCCTTCTGCAAGAAGTTCGCCACCGAACAATGGCATCGCCCGATGCCGCGTTCAGGGGGTAACCGGGCCGCAAGACTGGCAGCGGGGTGCCAGGGCGACCGGTTGAACGATAGGGGACAGGCTCCCGATGGCCAAATTTAGGGGGTTGGCCATTGCCGCTCGCAAGCGGGGAGCCGAACCGTTTCGTCACGCGGCGCCCGGGGCTCACAAGGCCTCGGGCGTTTCGTTTTCGCGGCCGGCGAACCCTCCGCGGCGTTCCGCAGCCGGGATCTCGACCCGGGCAAAGCAGGCCACCGCAACACTGCGGGCGCCCTCCGCCATAAGGGCTTCATGGCACGCCCGTGCAGTTGCTCCGCTGGTGAACACATCATCAACCAGCACCACCTCGCGTCGCGCAATCCGCGCGCGGCGGCGCGGATTGGCGGTGATTGCCCCGGCCAAGGCCCGTTCACGCGCCTCGCGCCCCAGCCCGCCTAGGCTGGGCGTGCGCTTGCGGCGCAGCAAGCCATCGACCAGCGCTTCGCCCTTGCCCAACCGAGCCAGCTCTAACGCCAGCAGCGCCGCCTGATTGAAGCCTCGGCGCCACAGCCGCCAGCGATGCAGCGGCACCGGCACCAGTAGCGGCGCGTCACGGGCCGCGGGCGCATCTGGCAGCCGCGCCGCGATCAGCCGCGCCAGCAACCGCGCATGGGTGATCCGCCCGCCATGCTTGAAATCAAGCACGAGTTGCCGCGAGGCATCGTTATAGAGCGTCGCGGCGTAGACCGGCACCAGGCCCGCCCCTGGCAAGGCCAGCGCACCTGTCGCATCGCATCCCGGAATCTCCAGCAGGCCCCAGCATTCACCGCACAGACCATCCTGCCCGGCCAGCGCTGCACCGCACAGCGGACAGCGCGGCGGATAGACAAGATCCACCAACGGCTTCATGCTCTGGCCCAGGTGTGCGACCACTGCCATCAGCCCCGCTGTCGCACGGCTTGCACTGCGCTGGCAAGCACGGCAGGGCACTGGCGATGAGCATTCCTGCAATCCCGACCATTTTCAGCCCCCGCCGCCGTGCGCTGCGGCAAACCCGCGCTGCCATCCGGGCGGCACGGCCCGATGCGGCGCGCTTCCTTGCCGAGGACATGATCGAGGACACGCTCGAACGGCTCGCCTTCCTCCGGCACACGCCCGCGCGCGCGCTGGTGCTGGGCGATTGGGCTGGCACGCTGGCCACCCGCCTCTCAGCGGGCGGGGCCGAGGTCACCGCTCCGCTCGCCATCGACCTCGAAGCGCCCTATCCTCTCGCCGGGTTCGACCTGATCGTTGTCACCGGGCTGCTCGATGCCGTCAATGATCTACCCGGCGCGCTCATTCATATGCACAACGCGCTGGCGCCCGGCGGGCTGATGATGGCGCATTTCATCGGCGGCCAGAGCCTGCCCGCCCTGCGCGCCGCGATGCTGGCGGCCGAGCCTGACCGGCCGGCAGCGCGTATCCACCCCCTCGTCGATCCGCGGGCCGTCCCGGCGCTGCTCCAACGCGCGGGATGGAAGGACCCGGTGGTTGACACCCATGCGCTGAGCGTGCGCTATCGTACATTAGGCCAGTTGGTGGACGACCTCAGGGATCAAGCGCTCGGTAATGCCCTGGCAAAGCCCGCCGCGCCGCTTGGCAAAGCCGCCCTCGGTCGCGCGCGCGCTGCCTTTGCCGCGCGCGCCGATGCCGATGGCAAGACGGCGGAGACCTTCGAGATCATCACCCTTACCGGGCGACGCTCGCTGGCCGGAACCTAGCCCCGCGCCAAGGCTGCCTGCGCCGCCGCAAGGCGGGCAATCGGCACACGGTAGGGCGAGGCGCTGACATAATCGAGCCCCACCTTCTCGCAGAAGGCGATGCTCGCCGGGTCGCCGCCGTGTTCGCCGCAGATGCCGAGCTTGATGTCTGGCCTGGTCTCACGTCCGCGCTCTGCTGCCAGTTCGACCAGCTGGCCCACGCCTTCGATATCGAGGCTGACAAAGGGATCGCGCGGGAAGATGCCCTTGTCGACATAGACGCTGAGGAACCGCGCCGCATCGTCGCGCGACACGCCCAGCGTGGTCTGGGTGAGGTCATTGGTGCCGAAGCTGAAGAACGCGCCTTCTTCGGCAATCTCCCCCGCCATCAGCGCGGCGCGCGGCAGTTCGATCATGGTGCCCACAAGGTAATCGATCCGCACCCCGGTTTCGAGGAACACCGCCTCGGCTTCCTTGTCGACCAGCGCCTTGAGAATGGCGAGTTCGCGCTTGGTCGCCACCAGCGGGATCATGATTTCGGGCAAGGGTGCTGCACCGCTCGCCTGCTTGACAGCGCAGGCCGCCTCGAAGATCGCGCGCGCCTGCATGGCGTAGATCTCAGGGAAGGTGATGCCGAGACGGCAGCCGCGATGGCCCAGCATCGGGTTGAATTCGTGCAGTTCGCCCGCCCGGCGCTTGAGGTGATCGACGCCCAGGCCGGTGGCATCGGCCAGTTCGGCAAATTCCTCGTCGGCATGGGGGAGGAACTCGTGCAGCGGCGGATCGAGCAGGCGGATGGTGCATGGCAGGCCCGCCATCACCTCGAAGATCGCGCTGAAATCGGCGCGCTGTTCGGGCAGCAGCTTGTCGAGCGCGCGGCGGCGGCCGGCCTCGTCGTCGGCAAGGATCATCTGGCGCACCGCGCTGATGCGGCTGGCCTCGAAGAACATGTGCTCAGTGCGGCACAATCCGATGCCTTCGGCCCCGAACTGGCGCGCCATCCGGCAGTCATCGGGGGTTTCGGCATTGGTCCGCACCTTCATGCGGCGCAGCTTGTCGGCCCACTCCATCAGCGTGGCGAAATCGCCCGCCAGCTCCGGCTCGACCGTGGGCACAATGCCAAGCATCACCTGCCCCGTCGCCCCGTCAAGCGTGATCGCGTCGCCTTCCTTCAGCTCGGTCGAACCAATCCGCAGCGTGCGGCTGGCACGGTCGATCGACACGGCACCGGCACCCGACACGCATGGCCGGCCCATCCCGCGCGCCACCACCGCGGCGTGGCTCGTCATGCCCCCGCGTGCGGTGAGGATACCTTGCGCGGCGTGCATCCCGTGGATGTCCTCCGGGCTGGTCTCGACCCGCACCAGAATGACCTTCTCGCCGCGCCCGGCCCATTGCTCGGCGGTATCGGCATCGAGCACGATCTTGCCCGCCGCCGCCCCCGGTGAAGCGGGCAGGCCGGTCGTCAGCACGTGGCGTTCAGCCTTGGGATCGAGCGTCGGATGGAGCAGCTGGTCCAGCGCCATCGGATCGACGCGCCGCACCGCCTCGCGCTCGTCGATCAGGCCCTCGCCCACCATGTCCACCGCCATCTTGAGCGCGGCCTTGGCGGTGCGCTTGCCCGTGCGGGTTTGGAGCATCCACAGCTTGCCGCGTTCGACGGTAAACTCGATGTCCTGCATGTCCTTGTAGTGGCGCTCGAGCAAATCGAACACGCGGGCGAGTTCGGCATAGGCCTCGGGCAGCGCCTCCTCCATCGAGAGCGGCTTGGCCCCGGCAGCCTCGCGTGCGGCCTTGGTGAGGTATTGCGGGGTGCGGATGCCGGCGACCACGTCCTCGCCCTGCGCGTTGATCAGATATTCGCCGTAATAGGCTCTGGTGCCGGTCGCCGGATCGCGGGTGAAGGCAACCCCGGTGGCGCTGGTCTCGCCCATGTTGCCGAACACCATCGCCTGCACATTGACCGCGGTGCCCCAGTCACCCGGAATGTTGTTCAAGCGGCGGTAAACCTTGGCACGGTCCGAATCCCAGCTGTCGAACACGGCGCGGACCGCGCCCCACAGCTGCTCGTGCACGTCCTGCGGGAACGGACGGCCCAGCTCGTTGACGACAATCTGCTTGTATTCCTTGACGAGCGCCTGCCAGTCGGCCGCGTTCATCTCGGTATCGTTGTAGTAGTCTTTGTCTTCCTTGGCGATTTCCAGCGCTTCCTCGAACAGCCCGTGATCAAGACCGAGCACCACGTCGGAATACATCTGGATGAAGCGGCGGTAGCTGTCCCAGGCAAAGCGCGCATCGCCCGACGAGGCCGCCAGCCCTTCCACCGTCACATCGTTGAGCCCAAGATTGAGCACCGTGTCCATCATCCCCGGCATCGACACCCGCGCGCCGGAACGGACCGAGACGAGCAGCGGATCGGCCGCGTCGCCGAAGCGCTTGCCCACCGCTCCCTCGACATGGGCCAGCGCGCCAGCCACCGCACTTCGCAAATTATCGGAAAAGTCCGCACCATCCTTCAGATAGGCAATGCATTCTTCGGTAGTGATGGTAAAGCCCGGCGGCACCGGCAGGCCGATGCTGGCCATCTCCGCGAGGTTCGCACCCTTGCCGCCAACGATGGTCTTGTCCTTTTGGCGCGGGTCGGAGTGATCGGCTGCACCCCCGAATACATAGACCGTCTTCAATGTCATGGCAGTTCCCGGGTCTTGTGTTTAAGCGGACAAAGCGGACACCTTGTCCGGTTGGAAACCTGTGCCTTCCCCTTGAAGGGTCGCGCCTTTATCTGGCGGACGGGACACGGGGGCAGCAAGAGAAATCATCCTTCGATCCGGCTGAAATCCGCGACCCGGTGAACGGCATCGCGGAACCGCCCCAGCAGGGCAAGGCGAGCGGCGCGCTTGTTCGCATCCGCGTCGTTGACAGTCACCTCTTCAAAGAACTGATCGATCGGCGCGCGCAAGGTGGAAAGCGCGGCCATGGCATCGGCGAAGTGTTCCGCTTCCACCGCCTGCGCGGCGCGCGGGGCGGCGGCATCGAGCGCGTCGATCAGCGCCTTTTCGGCCGGTTCGAGCGTATAGGAGAGGGTGGCTGGCCCCTCGCCCGTCTCAAAGCCCTCCTTCTTGAGGATATTGGCCGCGCGCTTGTAGCCTGCGAGGAGGTTGGCGCCGTCCTCAGTGGTGACAAAGGCGTGGAGCGCATGGACGCGGGCCAGCAACCGCACGAGATCATCTTCCCCGCCAAGCGCGAACACCGCGTCGATCAGATCGTGGCGGACGCCGGCCTCGCGTTGCTGAACCTTGAGGCGCTCGGCGAAGAAATCGAGAAGGTCGCCCTCGGCAATACCCATCCGCAGCCCGTTTTCGGTGATGATGCGAATGATACCGAGCGCCGCGCGGCGCAGCGCGAAGGGGTCCTTCGATCCAGTGGGCTTTTCGTCGATGGCAAAGAATGAGCGCAGCGTATCGAGCTTATCCGCAAGGCTCACCGCCACCGTCACCGGCGCGGTGGGCACGTCATCGCCCTGCCCGACCGGCTTGTAGTGATCGCGGATCGCGTCCGAAACTTCCTGCGGCAGGCCTTCCTTGGCAGCGTAATAGCCGCCCATCAGGCCCTGCAATTCGGGGAACTCGCCGACCATTTCCGTCACAAGGTCCGCCTTGCACAGGCGTGCGGCCTGTTCGGCCAGCGCGGGGTTGGCCGAGACAATCCCCTCCTCGCACAGCCAGCGCGCCAGCTTCGCCACGCGCTCGACCTTGTCGGCGACGGTGCCCAGCTTCTCATGGAAGGTGATGCGCGAGAGCTTTTCGGCATGAACCGCAAGCGGCGTCTTCTGGTCCTGCTCCCAGAAGAAGCGCGCATCGCTGAGGCGCGCGGCGAGCACCTTGCGGTTGCCGTCCACCACCACAGCAGGATCAATCGCGTCGATATTGGCCGTGCAGATGAAGGCGTTGGCGAGCTTGCCCGCGCTCTCTTCGCACACGAAATATTTCTGGTTCACCCGCGCGGTCAGCTGGATCACCTCGGGCGGGACATCGAGGAAGGCCTCGTCGAACCGGCCGAGCAAGGGCACGGGCCATTCGGTCAGGCCCGCATTTTCGATCACCAGCCCTTCATCCGCCACCAGCGTGAGGCCCGCTTCGGCAGCGATCTTCTGCGCACCTTCGCGGATAATCCGGCAACGTTCGGAGAAATGGACGATTACATGCGCGGTGCGCAGGGTTTCGACATAGCTCGCAGCATCGGCAATCTCGACCGAGCCGGTGTGGTGGAAGCGGTGCCCCGTGGTGGTGCGGCCGCTCGCGATTCCGTCCACCGCGAAGGGCACCACTGCGCCATCGAGCAGCGCGATGATCCCCGTCAGCGGGCGCACCCAGCGCAAGGAATCAGTGGTGAGGGACGCGGCGCCCCAACGCATCGACTTGGGCCAAGGGAAGGCGCGGATGATCGCCGGGATCGCCTCGGCGAGCACTTCCGCCGTTTCGCGCCCCGGCTTCTCGACCACAGCGAAATAAATCCCGTCGCGCTCGACCAGCTGCTCGGCGGAAAGGCCGACCTTGCGCAGGAAGCCCTCGAGCGCCTGCGGCGGCGCGCCGACCTTCGGACCCTTGGTTTCCTCGCAGACCGCCTCGGTCGCCAGCGGCAGTCCGCGCGCGATCAGCGCCAGCCGGCGTGGGGTGGCGAAGGCTTCAATCGCTTGCGCCCGCAAGCCGGCCTTGTGCAGCGCCTCGCCAAACAGGCGCACCAGATCCTCATTGGCCTTGGGCTGCATGCGCGCAGGGATTTCCTCGCAAGCCAGTTCGAGCAGGAAGTCGGCCATCAGACGAGACTCCACCCGGGATATTTCGCCTGCCATTCGGGCGTCATCTTCTCGGCATAGGCCTCACAGCTGGAGCGTGCGAGATCGCGCACGCGGCCCATGTAGCTGGCGCGTTCCTGCACCGAAATCACGCCGCGCGCCTGCAACAGGTTGAACAGGTGGCTGGCCTCGATCGCCTGTTCATAGGCGGCAATCGGCACGCCTGCTGCGAGCGCTCGCTGGCACTCGGCCTCGGCCCGGCGGAAGCCTTCGAACAGGGTCTCGGTATCGGCGACCTCGAAGTTCCACTTCGACATCTGGCGTTCGTTTTCGAGGAAAACTTCGCCATAGGAAACGCCCGCGCTGTTGAACGCGAGGTCGTAAACATTGTCGACGCCCTGAATATACATCGCCAGGCGCTCCAGCCCGTAGGTCAGCTCGCCCGCCACCGGCTTGCAATCGAAGCCGCCCATCTGCTGGAAATAGGTGAACTGGGTGACTTCCATGCCGTCGCACCACACTTCCCAGCCCAGCCCCCATGCGCCCAGCGTGGGCGATTCCCAGTCATCCTCGACAAAGCGGATGTCATGCGCCAGCGCATCAATCCCGATCGCGGCGAGGCTGCGGAGGTAGAGATCCTGAATGTTTGGTGGCGAAGGCTTCAGGATCACCTGATACTGGTAATAATGCTGGAGCCGGTTGGGGTTCTCGCCATAGCGTCCGTCAGTCGGTCGGCGGCAGGGCTGCACGAAGGCCGCATTCCACGGCTCCGGCCCGAGCGCGCGCAGCGTGGTTGCGGTATGGAACGTGCCCGCCCCCATACGCATGTCGTAGGGCTGAAGGATCACGCAGCCATTGGCGCTCCAGAAGTCATGGAGCGTCAGGATCATGTCCTGAAACGAGCGCGCGGGATCGCGCGGCGCAGGGGTGAAGGTGGGTGCTCCGCTCATGGCGGCTCGCCATGGCCGAACGCCTCCGAAGCGTCAATGCCGCAGCGCAGCAGGACAGTGGAGCGCGGCTTGCCCGTCAGCCAGTTGCGACAAAAAGTCAGGTCGTGTTGACATTGTCAGTAAATTACGACATTTAGTCATGCATACCTGACATATCGTCAGGCAGACTTGATGAGGTGATCCAATGAAAATCCTCGAACAGAGCGTGGCTGTGAAGCAGTGGATGCTGTTCGTGATGCTGCTGCTGAGCGGCTACGCCACCGGCGCGATCATTGCCACGCTGATGAACGCGCTGGGATTCTGAGCGCCGTGAAAAACCGTCTCAAAGTCCTGCGTGCGGAACGCGACTGGAGCCAGGCGGAACTCGCCGCGCGGCTCGACGTGTCGCGTCAGGCGGTCAACGCGATCGAGACCGGCAAGCACGACCCTTCCCTCCCCCTCGCCTTCCGCATTGCGCGCCTGTTCGAGATGCCGATCGAGGAGATCTTCGATGACGAAGCCTGATTTCGACGATCGCTTGGCCGAGCCCTCTGACGGCGCAGTGCTGCGCAAGCGCGCCGCGCTCGGCATCGGCGGCGGTATCACACTGTTCTTCACCGGCGGCATGATCGCCGGCTACACCAGCGGCGTGCTCGAGCGCGGCGGACCCGACCTCGTCGATGGCGCGATCATCGCCGCAATGGTGCTGCTGGCGGCACTGGTGGCATTGGGCATCTGGCGGTTCTGGTCGAAAACTATCGAAGAGCCGGTTGCCTCGCGTGTGCGCAGCGCCCGCCGGTTGTTCGCGGTGGCCATCGCGCTTAGCCTGCCGCTCGGCTTGCTGCTCGGCGTGACCGACGAGGGCTCCGGCGCGCTGCTATCCAACGCGCCGGTCAGCGCTAGCATCGCCGCGCTCGCCATTGTTCTGTGGCTGATCGCCGGGCCGCTGATCACATGGCTGTGGTGGCAGAAGATCGACGAACACGAGGCCGGTGCCTACCGCGAGGGCGCGCTGGTGGCGGCCCATGCCTATATCTTCATCACCCCGATCTGGTGGATGGCAAGCCGTGCCGGCTGGCTGCCCCTGCTCGAACCGATGCTTGTGCTGCTGGCGGTAACCGTGATCTGGTCGGGCGTCTGGTTTTTCCGCCGCTATTTCTAGAATTTCCATCGCCAATCAGTCCATTCCATCCCATCCTGACCCCTGAGGAGAACCCCCATGAAACTGGCCCACCTGCTCACGCTTGCCGCCGCCCCGCTCGCGCTGTTCACTGCCAACCCGGCGCTGGCCGACAACCACACCACTGCCGAAACCGGCGCGGCTGTCCCTGCCGCCGGCGGCAATGGTCCGGCGCTGTGGAAGGTCGCCGATGCGGACACCACCATCTATCTGTTCGGCACGGTCCACGTCCTGCCGCAGGGGATCGCGTGGTATGATGCCACCATCGGCAACGCGCTTGAGGGCGCGGACACTATCGTGACCGAGATCAAGATGGATCCGGCCAGCGAAACCAGGTTGCAGCAACTCAGCATGAGCTTGGGCATGCTGCCCGCCGGCACCACCCTGCGCTCGCTGCTGACCTCGGAACAGACTGCCGCCTACGAAGCCGCGCTGGCCAAGATTGGCGCGCCCCCGGCCACCTTTGATCAGCTCAAGCCGTGGTTCGCAGGGCTGACCTTGTCGCTGATCCCGCTGATGCAGCAGGGCTACGACCCCGGCAGCGGGGTCGAGAAGGTGCTGCTTGCCAAGGCTGGCACCAAGCCGCAAGACGCACTGGAGACTGCGGAATTCCAGCTTGGCCTGTTCGACACCATGCCGACCGAAGGCCAGATCGCCTTCCTGATGGAAGCGGTGAACGGCATCGACGAGGTCAAGCCGACGCTCGACCGGATGGTGGCCGAATGGGCCAAGGGCGATGCCGAACAGCTGGCCGCAATCATGAACGAGGGCATGAGCGATCCGGCGGTGGCCGAAGCGCTGCTCTACCGCCGTAACGCCAATTGGGCGGAGTGGATTGTTGCCCGCCTTGACCAGCCCGGCAAGGTGTTCGTTGCGGTGGGCGCGGGCCATCTTGCAGGCGCCAGAAGCGTACAGGATTACCTGGCGCAGCGGGGCGTCATGGTCACGCGGGTCAAGTAATGACCCGCGCGCTCCGGGCGATCATCGGGCACCGCGCCGCCGCGATCATTGTCCCGCTCTTGCTCCCTGGGCTCGCCGGCTGCGACGCTGCCCCTGACCGGCCGGCAGCCGGCCCACCGCCGAGCCCGCTGCTCTATGAGATCGCCAGCGCCGATGGCGCGGTGGAGGGCTGGATGTTCGGCACCATCCATGCCTTGCCCGACGGCACCGACTGGCGCACCGAGACTATCGGCCGGGTGATCGAAGCAGCCGATCTTCTCGTCGTGGAGATCGGCAATCTGCAAGGCCGCGACGCGGGGCCTTCGCTCTATCTCAGCCTCGCGCGAAGCCCCGGCCTGCCCCCGCTCGCCCAGCGACTGCCGCCCGCGCTGCGCCCGAAATTGGCGACGATGCTGGAACGGGGCGGCATGAGGCCGGACGATTTCACTTCCGAGGAAAGCTGGGCGGCTGCCATCACGCTCGCCCGGATCGATGCGACCGGAGATCCGGCCAACGGGGTTGACCGCGCGCTGATCGACGCATTTTCTGGCCGCCCGGTGCGCGAACTGGAAGGCCTGCGCGGCCAACTTATGATCTTCGATCGCCTGCCCGAAAGCGCACAGCGGGCCATGCTGGCCGCTGTCGTGCGCGAAAGCGAAAGCACCGCGAGGGACCCTGCCCGGCTCCAGCGCGCCTGGCTGGCAGGGGATGCGGCGGTGATCGAACAATCGACCCGCGAGGGTTTTCTTGCCGATCCGGCCTTGCACGAGGCGCTGCTGGCCGCCCGCAACCGCCGCTGGGCCAAGGCCATCGCGCCGATGCTCGAAGACACCCCGCGCCCGCTGATCGCGGTGGGCACCGCGCATTTGCTCGGACCTGAAGGGCTGGCCGCGCTGCTCGAAGCGCAAGGCTATCGCCTCCGCCGCATCCGCTAAAGTGCCCCTAAACCGGTTGCATTGCCGACATTCTCTCTCTAAGGGGCCGCGCTTCAGCGCATCCCGGTCATCCCTGGAGGCGGTTTGCGCCGTGTGACTGAACTTCAAACCCGCATTCGAAAGGCAATCGTATGAGCGAGACTCTTACCCTGCCGGCCGAGGCGCGCGAACGGGCTGGCAAGGGAGCCTCCCGAGCACTTCGTCGCGCTGGCCGGACTCCTTGCGTCATTTATGGCGGCAAGGAAGAACCCGTCCTGATCCACGTCGAGCAGAAGGAACTGGTGAAGCTGCTGAACACCGGTCACTTCATGAACTCGATCATCAATATCGAGATCGGCGGCAAGACCGTTCGCACGTTGCCCAAGGATGTCGCGTTCCACCCGGTGACCGACCGCCCCACCCACGTCGACTTCCTGCGCCTGACCGGCGACAGCCTGGTTGAAGTGCTGGTGCCGGTGGTGTTCGTGAACGAAGCGGCCTCGCCGGGCCTCAAGAGGGGCGGTGTGCTCAACATCGTGCGACACGAGCTCGAACTGCTGTGCCCCAATGCAAGCATTCCTGATGAAATCGAAATCGATGTCACCGGCAAGGAAATCGGCGATTCGATCCACATCAGCGAAGTCACCCTGCCCGAGGGCGTGAAGACCGTGATCACCGATCGCGATTTCACCATCGCCACGCTCATCGCCCCCTCGGGCCTGAAGAGCGACGAAGGCGAAGCTGCTTCGGAATAGGCGCTGCGCCCCAAGGCTATCGGCAACGCCGGGCTTTCCTTTTCGGGAAGTCCGGCGTTTCACTTTGGGTGGAGCGCGGCTAGAGGAACCTCATGCAGATCTGGGTCGGCCTCGGAAATCCCGGACCGCGCTACGCGCTCCACCGGCACAATGTCGGCTTCATGGCCGTCGACGTGATCGCGGACATGCACGGCTTCGGGCCGGTGCAGAAGAAGTTTCAGGGCTGGGCGCAGGAAGGGCGGATCGGCATCCACAAGGTGCTGCTGCTCAAGCCGGCCACTTTCATGAACGAAAGCGGCCGCGCAGTGGGCGAGGCGCTGCGCTTCTACAAGCTCGATCCGCAAGCGCTCACCGTGTTCCACGACGAACTTGATCTTGCCCCGTTCAAGGTCAAGGTGAAGCGGGGCGGCGGCCATGCCGGGCACAACGGGCTGCGCTCGATCGATCAGCATTGCGGTGCCGAATTCCGCCGCATCCGCCTGGGCATCGGCCATCCGGGGCACAAGGACCGGGTCACCGGCTATGTGCTCGGCAACTTTGCCAGGGATGAACAGGATGATCTGGCAGCGATGCTGGGCGCGATCGGCGCGGAGGCAGAATGGCTTGCCAAGGGTGATGACGTGCGCTTCATGAACGATGTGGCGCTGCGGATGCAGGGCTGAGAGGCGCAAGCGCGAGGGTCACCACCATAAGGCTGCGCCGGTGCAGGCCCCGGCAGGCATCGATGCCTGAACCGCATCGCTTGCACAATGGCGCCAAGCCAATAGTCTTGGCGCCACCCGTGTTTCAGCCAAGGATTGCCGCCATGAGCCTCGACCGCCGCACGCTGCTTGCCGGAGCAGCCGCCGCCGCCCTCGCAGCCCGGCCTGCGGGCGCTGCCGAGCCGGTGTTCCGCGCTGACATCAGCCTCAGGGGCAAGAGCGTGCTGATCACTGGCTGTTCTTCGGGGTTCGGCCGGCTCACCGCCGAACTGCTGGCGCGGCAGGGGGCGCGGGTCTTCGCGACCATGCGTAATCTGCCTCGTCCAGAGGCCGACGAGCTGATCGCGCTGGCCGACAGCGCGAAACTCAAACTCCACGTGATCGGCATCGACGTGACCGATCTCCAGCAGGTCAATAACGGGGTGAAGGAAGCCGAGCGGATCAACGGCGGCCCGCTCGATGTGCTCGTCAACAATGCCGGCATTGGCATCACCTCGCCGGTCGAGGTGCAGGACATGACCGCCACCCGGCTGATCTTCGATACCAACGTGTTCGGCCCGCACCGGATGGCGCGCGCGGTGCTGTCGGGGATGCGCGCCGTTCGCAGCGGCCTTATCATTCAGATTTCCAGTCAACTGGGCCGCGTGATCCTGCCCTATTCGGGGCATTATTCCGCCACCAAGTTCGCGCTCGAAGCGATGAGCGAGCAGCTCGCCTACGAGCTGGTGCCGCACAATATCGATGTCACCATCATCGAACCGGGCGGCTATCCCACCAAGGTGTGGGTCAACCGCAATGCCTATTCGGCAGATCTCAAGGCGCGCTCGCTCAAATCGCACAGCGACGGCTATCCTCAGCAAATGGAGCAGATGGGTAAGGAAGACGGATCGGGCCGCACCAATGATCCGATGGACGTTGCCCGCGCGATTGCCGCGCTGATCGCGCAGGCCCCCGGCACCCGCCCGCTGCGCCTGCCGGTCTCGCCCGCAGGCAAGCCGCAGGTGCCGATCAACACCGTCACCGCGCAGGTGCAGACCGGCTGGCTCGGCCAATCTCCCTATGGCCCGCTGGTTCGTGCGGTGCATGACAGCTGACGCACTGGCCTTTGGCGCTGCATGGCGCTAAGGGCCGCGCTTTCCAGCCTATCAAGAGACAATCATCATGGGTTTCCGTTGCGGGATCGTCGGCCTGCCCAACGTGGGCAAGTCCACCTTGTTCAATGCGCTCACCGAAACGCAGGCGGCGCAGGCGGCCAACTATCCCTTCTGCACGATCGAGCCCAATGTCGGGCTGGTCGCCGTGCCGGACGAACGGCTCGAAAAAATTGCCGCCATCGCCAAGAGCGCCAAGATCATTCCCACGCAGCTGGGCTTTGTCGACATCGCCGGCCTGGTCAAGGGCGCCAGCAAGGGCGAAGGCCTTGGCAACCAGTTCCTCGGCAATATCCGCGAGGTCGATGCCATCGTCCACGTGCTGCGCTGCTTCGAGGATGACGACATCCAGCACGTCGCCAACAAGGTCGATCCCATCGCCGATGCCGAAGTGGTGGAGACCGAGCTGATGCTGGCAGACCTCGAAAGCCTCGAAAAGCGCGTGCCGGCTGCCGCCAAGCGCGCCGCGGCGGGCGACAAGGAAGCCAAGGCGATGGCCAGCGTGCTGGGGCAGGCGCTCGAACTGCTGCGCGAAGGCAAGCCTGCGCGCCTGACCGTGCCCAATGATGACGAGGAAGCCCGCCTGTTCCGCCAGGCACAACTGCTTACCGCCAAGCCGGTGCTGTATGTGTGCAACGTCGCCGAAGAAGATGCGGCGCAAGGCAACGAGCTTTCAGCCAAGGTGTTCGCCAAGGCGGCGGCCGAGGGGGCCGAGGCAGTGGTCGTTTCCGCCAAGATCGAAGCCGAACTGGTTGCCATGCCGGAAGAAGACCGCGCCGAATTCCTCGAAGCGCTGGGCCTCACCGAAAGCGGCCTCGCCCGGGTGATCCGCGCCGGATACAAGCTTCTGGGCCTGAAGACCTTTTTCACCGTCGGCCCCAAGGAAGCCCGCGCCTGGACCTTCCCCGCGGGCGCCAAGGCGCCGCAGGCAGCCGGCGAGATCCACTCCGATTTCGAGCGCGGCTTCATCCGTGCCGAAACGATTGCCTATGATGACTACGTCACGCTCGGTGGTGAAGCCGGCGCGAAGGAAGCGGGCAAGCTGCGGCAGGAAGGCAAGGAATACGTGGTGCAGGACGGGGATATCCTGCTGTTCAAGTTCAACGTTTGACAGCGCCGGATGGCTAATGCCGCCCAAACAGCTTGGCGACATCTTCCATGCTGAGCTTCACCCACGTTGGCCGCCCGTGATTGCACTGGCCTGAGCGGGGCGTCGCCTCCATCTCGCGCAGCAGCGCGTTCATCTCCGCGACGCTGAGCGCGCGCCCTGCCCGCACCGATCCGTGGCAGGCCATCGTCGCCAGCACCCGTTCGAGCCGTTCGGCCAAGAGCAGCGCGCCGCCGTCGTCCTGATGCCCATGCTTGGCGATGTCGTCGGCAAGGTCGGTGAGCAGCTTCCTCGTGTCCGCCTGGGCAATCGCGGACGGCACCGCGCGGACGAGCATCGCCGACGGCCCGAAGCGTTCGATCACCAGGCCATAACGCGCAAGTCCCTCGGCGGCATCCTCCAGCCGGTCGCAATCGACCTCGTCCAGCTCGACCACATCGGGCACCAGCAGGGCCTGGCTGCGACGGTTGGCCTCGTCGGCCCCGGCGGCCCGCAGGCGTTCGAGCACCAGCCGCTCGTGCGCGGCGTGCTGATCGACCAGCACCAGCCCATCGGCAGCCTCCGCCACGATGTAGGTGCCCGCAACCTGCCCGCGCGCGATGCCGAGCGGGTAGGCTTGCGCCTCGACGGGCGCGGGGGCGGCTTGCTCGGCGCGGCCCTGGGGCGGCGACCAGGCCATCGTGGCCTCGCGCAAGAAGAGCCGCTCCCCGCTCGGCGGGGGGGTGGGAAAAGGCGTGCCGGGCAAAGCAAGAGAAAGCCTGCCCCCCATCCCCGATCCCGCGCGTGCTTCCTGCCCAATCGCAGCGCTGCTGGGGGGTGTGAACGGCTCGCTCACCCACCTTTGCATCGCGCCGCGATCCGGCCCCTGCGCGCTGCGCCGATCGCCCGCCGCCAGCGCTTGGCGCAGCCCCGATACGATAAAGCCGCGCACGCCTGCCGGATCGCGGAAGCGCACCTCGGTCTTGGCCGGGTGGACGTTCACATCGACATCCTGCGGCGGCAGGTCGAGAAACAGCGCCAGCACCGCGTGCCGATCACGCGCGAGCATATCGGCATAGGCCCCGCGCACCGCGCCCACCAGCAACCGGTCTTTCACCGGGCGGCCATTGACGAACAGATATTGATGATCGGCCACCCCGCGGTTCCAGGTTGGCAGGCCCGCAACGCCCGTCAGCCGCATCACCTGGTGCGGGGTGTCACGTTCCAGCGCGATGGGGACAGAGTTGTCCTTCAATTCATGCGCGATGATCCGCGCCACGCGGGTCGCCAATTCCTCGCCCGCTTGCAGATTGAGCACGGTGCGCCTTGCCCCCTCCCCCAGGGTATCAAGCGTGAAGGCAATCTCGGGCCGCGCCATCGCAAGGCGGCGCACCACATCGAGACAGGCAGCATATTCGCTGCGCGCCGAGCGCAGGAACTTGCGGCGCGCGGGCACCTTGGCGAACAGTTCTTCCACCCGCACCCGCGTGCCGGGCGGGAGCGCGGCGGGTTCATCCGCCACCAGCGCACCGTGATCGACCACCCGTCGCCAGCCTTCCGCTGCCCCCTGCTCGCGGCTCTCGATGGTCAACCGAGCAACGCTGGCAATGCTGGGCAGTGCCTCGCCGCGAAAGCCCAAGGTCGTCACCCGTTCGATCGCGCCGTCGGGGCCGATCAGGGCATCGGGCAGCTTCGAGGTGGCATGGCGTTCGAGCGCAAGGGCCATGGCCTGCGCCGACATGCCGCAGCCATCGTCGGCCACCTCGATGCGCGTAAGTCCGCCTTCGGCCAGCACCACCCCGATTCGCCGCGCGCCCGCATCAATCGCGTTTTCGACCAGCTCCTTGAGCGCGGCAGCCGGGCGTTCGACCACCTCGCCCGCGGCGATGCGGTTCACCAGAGCAGAAGGGAGGCGACGGATTTCGGGCATTTGTCGCACGCTAGCGGGCGATGGTCGCAAATTCGAGGGGAACACCCCAGAAATCACCAAGCGCGGCGATATTTATTTTGGCGTTTTGTCTGCGGATTCGCTAGGCGCGGGGCTTGATGACATCACCGGGTCGAAATCCGCTGCCGCCATCCCCATCTATGGCGAGCAGTCCTGCCCCGCCACCATTGGAACACCAACCGACATGAGCTTTCTGTCCAATCTCTTCAAGTTCGGCTCCCAGAACATGGCGATCGACCTCGGGACCGCCAACACGCTCGTCTATGTGCAGGATCAGGGGATCGTGCTGAACGAACCCTCGGTGGTCGCAATCGAGACGATCAACGGGATCAAGCGGGTCAAGGCTGTCGGCGATGATGCCAAGATGATGATGGGCAAGACCCCCGACAGCATCGAGGCAATCCGCCCGCTGCGTGACGGCGTGATTGCCGACATCGAAATCGCCGAGGAAATGATCAAGCACTTCATCCGCAAGGTCCACGGCAAGCGCAACCTGTTCCGCTATCCCGAAATCGTGATCTGCGTCCCTTCGGGATCGACCTCGGTGGAAAAGCGCGCGATCCGCGATGCCGCCTCGAATGCGGGCGCATCGCAAGTGCACCTGATCCTTGAACCCATGGCCGCTGCGATCGGCGCCGACATGCCGGTGACCGAGCCGGTCGGCAGCATGGTGGTCGACATCGGCGGCGGCACCACCGAAGTCGCAGTGCTGAGCCTGCGCGGCCTGGCCTACACCACCTCGGTTCGCACCGGGGGTGACAAGATGGACGAAGCCATCGTCAGCTATGTGCGCCGTCACCACAACCTGCTGATCGGTGATGCCACCGCCGAGCGGATCAAGAAGGATTACGGCATCGCCATGATCCCGGAGGACGGCGTGGGCGAGACGATCACCTTGAAGGGCCGCGATCTGGTGAACGGCGTGCCCAAGGAAATCACCATCAACCAGGCGCATGTTGCCGAGGCGCTGAGCGAACCGATCGGTGCCATCGTTGAAGGCGTGCGGATCGCGCTGGAAAACACCGCGCCCGAACTCGCCGCCGACATTGTCGATCAGGGCATCGTGCTGACCGGCGGCGGTGCGCTGATCCGCCGTCTGGACGAGCATCTGCGCGAAGAAACCGGCTTGCCGGTCTCGGTGGCCGAGGATCCGCTCACCTGCGTCGCAATCGGCACCGGCCGCGCGATGGAAGACCCGATCTATCGCGGCGTGCTGATGACGGCATAAGCCGCATCGGCCTGACGCCGGGGGATCTGGCAGAAGGGACGACAAGCCATGGCGCCGCCTTCATTGCGACGGTCGGGCTTCTCGAAGAAGGCACAGTTCTCGCTGTTCACCGGCTATCTGCTGGCTGGCGTGGGGGCTGTGCTAGGCCTTGCGCTGCTGCTGCTGTCGCTGTGGCAGCCGTCCGCCTTTGCCCCGCTGCGCGGACTTGCCGGCGACGCGGTCGCTCCGGCGGGCGAGGCGACAGCGGTGATACGCAGCGGCCAGCAAGGCCTGTTGAGCGGCATCACCGGCTATATCCGCGCCGGCAGCCAGAACGCCGCCTTGCGCGAGGAAATCGAACTGGCGCGCATCCGGCTGGCCGAAGCCGAAGCCGTCAAGGCCGAAAACCGGCGGTTGAAAGCGTTGCTTGGCCTGATGGACAAGCCGGTCAAGCCCGTCGCGGTCGCGCGGCTGATTGGTTCGACCGCGACCAGCGGGCGGCGTTTCGCCTTTCTCGGCGCGGGCAGCCGCGACGGGGTCAGGCCGGGAATGCCGGTGCTGTCCGAACGCGGCGTGATCGGGCGGGTGCTGGAAACCGGCCATGCCTCGGCGCGGGTGCTGCTGCTGACCGACAGCGAAAGCGTGCTGCCGGTGCGCCGCGCCAAGGGCGACGTGGTGGCCTTTGCCGAAGGGCGCGGCGACGGGATGCTGCGGGTGCGGCTGGTCAATCTGGGGATCAATCCCCTGAAACCTGGCGATCTGATGGTAACCAGCGGAGCGGGCGGCTATTACCGGCCCGGCGTAGCGGTAGCGGTGATTACCAAAACCACGCCCGATGGCGGGATCGCGCGGCTGGTGGCGGAACCTTCGGCCACCAACTTTGTCGCGGTTGAGCCGATCTACCAGCCCGAGGCGCTGGCGAGCCTGCGTGCCGGGCAAGGGCCGGCGGGCGATGCCGATCGCGCTGACAAGCAGCAAGCGTCCGCCTTCTCGTCCGCGCCCGCGGCCAAACCAGCGCAGGGTAACCAATGATGGAGCGGCTCAACCCGCGCGCGCGGGCCGATCGCTATGGCAGCCGCATCAACCGCACCCAGTCCCCGATCCGGGTCGGGAGTGTGCCCTATCTGTCGATCATGCTCGCCTCGCTGCTGCCCGTGCTGCTGATCGCCGATGTGATGCCGCTGGTGCCCTCGCTCGGTTTCCTGATGCTGCTGGCCTGGCGGATGGTGCGCCCCGGGCTGCTGCCGCTGTGGGCCGGCGCGCCGCTGGGGGCTTTCGATGATCTGTTCAGCGGCCAGCCTTTCGGCAGCGCGATGCTGCTGTGGTCGCTGGCGCTGATCGGGATCGAACTGATCGAGGCGCGCTTTCCCTGGCGCAGCTTCTGGCAGGACTGGTTCACCACCGGGCTTTTCGCCGTGCTGGTATGCCTTGCCGGCCTGCTGCTGTCGGGCGCGCGGTTCACCGCGGAAATGCTGGTGGTGGCGCTGCCGCAGGCCTTGCTGACCGTGCTGCTCTATCCGATACTGGCGCGGATGGTTGCCGCTCTTGATCGCTTCCGCCTCGCCCGGGCACGGAGGATCGAGTGAAGTCGCTGTTTGCGCGCGGCAAGCGTCGGGAGCGTCCCGGCCGGGTCATGAATGCCTCGCTCCTGCGCGCCACCTTCGAGCGTCGCGCGGTGCTGATCGGCACGGTGCAGGGCGGCATCGGGGTGCTGCTCGCTGGACGCATGGCCTATCTCGCGATTGCCGAGAACGAAAAATACCGGCTCCAATCCGAAAGCAACCGCGTCAATCTCACGCTCATCCCGCCACGCCGGGGCTGGATTCTCGATCGCGACGGCGCGCCGCTCGCCTCCAACCGTGCCGATTTCCGCGTCGACATCATCCCCGAGCGCCTGACCGATCCCGAGGGCACGATCGATCGGCTCGGCGCGCTGCTGGCGCTGGAGCCGACGCGGATCGCCGACATCAAGACCAAGGTGGCCGAGGCGCGCGGGTTTCAGCCGATCGAAGTGGCCAGCGGGCTGGATTACGAACAGTTTGCCGCCGTCAGCGTGCGCCTGCCCGAGCTTCAGGGGGTGGTGCCGCAGCGCGGCTTTTCGCGTTTTTACCCTACCGCCTCCAGCGTCGGCCACTTGGTCGGCTATGTCGGCCCGGCCTCTGCCGAGGAATTCGAGAAAGACCCCAATCCGCTGCTGATCACGCCGGGCTACAAGATCGGCAAGGACGGTCTGGAAAAACAATTCGAAAAAGAACTGCGCGGCATCCCCGGCGCGCGCCGGGTCGAGGTGACGGCGGGTGGTCGCATCATCCGCGATCTGGAAACCCGCGACGATGTGCAGGGCAATCCCATCCACCTGACCATCGACGGTCCGCTGCAGGACTATGCCGCGCGCCGCATCGGCCTGGAAAGCGGCTCGGTGGTGGTGATGGACTGCCGCACCGGCGATCTCTTGTGCATGGCCTCGATGCCGAGCTTCGATCCCAACTCTTTCTCCGACGGGATCGGCAGCGTCGAATACGCGATGCTGCGCGAAGACGAGCGCGTGCCGCTTCGCAACAAGGTGCTGAAGGGCCTTTACCCACCCGGCTCCACCGTCAAGCCGATGGTGTCGATGGCGCTGCTCCAGGCCGGGATCGATCCGGATGAAACCGTGTTCTGCGGCGGGGGCCTTCAGGTTGGCAATCGCCGCTTCGGATGCTGGAACCGGCGCGGACACGGTGTGGTCAACATGGCCAAGGGCATCTACCAGAGCTGCGACGTCTATTTTTATTCGATGGCCCAGCGCGTCGGGATGGAGCCGATTGCCGCCATGGCGCGGCGCTGCGGGATGGGGCAGGAATTCCCCTTGCCCGTTACCAGCCAGTTTTATGGCACCGTCCCTGATCCGGCGTGGAAGATGAAGAAGTGGGGCCGCGAGTGGCAGACCTTCGACACGGTCAACGCCACCATCGGTCAGGGCTATATGCTTTCCAGCCCGTTGCAGCTGGCGGTGATGGCCTCGCGGCTGGCCACGGGGCGCCACGTGATGCCGCGCCTGACGCTCGACACCCAGCCCACGGGCTTCGACCATATCGACTTTCCGGCCGATCAGGTCGAATATGTCCGCAAGGCGATGAGCGACGTGGTCAATGGCCCCGGCACAGCCGGCCGTGCACGCCTGCCGATCGAGGGCACACTGATGGCGGGCAAGACCGGCACCGCACAGGTCGTCTCGCTATCGATCTCGAATGGCAAGTCGGGCCCGTGGAAATATCGCGACCACGGGCTGTTCATCTTCTTTGCTCCCTATGACAACCCGCGCTATGCGGGCGCAGTGGTGATCGAGCATGGCGGCGGCTCGGGCGCGGCCTATCCGATCGCACGCGACGTGATGACCTTCATCTTCGATCCGGCCAAGGGCATGGACGTGCTGCGCGCGCTTGAGGCGCAATGGGGCGGCACGGCACAACAACGGCTCGAAGCGCGCTATGCCGCCTATGCTGCCGCGCGCGGTCAGAACGTTGCGCGCCCACCGCGCCGCGAGGAGGATATCTTCGACCGGGTCGAGGCCGAGGCGCGGGTGGCCGCGCGCCAGTCGCAGGCGATTGCCGACGAGGTTATCGCGCCGCGGCCCGAAGCCAATCCTTCTGCCGCACCCAACGCGGATCCCGGCAGCACCGGCACGCTCCCGGCCGCAGCGGCTGCTCCTGCCGAGCCGGCCTCTCCACCGCCGGCTTCAGCGCCTGGTGCCAGCCCTCCGGTTGCAGGGAGCGGGCCGCAATGACCGACAGGCTCGGCACTGCCTCCGGCATCGTCCCTGCCCCGATCGCCCGCCAGCCCTGGGAGATGCTGATCCCGGTGCTGCTGCTGACGCTGTTCGGCGGCCTGGTGCTCTATTCGGCAGGCGGCGGTTCGATGGAACCCTTTGCCGCCTCGCACTTCATCCGCTTTGCCGTGTTCAGCGTGATGACCGCGATCATCGCCGCCATGCCGCGCGAAACGGTGCAGATGCTGACTTATCCCGCCTACCTGGCGGTGCTATTGATGCTGCTGGGCGTCGAACTGGCCGGCGCGGTCGGTGGCGGCAGCCAGCGCTGGCTCGAATTCGGGCCGATCCGCATCCAGCCTTCGGAACTGATGAAGCCGGCGGTGGTGCTGGCAATGGCGCGGTTCTACGAGACCTTGCCTGCGGGCATGATCGGCACCTGGCGCTCACTCGTCCCGGCGGTCGCACTGATCGCGCTGCCGATGGGGCTGGTGCTGATGCAGCCCGATCTGGGCACCTCGGTTGCGATTGCCTTCGGCGGCGTGGTGGTGATGTTCCTTGCCGGACTGCCGCTGTGGTGGTTCCTGTTGGCAGGCGGCAGCTTGGTGGCAGCAACCCCGCTGGTCTATTTTTTTGCCCTGCGCGATTATCAGCGCGCGCGGGTTGCGACTTTTCTTGATCCGGAAAGCGATCCGCTGGGCGCGGGCTATCACATCGCCCAGTCCAAGATCGCGATCGGATCGGGCGGGATTTTCGGCAAGGGTTTCAACGAAGGCACCCAGAGCCATCTCGAATATCTGCCCGAACCGCACACCGATTTCGTCTTTGCCACCATGGCCGAGGAATGGGGCCTGATGGGCGGACTGTTCGTGTTGACGATGTACGGCATGATCTTGTGGTGGGGAATGAAGGTGTCGCGCGAATCGCAAGACCGCTTCACCGCGCTGCTCGCGGCCGGGGCGACCGCGACGATCTTCTTCTACATCGCCATCAACCTGCTGATGGTGATGGGCATGGCACCTGCCAAGGGCATTCCGCTGCCGTGGATGAGCCATGGCGGATCCTCGATGATGACCAACATGATCTGCATCGGCCTCTTGATGATGGTCAACCGCTGGAACCAGAACGCCCCCCGCCGCGGGCTGATCGCATAGGTTGCGATTTCGTGGCAATTAGCCCCTTGCCATCGGGGCGGGACGCGCTAAATGCAGCGCCTCACGCGAATCGGGATGCGCTCTAGGCGCACCTGCTCGCGGCTTCCGAGCGGATCGGAATGGACGCATAGCTCAGTTGGTAGAGCAGCTGACTCTTAATCAGCGGGTCCTAGGTTCGAGCCCTAGTGCGTCCACCAAAACTCCCTGAAAATTCAAGGTTCTATCAGATACCCTCTGACAGGGTGGAACCTGGAAGGTGGCTCTAGGTTCCGTATAGGTTCCACCCTGCCCGCTTGGACGTTGAAAAACAGCCCTGAACGCGGCTGAACAACGACCACCAGAAAGCGAATCACGGCCACTTAACTGATCGGGGAACCGTGGTAGCTTCGGGCCATGAAGCGAGGCACCCAACCCTTATCTTTCAGCCAGTTCTGGCCAGCCGGGCGGCGCGGACGCTGAACCGTGGGCGGGCTCGCGAATTCCTGGATCATCTTTGACGATCTTGCGGATCAGCTTTGCCCTGACGATCTCCTTCAGGGACGCGCTCAAATCCGGGCAGCCCTTGCCGATTGCGAGCGATGGATTGACCGGCGCATCGAATGGCTGAGCAAGGCAAGCTGGATGACCGGCGCCGCTACAGTCTCTTCACTCGGCCTCGCGGCCATAACTGGCCTCAGCGATGGGCCGGCACTCGCAACGACGGCGTTCTTTGCAGGGGCCTTCATCCTTCTCCGGCGAGCACCCTTGTTGGTCCAGACACGCATTCTCGATTGGTCGTCGCGCGCGCCTTTGAATGACCCGAAGCTGCGCCCGCTCCGGGATTACCTCGATCGGGCATCAGGAATGACTGAACCGCTGCACGATCAAGGCGGCAATGCAGTTGAGAAAGAGTTTCTGCAGAACCCCTGGGCAGTGCTGTTATTCTCGGAACGGGAGGAAATACGGCAGCTGCCAACACGTGGGTCGAAGGGTCGCATCCGGGTGCGTTATCCCGAATGGCTGACGGTCAGCAGATCGTCATCACAGGTTTTGAGCGAAGCCCCGGCTCATGACATGCCCCCTGCCCCGACGGACCCGGATCACGACAACGCGGATATCGACCAACGAGAGAAGGTCTCCCCGGTCGCCGCCTCACCGCTCGCAAACGCGAGCGAGGCCATTGGCAGTTCCCCTTCCATGGAGCGGTGGCCATGCGCCTTCGATGACACCGACTTCGATATCCGCCTGCGCATTTTCGAGGACACGGCGCTGTGCGAGGCCCGACCTACGGTCAAATCGCACCAGATCAAAAAATACGTCATCGCAATTCTGTTGGCCCGACGCATCTGGCTGGATGATCCGCAGATGGAGATCGTCGACGTCGCAACCGCTATTGGCGAAAAGGTCGCATCCAATACCGATGGCTACGCCGGGCTGAACTCTTCCAATTCCATCCAATGGATCAAATCGGTGATAGGCGGCACCGGTGAATATGCCAATGTGAAGACCGCGTTCACCGACATCTCCTACGACCCAGCGGAGCATGATGACGAACAATATCGCCTGATATTGCAATAATCTTCGATAGGCATCTCGAGTGACCGGCACCGGGCTGTCAGCCTGACCTTTCGCAATCCCGCGAAAGGAGAACTGACATGCCACCTGCAGAACCCGACGGACTGGTCTCGATGAAGGCCTTGATGGCGCTCATCTCGGTGAACAGCCGCGCCACCATCTACAAGTATATCGACGAAGTTCCCGACTTTCTGCAGCCGTGCCAGTTCGGGGTGCGGCGTGGTCGCGTGCGCTTCAAGGCCTCGGACGTCCAGCGCTACATCGAGGCGCTGCCGACCCGGTACAACCGGCGCGGCTAGCTAGCCGCCAAGGCCCCCTCCCCTTCCCGTTTTATCGGCACCTTGATGCCCCAGCACGCCGGACCTGTCTGTCCGGCGGAGATGACCCATGCCCTTTTTTAATCGAACCCCTCACCACCACCGCTACATTTCGCATACCGTCCAGATACCGCGATGCCTTGCCGATGTGCTCGTGCCGCTCGCGGACCGGCTGTTTGCCGACACCATCGACGGCGCGGCCTTCCAGTATGCGATCCGTCCCTTCTTCCTGGGCAAGCGTCCGCGCGCCGCCATTCTGAAGGGCGACGATATCTGGATCTATCTGGAGGGCCCCGTCTACGAAATTGACGGCGAGCCATTCCCGATGGGCGCGCAGATGATCGTCAGTCCCTCTGGCTGGCTCAGCCTCGGGCCGCTCGAGGCTGCGGAGCTGCATGCCGAGCTGCGCAAGGTGATCGATGCGACCGCCTTCCGGTGGCTGATTCAGAAGGGCCTGCTTGGCGAGGCCGAACCCACGCGGCCGCAGCGCGACCGCAAGATCGATGACCCGATTGCCCTTCGCCAGATGGCCGCCGTCGCGGGCCTGTCCGCACAGGAAAGCGAGGCCAGCCATGGATAGCTTTACCGGGAAGACAACAGGATCGGAGGGCTTCGGCTCTGCGATCCGAAGCAGTTTTTCAGTGACACACCACACGCACGGGTGCCTCAAGGATTTCCGCCAATTTCGTGGGGGGGCGATGCGCGCGCTCCTTTGGCGGCGCGCTGGAAACCCGCGTATTTGCGCCATTTCGGGAGCGCGCCATTGGCGCGCTCCGGGAGGCGCGGCCATGAACCGGGTCAAGCTCTCCGTCCGCGTGCCGATGGGGCAGGAAGTGATGATCCGCCGCTATGCTGAGGCGCGCGGATTGACCCGCTATCAGGCTCTGTCGCGGGTTATCGAAGCCGGTCTTGGCGCGGTTGGCGATGTGCCCATAGCGAGCGGTGGCGACGCTTCTAACATGGATGCCATTGCCTCGTTCGAAGCGCGGCTCGGCGCGATCGAGGCGCTGCTCGATCGCAGCCTGTTCACCGCCAGCGCCGCCTATGCCTATGCCCGCCGCGCAGCCCTGCGCGGCGATGGCGATGCCGACCGCACCGACAGCGTGACCGGCGAGGCAGCGCAAGCCGCTTACCGCCGCCAGCGCGCGCTTGCAGCGGAGGCGTTGTCATGAGCCGCGACCGCGATAATCTCCTGAGAGGCCAAGGCCTCTTCAAGCAGACCATCGCCGGGCTCGCCGCGCGCTGGCGCGGCTATGCCTGGACCGTTGCGGGTAGCGCCGGGCTCGGAGCCTCTTTGCTGTCGTCCCGTAACACCCCGTCCGAACAATGGACCTGTGCCTATCAGCACTGGCAGGGCGTAGCGGTCAGCTGGTTCGCCAGTGGGCGCAGCGATCCTGCCATCACGGTCCACCTTCACGACCGTACGGCGCGGGTCCCGGCCAGTGTGCTGGCCAATGACCGCATCTGGTTATGGTGTTGGGATGATCTTTTCGGAAGGGCCCTGATCGGCGGCACTTTGGGCGCGCTGGTCGGCATGCTGCTGTGCTTTGGCTTTGCCTTATGGATACGCAGCGAGGGCAAGGAATCCACCCGCGACCGGTTCATCACTGGCACGCAGATCGTCGCCGAACGCGTCCTAGCCAGAAAGACGCGCAAGGCCACCAATGCGCGATCAATCCGCATTGCTTCGATCGGCATTCCGTCATGGCTGGAGTGTCGTCACTTCGCCCTGCTCGGCACGACCGGCGCGGGCAAGACCACTGTCATGCGCCAGATGCTCGACCAGGTCGAAGCACGCGGCGAGCCTGCCTTGGTCTATGATACGAGCGGAGAGTTCATCACCCACTACTACCGCCCCGAGCGCGGGGACATCATCCTCAACCCCTTCGACGAACGCTCGTCCTTCTGGTCGCCATTCTCGGAAATTGCCCACCCGGCTGATGCTGATCGCATCGCGCGTCAGCTGGTCTCCGAGACCGGCGAACGCGATGATGATGTCTGGCTGGAGACCAGTCGTATCCTCGTCGCCAACATCCTGCGGGTGCTCAGCGCAGAGGGCCGCACCACGCTCCCCGACCTGCTCGACGCCCTGCAGGTCAAGGGCAAGGAAGAGATGAAGGTCTGGCTGGCGGGCACCTCATCGGCGCGCACCTTCGCCGATGACGCTGACCGCGCCACGGGTTCGGTCCTGTTCATGCTCGCCAAGGCGGCGACCCTGCTGCAATTCCTGTGGCGGGAGCCGGGGGATCGCGGCAGCTTTGCCTTCCGCGAATTCATCGCCGGGCTGGACGCGCATCAGGGGCCGAAGCCCTGGCTCTTCGTCCCGCGCAAGGAAGACTATTTCGAGGCGATGAAGCCGCTGCTGGCCTGCTGGCTGGAATGCGCGGCGAGCGCCATGCTGGGCCTCCCGCCGTCCGACAGGCGGCGCATGTGGTTCTTCCTGGACGAGCTGGCCGATCTTCCCCGCGTCGACAACCTGACGCGGCTCTTGCCCGAGGGTCGCAAGTTCGGGGCGAGCGTGGTTCTGACCTTTCAGGCCATCGGCCAGATGCACCGGCGTTATGGCCGCGACAGCGCCGAGGCGCTTCTCGGCTGCTGCAATTCGAAATTGTATCTCCAGCTGATCGACCGCGACACGCGAGAATGGGCATCACGGAACATCGGCGATGTCGAGGTGGAGGTGCGCAGCGCCTCGGACAGTTTCGAGACCGGCCCCAATAGCGGGCGCACCTCGGTGGGCAGTACCCGCGTGGTCCGCTCCGCCGTGATCGAAAGTGACCTGCGTCTGCAGCCGCATCATGGCTTTCTCCAACTGCCCGATGCCTTGCCTGTCGGGCGGATCAAGCTGACGCGCGAGCACATTGATGCGCGGGGTCCTGCCCGCCATCCGGCCTTTGTTCCGGCCCATATCAGCCGGATGCTCTGGAACCGCATGCCGAAGAAGGCCGACACCGGCACGGCCAAGGATGATCCGGCCACCACCCTGAAGGGGCCGGTCTGATGGTTGCCACCATCAGCGCGATCAGCAGTTCAGCCGCTGCTGCAAATTACCTTGAGGCCGATGATTACTACGCAGATGGTGGCATCTCCCCCAGCGAATGGCAGGGCGAAAGTGCCAAGGCGCTTGGCCTGTACGGCGAGGTCAGCCGCGAGACCTTCCGCGCCATGCTCGATGGCACCCTGCCGGACGGGCAGCAGCTTGGCACTATACGCGAGGGCAAGCTCCAGCACCGGCCCGGTTGGGACGTCACCATGAGCGCGCCCAAGTCGGTCTCGATCATGGCCGAGGTGGCCGGTGACCGGCGGTTGGTGGTGGCGCATAACAATGCCGTGAAGGCCGCGCTCGCCTATGTCGAGCGCCATACCGCTGCCACTCGTATCCGAGCCGACGGCGGGGTCGAGCAGCGACAGAGCACCGACAATCTCGTGATCGCCAGCTTCCGGCATGACACGAGCCGCGCTCAGGACCCGCAGCTCCACACCCACAATGTCATCATGAACATGACGCAGGATGCAGAGGGGAATTGGCGCAGCCTGGAACCGCGAGCCCTCTATCAGCTGCAAAAGGCCATCGGTGCGGTCTATCGGCAGGAGCTGGCGGTGGGCGTGCGGGCGCTTGGCTACGGGATCGAGCAGGGCAAGGATTCCTTGTTTGAGATCAAGGGCGTCCCCGCCGCCGTGATCCACGCCTTCAGCGAACGTGCCGCCCAGGTCGAAGCCCGGCTCGCCGAACGCGGACAGACCCGCGCGACCGCATCCGCCGAGGAAAAGCAGATTGCCGCGCTCGATACCCGCGAGGCGAAGCAGAGCCTGGAGCGTGGCGAGCTGATCAGCACCTGGCGCGCAGAGGCGGATGCGGCGGGGTTCGGGAAGGCGGCGCGGGAAGCTTTGGTGGCAGCGAGCAGGCAAGCGGCAGCCAATGCCGAGCATGGCAGCGCGCTGTCCGCGCAGGGTCAGATCACGGCGCATCAGGCGGTTGCCCTTGCCGCCGCCAATCTTGGCGAGCGCCAGTCCGTCTTCGCCGCAGCCGAGCTTGAGAAGGAGGCAGGGCGTTATGGGTTGGGCCGCGTGACCGCTGCGCAGATCAACGCGGCGGTTGCGCGGGCGCAAGGTGACGGCGCGCTCGTGCCGCGCACCTTTCTCGACAAGCGCGGCGCGGAGTTTGCCGGGTTCACCACCGCCGAAAACATTGCCCATGAGCGGCAGTTGATGCGTCTGGAGGCCGAGGGGCGCGGGGCGGCTGCGCCGATCCTTTCGGCAAAACAGGCAGCCAGCACCGTCGCGCGCGCCGAGCTTCGATCCGATCACCCCTGGAACGAGGGCCAGCGCGCGGCCACCCGCGCGCTGCTGACCAGCCCGCACCGCGTGACGGGGCTTCAGGGCTATGCCGGAACCGCCAAGACCACGACCGTGCTGGCGACCTTTGCCCGTGAAGCGCAGGCGCGCGGGGTTAAGGTGACGGCACTTGCGCCGACCGCGTCGGCGGCGCAGACCTTGGGCGATGCGCTTGGCCAGCGGGGCGAGACGGTGGCCCGTCAGCTTGCGCGCAATGGTGGATCGCTGTCGGGCGGGGTGTGGATTGTCGACGAGGCATCACTGCTCTCGGCCCGCGATATGGCTGCGCTGCTTGGTCTTGCCGCTGACAGCAAGGCGCGTGTGGTGTTGGTTGGCGACGTGAAGCAGCTCGGCTCCGTTGGCGCAGGCGCGGCCTTTGCGCAGCTGCAATCCGCCGGCATGGCCACCGCACGCCTCGACAATGTGGTGCGGCAGACCAACGCCGCCACCCGCGAGGCTGTGCTGGCATCGATCGAAGGCGATGCGCGCAAGGCGCTGGACGCGCTGGAGCGCGGTGGCGGGAAGATCATTGCTCATGGCAGTCAGGGCGAGCGCTTCGCTGCCATGGCCAAGTCCTATGCTGCGCTCGATGCCAGCCAGCGCGCGCGCACGCTGGTTATCGAACCGTCGCGCGATGGGCGCGATGCGCTCACCGCCGATATCCGTCGCGAGCTTGCGGCCACCGGGGTGCTATCGGGCGCAGCTGTCACCATGGAGAGTCTAGTCGCCAAAAACCTGTCGCGCATCGAAGCCCGCGATCCGGCAAACTATGCGCCGGGAGATACGGTCCGCTTCCTGCGCGACTATGCCGACAAGGGCGTTACTCGGGGCGCTGCCTATCGGGTGGAGAAGATCGATCCGGACAAGGCCGCCATCACGCTTAAGTCCGCCGACGGGTCGGCCGTGGACTGGCGGCTGCGTCAGTGGGGCGCGGGCAAGGTCGAGGTGTTCGAGCCCAAGATGATGGAATTGCAGGCGGGCGACCGGGTGCAGTTTACCCGCAACGACCGCGAGGCCGGGCGCATCAATGGGCTGCGCGGCACTGTCACCGGCATCGATCCCGAGCGGCAGCAGGCGACCATCGCGCTGGCCAATGGCCGCGAGCAGCGGCTTGATCTCACCGATCCGCGCGACGCCCATCTGCGCCATGCCTATGTCCAGACCGCCCACGCCGCGCAGGGCCAGACCGCCGAGCGTGTCCTGATCCACGCCGACAGTCGCTCTGCCAATCTGGTTGATCAGAAGATGCTCTATGTCGCGCTCTCGCGCGCGAAGTCCGAGGCCATTGTCGTCACCGACGACAAGGCGCGGCTGATCCGCGCCATCCATGAGCGCGCGGGCGAGAAGCAAACCGCCATGGAGGTCAGTGCACCCGAGGCTGCCAAGTCGAAATCTCTGGGGGCTGGTCTCGGCTGATCGGTTGATACGTGACTACCGGGCCATGGCATCCTTCGCCCTGCCATTGGAATGAACTGCTCCCTGAGTGACAGGCCGTGCCGGGCGGGATCAACAGCCTGCCCGCTCTCTTCGGGCCTGCGCCCTCCCGTGTTGGCTGTTCCGCGCTCCGCGCTGACCCGCCCGGCCATCCGGCCCGTCCCTTCATCCGCGTTCCCAACGACAGGACGAAGGATCACCACCATGGCCAGCACCGCAACCGCCAGCATCTACGACACCATCACCAACCAGATCATCGCCGCGCTGGAGCGCGGCACCGGCGACTACACGCTCCCCTGGCACCGCAGCAGCGCCCCGCTGACCCGGCCCATCAATGCGGTCACCCGCAAGGCCTATCGCGGCGTCAATGTCCTTGCCCTCTGGGCCAGCGCCGAGGCGCAGGACTTCGGGCATGGTCTTTGGGCGACCTATCGCCAGTGGCAATCGCTGGGCGCACAGGTTCGCAAGGGCGAGAAGGCCTCGCCGATCGTGTTCTACAAGGTCTTGGACAAGCCCGAGGGCAGCGAAGACGAGGCGCGCGAGGGCGCGGGCCGGATCTTCGCGCAGGGATCGCATGTGTTCAACCTTGCGCAGGTCGAGGGTTATGCTTTGCCCGAAGTGCCGGATGCCGAGACCTTTGATTCCGTCCCGGATGTCGAGACCTTCATCGCTGGTACCGGGGCTGCCATCCGCATTCAGGGCGACAGCGCCCACTACACGCCATCCACCGACACGATCACAATGCCCGCCCGCGATCGGTTCTTCACCACCGACACCGCCAGCGCGGTGCAGAACTGGTACGCCATCCTGCTGCACGAGCTGGTCCATTGGACTGGAGCCGATCATCGCCTCGCCCGCACCTTCGGCAAGCGCTTCGGTGACGAAGCCTATGCCATGGAAGAGCTGGTCGCCGAGCTTGGTTCAGCTTTCCTCTGCGGCGATCTTGGCCTGTCGGTGACCCCGCGTCCGGATCATGCCTGCTACCTCGCAAGCTGGCTCAAGGTGCTCAAGGGCGACAACCGCGCGATCTTCGCCGCCGCTAGCGCGGCGGCGAAGGCTGCAGAGTGGCTGGGGGAGCGGCCAGAATGAGCGCGCAAGGCGAATTTCTCTGATATTCTAGTTGAGTTAGCTCAGGCTTATGCTTGACCGGCTGCGACCTGTCGGCAATGTTGTCGCGCGACAGGCGACAAGGGGACTGGGGCAGCTGTGAAACCGTTTACGCGTTCAATCATCGACCTGTTCGACGGCGAGAAACGCTACCTCATTCCCCTGTACCAGCGCCAATATGCCTGGAAAGTAGAGCCGCAGCTCCGGCTCCTGTGGGGTGACATCGGACGGGCCTAAGATCGGGTGGTTACCGATCGTGCGTCATTGGTGCCCCACTTCATGGGGGCGATGGTCATTTCCCAACTGAAAACATTCGGAAAAGAGGTTCAAGCCTATGAAGTGATCGATGGCCAGCAGCGTCTGACCACCTTTCAGCTTCTGCTCGCCGCGCTTCGGGACGTCGCCGCAGCCAACGGATCGCGGTATGCGGCCCATCTTCAAAGGTATCTCCTCAACGATGGAATCATGGAGAAACCGCATATTGAGCGGTTTAAGGTCTGGCCGTCGCGAATGGACCGCCGAGCATTTGCCTGCGTTGTGGATGCGACGGTTGATCTGGACGAGATCGCGCAGCCGGTCCCTGGCGAAGATGGAAATGCGCGGAAGGCTACGTTGGCCTATGAGTGGTTCCGGTCACAGATCAACGCCCATGTCGGCATCGGCGGCAGCTACGACGAATTCAAGTTGGAGAAGCTTTTCGAAGCCATGAAGGACGGGCTCGCCGTCGTTTCGATTGAGCTTGAAGGCGGCGATGATCCCCAGACCATTTTCGAAACGCTCAATAGTCGGGGCGTCGATCTGACGCCCGGCGATCTCATGCGCAATTTCATCTTCCAGCGAGCGAAGGGGCTCGGTCAGGATGCCGAAGCTTCGCTTGCCGTAGACAAGCTTTACGAAAAGCACTGGCTTCCGCTCGACGGGCCCCTCTGGACCCAGGGGGTTAGTCGCGGCCGCCAAGGTGCGCCTAAGCTCGATTGGATGTTGACCGATCATCTTTCGATGAAAAAGGCCGACATCGTGTCGAAGGAAAATCTGTTCGACAACTACCGTCGCTGGATCATCGAAAAGCAGCCGTTCGCTTCCGTCGAGGAAGAGCTCGAAGCGATTACCGCATCGGCGGCGGTGGAGCACAGGATTTTCGAGCAGAACAAGGCTGATCCGATTGGAAAATTTGGCCTTGTTGCCGAGGCCTTTGACGTCAGCACGGCGTTCCCCCTCGTCGTCTACCTTGCGACCGAGGCAGAGGTTGGCGACAAGCTGCCGACGGCTTTGGCGATGTTGGAAAGCTACATCCTGCGGCGCGACATCGTCGGTCTATCTACCAAGAATTACAACCGCTTCTTCGTCGGCACGATTGACCGGCTCCGCGAGAGCGAGGGGTGCAAGGTTGAAGCGCTCGCGCGCTGGCTATCTACTCGTCCCAATGAAACCGACCGGTGGCCGAACGATAACGAGTTTCGCCAAGGTTGGCTTGGCCGTGACCAGTACAAGAATGCCAGACAGCCGCGTTTGCGTTACATCTTCGAGCGTCTTGAGCAGGCTAAGCGAACGGCACTCAGCGAAGACATTGAAATCAGGTCTGCGCTGACAATCGAGCACATTATGCCTCAGCGCTGGCGGGAGAACTGGCCCCTTCCCGGCTTCGAACATGTTGCGGAAGGGGACTTCGACACTGATCAGCTCGTGGCGGAGGTCGAGCGCGACGGCTGTATCAACAAGCTTGGCAACCTGACGCTGATCACGCAGCCGCTGAACTCATCGGTTTCGAATGGCCCGTTCGCTACCAAAATGCCTCAGATCAAGGCCTTTACGAGCCTCGCATTGAACCGTGACCTCAACGGGTTCGATCATTGGGACGAGGAATGCGTCAAGCAACGAGGGGCAGCGCTGTTCGAAATTGCCCGAAAGGTGTGGGCGCCGCCGCAGGAGATTGGCACTGCCTTCCCCGACCTTGGACGACTGGGAGAGAACGGTAACCTCCCACGCGAAGGAACCATTTGCCGGTTCGCCTATGGCGGCAACACCTATCGAGGTGTCGTCAAAATCCGAAAACTGGAGATCGAGGGCATCGACGGGGCTTTCAGTTCATTTTCAGGCGCATCAGTAGCCGTGACGCAAACTAGCCGAAACGGGTGGAAGGATTGGGAGTTGCAAAGCAAGGACGGTTGGGTGCTCGCCGATCTTTGGCGATCAAAGGCTTGAGCAGTACTGCCGACGGACATGTATTCCTCAGCCTTCGTGTGCGACAATGAGATGCCCTGCTACACAGCAATGGCTTTGCTAATAATAAAATCAAAGATTGGACGAAATGGCTCGAAGTGCTCGGCAGCAAGAGTCGGTATAATGTGCTGAGCAAAGTGAACTTTGTCAGCCGTGAAGTGCTGCCATCTCGCAGGATGATCCTGGTCGGCAGAAAAGTACTGCTCAAAGCCGGGAACGTCGCGGAACAACATTTCAATGGTCATTCGTGAGTTCTCACCGAAAGATTGGCCGGTAGTTACGTTGTAAACTTGACCACGGATACTTAGCTCGGCGGGTACTGGAAGCAATATCGCATAACCGGGCTGACCGTTCCGTTTGCACACCAGGCCGCGCTTGATGTCAGCCTGCTCAATGTTTCCTTGGGCGACGCGATCAGCACTCACGCCCCCCACTCGAGCCCACTCTCCATACGCCTTGTCGAAATCGAACAGACCGAAAAAGACCCGTCCTGGGTGTCCGTCGTCAGAACATTTGGCACAACTCGCGGCGTAGATTAGCGGAGTGCGGGCCTCGTCTGGGGGTTGATGTTAAGCGGCGAGCTTGCGGTGTTGCAAGCGCCGATGTTCGATAGTCT
>JBKBOH010000008.1:0-77497 GCA_046294975.1 Erythrobacter sp. | reverse complement strand
CGCCCCCGGCCGGCTCGATCTTGATCACCTCCGCACCCTGATCAGCCATCATCACCGTCAGCATCGGCCCGGGCAGAAACTGCGAAAGATCCACCACCCGAATGCCGGCAAGCTTGCCCATGCCAGCCCCTTTTCTTCCATACCGGCGTTGTCATTCCCGGTGTCCCTCTTCCTCGGCAACAGCCCCCCTTTTGGCAAGGGCTTTCGCGCGTGCCGGCAGCAAGCGGCATTGCGCTTGCCTACGTCCGTTATTGACCCGGGTGCCATTGGACGGCAGTCTTTTGCGAAAGGGCGAGAGGAGGGAAAACATGGCCAAGACCAAATTGAGGGCTGCCGCCGCGCTTGCGCTGGTTCTTGCAGCGGCAGGCTCGAACGGCGCGCTGGCGCAGGACAGTGCAGCGGCGGCAAGCGAGGCGACCCGCGCCGCGCAGACCACTGCCGCCGCGCACTTGCCGCCCGAAACCTCGCGCGATGGCGAATTCTCGACCCGCGGCTTTCTGGCGACCCGCAAGGATCCGGTAATCCTCAATGCCGCCGGCAAACCGGCCTGGAACCTTGCCGCCTATGATTTCGTGAGTGGCCCCGCGCCCGATACGGTGCACCCCGCGCTGTGGCGACACATGACCCACCTCAAGCACCACGGCCTGTTCGAAGTGGTGCCCGGGGTATGGCAGGTGCGCGGGTTCGACGTGTCGAACATGACGGTGATCCGCGGACAGACCGGGTGGATCATCATCGACCCGCTGACCAGCAGCGAAACGGCCAAGGCTGCGCTGGAGCTGGTCAACGCCACGCTTGGCCAACGGCCGGTGAGCGCGGTCATCTATTCGCACAGCCACGGCGATCACTTCGGCGGCGTGCGCGGCGTGGTGGAAGAGGCCGATGTTGCCGCAGGACGCGTGCCGGTGATCGCGCCCGAAGGGTTCATGAAAGAAGCGACTTCGGAAAACGTCATGGCCGCCGGCGCAATGGCGCGGCGGGCGGCCTATCAATTCGGATCGGGGCTGGCACCGGGAACTTCGGGCCAGTTGGGAAGCGGCATTGGCCTAGGCTTGCCGATGGGCCAGATGGGCCTGATCGCGCCGACCGATACCATCGTCAAAACCGGCGAAACCCGGGTGGTGGACGGCATCGCACTCGAATTCCAGATCGTCTCGGGCACCGAGGCGCCGGCTGAGTTCAACGTCTTCATCAAGCCCGCGAAGATCTTTCTCTCCGCCGAAATCGCAACCTGCACGCTGCACAACATCCTCACCCCGCGCGGGGCCAAGGTGCGCGATGCACGGGCCTGGGCGCATTATCTCGATGAAGCGGCAACCCGTTACGCCCCGCAGTCCGATGTGGTCATCTCCAGCCATTGCTGGCCAATCTTCGGCCGGGCGGCCGGGACGGCGTGGATCTCCGCCCAGCGCGACAATTACCGCTGGCTCCACGACCAGACCGTGCGCCGCATGAACCGCGGCGAGACCATGGCCGAAATCGCTGAAGCGCTTGAGGCTGAGATTCCTCCGGGCTTGGCCGCCGAATGGTCGACGCGCGGCTATTACGGGACCGTCAGCCACAATGCCAAGGCGATCTACCAATTCTATCTCGGCTGGTATGATGCGGTTCCGGCCAATCTCCACCCTCACCCGCCGGTCGTGCGCGCGCAGAAGCTGGTCGCGGCGCTGGGCGGCGCGGAGCGCACGCTGGCGCTGGCGGACAACGCAATGGCGGCAGGCGACTACCGCTGGGCCTCCGACCTGCTCCAGAACCTCGTCTTTGCCGCGCCCGACAATGCCCGCGCCAAGGCAATGCTGGCGGCGAGCTATGAACAGCAAGGCTACCAGGCGCAGAGCGCGATCTGGCGCAACCAGTTCCTTTCTGCCGCCAGTGACTTGCGGCGCGGCCGGCCTGAAAGCAATGCGGTGCAAGTCAACGACACGATTGCGGCAATCTCGACGCAGGAACTGCTTGATAGCGCCGCGACCCGCTTTGCCCCTGAACGCTTTGCCGCTCCGGCAGGCGGGCGCAGTCTGATAGTGGCCATCGACATTCCCGATCGCAAGGAACAGGCGATGCTCGAGGTCAGCGGACAGGCGATGATCGGTCGCACCGGTGCCCTTCCGGCGCAACCCGATGTAACGTTCCGCGGCTCGCGCCGGGCACTGCTGGCGCTGATGTTCATGAAGATGCCGTTGAGCACGGTGGCGGCTATGCCAGGGGTCGCCATCGAGGGCGATATGGCGCGCTTGCAGGCGCTGCTCGATGCGCTTGATCCGATGCCGAACGGGTTCGAGATCGTCATGCCGTAAAAAACCGCGCCGGGTGGGCGAAGGATCGGTGGGCGTGAGCCGTTCTGGACAAGGCAGCCCCTATGGGCGGGCTGCGGCCATGAGGAATAACATGCGTCACATGATCCCCTGCCCGAACCGCGGCGCCCGCCAGGCCCGGCAATGAACGCGGCGAGCATTGCCCTCAACCGCTTCGGCTATGGCCTTGCCCATGGCGAGCGGCCGCCCGAAGACGCGCGCCGCCATCTGCTGCGCCAGCTCGATGCCTTCGATCCGGCCCCGCGCGCGATCGCCTCGCGCACCCGGACGCGCGGCAAGACCGGCGAGATGCTGCGCCTGCTGCGTGATGTGCGCGCAAAGGCACGCGAGGCAGGCAATCCGGGAATGGCCGAACAGGGCATGGCGGGAGCCATGGCGGACAGCGCGCCCGATAACCCGCGCGCCGCCGCGCTCGCCAGCCTGCCACCGGAATATCGCGAGCGGCTGATGGAAGCCCGCCGCGTGGTCGCCGATGATATGGCGGCAAGGGTGAACGTGGCGATTGCCAGCCCTGCCCCGCTGGTCGAACGGCTGGTGCATTTCTGGAGCAACCATTTCAGCGTTTCGGTCGGCAAGCCGGGCATGCAGTTCGAAGTCGGCCCGCACGAATTCGGCGCGATCCGCCCACATGTGCTGGGCCGCTTTTCCGACATGCTCAAGGCCGCGGTGCTGCACCCGGCGATGCTGCTCTATCTCGACCAGTTCCAGTCGATCGGCCCGGAATCGCCCGCCGGAAAGCGGCGCGGACGGCGCGCCGATGCGCAAGGCCCGCGCGGCATCAACGAGAACCTCGCGCGCGAGATCCTCGAATTGCACACGCTTGGGGTCGACGGCGGCTATACCCAGGCTGACATCACCGAATTCGCCCGCGCGCTGACCGGTTGGACCGTGCCGGGCCTGGGACGGGTCGGACGCTTGGCCGCCGATCAGCCCAGCGGCGCGGCCTATGTCGCGCTGGCGCACGAACCGGGCGCGCGGACGATCATGGGCAGGCGTTATGCCGATAATGGGCCGCAACAGGCAATCGCCGTGCTCGACGATCTGGCCGCGCATCCCGCGACCGCGCGCCACATCGCCACCAAGCTCGCGCGCCACTTTGCCGGCGATACCCCGCCACAAAGCCTCGTCGCGCGGCTGGAGGCAGACTTCCTCAAGACCGGCGGCGATCTCGCCAGCCTCACCCGCAGGCTGATCAATGCGCCCGAAGTGTGGGTGCCCGGCCCGGTCAAGTTCCGCAGCCCGTTCGATTGGTTCATCACCGCCGCGCGGCTATCGGGCATGGCGGCGATGGAACCGCCCCGCGTCGCGCGGGTGCTGAGCGAGCTTGGCCAAGCGCCGTGGCGCGCACCCTCGCCCGCCGGCTATGACGATCTCGCCGCCAGCTGGGCCGCACCCGATGCGCTGCTGCGCCGCGTGGAACTGGCCGAACGCATCGCGCAAGGCTCACCGGCAGACGATGTCATCGCCCGCGCCGATGCCGCCTTCCCCGATGCCCTGAGCGCATCGACCCGCACCATGCTGACCCGCGCCGAAAGCGGACGGCAGGCACTGGCGCTGCTGCTCGTCGCTCCTGAAATGATGCGGAGGTAAGCCATGATGCTCGCCCTTCTGAACCGTCGCACCGTGCTGGCCGGATCGCTCGCGCTGGGCGCCAGCACCCTCGCCTTGCCGCGCATCGCGCTGGCGCAAGGCAGCAGCACGCGCAACCTGTTGTTCGTGCTGCTGCGCGGCGCGGCCGACGGCATGGCAATGCTCGCGCCGCTGGGCGATCCCGCCCTGGAGGCACTGCGCGGCGCGACCCTTGCCGATTACGAAAGTGCCCCGCGCATCGACAGCTTCTTCGCGCTGCACCCGGCGCTGATCGAAGTCGGCAAGGCCGCGCAGGCGGGCGAAGCGCTGTTCGTTCATGCCGCCGCGACGACCTACCGCGAGCGCTCGCATTTCGACGGGCAGAACCTGCTCGAGACAGGCGGCACCGCGCCCTATGCGACCAAGGACGGCTGGCTCAACCGGCTGGTCGGCCTGCTCGCCGAAAGCCATGGCGGCGAGGCACCGCGCGCGCTCGCCGTGGCCCCGACCGTGCCGCTGGCGCTGCGCGGCAAGGCGCCGGTGTCGAGCTATGCTCCCTCGACCCTGCCCGATGCCAGCGCCGATTACATGGCGCGCGTGACAGCTCTCTATGATGGCGATGCCGAACTGGCCGGCCTGTGGTCACGCGCGCTTGAAACTCGGGCGATGGCGGGCGATGACGGCTTGCGCAGCCTGCGTGATGGCAGCGCCAACGGCACGCTGATCGCCTCGCTGATGAAGGGCCCGCAAGGCGCGCGGATCGCGATGATCGAGGTCGACGGGTGGGACACCCACGCCAACCAGCGCGGGGCCTTCACCCGCAGCGCGCGCGGGCTCGACGCGATGCTGGCCGCCTACAAGGCAGGCATGGGCGAGAAATGGGCGAACACC
Organism: Erythrobacter sp.; assembly: GCA_046294975.1. GTDB lineage: Bacteria > Pseudomonadota > Alphaproteobacteria > Sphingomonadales > Sphingomonadaceae > Erythrobacter. The sequence continues at coordinate 72,725 of JBKBOH010000008.1, read as the reverse complement.
ATGGTGCTGGTGGCAACCGAATTCGGCCGCACCGCGAAGCTCAACGGCACCAATGGCACCGATCACGGCACCGCCGGCGCGGCGCTGGTGATGGGCGGCGGTGTCGGCGGCGGGCGGGTGCTGGCCGACTGGCCGGGCCTGGGCGAAAGCCAGCTTTACGAAGGCCGCGACCTTGCCCCCACCATCGCGCTCGAAAGCGTGCTGGCAGGCGCGGTGGCCGAGCATTTCGCCATCGATCCGGCGCTGGCGATGGCGCGGCTGTTCCCGGGGCGCAGTGCAAAACCGCTATCCGGGGTCGTGCGCGCCTAGAACGAGCACTCGCTCTCGACGACCCGCTCGTCGCGGGTGATCTCGCTGATGTCGATGGCCACCTTGCCCTTGGCAACAAAGGTCAGCTTGCCGCCGACTTTCCCGAGGCATTGGCTGGTCAGCACCATTTCGCGCCAGCCCTTGCCTGCGGCGACCGCAAGGTGCCGGGTGATGTCGAACGGCGGGCCGTCCGCGCTGGCCGTCACCGCTGCCTTCGGGCGCGCGTGCACCTGATAGGTGATTCGCCAGCCCGCGCTGCTTTCGGGGCCGGTGAGCGAAAGCTCCGCGCCGGGGGCAAAGGCGATGCGGCGCGCGTCTTCCTGCGCCTTGCGATCGATGCCGGTGGCGGTGATGCCGTTGCCGGCGCCACGCAGGTCGGGCAACACCGCATTGTCCGCCACCGCCTGCACCGTGCTGCCCAGCCGCCCATTGGCAAACCACGCCGCGCCATGATCGGCGGTGAGCGCGCTGCAGGTCTCGTCAAGCCAGCCCGGCCCGCCCGGCGCGCCGAGATCGAGCCCGTAGCCAAACGCAAACAGCGCGCCTTGCGGGCCGTTGACCGGCGTGCCCTCGCACTGTGCGGGCCAGCTGAACGACAGGCGCCCGGTCGCAGGCCGCACGCCGAACAGCACATCGGCCACGCCTGCGCCCTCGCTGCCCGGCAGCCACGCGGCAACGAAGGCATCGGCGGCGTTGATTTCGCGGTTCATCCACAAGGGGCGGCCCGAAAGGAACACCGCCACGGTGGGAATGCCACGCGCGCGGTAGGATTTGAGGAGAGTCAGCCCCTCCTCGTCGCGGAAGGCGAGATCCTTGCGGTCGCCGACGAACTCGGCATAGGGTTCCTCACCGAAGACCACAATCGCAACGTCGGGCGTGCCACTGCTGCTGCCTTCGGGGGCGAGCACCGCCTTGCTGCCGCTGGCCTTGGCCGCTGCGGCGATGCCCTGCCAGATCGAAGTCGCGCCGGGAAAATCGTCCGCCGTCAGATCGCCCCCGCCCTGCCAGCTCACCGACCAGCCGCCCGCCTGCTGCGGGATATTATCGGCGGCACGCCCCGCCACCTCGATCACCGCGCCCGGCTTCAATGGCAGGACACCGGTGTTCTTGAGAATCACCAGGGATTTCGCCACCGCCTGACGCGCAATGGCGCGATGTTCGGGCGAACCGAGCAGCTCCCAGCGCCCGCCAAGGCTGCGCGCCGAGGGCTTGACCTCGCCATCGAAGATCCCCAGCGCCTGCTTCAGCCGCAGCACCCGCAGCACCGCCTCGTCAAGCCGGCGCATCGGGATCGTGCCGTTCTTCACCTGCCGAACCAGCGAGCGGTGCAGCGCTTTCCAGTCCTCGGGCACCATGTAGACATCAAGCCCCGCGAGCAGCGCCTGCGGGCAGTCCGTATTGGTGCAGCCCTCGACCTGACCATGACCGTTCCAGTCCCCGACCACCAGCCCGCCAAAGCCCAATTTGCCGCGCAGCACGCCCGTCAGCAGCGGGGCATTGCCGTGCATCTTGGTGCCGTTGATCGAATTGAAGCTCGCCATCACGCTGGCGACCCCGGCGTCGATCGCGTCAGGATAGGGCACCGCGTGGATCGCCATCAGAGCGTCGAGATCGCCGTTGACATCGCCCTGATCGACCCCTTGCGCGGTGCCGCCATCGCCGAAGAAGTGCTTGGCGGTGGCGGCGACCTTGCCAGTCCTGAGGAAGCCCGGATCGCCAGCGCGCCCCTGTAGCCCCTCGATCATCGCCGCGCCGAGCCGGCTGACCAGCGCCGGATCTTCCGAATAGCTTTCATAGGTGCGGCCCCAACGGTCATCGCGCGCAACCGCGATGGTCGGCGCAAAGGTCCAGTCGATCCCGGTCACCTCGATCTCGACCGCGGTCGCGGCGCCGATGCGGCGGACGAGATCGGCATCGCCAGTCGCGCCCAGCGCGATATTGTGCGGAAACACGGTTGCGCCGATGACGTTGGCATGACCGTGCACCGCGTCGGTTGCCCACACCACCGGGATCACCGGCTCGCCCCCCGGTAGCGGCGCGGTGGAGGCAACCCAAAATTCGTCCGCCAGCTTGAGCCAGTCGGCAGCGGGTGCCTTGTCATTGCCATAGGGGCCGGAATTGCCGCCGTTGAGGATCGTGCCGAAGCGGTAGCGGCGCACGTCCTTGGCAGTGATCGAGCCGATGTCGGGCATGATGATCTGCGCGACCTTGCGCTCGAGGCTCATGGCAGCGAGCATCTGCTCGGGCGTGAGCCTGGCGGGCGCGGCCTGTGCCGGCACCTCCACCCGCGCTGGCGTGGAATGCAGCGGAGCATCGGTAGAACACCCCGCCAACAGCGCGACAAGCCCAGCGCCAGCGGCAAGCGGAGCGAAAATTTTACGCATCACCAGACAAGTCCCTCCCAAGACCATTGCTTCGCTGGCCCGGCGTTTGTTGAGAACGTTATCAAGATACTACAAAGCCCGCCCGCATTTGCAAGCTTCATGCGTCAGGCAGGCGGGTTTTGCGGAGTCTGCGAAAAGGTTGCGAGCAGGCCCGCACTCACCAGCGCCAACCCCGCAAACAGCACGAACAGCGCCGAATAGCCCAGTTCGGGCACCAGCAGCACCGTCAGCCACGGCATCACCATCGCCGGCAGGGTGTTGGTGAGGTTGAACAGTCCAAGATCGCGCCCGCGATGCTCAGGCGCGGGGAGAACCCGCAGGGTCTGGCCGGCATGAAGCGAGAGAAAGATCGCCGCGGCACAGGCAAACAGCACATAGCCCGCGATCGCCAGCACCAGGCCGTTCGCCGCCGCCATCACCAGCATTCCGCCCGCGCACAACAGCGCGCAGCCGACCAGTGGCACGATCGGCCGGCCATGGCGATCAGACCAGCGTCCCAACAGCAGCGACAGCGGCACCGCGCCCACCAGCACCAGACTGAAGATATTAGCGGCGGAATGTTCGGGAAAGTCGGGCGCGAGCGAGCGCAGCCAGAACAGCAGGAAGGCGAACATCCCCCCTTCCGCCACCTGCACCAGAAACCGAGCCGCCCACATCCGTCCGACCGGATGCGCCCGGCCCGGCGATCGATCCGCCGCCGCCGCACGCGCGGCCATCAGCTCCGGCCGCTTGCGCCCGCCGCCCAGCACCAGTGCAGGCAGCACCAGCACCGTGACGAGTCCGGCGACCACATGCAGCCGTGCATCCGGCGCGATCAGTCCCTCGATCGTCACCAGCGAACCGGCCAGCGCGCCCAGCGCGGGCGACAGCGCCATCGCCCCGCCCAGCACCCCCTTCTGGCGATCGGGGAAACAGTCTCCTGCCCAGGCCATCAACGGCGCCAGCATCAGGTTGAGCCCCACCTGCCACAGCATCACCAGCAGCACGATTTGCGAGATCGAATGGGCTTGGCCGATCTGGAGCAGCCAGAAATTCGACGCCCCCAGGCCCGCCACGATCCACACCCGGCGCCGGCGCGTGGCATCGCTCAACATCCCCACCCCGATATTGGCAAGGCTCGCCGTCACCGCGCCGAGGAAAGTCGCCTGCGCCAGCGCCGCGATGTCCTCGTGCCCCTGGAGCGCCGCGATGCGTTCGGGCAACAGCACCGTCAGCAGCGGCACATAGGCCACCGCACCCCCCGCTGCGGCAAGCGCAAACAGCGCGAGAAACCAGCCCGGCTGACGTTGCGGCTCAGCTTGCGGTTCCGGCACCCCGGGGGCGGTCAAGTCGTCCCCGGCGCGGGCGCGGTGGAGGAGCGTTCGACCAGCCCGGCGGCAACTTCGATTACCGGAACCGCGTCATCGGCAGGCTCGCGCGCGATCAATTGTTCCACCGCACGACTGACGGTTTCGGCAATCGGCTGGTCGATCGCGGTCAGCGGCGGGTTGGTAAAGCGCACGATCGGGGTGTTGTCGAAGGAGATCAGCGACAGGTCGCGCGGCACGGCCAGGCCGCGATCGCGCGCCACTTCGAGCGCGGCAAGCGCCATCTGGTCGGACGAGGCGATGATCGCGGTCAGATCGGGATTGCGATCGAGCAGCGCGCGCGCCGCGCGGGTGCCGCTTTCGTAGCCGAAATCGCCGGTTTCCAGCAGGCCTTCGGCAGGCAGGCCATGCTCGGCCAGCGCGCGCTTCCAGCCCTCGATCCGCCAGCCCGAAAGGCTGTATTGTGCCGGCCCCGCAATCATGGCGATGCGGCGGTGGCCCAGTTCGATCAACCGGCAGGTGGCAAGATGCCCCGCCCCCTCGTCGCCCATGGTCAGCGCGATCCCCGGCCCCGGGGTGTTCGATCCGATCCGCGCGAAGGGAATGCCGCGATCGGTCAGCAAGCCGGTGATCAGACGGTTCTCCGAATGCGGCGGGGTCAGCACCACGCCATCGGGCTGCAAGGCCGAGATGGCCGCACCCAATTCGCGTTCGACATGATCGGAATGGGTGTCGATCAGCTCCACCATCATGCGGTAGCCGTGCTTCGAGCAGGTCAGGATCCCGCCCAGCAGCATCTGGTCGACCCAGTCGGTCCCGCGCCGCTCGCGCCAGTCGGCCAGCGTGCGTTCGCGATCATTGATGGCAAGGATGATGTAGGAGCGCGATCCGCTCATGCGCTGGGCCGCGAGGCTGGGGACATAGCCGAGCCGTTCGATCGAGGCGCGCACCTTGTCGCGCAGTTGCGGGCGCACGTTGGGACCGCCGTTGACCACGCGGCTCACGGTCTGGAGCGAGACACCCGCGTCCTCGGCCACGTCCCTGATCGTGACTGCCTTGCGCCCCCGCGCCATGGTTAAGCCCGTCCCGTCCCGTTCAGCGCATGCACGCACGTCCCTTTTCGGGATCGCTGGCGCACGCATAGACCCTGATCCAATCGATAGCGAATTGCGCGGGAAAGCTCTTGCCTGCAAGCCCTTTTGCGTTGTTTTGTTCGGACAATCGGCCGCCCACGGCAAGGTTGGCGATAATGTAAAACGGCCGGTCGAAGGGCGCGGCAGGATTGCCCCGGGCAAGCGGCGAGGCGGTGCTCCATTTGCTTGCCGGAACGCTCAGATGCACCCGGTCATCGACGAGGAAGCGGATCAGCCCCTCGCCCCATTCGACCGCATAGACGTGGAAATCATCCGAAGGCAGCGCGCGGGTCGGCAGCGCGGTGCGGCTGTCGACGAAGCGGTTGTTGGGTGCAAAGTCCCCGAAATGCAGCGCGTTGATGATGCGGTTCTCGCCCCTGCCGCCTTCGCACACCTTGCACTTCGCGCCGATATTGACCGCTTCGAGGATGTCGATTTCGCCCGACCGCGGCCAGGGGCCGTAAAGGTCTTCGGCCGGCATCATCCACACCGCCGGCCAGGTGCCTTGCCCCGCCGGCACCTTGGCGCGCACCTCGAACCGGCCATAACGCCAGGCGTAGAGGCCCCGCGTGCGAACCTTGCCCGAGGTGTAGAATTGCAGGATTTCAGGGTTCGGCTTCTCGGCGATCTCGGGCGGACGCGCGGGGCCGGTGAAGCGTTCCTTCTTCGCCTTGAGCAGCAGCAGGCCGTCAGCAACCGTGATGTTGTCCGGCCGATCGGTGTAGCATTGCCGTTCGTCATTGCCCCCGCCCCAGCACGAGACTTCCGGCGTCCACTTGCTGCGATCGAGCGCGGTGCCGTCAAACTCGTCGGCCCACACCAGCGCCCAGCCCGCCCCTTCCCGCGGGGCGAGCGGCTGCGCCGGTTCGCCGCTGGCACCGCCACAAAGCAGCAGGGCCGCCGTCAGCGTCCCCGCCTTCAGCAGCCCTGCAATATTCATGGCCTTGCCTGCTTAGAAATCGAAACGGGCCAGGAAGGTGAAGCGCCGATCGTTGCGGAACGCCGAGCGCAGCACCCGCGTCCCGTCAAAATCCACCACCTGGCTGGTGCGGGTGACCTCGTCGAGCAGGTTCACGCCCTGCACCCCAAGCTTCAGCCCGTCCATCACCGACACGAAGATCGACGCGTCGAGCTGACCGGTGGATTCACCCCAGATTGGCGAGAACGGGAAGATATCATCGCGCGGGGTGATCAGGAACGCCGAGCGCCAATTGTAGGCGGCGCGGAGCGACAGCCAGTCCTTTTCGTAGAACAGCGTCGCGTTGATGGTGTTCTTCGAAATCCCCGCCAGCGGCTGGAGCGCGGCGAACGGCCCCTGCGTCCCGGCCCGGTCGGTGTTGGTAAAGTCCGAACCATCGACATAGGTATAGGTCAGCTGCGAACCCAGCCCGCTCAGGAAGCCCGGGAGGAAATCATAAGTCTGCTGGTAGGCGATTTCAAAGCCCTTGAGCGTCCCGTCTTGCTGGTTGACCGGACGGTTGAGTTCCACCTCCAGCGAGGGCACCAGCGGACTGCTGATGTTCACCACTTCGACGACATTGTCGACAATCCCGCTAAGGTCCTTGATGAACCCGTTGACAGTGAGCGAGCCGACGCGGTCGAAATACCATTCGATCGACAGATCATAGTTCCACGTCTCGATCGGGCGCAGATCGCGGTTGCCGGTCCGCAGCGCGAACAGCGGGCCGGTTTCAAGCGTGCCCTGGGCGCGCAGGTTGCCGGTGTTGTCTGCGATCGCGCCGCCCGAACGGTAGGCCCCCAGATCGGGTCGGCTGATCCCCTTCGACACCGCCAGACGGAACAGCAGCCCGCCCCCCGTATCAAGCAGCGCATTGAAGCTGGGCAGCCAGTTGTTGAAGGTCTCGTCGCGGGTATCGTCGAGAATTTCGGTGGTGTGCGCCGCCGCGAACTGGGCGAGGCGCGCGGGCGAGAGGCTGCAATAGGCCGGACGCTGATCGACCGGCAGGCTCGCCGCGTTGGCACAGGCCCGGTTGACTTCCGAAAGCTGCGCCAGCCCGTCACCATTGCCGCCGGCCTGCACGCTGTCGAATTGCTGGGCGTTCGGCAGGCCGAGCAGGCCGCCAGCCGAAACCGTGGTCTGCACAAAGCGCAGGCCGACATTGCCGGTCAGTTTCCAGCCATTGTCGAAATCGGTGCCGTAATCGAGACGGGCATAGGCAGCCTTGGTCTCTTCGCGCACATCGTCGATCTCGTTGGGGCAGAACGGCCCGCACTGGATCACCTCGCCGGTCACCGGATCGGTGAAGGTGCGGCCATTGACCCCGAAGAACGGGTTGGGCGTCTGCGAGAAGGCGTTGAGCGTGCGGGCCTGATCGGCCGAGACGCCGGCAAGGTATTCGCCAAGCAAGTCGTCCCCGCCGAAGAAGAACGAGGCATCCGGCAGCGGCGCCGGCGCGTTGCCGCGCTGGAAGCCATCGGCAAAGGGCGAGAACGAGGTGGCAAAGCCGGGGAATTCATCGACATAGGCACCCCCGCCAATCGCGAATTCCTGACCCGGCAGGCCGGTGTAGAACCGACCCGGCTGGAACCCGCCGGTGGCAGCGCAGCCCGGACCGGCGTTCCACGGCGCTCAGCCCGCGCGGCCCGCCCAGGGCGCGGAAAGGTTGCCCCAGGTGGTGAAGTTGGTGTCGCGCGTGGTGCGATCACGGTCCGACCAGCGCGCACCGAACTTGACCTGCTTGAAGAAGCCGTCGTCGCTGATGTCATATTCAGCATCGAAGCGCAGGCTGTCGAGCTGGCCTTCGTTGCGCGCCACGCTGTCGAGCAGGAACCAGAAATAGGTGTTCTCGCCCGAGCTGAAATAGTCCGACGGCGCGCCCGGAGGGGCGAGGAACTGCACCTGCGGCGTGCGCCGGGAGTTGTCGATCGCGATGTTGGCCCAGGAATTCATCGTCCCGATGATGCCATCCTGCCGCAGATCGGACTGGATCCGCTGGGCTTCGAAATTGACGCGCAAGCGATCGGTGATGCTCCAGTCGATATCGAACGAGAAGTCTTCCGTGATCGCCCGGGTATCACGCTCGAAGCGCAGGGTTTCAAACGGTATGCCGCCGCGTCCGAACGGGTTGGCATAGGCATCGCCGATGCGCTGGCTCAGGATGCCGCGCTGGAAGATGCCGTTGTCATCGAATTCCCAGATGCTGCCTGCGGCCGGAACCGGGAACAGCGCATCGTCATTGACCTGCGCCAACGCCGAGAATTCCTTGGTGAAAAAGCTCGTCTCGGAACGCAGCCACTCGAAGGTGAACAGGAAGTTGCGATCGGGGCTTTCATATTGCAGCACCGCCGAGACCGCTTCACGATCGCGCTCCAGATCGGTGGTGCGGACGCCCGCACCCTTGGGCACCACGACCGTGCCGGCCGGTGGGAAGTTGCTGGCATCGAAGTTGGTATCGCCGCTGAACCCGCCGCTGCCAACCGGGCGCACGCGAATGCACGGGCCGTCAAGCGTCGCCGCGCGGTAGCACGGATCGGTGATCTGCGATGCGTCGGTGCGGCTCAGCAATTCCGACTTGGCATAGCCGAGCTGGAAGCCGAGCGTACCGGCATCGGTTTCCCAGGTGGCCGAACCCGTCAGCGAGAAGCCAGGCGACCATTGCTTGGCAAAATCACCGTAGTTCGCCTCGATCGTGCCGGCGATATGGGTGCCGGGGCGATCGAGCGGCTTGCGGGTAACAAGGTTGACCGTGCCCGCGATCCCGCCTTCGATCATCTCAGCGGTGAGGTTCTTGAACACCTCGACCCGGCCAAGCAGTTCGGGCGAGACGTCGTTGAAGCTGAGAACCGTGCCGCCGGTGGCCGAAAAGATGTCGCGGCCGTTGAGTTCCGAACGCACGAACGGCAGACCGCGCACGATCACCCCGGTGCCTTCGACCGAAAACCGGTCAGGATCGGACGGCTTTTCAAAGCGGCCGATATTGACGCCCGGAACACGCTGGAGCGCTTCGGCGACCGAGCGATCGGGCAGCGCGCCGATATCTTCGGCGGTAATCACATCGACAAAGGTGTCGGCGTTGCGCTTGATGCTCTGCGCCGAGGACAGCGCGGCGCGAAAGCCAGAGACGATGATTTCGGGCTGATTGGGATCGCCAGCCACTTCATCGGCGGATTGATCCTTGCTTTCGGCATCCTGCGCGAGAGCGGGTGCAGCCGTGGCCGCCGAAATGGCGATAGCCGAGGCCGTGCCCAAAGCGAACAGTCGGCGACGTGGCGCAACGCGTGCGAAATGCATGATCTTTCAACCTCCCCTTGCCGCGCGACAGATTCGTGCCTGTCCCTGCGGGATGCGGACGCATTAGTAGCGTATATTGTTAGCGTTCTCAAGACTTGTAATCTGCGTGCCATATTGCATTCTGGCAACACTTCGCACGGCAGCAGAACCCTGAAAAACGGCACACCCCCGGCTTCGCAGGAATTGAAAACCTCATGGCTATTCAGAATATTATTATCGTGGGCGGCGGCACGGCCGGGTGGATGGCGGCCGCGGCGCTGTCGCGCCTGAAGGCCGGGCGGCCTGTGGAAATCACACTGATCGAATCCGAAACCATCGGCACGGTGGGCGTGGGCGAGGCAACGATTCCACCCTTCGTCGGCTTCAACCAGCTGCTGGGTGTGGACGAGCGCGAGATGCTCAGCGCCGTGGGCGGCACCTTCAAGCTCGGCATCCGGTTCGAGAACTGGGGCCGGAAGGGCGACAGCTACATTCACCCCTTCGGTGCCTATGGCTACACCATGGGCGGGATCAGCTTCCACCACGTGTGGCACCGCATGGCGCAAAGCGGCGACAAGCGCCCGCTTCAGGTTTTCAACCTCGAAACCATGGCCGCCTATTTCGGCAAGTTCGCCCGCACCGAGGATTACAGGCGCGACGATCTGCCGCCCATCAATTACGCCTATCACCTCGATGCGGGCCGCTATGCCGCTTTTCTGCGCCGATTTGCCGAAGCGCGCGGCGTGGTGCGGCAGGAGGGCCGGATCGCGCACGCGGCGCTCGATGGCGAAAGCGGCTTTGTGACCGGCGTCACGCTTGATGACGGGCGGCAGTTCACGGGCGACCTGTTCATTGACTGTTCGGGCTTCCGGGGCCTGTTGATCGAGCAGGCGCTGAAAACGGGATATGATGACTGGAGCAACTACCTGCCCTGCAATCGCGCCGTGGCCCTGCCCTGCCTGCGCGAGGATGGCAGCCCGCCCCCGCCCTTCACCCGCGCCACCGCACACAGCGCGGGCTGGCAATGGCAGGTGCCGCTTCAGCACCGCAACGGCAATGGTCAGGTCTATTGCTCGGCCTTTATGGAAGACAGCCAAGCGCTCGACATCCTGCTCGGCAATATCGCTGGCAAGCCGCAGGCCGAGCCCAACTGGCTGCGCTTCACCACCGGGCGGCGCAAGAAGTTCTGGAACAAGAACGTGATCGCGCTGGGCCTTGCCGCGGGCTTCATGGAACCGCTCGAATCGACCTCGATCCACCTCATCAACACCGGCATCGACAAGCTTTTGTCGCTGCTGTCGCTCGATGGGGTGACACAGGCGCAGGAGGATGCCTTCAACCGCCTGACGGGCCGCGAATATGCCCGCATCCGCGATTTCCTGATCCTGCATTACAACGCCACAAGCCGCGATGATTCGGATTTCTGGAATTACGTCCGCACCATGCCCGTGCCCGACACGCTCACCGAAAAGGTGGAGATCTTCAAGGCCAACGGCCAGATCTTCCGCGAGGAGGACGAGCTGTTCACCGAAACCAGCTGGGCAGCGGTGATGATGGGCCAGGGGATCGGCATGGGTGGCCACAATGCCATGGCCGACGCGCTTGATCCGGCCAAGACCCGCACCGAGGTGGACGAGATGGAAAAGTCGATCCGCTACCTCGTCCAGCACATGCCGGGACATGGCGATTATCTGAAGCGCTACTGCCCCGCGCCGATTGCAGCCTGAGCGCTTACCAGCCGCGCCAGCGCCTGGCCCGAAAGCCACGCGCCTTCCACGCGCGCAGAATGCAGCCAGTCGCCCGCGATGCCGATCCCTAGCGCCGCATCATAGCGCGCGCCCTCGCCTGCCAGCGCCGCCGGGAGCGCATAGAGCCAGCGGTGTGCGTCAAGGTGCTGCGGGTGAACCGGCGCGGTGCCGGTGGCGGCGAAGAAATCGGCGAGCAGCACGGCGGCCGCCTCGTTCTTGGGCCAATCGAGCAGATCGCGGCTGCGGGCCGGGCTGGCGTGGATCACCCACGTCTCGGTTCCGGCGCGGCCCGGCTTGGCGCAATTGCGCGCGGCCCATGACAGCGGCCCGGTCGCGCTGCGGAAGATGTCGGCGAGTGGGAGCGGTGCATCGAAGCCCGCCATCACCGCCCAGCACGGTGCCGACTGCACGCCGGCAGCGAGCGCGGCGAGTTCCGGCGCAGGCTCGGCCAGCAGCACGGCGGCCTGCTCGGCCGGCACCGCGACCAGCGCCTGTGCAGCGGTAAAGCGCTGCTCCCCCGCCGTGACCCGCCACTGCGCGCCATCCCGCACCAGCCGTTCGGCCCGCACGCCCCAACGCACGTCGAGCGCCGCCGCCATGGCGCGGATCGGAGCATTCATTCCGGGTGTGCCGACCCACACCTCGTCCCCAGCCGCTGGCCAGCGCGCGGCGAGCCCAGCCGCCTCCCACCCTGCCACCGTCTCGCGGAACGCCCGGTCGCGGGCAGTGAAATATTGCGCCCCGTGGTCGAAGCTTACGGCCTCGCCCGCAATCTCCACCCGCCGTGCCGCCATCCGCCCGCCGGGGCCGCGCCCCTTGTCGAGCACGGTGACACGAGCGCCGCTGCGGGTGAGTTCGCTGGCACAGGCAAGCCCTGCCATGCCGCCACCGATGACGATAAAGTCACTGAAATCTCCGTCCATCCCGCACTAACGCACACAGTGGCGGGAGGTTTCGGCAGCCGAACCCTTCAGGGTGCGCTGCGCGGCGGCTTCGCCTCGGCCAGTACCAGCGAGACACGGTTTGCGCGGTCGGTCCAGCGCGCGCACGGCTCCCAGCCGCCAGCGGCCAGCAACATCTGGGCCGATCGCTTGGTGAACTTGTGGCTGTTTTCGGTGTGGATGGTCTCACCCGCCTGCATCGCAAAGCGCTGGCCGCTGACGGTGAAGGTCACATCGGTCTTCGCCACCAGGTGCATCTCGATCCGCGCGAAGCGATCATTCCAGCGCGCCTGATGGGCAAAGGCATCGAGCGGAATGTCGCCTTCCAGCTCGCGGTTGATCCGGGTGAGCAGGTTGCGATTGAAACGCGCCGTCACCCCTTGGGCATCATCATAGGCAGCCAGCAGCACGCCCACGTCCTTGACCAGATCCATGCCGATCAGCAGCAGCGCGCCGGTGCCCAGCGTCTCGCGCATCGAACGCAGCAGATCGGTGGCGGTGCGGGCGATCATGTTGCCGATGGTCGATCCGGGGAAAAAGCCGAGCTTGGGCAACCCTTCGACCTCGGCCGGCAGCTCCACCCGGCGCATGAAATCGGCCTCGACCGGCCAGACCGGCAGGCCGGGAAACTTCGCCGCCAGATCCGCCGCCGCGGCGCGCAGGAAATCGCCCGCAATATCGAGCGGAACATAGGCCGAAGGCGCAATCGCCGAGAGCAGCAGCGGGGTCTTGCCTGAAGAGCCGGAGCCGAACTCGACCACCGCGCGGCCCGACCCGATCAGCTCGGCAATCGCGGCGGCGCGGGTCTGGAGGATTTCGGTTTCGGCGCGGGTCAGGTAATATTCGGGCAGGCGCGTGATCTCCTCGAACAGCCGCGATCCGGCATCATCGTAGAACCAGCGCGCCGGCACCGCCTTGTGCGGTTCGGCGAGGCCAGCAAGCACATCGGCGCGGAAGGCCCTGTCGACCCCGCCCGCATCGCGCTCGACCAGCTTGAGACCCTTGCCCGTCGTCACCTCACGCGTCCTTTGCCAACCTGAGGCCGGTGAACTGCCAGCGCTGGTGGGGGTAGAAGAAGTTGCGATAAGAGGCGCGCGAGTGCCCACGCACCGTCGCGCAGGAGGCCCCGCGCAGCACCACCTGCCCGCTCATGAACTTGCCGTTGTATTCACCCACCGCACCCGCCGCGACGCGAAAGCCGGGGTAAGGCAGATAGGCCGAGCGGGTGAACTGCCAGCAATCCCCGAACAGCCCGGCCCCGCCCTGCGGCAGCGGCGGCGCGGCGCCATCGAGCTGGTTACCGCCCGCCGGATCATGCACGGCGGCGATCGCCTCCCATTCGAACTCGCTCGGCAGCCGTGCGCCCGCCCAGGTGGCGAAGGCATCGGCCTCGAACTGGGAGATGTGGGTCACCGGCGCATGGGGATCGCGCACCTGCCAGCCCTGATGGGTAAAGTGCTCCTCCCCGCGCCAGTAAAGCGGCGCGGTGATGCCCTCGCGCTGGACCCAGGCCCAGCCATCGGCAAGCCACAGGCGCGGGTTGTGATACCCACCGTCAGCGATGAAGGCCTGCCACTCCGCGTTGGTCACCAGCCGGTCAGCGAGCGCAAAGGGTTCGAGCAGTACGCGGTGGCGCGGGCCTTCGTTGTCGAAGGCAAAGCCAGAACCCTCATCGCCGATCAGCGCGATTCCGCCCGGATGATTGAGCCAGCCGGGCGGGCCTGCGGGCGCGGCGGCGGGCGGCGGCGCTCCCTCCCACATCGTCGGCCCCAGCGGATTGCTGAACAGCGCGTGCTTGATGTCGGTCAGCAGCAGTTCGACGTGCTGCTGTTCGTGCGCGATGCCCAGCGCAATCAGGCCAGCCAGCGCCGGATCATCGAGCAGCGGCGCCATCGCCTCGGTCACCGCCGCGCGCCATTCGCGCACCTCCGTCAGCGTCGGACGCGACAGCAGCCCGCGCGCAGACCGCGCAATCCGCGCGCCTTCGGCCTCGTAATAGGAATTGAACAGGAACGGCCAGTGTGGATTGAACAGACGATAGCCGGGCCGGTGATCGCGCAGCAGGAAGGTTTCCCAGAACCAGGTGGTGTGCGCGAGGTGCCACTTGGCGGGGCTGGCATCCGCCATCGACTGGATCGTGGCATCGGCATCCGAGAGCGGGCGCGCAAGCGCCTCGGTCAGCGCGCGGGTGGCGCGGAATTGGGCCGACAGCGATGCCGAACCGGCACCCGCGCCCGCATTCATCGGCTCGCTGCAAAGCACACGCGTCTCCTGTTCCCGCCGACCGTCAACCATTCGCCGGATGGCCCCGCAGGGTTACACGCAAGTGACGCAAGGTGCGAGGAACGCAATCACCGCGCGCCGGTCACGCCGCGTCGGCGCTGACCGCAGCCTCGCATCCCGCGGCTGCCTCGTTGAGCATTTCCGCCACGAGAAACGCCAGCTCCAGCGACTGTTCGGCATTGAGACGCGGATCGCAATGGGTGTGATAGCGGTCGCCGAGGCGTTCCTCGGTGATTGCCACCGCCCCGCCGACACATTCGGTCACGTCCTGCCCGGTCATTTCGATATGGATGCCGCCCGGGTGCGAGCCTTCGGCGCGGTGCACCGCAAAGAAGCCCTTGACTTCCTTGAGGATGCGGTCGAACGGCCGGGTCTTGAAGCCGGTGTCGGACTTGACGACATTGCCGTGCATCGGATCGCAGCTCCACACCACCGGATGCCCTTCGCGCTGCACCGCGCGCACCAGCCTGGGCAGGCCATCCTCGACCTTGTCGTGCCCGAAACGGCTGATCAACGTGATCCGCCCCGCCTCGCGCTTGGGGTTCAAATCGTCGAGCAGCCGCAGCAGCGTATCGGGTTCGAGCGAGGGCCCGCACTTCATGCCCAGCGGATTGCCGATCCCGCGCGCGAATTCGATATGGGCGCTGCCGGGGAAGCGCGTGCGATCGCCGATCCACAGCATGTGCGCGCTGGTCGCATACCAATCCCCGGTGAGCGAATCGCGCCTGGTCATCGCCTGTTCGTAAGGCAACAGCAGCGCTTCATGGCTGGTGTAGAAGCTGGTGCCCTTGAGCTGCGGCACGGTGCTGGGATCGACCCCGCAGGCCTCCATGAAATCGAGCGCCTCGCCGATCCGGTCGGCCATCTGACCGAACTTCTCGGTCCACGGGGTGCGGCCCATGAAATCGAGCGTCCACTGGTGCACCTGCCTGAGGTTGGCATAGCCCCCGCCCGCGAAGGCGCGCAGCAGGTTCAAGGTGGCGGCGGCCTGCGAATAGGCCTTCACCATGCGCGCCGGATCATTGCGGCGGCTGACCGGATCGAACTCGATCCCGTTGATATTGTCGCCGAGATAGCTGGGCAAGGTCACGTCACCGATCGTTTCGGTCGGCGAGGAGCGCGGCTTGGCAAACTGGCCGGCCATGCGCCCGACCTTCACCACCGGGCGCTTGCTGGCGAAGGTCATCACCACCGCCATCTGCAGCAGCACGCGGAAGGTGTCACGGATGTTGTTGGGATGAAACTCGGCAAAGCTCTCGGCACAGTCACCGCCCTGCAGCAGGAAGCCGTGGCCGCGCGCCACCTGCGCCAGATCGGCCTGCAAGGCACGTGCCTCGCCCGCAAACACCAGCGGGGGATAGGATGAGAGGGTCTTCTCCACCTCGGCCAGCTGGGCCGCGTCCTCGTACTGCGGAAGATGCCGCGCTTCGTGGCGTTTCCAGCTCTCCGGGGTCCAGGTCTCGGGCACGTTCAAACTCTTTCGTTGATTGGGCGCAATTCTCGCGCGGCGCCGCCCGCTACAGGAGGCGAGTTTCAATTGTAAAGCCGCAATGCCCCTGGCGACAACTTTATTTCCCGCTTGCCGATATCGACCGGGGCGATCAACGGCCCGCCGGGGCCGCGCTGACCGCCCGCATACTGGCCGCGCCACCTGCCGGGGCTTCGACCAGTTGCTGGCCTTCGGGGATGATCGCTAGCCGGAACGGCACCCCCTTGGCAAGGTAGCGATCGGCCAGGAACTGCATCATCTGCGGGCTGGTCTGCGAATAGTCGGCCAGCAGCGAACGCAGCAGCGCGGCGCGCTGGGGATCATTGGTCGCCCCCTCGAGGTTATATAGCCAGAACTGGTTGCCGGTCGAGGCGCGGCGGATCAGCTGGGCGAGTGGTTCGGTGACGCGCGCCAGCTCATCGGCGGTCGGCGGAGTGACGGCGAGATCCCTGGCGATGCGATCCGCCTCGGCGAAGAACACCGGCACGAATTCGGGCTCCAGCTGGGCGAGCGCCGTGATCCGCCCCCCGCTCGGCAGGTCTTCGGGCCACTTGGAGAAGACCTGCGGCGAATAGCTCGCCCCGGCGCGTTCGCGCAGGGCTTCGAGCAGGCGGTTGTTGAACAGCTGGGTTAGAATTTCGAGCTGGCGGCTTTCGCGCAAGCTCGCCACCCCGCCGCCGCTCGGCCAGGCGACCACGGCGGCGGCCTGATTGGCATCGCCGCGATGGGTAAGGATGGCGGGCTTGTCGGGGGTGGGCGCGAAGCCCGGAACCCGCGCGGCGATTTCGGCCGGGATCGGCTCGCGCGGCGGCAGCGCGCCGAAGGTCCTGCGGAGCTGCTCGACGATCGCGGGCTGATCGAACTCGCCGAACACCAGCACCTCGACCGGGCCTTGCTTCAAGAGCGGCTCCCATACCTTGCGGAAGCCTTCGGGCGTGACTTTTTCCAGCGTTTGCGGATCCGGCGTGGCAAAGCGCCGGTCGCCGCCGGTCACGAGATATTCGAGATCGCGGTTGAGCACCCCGCCGGGGCTGGTTGAATAGGTGTTGTAGGCCAGCGTGGCCGCCGCCGTGGCACGGATCACCGGATCGGCATCCCAGCGCGGCATCCCGAGCTTGGCGGCAAACAGGTACAGCTGGTCGGCCACATCGTCCGAACGGGTCTGCGCGGTCAGGGTGAACACCGCATCGTCGATGGCGAAGTCGAAACCGAGCTTGCGCCCGGTTGCCAGCCGGTCGATCTCGTTCTGGCCCAGTTCGCCCAGCCCCGATCCGACCAGCGCCGCCTCGCCGATCTTGGCATAGGCCGCGTCCTCGGCACCAAAGGCGCGCCAGCCTGCGCCAAACCGCACCCGCACCGTCACCCGCCCCGGTTCGGCATCATTGGCCCACAGCAGCGCCTTGACCCCGTTGGCGAATTCGACTTGCTCAATGTCCAGCACGCCCAGCGGTTTCTGGACGGTGATGGTGCCGGGTGCGCCCACGGCGGGCAGATCGGCAAAGGATATGCTCGCCGCCGCCAGCCGCGCGCTGCCATCGGCCTTGGCCTCGCTCGCCAGCGCCAGCCTGAGCGCGGCCTCGTCGGCCTCGCCGGCTTGCGGCGTGACATAGACCGAGCGCGTCACCACCCCTTGAAACAGTGCCTGCGTGCGAGCCAGCACTTCGGCCGGATTGAGCCGCGCCTTCATGCCGCGGAACACATCGAGCACCACCTGCGGTGCGGCGACGGTTTCGCGGATATCGACCGCATTGACGAGATTGTTGGCGAGGTTCGATCCCGACTGGACGCTTTCCTGTTCGACCTCGTTGGCAAAGACGACATCGAATTCGGCAGCCTCGCGGTCGATCTCCTCCTGCGTCGGCGGATTGACCAGCGCATCGGCAATCACGCTGCGGACATCGGCCAGCGCAGCCTGCCAGTCGTTGCTGAGCGGTGCGAAGGTGACGAAGGTGGCATCGACCGAGCGCGAGATGTCGTCCTGCTGAACCTGCGCGTAAAGGAAGCTGCCGCCGCTACGCGCGCGACTTTCGAGCCGGCGATTGATGATCGCCTGCGCCAGCGCATCGAGCAACAGGCCCTCGTTATAGACGATGGTATCCTCGACCGGCCGCCACGGGCGCATCACCGCGTAGGTCAGGCTGCGCGGCAGATCGGGTTCAACCCCGACCGCCAGCTCCCCGATCGGGGCCGGAACACCCGGAGCCGTAACGGCACCGGCCGGCGCAACCGGATCGCCAAAGTCCGGGGCGACGCCGGGCTTGCCGGTGCCCTTCCAATCCCCGAACCACTGCTCCACCAGCCCGGCCAGCACTATCGGATCGGCATCCCCTGCCACGATGATCGTCGTGTTTTCAGGGCGATACCAGCGATCATAGAATGCCTTGACGCTGCGCCCGCGCGCCGCCTTGAGCGTTTCCTCGGTCCCGATCGGATTGCGCCTGGCGAGGCGCTGCCCGGCGAAGAACGTCTGGCGCGTGAGATCGGCCATGCGCTGACCGGCCCCGCCGCGCTCGCGCTTTTCGGCCAGCACGATCGGGCGTTCGGCACCAACATTGGCATCATTCAGAACCGGCGCGCGGATCATGCCCGACAGCAGCTTGAAGCTCTCCGCCAGCTTGGCATCATTCACGTCGGGAATGTCGAGCTTGAAGACCGTGTGGGTCGGGGTGGTTTCGGCGTTGGCGTCGCTGCCAAAGGTCGCGCCAAGGCGCTGCCAGGCGGCAATCGCCTCGCCTTGTGCAAGATATTTGCTCTCGCGGAACAGCAGGTGTTCAAGCAGGTGGGCAAAGCCCTGTTCGCTGTCTTCCTCATGCAGCGAGCCGGCATCGATCCGCACCCGGATCGAGACCTGGCGCGGCGGTACGCCATTGCCGCGCACCGCGTAGCGCAGCCCGTTCTTCATTTCCCCGAACAGCCACTTGTCATCGACCGGAACGTCCGAGCCGCGATAGAGCCACGGCACGGTGTCGCCGGTCTGGAGGGCCTGCGGCGCGGGCACCGGCGGGGTGGCGGGGGCGGATTGAGCGGGCGCTGCGGGGGCCTGCTGGGCAAGCAGCGGCTGGGCCAGCACCAGCGGGGCAAGCAGAAGGGCGAGAGCGCGAGCAGCGCGGGAGAACGGCTTCATGCGGAGGCTTATAGGGCGGCAATATGTGAAGCGATAGTGAATGCGCGCCGGGGTGGCGCCACGACCCTAGGGTGCTTGAAATCGGACAAAATCGGTCTTAAATGCCGCCCCATGTTCATCGAAACCGAAACCACCCCCAACCCGTCGGCGCTCAAGTTCCTGCCCGGCATGACCGTGATGCCCGCCGGCAGCCGCGAATTCGCAACCCCGAAAGCGGCCGAGGCAAGCCCGTTGGCGCAGGCGATCTTCGATACCGGCGAGGTGGTGAACGTGTTGTTCGGCCCCGATTTCGTCAGCGTCACCGCTGCGCCGGGGGCAGACTGGAGCGTCTTGAAGCCGCAAGTGATCGCGATCCTGCTCGATCACTTCGTCTCGCAGGCCCCGCTGTTCGCGCCGGCAACCGCCGGTGACATTGCGGTGCCGCCCGAAGACGAAACCGTGGTGGAGGAGCGCCCCGAAGATGCTGAGGTGATCGCGGCAATCAACGAATTGCTCGAAACCCGCGTGCGCCCGGCGGTGGCCGGGGACGGCGGCGATATCGCCTATCGCGGCTTTCGCGACGGGGTGGTTTACCTGACGCTGCAAGGCTCGTGCTCGGGCTGCCCGTCGAGCACCGCGACATTGAAGCACGGCATCGAAGGCCTGCTCAAGCATTACGTCCCCGAAGTCATCGAAGTGCGCGCGGCCTGATCGATGCAGTTTCACGACCACATTCTGAGCGCCGAGGCGCTGGCCCAGATCTTTACCGAAGCGCGCAGCTACAATGGCTGGCTCGACAAGCCCGTCTCGGACGAACAGCTCCATGCGATCTGGGATCTGGTCAAGATGGCACCGACCTCGGCCAACATGCAGCCGGCGCGGATCGTGTGGGTCAAGTCGGCAGAGGCAAAGGCCAAGCTTGCCCAATGCGTGATGGACGGCAACCGCGCCAAGGTGCTCGCCGCCCCCGTCACCGCGGTGATCGGCTATGATATCGATTTCCACGAGGAACTGCCCTGGCTGTTCCCGCACACCGATGCGAAGAGCTGGTTCGAGGGCAACGAGGCCGGACGCGAGGAAGGGGCATTCCGCAATTCCTCCTTGCAGGGTGCCTATCTCATTCTGGCCGCACGCGCGCTGGGACTGGATTGCGGGCCGATGTCGGGCTTCGATCCGGCGGCGATCAACGCTGCGTTCTTCGCTGACGAACCGCGCCACCGGGTCAATTTCATCTGCTCGGTGGGCTATGGCGATCCGGCCAGCATCTTCGCGCGTTCGCCGCGCCCGGATTTCGATCGCTTCAACCGGATCGTCTGAAACCCGTGCGCGATGAGCATGCCTCATCGCGCATTGCTTCAGCCCTTGCGGCGCTTGAGCATTGCCAAGACGTGATGCGTGGGCATCCCGGCGCTCTGGTATGACGCGCATCTCGCCGCTTGCACAGGCGTGCGCCATAAGGCAGGGCGCGACCATGCGGACGCTCGCGATCGAAACCGCCTCCGAGGCCTGCTCTGTTGCCCTGTTCGAGGGCGGGGCGATGCTATCGCATGAGCACCGGGTGCCGGGGCGTGGCCATGCCGAAGCGCTGGTGCCGATGATCGCTGCTCTGCCCGACAAGGGTCAGGCAAGCTGCATCCTTGTCAGCCTTGGCCCAGGCAGTTTCACGGGCGTACGGATCGGGCTGGCCACCGCGCGCGCGCTCGGATTCGCGTGGGGGGCCGAGGTGCTCGGATATCCCACGCTCGCCCTGATTGCCGCACAGGCCCAGGCGGTTCGCCCCGGCCAGCCACTGACGGTGTGCGTCAATGGTGGGCATGGCGAATGGTTCGTGCAGGATTTCGTCGGGGGCGCTGCGGCCAGCGACCTGTGCTCACTCACGCCGGAGGCGGCGCGGGCGCGCGGCGCGCAGGCGGTGCTTGCCGGCAGCCGCGCACGCGCCTTTGCCGATCTGCTGGGGGGCGATCGCGTCGCGCTCGATCTCCTGCCCGATGCGGCCGCGGTCGGCCAGGTGCCGCAAGCACTGCTGACCGCCCGCCTCGCCCCGATCTATGGGCGCGGGCCTGACGCCACCCCGATGGCACAAAAGGTGCGCGCATGAGCCCCTCGCCGCTCCTGATCGACCGGATCATGGCGGTGATGGAGGCAGCCTTCGACCCAGCCTATGGCGAGGCGTGGAACCGGCGGCAGGTGAGCGATGCCCTGTCAATGCCGGGCACCCATGCACTGGTGGTCGACACCGATGGCGAATTGCTGCCCGAGAGACTCGCGAGCCAGCGCCGCCCGGCCGGTTTCATCCTCAGCCGCCATGTGCTCGACGAAGAGGAGCTGCTGCTGATCGCGGTGATTCCCGATGCGCGGTGCCGCGGGATCGGCGCAACCCTCATCAACCGCCTTATTGAGGCCGCGCGGAAACGCGGGATTGCCCGCATCTATCTGGAAATGCGGCGTGGCAATCCGGCGCTGCACCTGTATCGCAAGCTCGGATTTGAACCCATAGGCGAGCGATCCAACTATTACCGCATGGCAAATGGCGAGCGGATCGATGCGATTACTTTCGCACGTTCGATCTAATTCACCGCATTTCGTCCTGCTCCCGATCATCGGGAGCAACCCGCAGTTGCAAACCCGCCACGCTTCATCCATGAAGCAGTAATCTGAATTATCCCAACAAGCTAATAAAGGAACACGGGTTGGCCATGGACATCGCGATGAAAGAAACGCTTATTACCCTCACCAGTGATATCGTTGCTGCACATGTCAGCAACAACGATGTTGCGGTGAATGATTTGCCCGGCCTGATCACCAGCGTCTATGGTGCGCTTGCCAATCTCGGCGAAACGCCGGTGGCGGAAGAAACCAAGCCTCAACCCGCGGTTGCAGTCCGCAATTCGGTCAAGCCGGACTACATCGTCTGCCTTGAAGACGGCAAGAAACTGAAGATGCTCAAGCGGTATCTTCGCACCAACTACAACATGTCGCCGGAAGAATACCGTGCGCGCTGGGGTTTGCCCGCCGATTACCCGATGGTCGCCCCCAACTATGCCGAAAAGCGCCGCGATCTTGCCAAGAAGATCGGGCTGGGCCGCAAGCCCGGCACCCTTGCGCCCAAGCGCCGCACCAGGAAGACCGCGTGAGCAAGCAAGGCTTGCGCCCTGTTGAGAGGGTGGCTTGCCAGCTTGAGCATGCAGCCCCGTCCCTATAAGGATGGGGCATGTCTTGCCAGGCTATGGCCCACACCGCGGGCCGCGCCCCGGGCGATGGAGCTGTCATTGAGCCAGAAGATCGATCTTGAGCAATTGTGCGCCGAAAAGGGCCTGCGGATCACCGAACAGCGCCGCGTCATCGCCAAGGTGCTTTCGGAAAGCGACGATCACCCCGATGTCGAACTGCTCCACGCGCGCGCCTCGGCAGTCGATCCCAAGATCTCGATCGCCACGGTCTACCGCACGGTGCGGCTGTTCGAGGAAGCCGGCATCCTCGATCGCCATGATTTCGGCGACGGGCGCTCGCGCTATGAGCCGGTGCCCGAAGCGCACCATGATCATCTGATCGATGTCGAGACCGGCAAGGTCGTCGAATTCGTCGATCCCGAAGTCGAAGCCCTCCAGCGCCAGATCGCCGAGCGGCTGGGCTATCGGCTGGTCGATCACCGCATGGAGCTTTACGGCGTGCGGCTGTCGCGGAATGACTGACGCCGACCTGCGCGCGGCGGCCGCGCGGGGGGAGCCAACACCGCTTTCGCCAATGGGCTGGGCGCGCCTGACACTGCGTGCGCTCGGGCTGATCGGGCTGCTGCTGGTGTTCGTTCCGCTGCACTATCTTTACCGCGCGCTGGCCTATGGCTCGCCCTTCCCGATGCTGTTCCTGCGCTATGCGGCGCGGGTGTGCGGGGCGCGGGTCGAGGTGATCGGCACACATCTGCGGCGCGATGTCTTCTATGTCGCCAATCACCTCTCGTGGGTGGACATCCTCGCGCTGGCGGGCGTGAGTGGGACGGCCTTTGTCGCCAAGGCGGAACTGGCTCAGGCCCCGGTGGTTGGCTGGCTGGCGAGCCTCAACCGCACCGTCTTCGTCAAGCGCGAGCACCGCATGGGGGTGGCCGAGCAGATCAACGCCCTGAAGGAGGCGCTGGTTGACAACTGGTCGGTCACGGTCTTCCCCGAAGGCACCACCACCGACGGGCAATCGCTCTTGCCGTTCAAGACCTCGATGCTCTCGGTGCTCGAACCGCCCCCGCCCGGCGTGCTGGTGCAGCCGGTGGTGCTCGATTACGGCCCGGTGGCGGAGTGGATCGGCTGGATCGGCGAGGAAGGCGGGCTCAACAATGCCAAGCGGGTGCTCGCGCGCAAGGGCACCTTCCGCCTGCGGCTGCACTATCTCGAACCCTTCTCCCCCGAGGACTTCCGCGGGCGCAAGGCGATCAGCCAGGAAGCGCGCCGGCGGATCGAGGAAGCGCTGGTCGAGATCCTCGGGCATCCGCTGCGCCCCTTTGCCCACACCGTCGCCCCGGTGCGCTACGAGGCAAAGCGCGAGGCGGCGGACTAGGCTCCAGCGGCGCGCCGCCCGCGTGTCGCAGGCCGCGTTAAAGCCCCGCGCGCACCAGCCAGTCGTGGAAGATCCGCACCGGGCGGCTCTCCAGCGCCACGGGCTTGCACACGAACCAATAGGAATAGGGGCTTTCCACCGGATTGCCCGGCAGGTTGGTGAGACGGTTGTCGTTGGCGCGGCGCAGGTGATCGTCGTGCATGATCGCCACCCCCAGACCCTGCGCGGCAGCCTCCAGCATCAGCGCGCCCGAATCATAGTGGTCGATCGCGGCCGGAGTCAGGGATTCGAGCCCATTGGCCTTCTTCCACGCCAGGAAGCTTTCGGGCAGTTCGTTGTGGATCAGGAAGGTCTGCTTGGCCATCGCTTCGGGCGTGATGGCAGGGCCGATGCTGCGCGCGACCTCCTTGCTGCAGATCGCATGGACGAGATTGTGATCGAGCCGCACCGCGTGCAGCCCGCTCGCCGGCCCGCGCGACAGGATGATTGCGGCATCGAGCGTGTCGCCCACCCGGTCTTCGAGATGCGGGGCGGTGTCGATGTCGATGTGGAGCAGCGGGTGGCGCTTTCGCAGTTCGCCGAGGCGCGGGAACAGGCGCTGGCTGCCGAACATCGGCAGCACGCCCAGACGCAGGCGCAGCAGCGCAATGTTGTCCGATTGGCTCTCCACCGCGCGGGCAAGCGCTTCCATGTGCGGATTGACCGCCTCGTAGAAGGCCTGCCCCTCGTCGGTCAATTGCATCGACTGGCGCGCGCGGGTGAACAGTTTCTTGCCGACGAATTCTTCCAGATTGCTGATCCGCCGCGACAGCGCCGAGGGAGAGAGGCCAATTTCCTCCGCCGCCGCCCGGGCAGAGCCGAGCCGCACCGTACGCATGAAGGCTTCGAGCGCACGCAGGGGCGGAAGGCGACGTGCAGGCATCAGGTTTCTCCTTGTTGGAAAACCATACGCACAAAACGCGGTCGGGATGCAAAAAATCGAAGAAAAAATGCCCTGAATGCGAAAAAGTTGCGCCTAGCGCATGTCTTCCGCGCTGGCCGGGGGATGGAGCCGCAGCCGCGTGACATGGGTTTCATCACCCGCGGTCACTTCGATCCGCCAGCCGCTGGAATGGGTCAGCACCGTGCCCACCGGCGGCACCGCCTCGGCCAGCACGAAGGCAAGGCCGCCAAGCGTATCAACCGCTTCCTCGACCTCGGCAAGGCGCGGATCGACCATCTCGGCCACATCGTCAAGCTCGGCGCGGGCATCGCAATCCCACATGCCTTCGCCGATCGGCACGATCAGCGCGGGCGGGGCCTCGTCATGCTCGTCCTCGATCTCGCCGACGATTTCCTCGACCAAATCCTCGATGGTGATGAGCCCATCGGTGCCCGAAAACTCGTCGACCACGATCGCAAGGTGCACTCGCCTGGCGCGCATGTCGGCCAGCACGTCGAGCGCGCCGCGCGCCTGCGGCACGTAGAGCGGCTGGCGCAGCAGCGTGGTCCAGTCTTCAGGCGGAGGCGCGCCCCTGGCGATGATCGGGAACACGTCCTTGATGTGGATCATCCCGATCACGTCATCCAGCGTCTCGCGGTAGACCGGCATACGCGAATGGCCGTGCTCGGCAAAGGCGGCCACCAGTTCGGACCAGCTGATCGAGGCATCAACCGCGATGATCTCGCTGCGCGGCACCGCGACATCATCGGCATCGTGTTCGGAAAAGTGCAAGAGGTTCCGCAGCATCTGCCGCTCGACCCGCGACAGGTCACCGCGCGCCTGACCGCTGTCCGCGCAAGCGGACGAGGGATGCTCGTCCTCGTGCTCGTCAATCGCTTCCTCGAGCTGCTCGCGCAGCGAACGTGCGCCTTCAAGACCGAGCATCCTGCGAAGCGCCGACATCAGTCCGCTGCTACTGTCCGCGTCTCCCGAAAGCGATGCGGATGATGGGGAATCGGCCATGGCCCTAGTCAATGCTCCTCGCGGTCATCATGCGCCATATGGGTCAGCGATGCCCAGTTTTGCAAGTATGGCGGTCTCCAGCGCCTCCATTTGCTCGGCCTGCCTCTCGGAATCGACATGATCATGGCCCGCAAGGTGCAGCAATCCGTGGACGATGAGGTGCGTGGCATGGGCTTCGAGGGTGACGCCCTTGTCCCCTGCCTCGCGCGCGCAGGTTTCATGGGCGAGCGCGATGTCGCCAAGCATCACCGGCGGCCCTTCCACACCGAGGCGTGCCAGTTCGGCGCGATCGCGCATCGGGAAACTGAGCACGTTGGTGGGCATGTCGCGCCCGCGCCATTCGCGGTTGAGCGCGTGGACTTCGGCATCCGTGGTGAACAGCAGGCTGACGACAAGGCGCGGGTTGGCAAGGCAAGGTTCGCCCGCGCCCGCAGCCTGCGCGGCGCGTGCCGCGAGTGCCTCCCATTCGCCTTCGGGCCAATCCTCGATGTCGATATCCAGTTCCATCACGCGCCCTTAGCGCAACCGGCACGCAAGCAAAACCGCCCAGCGGCGGTTCGCGCCGGGATGGATTTCTGTCCGGTGCAGCCCTAGACCGGCGCAGTGATGGTGATTGCCGCGCTGTTGATCGGAGCCTTTCTTGCCGCGGCCATTTCGGGATCGGCCGGCTTTGGCGGGGCCTTGCTGCTGTTGCCGCTGCTGACGCGGGTGGCGGGCGCAGAGGCGGCGGTGCCGCTGCTGACCGTGGCGCAATTGCTCGGCAACGCTGCGCGCATCGGTTTCAATTTCCGGACGATCGCGTGGCGGCCTGTCGGCCTGTTTCTGCTCGGCGCGCTGCCGGCAGCGGCGCTGGGGGCGCTGTGGTTTGCCAGCTTGCCGCCCGCCGCCGCAGTGCGCTTGATCGGGGCTGCGCTGCTGTCCTTCGTGGTGCTGCGCGCCACGGGTCTGCTGCAGTTCGAGCCATCGCCCAGACTGCTGCTTGCCGGGGGCGCGATGACGGGGCTGCTGTCGGGCCTGGTCGGCACCGCCGGCCCGCTTGGCGCGGCGATCTTCCTCAGTCTGAACCTGCCGCCGCTGGCCTATCTGGCCAGCGAAGCGGTGACCGCGCTTGCCATGCACCTGGTCAAGCTGGCGGTGTACGAAACCCGGCTTGCGCTCGATCCGGAATTCTGGCCGCTGGCGCTGGCGCTGGGGGCCGCGATGGTGCTGGGAACCTGGGCCGGCAAAGCGATCACGGCAAAGCTCTCGCCCGAGCGGTTCCGCCTGTTGGTGAGCATTCTGCTGGCAGCGGTGGCTCTGCAGATGCTGGTGGCGGGGTGAACCGCAAGGCCGCGCCACAGGCGATGCGGCCCATCCTGGTGGCGCCCGGCAGCCTTGCTCCCTAGCGCGGCTCGGCGGCGGCAAATTCTGCCGCCTTCGGATGCTGTTTTCCGTAGGCAATCAGGCAGCGCATGGAGCGCGGGACAAACCCCTTGGGATGATCGATCGCCTCGTCATCGAGTTGCCACTGGTAGCAGATATTCTTCTCCTGCCCCGCACCCGGAAAGTCGATCGCGGCGCGCAAGCGCAAGTGATCGGGATCAAGCCGCACGAAGCGGGTCTTGAACTGCGCGCTCGAGCGCTGCTGGTCGGCGATGAACACCGAGCTGCGATAGGCCTGGTTGGTCATCACGCTGACGGTGCGCTGCGCCAGTTGCAGAAAGGTCCATTTGGGGTGCGGCGTGCCCGGCAAGGCTGACGCCCTTCACCGCCGTCTCGCGCGCGCTGCAGCATCGGAAAGCTGAGCACGTTGGTGGGCTTGTCGCGCTCGCGCCATTCGCGGTTGAGCGTGTGGACTTCGGCATCGGACGGGAACAGCAGACTCGCGATCAGGCGAGCATTGGCGAGCACGGACTCCCCCTCCGCCGCGGCTGCGGCGGCACGCTCGGCCAGGGTCTCCCACTCGCCCGCGGGCCAATCTTCCATGTCGATAACTAGGGTCAGGACCTATTAACCGCACCTTCGAAGCGGCGGAATGGCTTGCCAGTTCCCACCCGTCTGAATAGGTGAGCCAAATGCCGACGACAGACAGTGCCGCTATCCGACGCGAGGAGCTGTCCGGCCTCATCGAGCGCGTTGCCCGTGGGGACCGCAAGGCCCTGAACGAGGTCTACAAGCGCACCTCGGCCAAACTTTACGGCGTGTGCCTGCGCATCGCCCGCGATCGCGAAGCAGCGGACGACATCCTGCAGGACGTCTACCTCAAGGTCTGGAAGCGCGCCGGACGCTTCAACCCCGATTTCGCCAGCCCGATCACCTGGCTGTGCGCCATTGCCCGCAACGCCGCGATCGACTGGGTGCGCAAGCATGGCCGCCCCCCCTTGCCGCTTGCCGCTTCCGCGGACGATCCCGGAGCCGATCTGGGCGAGGCGATGGAGGCGATGGCAGCGGGGGAGGATCGCGCGCTCATCTTCGACTGCCTCGATGCCCTGCCCGCCCAGCAAAAGCGTGCGATCCGGCTCGCCTTTTTCGACGGCATGAGCCATTCGGAGCTGGCAGACGCGATGCGGACCCCCTTGGGCACCACCAAGAGCTGGATTCGCCGGGGCCTGCTGCAATTGCGGGGGTGCCTCGAAGGTGACTAGCAAGCTCACGCCCGAACAGGTCCAGATGGCAGCGGAGCTCGCTCTCGGCGTGCTTGAGGGCGAGGAGCGTGCCGAGGCGCTGCGCCTGTCGCTCGCCAACCCGGCCTTTGCCGCCATGGTGGCACGCTGGCAGGGCCGGCTCGATCCGCTTGGCGAAGGGTTCGAGGAAGCGCCTCCGCCCGATCTGTGGCGCGCGATCGAAGCGCGGCTGGATGGCGAACCGCAGACCGGCAACCTTCGCAGACTGAGGCTGTGGCAGGGGCTTGCAGCTGCATCGGGTGCCCTCGCCGCCGGTCTTGCCGCGATCATGGTGCTTGCCCCGGCCACTGTCCGCGAAGCTGCCGCTCCGAGGGCTCCGGCGGCGCCTGCACCGGCGGTGTTCGCCCAGCTGACCGGCGCCGACGGGGCCTTGCTGACGGCCACTATCGATCCGCAGGCGCAATATCTCGACATTCGCGCCATTGCCCTGCCCGACAGCGGATTGACACCTGAACTCTGGGTCATTCCCGGCGACGGCGTGCCGCGCTCGCTCGGCCTGATCGCCCGCGCCGGGACGACGCAAGTGCGCCTGCCGGACAACCTGCGCCCGTTGGTGAGAGACGGCGCGATGCTGGCCGTATCACTCGAGCTGCCCGAGGGTGCGCCGCATACTGCCCCCAGCAACACGCCGATCGCGACCGGAAAAATTTTGGCGATCTGAAGCCGCTGCATCCGATCACCGGAAAATCCTCGTATCTTTATGGGTAGAGAGCGGGCAGCGACACTGTCCTAATCGAGCATCCGGCCATCTGTCGCCGTGCCTGCCCGGCGCATCACGCCCCACTGGCCCGGCCCAGAGCCGCTGCTCTCGCCCCGCGCCGCTGGCTGGCCTCCCTTCCGGCGCAGGCGCGGTGATTGCCCCGGCAATCGGCTCGCTCTCTCGCACGCAGGAAGTTTACGCGAACAGCGAATTGTCGGAGTATCCCATGAAAGCACTTTATCTTGCCGCCGCCTCAGCCGTCCTTGTTGCGGTGCCGGTCCATGCCGAAGACGAATTCGACGGCGTCTATGCCAGCGTAACCATCGGCTATGATTTCCAGGGGAGCGACGGCGATGAGTTCATCTCCTTCGATCGCGGGTCGAACGGCAGCTTCGGCGAAACCGTAACCACCGCTGCGGGCGCCAATGCCTTTTCGCCCGGCTTTTGCGACGGCGAGGCGACTTCACCGCAGAACGCCAACTGCATCGACGATTCCGATGGCGCGGCATTCGGCGGCCGCATCGGGTATGATCGTCAGATGGGCAAGCTGGTGCTCGGCCTGTTGGCCGAAGTTGCCACCGCGAACCTGCGCGATTCTGTTTCGGCCTTCAGCACCACCCCGGCATCCTACTACATGGAGCGCGAGATCGACTACACCGCCGCACTTCGCCTGCGTGCTGGCTTCACCCCAGCCGAGCGGACTTTGCTCTACGCCACCGGCGGCCTCGCCTATGCCAAGCTCGACCAGAGCTTCGAGACCAGCAACACCGCCAACGCCTTCACCGTGATCCCCGATGAAGATGCCTGGGGCGTCCAGATCGGAGCAGGCATCGAGCAGAAGTTCGGCAAGCAATTCGCGATCGGGGTCGAATATCTCTACACCGACTACAATACCGACGACACGCTGATCCGCGTCGGTCAGGGCACGGCCCCTGCCACCAACCCCTTCGTGCTGGCTGGTGGGGTCGATTTCAAGCGCGGCAACGACAACTTCAACCTCCAGACGGTGAGGGCAGTCGCGACCTTCCGCTTCTGAGCTTGCTCAAACCCGCGCGGGCAATCGTGCCTTGCCCGCGTGTGTCCTACCCGGAGCCGGGCCGCCAGCAATGGGCCCGGCTCTTTTGCATTGTCGTCCACGCAGCCTGCGAGGCTGCCGCAAAAGGCGAATCCGCGCTCTGCACCCGTTTCCCTCTGCCTGCGAGGAAGCGGCCTATCCTGCTGGAATGGCTTGGTATTGGCGTGACAAGCAAAGCGGCAGGGTATCCGCTTTGTCCGCGTCAGGCCTCCTCGCGCTCATAGGCCTCGACAATCCGGCCCACGATCGGGTGGCGCACCACATCGGCGGCGGTGAAGCGGATGGTGCCGAAGCCTTCCACCCCCTCAAGCCGCGCAACCGCATCGTTGAGCCCGCTCATCGATGGCCCGCCGGGAATATCGACCTGTTTCGGGTCACCGCAGATAACCATCCGGCTGTTCTGGCCAAAGCGGGTGAGGAACATCTTCATCTGTTCGCGCGTGGTGTTCTGCGCTTCATCGAGGATGATGAAGCTGTCCGCCAGTGTGCGCCCGCGCATGAAGGCGATCGGCGCGATCTCGATCTCGCCATTGGCCAGCCGCCGCTCGACCTGTTCGGGCGGCATGCAGTCATTGAGCGCGTCATACAGCGGGCGAAGGTAGGGATCGACCTTCTCCTTCATGTCGCCGGGCAGGAAGCCGAGCTTCTCCCCCGCCTCGACCGCCGGGCGCGAAAGAATCAGGCGCTGGACTGAGCCGGTGATGAGCTGGCTCACGGCCTGGGCCACGGCGATGTAGGTCTTGCCCGTGCCCGCCGGGCCAAGCGCGAAGATGATGTCCTCCTTGGCGAGCGCGCGCATATATTCGATCTGCGTCGCAGACCGGGGCACGATGGTTTTCTTGCGCGTGCGGATCATGATCGGCGGCGCGTCCTGATCGCCGGAAATGATCCCTTCCAGCGTCGGTTCGGCGGACATGGCGATCAGCGATTCCACCGCGCCTGCATCGAGCGCCTCGCCGCGCGCGAGGCGATCATACATGGCCTTCAATGTATCGCGGGCGCGGGCCACGTCATCTTCCGGCCCTTCGATCATCACCTGATGCCCGCGCGCATGGATAAACACGCCAAGGCGGTTTTCGACCTGCACCAGATTGGCATCGAACTGACCGAACAGCGGGCCGAGCAGCGACTGGTTCTCGAAGGTCAGGTCAACGCGGGCGCGGCGCGGGGCCGGGATACCACGCGGATCGGGCGAAAGCGCCGTGTGTCCGGCACGGGAGGGTCGTCGGCCCATAGCGTCCTTTGCTTTGCGGCTGGGGGCGATCCCCTGCCCACGATTCGGAAAAGTAAGGCGGGCACGCGCCAACGCAAGCGGGCGGCGGCGAGATGGCGGTGGAAAGTCCTCAGACTGTCACGATATCGCGCATAAGACCCCTGAGCGAGTTCGGCCCGGCCTCGGCCAGTTCCACTTCGACCATGTCGCCGATCGCGGCGGGGGCCTCGAACCACACGCTCTGCAGCCACGGCGACTTGCCGAGCCACTGGCCTTCGTGCCGTCCCTTGCGCTCCACCAGCACGGTGCAGATCGTGCCCAGGCTCGCCTGATTGAAGGCATATTGATGGTGGGCGATGCGGGCCTGAAGCCGCTGGAGCCGCTCGTCCATCACCTCCGGCGCGATCTGGCCATCCATGCTTGCTGCAGGCGTTCCGGGGCGCGGAGAATATTTGAAGCTGAAGCAGGCGGCATAGCGCACTTCATCGACGATGCTGAGCGTGTCGGCAAACTCGCTTTCCGTCTCGCCCGGAAAGCCGACGATGAAATCGCCCGAAAGCGCGATATCGGGCCGCGCGGCGCGGAAGCGCTCGATCAGCTTCAGATAGCTTGTCGCGGTATGCCGGCGGTTCATCGCCTTGAGGATGCGGTCATTCCCGGCCTGCACGGGCAGGTGGAGATAGGGCATCAGCTTGGCCACCTCGCCGTGCGCGGCGATGAGATCATCGTCCATGTCGTTGGGATGCGAGGTGGTGTAACGGATGCGCTCCAGACCGTCGATGGCCGCCAGCTTGCGGATCAACCCGCCAAGGCCCATGGCGCGGCCCTTGTCGTCCTCGCCGCGCCAGGCGTTGACGTTCTGGCCGAGCAGGGTGATTTCCTTCGCCCCTGCCTCAACCAGTTTGTGCGCCTCGACCACCAGCTGGCTGAACGGGCGCGAGATTTCCGCGCCGCGGGTATAGGGCACCACGCAATAGGTGCAGAACTTGTCGCACCCCTCCTGCACGGTGAGGAAGGCGCTCGGCCCCCGCTTGCGCCGCGCCGGCAGCGCGTCGAACTTGGCGATCGCGGGCATGTCGGTATCGGTCGCGCGCTCGCCGTTGGCGGCCTTGTCGAGCATTTCCGGCAGGCGGTGATAGGCCTGCGGGCCGACCACGATGGAGACTGCGGGCGCGCGCGCCATGATCTCCTCGCCCTCGGCCTGCGCGACGCAGCCGGCGACCGCAATCAGCGGCTTTTTGCCCGCCTCCTCGCCCGCCTTAACCAGCCGGCCGATGTCGGAATAGACCTTCTCGGCCGCCTTTTCGCGGATGTGGCAGGTGTTGAGGATGACAAGATCGGCCTCCTCGCCCTCGGGCGCAGGCACGATGCCCCGCTCGGCCAACAGCTCGCCCATGCGCTCGCCGTCATAGACGTTCATCTGGCAGCCGAAGCTTTTGACCCTGTAGGTCTGGGGGGCGGAGGCAGGTTTCATGGGCGGTGCGCCCATAGCGCCGTGTGGCAGGCGGTTCAACGAAAAGGGGCGACCGAAGCCGCCCCTCCATTATCCCGAATGTGCCGCGAAGGCTCAGGCGACTGTCGCCTTAACAATCTTCCCCGGCGCGCGCGGCGGTTCGCCCTTGGGGATGGCATGGACGTGTTCCATGCCGCTGATCACCTGACCCCACACGGTGTATTGCTTGTCGAGGAAGCGCGCGTCGTCGAGGCAGATGAAGAACTGCGAATTGGCACTGTTGGGGTTCTGCGCGCGGGCCATCGAGCACACGCCCTCGACGTGGGGTTCGGCGTTGAATTCGGCCGGAAGGTCGGGCTTGTCTGAGCCGCCCATGCCGGTGCCAGTCGGATCGCCGCCCTGCGCCATGAAGCCGGCGATCACGCGGTGGAAGATCACGCCGTCATAGAATCCTTCCTGCGCCAGTTCGGTGATGCGCGCGACATGGAGCGGAGCCAGATCGGGGCGCAGCCTGATGACAACATCGCCATTCTCGCCGGTGCCATTGTCGAGAGTGAAGGTAAGGGTTTCGGCCATTGCGCGTATCTCCTGAGGCAATTTCCCCGCGCTTTTAGCAGCCGATCACCGCCTGTCACCCTCCCGCGCTTGCTTTTCATAGGTCGCCCCGTAAACGCCGCTTATGGCCGACGATCGCATCCTCGATGAAGACCTGCTGGCAGGCGAAACCGCAGAGGTCGAGGTGCGCCCGGACGACCGTGTTGACGATGAACGCCACGATGAGGAAAACCGGCTCAAGCCGTCCTTCGTCAGCGCCGTCCAGGATGCGCTCGAGGCGGGTGACAAGGGGGCGGTGTACGATCTGGTCGAACCGCTCCACGCCGCCGACATCGCCGATCTGATCGAGCTGCTCGAACGTTCCGAACGCGCGCAGCTGGCCGCCGCGATCAGCGACCTGATGACCAGCGACGTCATCGCCGAACTCAATGATTACGTCCGTGAGGACCTGATGGAGGCCTTGCCCGCGCAGGCCGTCGCCTCCATCGCGCAGCAGCTCGACACCGATGATGCGGTGCAGCTGATCGAGGACTTGGACGAGGCCGATCAGCGGGCGGTGATGGCCGAGCTGGAGCCGGAAACGCGCGAGGCGGTCTCCAGCGCGCTGGCCTATCCTGAGGAGACCGCCGGCCGGCTGATGAGCCGCGATTTCGTCGCGGTGCCCGAACACATGACGGTCGGCGACCTGATCGATTACCTGCGCGAGAACGGTGACCTGGAACACGATTTCTTCGAGGTCTTCGTAATCGACGAGCGCCACCATCCGGTCGGCACCTGTGCGCTGTCATGGATCCTTACCACCCCGCGCTCGGTGCGAATCACCGAT
The DNA here is from genome assembly GCA_046294975.1 of Erythrobacter sp. Classification (GTDB taxonomy): domain Bacteria; phylum Pseudomonadota; class Alphaproteobacteria; order Sphingomonadales; family Sphingomonadaceae; genus Erythrobacter. The sequence continues at coordinate 38,822 of JBKBOH010000008.1, read as the reverse complement.
CTGATGAAGCGTGACCAGACCCTGATCCCCGTCACGATGGATCAGGAAGAGGTCGCGCTGATGTTTCAGAAATACGCGCTGATTTCGGCGGCAGTGGTGGATGAGAGTGGCCGGCTGGTCGGCCAGATGACGGTTGACGATATCGTCCACATCATCTCCGAAGAAGCAGGCGAGGACGCGCTGCTGCTTTCGGGCGCGGGCGACGGCGACATCAACGAGCCAATCCGCGAGGCCTATACCGCCCGCGTGCGCTGGCTGATCGCCAATCTGGGGACAGCGGTGGTCGCCTCCAGCATCATCGCCCTGTTCGGGGCGGCGATCGAGCAACTGGTTGCCCTTGCCGTGCTGATGCCGATTGTCGCCAGCATCGGCGGCAATGCCGGGACGCAGACCATGGCGGTGGCGGTGCGCGCGATTGCCACCAACCAGCTCACCCGCGCCAACACGCGGCGCATCCTGTGGCGCGAATTCCGTGTCGCGCTCTTGAACGGCGGCACCATCGCCCTGCTGATAGGCGTGGCGGCAGCGGTGCTGTTCACCCCGCTGATGGGGATGGTGATCGCGCTTGCCATGATCATCAACATCGCGGTCGCAGGGCTTGCGGGCGTGCTGGTGCCGGTGATTTTCGAGCGGCTCGATCAGGATCCGGCGGTCGCCTCTTCCGTCTTCGTCACCATGATCACCGATTCGATGGGCTTCTTCGCCTTCCTAGGTTTGGCAGTGGCGGCAGGTCTCGCCCCGCTTTAACCCTCTTGCCCGAGAGACAATCGGGGAGAGTGCAATGGCAGGACGGGTTTCACGCAAGGTGGTGCTGCTGACCGGCGGCGCGATGGGGCTTGGCAAGGCAGCGGCCAAGGCGCTGCTGGCCGAGGGGGCCAGGGTGACCATCACCGATATCGACGAAGACGCAGGCCGCGCCACCGCCGCCGAACTGGGCTGCGGCTTCCTCCATCAGGACGTTACCGACTGGGCGCGCTGGCAGGAGGTGATCGCCGAGATCGAGGCCACCCACGGGCGGCTCGACGTGCTGGTCAACAATGCCGCGATCACCGTGTTCGGTTCCATCGCCGACATTTCGCCCGAAGATTTCCGCCGCTGCTACACGGTCGATGTCGATTCGATCTTCATGGGTTGCAAGGCCGCGATTCCGTTGATGGCGAAAGGCGGCGGGGGTTCCATCGTCAACTTTTCGAGCGCGGCGGGCAACAAGCCCTCGCCCGACCTCGCCGCCTATAACAGCGCCAAGGCGGCGGTTGTCACCCTGACCAAGTCGATCGCACTCTACTGCGCGCGCGAGCAGAACGGGGTGCGGGTGAACTCGGTGCAGCCAGGCACCATCCTTACCCCCAATGTCGAAAGCGTGATCGCCGGCACCCCCGATCCCGATGCCACCCGCGCGGCCTTCGCTGTTGCCCAGCCGATCGGCCGGATGGGCGAGGTCGAGGATATCGCGCACCTCGTGGTCTATCTCGCCAGCGACGAGAGCAAGTTTGCCACCGGCGCGCCGTTCATCGTCGACGGGGGCCTCAGCATCGCATGACCGGCAGCGCGGACGACCGTTTCGCCATTCAGGATCTCGCCGCGCGCTACATGCGCGGGCTCGACCGGCTCGACGGCGCGCTGGTGGAGGCGCAGTTCTGGAGCGATGCGCGCTGCGAATACGGCATCTTCGCCGGTTCGCCCGCCGATTTCGCCGCCTTCTGCATGGCCGCGCTCGCGACCCATGCGCGCAACCACCATCTGCTCGGCCAGCACCTCGTTGACTTCACCGGCGAAAACGAGGCCCATGGCGAAGTCTATTACCAGGCCTACCACCGCATCACGGGCGAAGACGGCACGGCGCGCGACCTGTTCATCGCCGGGCGCTATATCGATCGCTATGAACGCCGCGGCGGGGTCTGGAAGATCGCCTATCGCTCAGAACTGGTCGACTGGCTGCGCGACGATCCGGCGTCGGACGCCATGCTGGCGGGCGCGCCCTTCATCCTTGGCCAGCGCAAGCCCGACGATCCGCTCTACCACCGCGAGGCGATGCGATGAGCAAGCCCGATCTCACCCTCCCGTCCGATCCCGCGCTGCCACCGGGCGCGGCGCGCTGCCCCGGCCCCTCGATGCAGGACATTCTCGATGCCGACGGGGACAATCCCCCCGCCGCCATGCGCGCGCAGGCCTACACCTTCCTCGGCAATACCGACATCCCCTTTGCCCGCTACACCGATCCGGCCTTCCACGATCGCGAAATGGAACGGCTGTGGCCGAAGGTGTGGCAATGGGCCTGCCGCGAGGAGCACATCCCCGAACCCGGTGATCGCTATGTCTATGACATCGGTGCGCTTTCCGTGCTGGTGGTGCGCGGGGCGGACATGGCGATCCGCGCCTTCGTCAATTCCTGCCCGCACCGGGGGATGAAGTTCGCTGCCGAAGGATCACGCGGGGTGCGCCGCGCCCATATCCGCTGCCCGTTCCACGGGATGAGCTGGAACCTCGACGGCACCTTGCGCGAAATTCCCTGCCGCTGGGACTTCCCCCATGTCAGCGACGATAATTTCGGCCTCGATGAAGTCGCCTGCGACACCTGGGGTGGGTTCGTCTTCATCCACATGGGGGACAACCCCCCGCCGCTGGCCGAGCAACTGGAGGTGATTCCCGAACACTTCACGCTCTGGCCAATGCATGATCGCTATGTTGCGCTGCATACCGAAAAAGTGCTGCCGGCCAACTGGAAGATGGCGATGGAGGCCTTTCTCGAAGCCTTCCACGTGCTCGAAACCCACGCGCAGGCGATTTACACCGCGGCCGACGCTAACGCGCAATACGACATCTTCGGTCGCCACGTCTCGCGCTTCATCCATGCCGTGGGTGTGCCCAGCCCGCACCTTCGACAGCAGGTGAGCGAAGAAACGCTGTTCGCCAAGCTCGGCCGCGATCCCGCCAGCCTGCCGCCGGGAGCCAAGGCCCGCGCCGAACACGCCCGCCGCCTGCGCGAGGAACTGGGGGCGGCCTTCGGCACCGATCTGTCGAAGGTTTCCACCAGCGAGATGCTGGATTCGATCGAATATTTCCTGTTCCCCAACGCCTTCTTCTTTCCCGGCATCGGCATCCGCCTGTGTTACCGTTTCCGTCCACTGGGGCCGGACGAAACCTTGCACGAAATCCTCGTGCTGCAACCCCTGCCCGCGAGCGGCGAGCGCCCCCCGCCCGCCCGCCCGATCCGGCTGGGCGTGGAGGACAGCTACACCACCGTTCCTGGTTTCGCGCTGGCGGAAATCCTCGATCAAGATACCGAGAACCTGAAACTCCAGCGCGACGGGGCCAAGGCCTCGCGCAAGGGCGCACAGACGCTCGGAAACTATCAGGAAGCGCGCATCCGGCGGCTGCATCTGACGATTGACGAATACCTTTCCGGTTAACTTGCCAGCGTTGACTTTGGGGGGCGCGTGCCGGAAAGCCGCGCCATGCCTCTCCACCTCACCAAGATCGCCTTCGGGGCGAAAAGCTACGAACAGCTCGAAGGCTGGTATCGGGGCCGCGGCGCCATCGCGCTCACCACCCGCAACCGGCCCACGCGGCACGAGGAATGCATCGGCGGCTCGCTCTACTGGATCATCAACCACGCGCTTGTCGCGCGCTCACCGATCCTCGGCTTTGAGAAGACCGAGGACGGACGCTGGGACATCGTGCTGGAGCCGCGCTTGATCCGGGTCCACCCCCAGCCCAAACGCGCGCATCAGGGCTGGCGCTATCTCACCGAGGACAAGGCCCCTAAGGATGTCGCCGAGGGCGAGGTGATCGGCGACGCGCTGCCCGGCCGCCTGGCGATGAAGCTGGAGCGGCTCGGCCTGGTGTGATCGCTAGCAGCGTGGCTGTCGCCTCTGCCCAACCAGCTCGGCCAGCCGCGCGCTGGTGCCGACGATATTACAGCGCGCGTGATCGGCGCCGACCGTGGCCGCGCTGGCGCTGGCCTCGGCGAACATCCGTCCGCCGACCGAAACCACCAGCAGATGGTCAGCCGCTGCCTTGCGGCAATGCTCCACCACCTCGCGCAGCCGCGTCAGCCCGCGCTGGCGCGGAAGGGCATCGGACAGCGCCAGGTCGAGCGCGTCATGCCCCTGCGCCAGGATCTGCCGGGCAAGCGCCTCCTTGCTCGAAGGGAAGGCCATTTCCACCCGCCATCCAGCATCGGTGAACTGGTCGGCCAGCATCGCGGTGGATAGCATGTGTGGCTCGCCAGGGGCGGTGGCGAGCAGGATCGAATGGCGGCCGGGGCTAAGGCTGGTGGGGCAGGTGTGGCTGCGTAGCGCATGGCCGGCCAGTTGCAGCATGCCAAGCCCCACGGTCAGCTCGAATTCCGAACAGCGATCAGCCAGCCACGCATCGCCCATTGCGCGCGCTGCCGGCTCGATCAGGTGCGAGACAATCTCGTCGGCGCTCCAGCCCTGCTGCGCGATGCTGGCAAGCTCGCCGTTGAGGCGCGCGTCCTCATCGCCGAGCGCAAGCTGCGCCACGCTGGCCACGTAATGCGACAAGGCGTGCGGGGCCAGAGCGCTCGCCCGGCCAGTGCGGCGCGGATTATCGTTGCTGCTGTAGAGCAGCAGATCCCAGTCGGAAAACAGGCGGCTCGCCACGGCATGTTCGCTCAGCACCTCGATCTCGCGGTGGCGACGGTCGCGGCGGATCGACGACCACACCTGCTGCAAGCCCGCCGGCGGGCCTTCGAGGGTCTGGAGAAAGCGCCCGTTTTCGTAGAGCAGCATGCCCGTCACCCCGAGGCTGCGGTTGCGCCGCCGCGCCTCGTTGACCAGCTGCTCAAGCTCGCATGGCGAAGGCCGCGAAACCGCGCGGCTCTGATAGGTCAGGCAGCCGATCCACCGGCCCGCATCCGTCCTGACACACCCGTCCTGCACCCGCATTGCACCCTCCCCGGAGCGGAGCGGATCAAGCGGGCAGACCGTCAGGCCTTCTTGTAGGGCCCCTTCCCGATGTCCCGGCGGAAGATCCCGTCCGCGGATTGATCGTCACTTCGAGAGGCGAACCGGCCATTGGCTGACGACCGGTCCCTTCCGGACACAGGCTGCCGCGCCGCTCGGCCAGCCGGAAGAAGCCCAGCCTCACCTATCAGAAGCCATAGGTCAATCCATAAAAGCGGTTCGCCGCGCCGACGGGGCGCTCCAGCCCGGAAAAAGCTGGTTCCCGAGGGCTACATCCGCTCCCGGCAGGCATCCCGCACAGGCCGGCGCTGCCACCGCATCCCGAGTCGCGCAGCCACACCGCGCCTCGCCACTTGCGGCGGGGGCGGGCGGCCTCAGCGCGCTTCGCCGCTTTTGGCAGCCACCCTCCTGAGCGCGCTCACATAGACTTCGGGTGCCTGGGCGCCGGGGATCAGGAAACGATCATTGACGATCATCGCCGGAACCCCGGTGATGTTGCGATCCCACGCCTGCTGTTCCTCGGCCAGCACGCGGGCTTCGAGCGCGGGATCGTCGAGCGCAGCCTTGGCCGCTTCGCGGTGCAGGCCCGCTTCGGCTGCGATCGCAAGCAGCACCGCGCGATCCGACAGGTTGCGGCGCTGGTTGAAATGGGCGGCAAATAGCGCAAGCTTCAACCGCGTCTGCACCGCGGGGCCGGCCTGTTCGAGCGCGAAGGCCAGCAGCTTGTGGCAATCGCGGGTGTTCCACATCATCGCCGGCGGGGCTTCGCCCTCGCCCTCGTAGGAAAGCGACACGCCGGCCGCTTCGGCAATCGTCTTCATCTGCGCGCGAATTCTAGCCCCCTCTTCAGCCGGACGGCGATATTTGCGCTGGAGATGGGCCTCCTGCTCCTCGCCCTCGCGCGGCATGTCGGGATTGAGTTCAAACGGCCGCCAGCGGATTTCCGCCGCAATCTCGCCTTCCAGCTCGGCCAGCGCCTTGGTCAGCTGGCCATAGCCGATCAGGCACCACGGGCACATGACATCGGAATAGATGTCGATCGTGAGCGTGTCGGTCATCGGTCGAGCCACCAGGCAATCAGGTGGTGGGCGATGGCGAAGGGGCGCGGGAAATAGAGCAAATCGGTGCCATGCTCGCCCGCCGCCCGCGCCTCTTCCAGCTCGGCGCGGGTGAACCAGCGCGCGTCTTCGAGCTCGGTGGTGTCGATGTTGAGCGCCGGTTCATCGGCCACGCTGGTGCAGCCGATCATCAGCTGGCTCGGGAAGGGCCAGGGCTGGCTGGCGATATAGCGCACGTCGCGCACCCGCACGCCCGCCTCCTCGAAGATCTCGCGCGCGACGGCTTCCTCGATCGTCTCGCCCGGTTCGACGAATCCGGCGAGCGCGGAATACATCCGCGGCGGGAAGCGCGGCTGGCGGCCGAGCAACAGGCGGTCTTGATGTTCGACCAGCATGATCGTTACCGGATCGGTGCGCGGGAAGTGGTCCGCGCCGCAGCCATCGCAGTGCCGCTGCCAGCCGCCCTTGACCAGCCTGGTGGGCGATCCGCAATTGGCGCAGAAGCGGTGCCGCGCGTGCCAGTCGATCAGGCTGCGCGCCCCGCCGTAGATTGCCAGATCCGCGGGCTGGAGCATCTGCATCACCTGCCACGCGCGCGGCATCGCCGGCCCGGCCGCGCCCTCGGCCGGAACCGGGGCGAAGTGCGCCCTGTCATCGAGCATGCCCAGAAACACCAGCTCGGCATCCGGGGCGACATCGGCGATGGTGTGCCACAGCAGGTGGCCATTATCGTCGAACTCGGGCAGCAGGCCATCGAGGCTCATCACCCGCGCCCGCCAGTTCATCAGGTTGCCGAGCGCTGCCGGATCGACGCGGATGTGATCCGCCCGGTCAATCGGCGAACCGGCGAAGGCCATCGGCAGCGCGGGCGCGGCGGGATGATGCATCATGCCGCCTTCTGCACGCGCTTGGCCGCCATGTCGGCCTCCATCGCGGCGAGGAACTCGTCGCGGATCGGATAGGCCTCCGAGGGCATGTACTGGGTGAACAAGGTCGAGCGCAACTTGAGTCCGAAATCGACCGCCGCGAGCGTGCCCGCCGCTCCGCCCCAGCCGAAGGTCTGCCCGACCGAGCGCCCACCCGCGCCGTGGCCCTGCCCTTCCATCCAGGTGCCTCTGGTATCGACCGTCGCCGGCAACAGATCCGAAGTGCCGACCCGCACCGCTTCCTCGCTCATCACCCGCACGCCATCGAGCATCCCGTAGCCGAGCAGCATCCGCAGGAAGCGGTCGTAATCCTTGGGGCTCGATACCAACCCGCCGCCGCCCGCGGGCACTTCGGGCGGATCGAGATAGATCGAACTTCCCGCCGGGTCGATCGGGAAGGGATTGCCGCCGAGGATCCCGTAATTGTCGGTCAGGCGATAGGCCTCGCTCTGCGGCACCTGCATCCACGTGCTGTTCATGCCGCAAGGCTCGAAGATGCGTTGGCGGAGGAAGGCCTCGAATTCCATCCCGCCGACCACCTCGATCACCCGCCCGAGCAGGTCGATGCTGCACGAATAGCTCCACCGGGTGGCCGGCTGATACATCAGCGGCAGGCCCGCCAGGCGATCGGCCCAGGCCGCCAGCCCCGGCGCAGGCGTGACCGGCGGAAAACCGGGGATCGGCATCCGGCTCACCCGCCCGCCGACCAGTCCAAGATCATTATAGGCCTTGAGCAACGGCCCCTTGCTGATGATCTGGTAGCCCAGCCCCGCCGTATGTGTGAGCAGCTGGCGGATGGTGATCGGCCGTTCGGCCGGCACCGTGTTCTCCAGCGGGCCTTGGGGATCGACCAGCACCCGCATGTCGCGGAACGCGGGCAGAATCTCGTGGAGCGGCTGATCCAGCCCCAGCTTGCCCTCGTCGATCAAAATCATCGTCGCCATGCCGGTGATCGGCTTCGACATCGAATAGATGCGGTAGAGCGAATTTTCATCGACCGGGACGGGACTCGCCAGCGACAGCGTGCCGCCGCCGACCGTATGGGCATGATCTTCCTGTCCCCAGCCGAACGTGACGAGCAGATTGGCGAGCTTGCGGCTCGAAACATACTTGTCCGCCAGCGCCGCAACACGGGGCCAGCTTTCCGACACGTCATGCGCCAGAGCCATCCGCCCGAACGGCAGGCCGCAAAGCGCCGCACCCCCGGCCAGCACGGCGCTGTGGCGAAACAGCGAGCGACGCGAAAGCGAGGGCAGATCAAGGGCGCGGGTCGTCATGGGGCAGAATCTCCGATGGCTTGCGCGAGCGTGTCTGCGGCACCCGGGCGCAAGGGTCAATCGCCGGAAAGACCTGCGGGCTTGCAAAAGGCGGGTGTCCTATGCATATAAGACACATGCTCAACGTCCTTGCCTATCTGGTTGGCCTTGTCAGCCTCGTGATCGTCATCCCCGCGCAGATCCCGCTGCTCGGCTGGGCCAACTGGCTGGCGCTGCCGCTGATCGTGATCGGCGTGATCCTCGGCGCGCTTTCGTCGCAGAACGGCGGGCGCAATTTCTGCCTGATCGTGCTGCTGATCGCGGCGGTGCGCCTCAGCCTCGGCGGCGGATTTCTCTAGGTCAGCGCCAGCGCCAGCGCCGCGGCCTTGGCGAACAGTGTCGCAAGGCCGGCCTCGGCGATGCGGCTGACCGGCCACCATTCGCCCTCGCCCGGCACCGGCGCGCCGGTTTCCAGCGCCTGCACCTCAAGGGTCAAGCGGGCATGGGTGAAGCCGTGCCGCACCGTGCCAAGGCTGGTCCACGCGCCCTTGACGGGCGCCGCGCCCGAACCATCGGCTTGCGCGCTCCAGCCGTCATCGGGCAGCGCGCGCATTTGCCCAAGCATCCCCCTGGCCGGACGCGTGACCAGCCATACCTCGGCCCCGCCCTTGCGGGTGATCCAGTAGGCGGTGCCACGCCGCTCGGGCACAGCCTTCTTCGCCGGCCTGACCGGCAGGCGCCCCGGATCGCCGGCCTTGCGGGCGGCGCAATCGCCGGCGAGCGGGCACAACAGGCAGCGCGGGGCGCGAGTGGTGCAGGTTTGCGCGCCGAGGTCCATCATCGCCTGGGCAAAGTCGCCTGCGCGGCGTTCGGGCGTAATGCTGGCCGTCGCCGCACGGATTGCCTTGCGTGCCCCCGGCAGCGGCGCGTCGATAGCGAACAGCCGGGCCACCACCCGCTCGACATTGGCATCGACCACCACGGCGCGCTGACCAAAGGCAATCGCGGCAATCGCGGCCGCAGTGTAATCGCCCAGCCCCGGCAGGGCGCGCAGTTCCGCCTCGGTGGACGGAAACCCGCCACGCTCCACCACGGCGCGCGCCGCTTTCAACAGGTTGCGCGCCCGCGAATAGTAGCCCAGCCCCGCCCAGGCGGCCATCACGTCCTCCTCCGAAGCGGCCGCCAGCGCCTCAACCGTGGGCCAGAGCATCGTGAATTTGGTGAAATAGGGCACCACCGCCGCCACCGTGGTCTGCTGGAGCATCACCTCGGACAGCCACACGCGGTAGGGCCACGCCGGATCATCCGGCAGGGTGCTTCCCGGCGGCAAGCGCCACGGCAGATCGCGCGCGTGGGCATCATACCATCGCAGCAAGTGATCGGAGATACTGGCACTCACGCCGCGCCTATGGCATGGCGGGCGGACAGATGGGAAGCGACAAGAAACCCCGACAATATACCCGCCCGCGCGGGCAAGGCGTGCGCCCGATCGGCGATCTGATGCCGGAAATCGGCCGCACCGCCTTTCGCCGTTTCGGCTTCGTGCAAAGCTCGGTGGTCACCCGCTGGCCCGAGATTGTCGGCCCCGAACATGCCCGCGTGTGCAGCCCCGAGGCGATCCGCTTTCCCCCGGGAGAGAAGGCCGAGGGCATCCTGCAACTGGTGGTGGTTCCCGCCCACGCTCCGCTGATCCAGCAGGTCATCCCCGAAATCATCGACAGGGTGAACCGCTTCTTTGGTTACAGGGCGGTGGCGCGGGTCAAGCTGCGGCAGGGCGCGGTCACCCCGGCGCAGGCCGACCGGCCCGCCAAGCCCCCGCCATCGCTGCGGCCCATCCCGCTTGAACTGGGCGACAGCCTGCGCGACATTGGCGATCCCGAACTGCGCGCCGTGCTCGAATCCCTTGCCCGCTCGCTGGGCGACAAAGCAACCCCTGAGACCTGACAGGACGTGCCATGACCTTGCGCCCGATGATCTTCCCCGCCGCAACCATACTCGCGGCCCTCGCCGCGCCGCTGGGCGCGCAGCAAGACCTCGCTAGCCCCGACAGTGCCTTCAAGGGCATCGCTCCGCAGGGCAACTGGAGCGCGGCGGTCGCGCGCACCGAGCGCGGCCACCTGATCGGCAACCCCAAGGCCGACATCCGGCTGATCGAATTTGTCAGCTACACCTGCGGCCACTGCGCCAACTTTGCCATCCAGGGCGAACCGGCGATGGACATGACCTTGCTGTTGCCCGGCAAGATGGCAGTGGAAGTGCGTCCGGTGATCCGCAACGCGCTCGATCTCACCATCTCGCTGCTGGTGCAATGCGGCGATCCGGCTGGGTTCAAGGAACGCCACCGCGCCTTCATGTATGGCCAGCGCCAGTGGATGGCCCTGGCCCAGAACGCCCCGCAAAGCCAGCAGCAGATCTGGGCGCGGGCTGACAAGGCCAGCCGCATGAATGCCGCCAGCGCACTGGGCTGGACCGACATGATGGTACAACGCGGCCATTCGCTCACCGAGGTCAACGCCTGCATCATGAACGATGCCGCGGCCAAGAAACTGATCGACAATGGCGAGGCCGACTTCAAGGATTTCGGGGTCAACGCCACCCCCAGCTTCGCGCTGGATGGCAAGCTCCTGGCAGAAGTGCACGGGTGGGACACGCTTTACCCGGTGCTCTCGGCCCGCTTCGCCGCTGTCGAAGGGGGCGCAGCCGCCACCCCCTGATCCCGCAATTGTTCACAGCCCCCGCCTGCGCCCCTTGCTGCACCGACCGGCGGGCGGCTATCCTTGCCTGATGAATTTTTCCCAGAGGATTCCCTGACGATGAAACTGACCCGTCTGTTCGCGCTCGGCCTGCTCGCCACTGCCCCGCTGGCGCTTGCAGCTTGCGGCGATGATGCCGCTTCCGGCGAGGTTGCCGAAGGCGAGGCCCTGCCCGCCATCACCGCGCCGGCCGGCTCGAGCTGGACCGAAACGGTCACCGTTACCCCGGAAGGCGGCTACCTGCTCGGCAATCCCGACGCGCCGCTCAAGCTGGTCGAGTTCGCCTCGCACACCTGCGGCCACTGTGCGAGCTTTGCGGTCACGGGCAAGCAGCCGCTCAAGAGCAAATATGTGGCGAGCGGCGTGGTCAGCTTCGAACAGCGCGAGATCTTCCTCAATCCCTTCGACATCGTGATCGCGACCATGGCGCAGTGCGGCGCCAAGGAGCAGATGCAGCCGCTTTCGGACGAGGTGTGGCAGAACCTCGAAACGGTGTTCAAGGGCCTGCAGGGCAACCCGGCAGCGGTGCAAGCGGCGGGCGCGCTGCCGCCGGCACAGCGGTTCGCCAAGGTCGCTGAAGTCACCGGCCTCATCGACTTCTTCGCCGCGCGCGGCCTGAGCGCCGATCAGGCCCGCAGCTGCCTGACCGACACCGCCAAGATCGACGCGATGGTCAAGGCCTCGGAAGCCCAGGCGAGCGAATTCGGTGTCACCGGCACGCCGACCTTCGTGCTCAACGGCAAGAAGCTCGAAGTCAACACCTGGGAAATGCTCGAACCCCTGCTCCAGCGCGCCGGCGCGCGCTGACAATCGGCGGGGCAAGGCACCGACCCGATGCAGTTCCACCGGCTCAAGCTTAGCGGCTTCAAGAGCTTCGTCGAGCCGGCAGAACTTCGCATCGAACCCGGGCTGACCGGCATCGTCGGCCCGAATGGCTGCGGCAAGTCCAACCTGCTCGAAGCGATCCGCTGGGTGATGGGGGAAACCTCGGCCAAGTCGCTGCGATCGGGCGGAATGGAGGACGTGATCTTCGCGGGCACCTCCACCCGCCCCCCGCGCGACTTTGCCGAAGTGGTGCTCCATGCCGAGGATGACAACGGCGAGGAACTGGTTGTCACCCGCCGGATCGAGCGCGGGGCGGGCAGTGCCTACCGCGTCAATGGCCGCGACGTGCGCGCCAAGGATGTCGCGCTGACCTTTGCCGATGCCGCCACCGGCGCGCATTCGCCGGCGCTGGTCAGCCAAGGCAGGATTGCCGCTGTGATCGCCGCGCGCCCGGCCGAACGCCGCGCGATGCTCGAAGAGGCCGCCGGGATCGCGGGCCTGCACGTCAGGCGCAAGGATGCCGAGAGCAAGCTGCGCTCCACCGAAGCCAACCTTGCCCGGCTTGAAGACCTGATGGCCGGGCTGGACGCGCAGATATCCTCGCTCAAGCGGCAGGCCAAGCAGGCCGAACGCTACACCGAACTCACGCGACTGATCCAGTGCGCCGAGGCGCGGCTGCTGTTCGCGCGCTGGCGCCAGGCTGCCTGTGCCGCCAAGGAAGCACGCGCCGCGGCCGAAAGCGCCGATGCCGCCGTGGCCGAAGCGCAGGCCCGCCTCGCCGAGGCGCAGAAGGCGCAGGCCGAGGCCGCCGCCGCGCTGGCCCGTGCGCGCGACGAACTCACCGACCGGCGCGATGATGCCAGCGCTCACGGCCACCGCATGGCCGCGCTTGCCGAAAAGCTCGAAGCGGCCGAAACCCGCCTGGCCGATCTCACCCGCCAGCAGACCCGACTGGAGGAGGATCGCGAGGATGCCGACCGGCTGACTGGCAGCGCCGTCGAGGCACTCGCCAGGCTCGATGCCGAAATCGCCGCCAGCCGCACCGCCGTGGCCGAGGCCGAAGCCGCGCGCCCGGCGCTGACAGCACAGGTCGAAGCTGCCGAACGCGCCAGCCGCGCCGCCGAACTCGCGCTCGCCAAGGCGACCGCCGATCACGCCGGGGTCGAGGCCGAGTGGCGCGTGGCCGAAGCCACGGTCGAACAGGCGCAGGGCCGCCTTGCGCGGGTCGAGGCGGAGCTGGCGCGGCTCACCCGCACCCGCGCCGAACTGGCCGCCAGCGGCGATGCCGAAGCCGAGGTTGTCGCGGCGAGGCAGGCCGCCGCGGCCGCGGCAAACGCGCTCGCCCGCCTGCGCGAAAAACTCACCGCCGATCAGGCGCGCAAGGGCGAATTGCAGGCCGCACGCGACGAGGCTGCGGCAAAGCTTGCCACCGTGCGCGCCGAACTCGCCGGGGTCGAGCGCGAACACGCTGCCCTCGCCCGCGACCGCGAGGCCCGCAGCCGGCGCGAGGCCGGGCGGCGGGGGCTGGCAAGCGCGCTCGACAAGGTCAGCGTTGCGCCGGGCTATGAACGCGCGCTTGCCGCGGTGCTGGGGCGTGACGGCAAGGCGCCACTCGGTGCGCCCCCAGCTGCACAAGAAGGGCGCTTCTGGACCGGGGCACAGGCTCCCGCCGCTGTCGCCGACAGCCTGCTCGCGCATCTTACGGATTGCCCCGCGCAGCTCGCCGCGCGGCTCGCGCTGGTGCATTGCGTGGAAGATGACGATGGCCGCGTGCTTGCGCCGGGCGAATGGCTGGTGACCCGTGCGGGGCACCTCAGGCGCTGGGACGGGTTCATCGCCCGCGGCGAAGGTGCGGCCGAAGCCGCGCAGCTCGAAGCCGCCAACCGCTTTACCGAACTCGAAAACGCGCTCCCGCCCTTGCGCGATGCGCTCGCCGCCGCCGAGGCACAGGACCGGGCGGTGCGCGATGAACTTTCCACCTTGCAGACGGCGCTGGTGGCGCAGGAGCGGGCCATAGCCGGCGCGATTGATACCGAGCGGCAGGCGCTGCGGCGGCTCGATCAGGCCGAGGCCGCCAAGGAACGCCTCACCGCGCGGCTCAGCGAACTGGCGGCGAGCGCCGAGGAGATCGAAACGCAGCTGGCCGCGGCACGGGCCGATCTGGCCGCTGCCGAGGAAGCCCGCGTGCGCCTGCCCGCGCGCGATGCCGGTCGCGCCGCGCTCGAAGCGTCGCAGGCCAAGAACGCGGCTGCCCGCGCCGCCGTGCAGGCTGCGCTGGCCCAACTCGCCGCGCAGGATCAGGCGCTGGCCCTCGCGCGCGAGCGGCTTGCGGCCCAGCAGGCCGAACAGGCGGGCTGGAAAGCGCGATCAAGCGATGCCGAGCGGCGCATGGCTGAAGCCGCCCGCCGCCTCACCGAAATCGCCGAGGAGCGCGCGGTCCATGCCGGCAAACCCGCCGCGCTTGCCGCTGAGATCGAAGCGGGCGAGGTCACCCGCACGCGCCTTGCCGCTGAACTCGCCGCCGCCGAAGCCGCGATGCGCGCGGCCGAGGCCCGCAGCCGCGCCGCCGACAGCGAGCTTGCGACCCGCACCGAAGCCCTCGCCCTGGCGCGCGAGAGCCGCGCCAGCCTGGTCGCCCGCGCCGAGAACGAGGAAGCGCGCCGCGCCGAAATGGCGCGCATTTCCGGCGAGCGCTTCCAATGCCCGCCACCGCTTTTGGGCGAACGCTTCGGCTTTGCCGAGGACGACATCCTCGCCGTCAGCAGCGAATCCGAGGCGCTCGAACGTCTCACCGCCCAGCGCGAGCGCATTGGCCCGGTCAACCTGGTCGCCGCTGATGAACTTGCGCGGATCGAGAGCGAACATGGCTCCAGCGCGCAGGAACAGGCCGAGCTGACCGAGGCGGTGGCACGGCTGCGCGGTTCGATCGGCAGCCTCAACCGCGAGGGCCGCGAACGGTTGCGCGCCGCGTTCGCGGAAGTCGACAGCCATTTCCGGGTGCTGTTCACCCGCCTGTTTGAAGGCGGGCAGGCGCATCTCGCGCTGGTGGACAGCGACGATCCGCTTGAAGCAGGGCTGGAAATCTACGCCCAGCCGCCAGGCAAGCGGCTGCAATCATTGTCGCTGCTGTCAGGCGGCGAACAGGCGCTGACCGCGACCGCGCTGATCTTCGCGCTGTTCCTCACCAACCCTGCGCCGATCTGCGTGCTTGATGAAGTCGACGCGCCGCTCGACGATGCCAATGTCGATCGCTTCTGCGACCTGCTCGATTCGATGGTTCGCACCACCCCCACGCGCTACCTCATCGTCACCCACAACGCGGTAACGATGAGCCGGATGCACCGCCTATTCGGGGTGACAATGGCGGAAAAAGGCGTGTCGCGGCTGGTCAGCGTCGATCTGGGAGAGGCTGCGCTGATGGCGGCGGAGTAGGCGGGGCCTCAGGTCTCCAGCGCTGCTGCCAGCTTGGCACGCACCGCCTTCAGCCCGGCGATGACTTCGCTCATATCCGGGCCTTCGTTCACCATCAGGCGCACCCCCGGAGCCTCGCCCGGTTCCGCACCGGCGCGGCGATCACCCGCGCGGCGGTCTTCGCGGCGGCGATCATGGCCGGATCGGGCCGCAGCGCGCAGCACCGCTTCGGCGCCCTTCAGCGTATAGCCCTCACGGTTGACCAGCCGGTCGATCGTTTCGACCATGGCGACATCGCTGGCGCGGTAGTAGCGCCGCCCGCCCGAACGCTTGAGCGGCCTGAGCAGCGGGAATTGCGCTTCCCAGTAGCGCAGCACGTGGGGCTTGATGCCGAGCGCCTGGCTGACTTCGCCGATGGTACGCAGCGCGCCTTCATCTTTCCCGTCGTCGAACCCGGCCATCAGCCCCTGCCTTTCGTGCTGTCGATCACCCCTTGGCGATGCGTTCCTTGAGCAGCTGGCTCGCCCGGAAGGTCATCACCCGCCGCGGCGTGATCGGCACTTCAACCCCGGTCTTGGGATTGCGACCGATCCGCTCGTTCTTGTCGCGCAACACGAAGCTGCCGAAGCCGGAAATCTTGACGTTTTCGCCCCTGGCGAGCGCGTCGCTCATTTTGCCAAGGATCGCCTCGACCAGAGCGAGCGAATCCGCCCGGCTCAGCCCCATCTTGCGATTGATCGTTTCTGCCAGATCGGCGCGGGTGAGTGTGCCTACCGAACGCATCATGCGCTTTCTCCTTCGTGGCGCGACCCATCGAAGGCTACTAGCTTACTGTTTTCCGCCGCATTTGCAATGCGATGGACGGGGCAGACGAGAGTTTTCAGCAATTGTGTTAGCGCAACCGCGGGGCAACCGGACGTTCCGATCACATCCGGATCAGGCTTGCACCCCAGGTAAAACCGCCACCCATCGCCTCCAGCATCACCAGATCGCCCGCCTTGATCCGCCCGTCCTTGCGCGCGACATCGAGCGCCAGCGGCACCGAGGCGGCCGAGGTGTTGGCGTGGGCATCGACCGTGACGATCACCTTTTCGGGCGCAATGCCAAGCTTGCGCGCGGTCGCATCGAGAATCCGGGCATTGGCCTGATGCGGCACCACCCAATCGATGTCGCTGGCCGAAAAGCCCGTATCGGCAAGCACTTCCTTGAGCACGTCGGCAAGATTGACAACCGCGTGGCGGAACACTTCCGGCCCGCGCATCCGCACATGGCCAACCGTCTGCGTGGTCGAGGGGCCACCGTCGACGTATAGCAGATCATGGCAGGTGCCATCGGCGTGGAGCTTGCTGGCGATGATCCCGGGGGCATCCTTGCCGGCATCGGCCGACGGCGCTTCGAGCACCACGGCCCCCGCCCCGTCACCGAACAGCACGCAGGTGGTGCGGTCCTCCCAGTCGAGGATGCGGCTGAAGGTCTCTGCCCCGATCACCAGCGCGCGCTTTGCCATGCCGGTACGCAGCAGCGAATCGGCAACGCTGAGCGCATAGAGGAAGCCCGAGCACACCGCCGCGACATCGAAGGCAATGCCGCCATTGCAACCCAGCGCGGCCTGCACCTTGGTGGCGGTGGCGGGGAAGGTGTTGTCCGGTGTTGCCGTGGCGAGCACGATCAGCCCGATGCTCGACGCTTCGACCCCCGCATCGGCCAGCGCGGCACGGGCAGCGGCGATGGCAAGGGTGGCGGTGGTCTCGCCCTCGGCGGCGATGTGGCGCTGGCGGATACCGGTGCGCTCGACAATCCATGCGTCCGAAGTATCGACCCGCTCGGCCAGGTGGGCGTTGGTCACGATCTGGCGCGGGAGCGCCGATCCGGTGCCGATCAGCCGCGATCCGCTCACGCGTCGGCCTCGCTGCGCTTGGCCACACGGCCATTACCGCCCCCGTGCGAGAAGGCTTCCTGACCAAGTTCGGCCAGATCATGCGCGATCCGCGCGGTCAGCTCGTTTTCGAGCAGGCGCGCCGCGACCGCCACCGCATTGGCGACGCCCTTGGCATTGGCGCTGCCGTGGCTTTTGACCACCACGCCGTTGAGACCGAGAAACACCGCGCCATTGTGGTTGTTGGGATCGAGATGGTGCTTCAAAAGCTCGGTCGCCGGACGCGAGACCAGAAAGCCGATCTTCGAACGCAGCGAGGAGGTGAAGGCCTGGCGCAGCAGATCGGTGACAAAGCGCGCCGAACCCTCGATCGCCTTGAGCGCGATATTGCCCGAAAAACCGTCGGTGACGACGACATGGGTCTCGCCGCGGTTGATCTTGTCGCTTTCGACGAAGCCGTCGAACCTGAGCGCCAGCTTGCTCTCCGCCCGCGCCGAGGCGGCGGTGAGCATGGCGGCGGCATCGCGCAGTTTATCGGTGCCCTTGATTTCTTCGGTGCCGATGTTGAGCAGCCGCACAACCGGCTGCTCAAAGCCGTTGACGATGCGCGAATAGGCCGCACCCATCACCGCGAATTGCACCAGATTGCGCGCGTCGGCCTCGGTATTGGCGCCCAGATCGAGCATCACCACGTCATGTTCCTGCAAGGTCGGCATGATTGCGGCGAGCGCGGGGCGATCGATCCCCGGCATGGTTCGCAAGGCGATCTTGCTCATCGCCATCAGCGCGCCGGTGTTGCCCGCGCTGACCGCAGCCCCGGCATCGCCGGTCTTCACCGCGTTGACGGCAAGCCCCATGCTGGTGGTCTTGGCGCGGCGGATCGCGCGGCTGGGCAGCTCGTCGCCGCCAACCACGTCTTCGCAATGGAGGATTTCCGAAGCAGCGCGCAGGTTCGGGTGATTATCGAGCGCGGCGGCGATGCGCGGCTCGTCACCCACCAGCAGGAATTTGAACTCGGCGTGGCGGCGGCGGGCGAGCGCCGCGCCTTCAACCATCACGCGCACGCCTTCATCGCCGCCCATCGCATCGACGGCGATACGCGGCAGGCTCATCGTGCTTCTCTCCGGTCTATCGTTTCGGCCACCGGCAATCAGCCGACGGCGACAACCTGACGCCCGTTGTAGTGGCCGCAATGGCCGCAGATGTTATGCGGACGCTTCAATTCACCGCAGTTCGGGCATTCGTGGAATGCTTCGACCTTGAGCGCATCGTGCGAACGACGCATGCCGCGACGGGAAGGCGATACTTTTCTCTTGGGGACAGCCATGGCGGCACCAATTCCTCAAATAAACACGTGTTGCGCGCCGCCACCATTGCAACACCGGGAGCGCCGCGATTCTCGAAGGCCGCCCTTACGTCAACGGAAGCAGGCGCACAAGCCAATGCAGGTGCGTGGATTCCATTGCCAGCAGCGGCGGGAAGGCGCGCGCTATAGCGGAAAATTCGCGCGTTGCAACCCGACTCCGGGCCGCCTAGTCAGAGCGCAGACAAACGAAGGGAATTTATCAATGACCGTGCTTCCTGTAACGCTCGCCGCTGCGGCGGCGGCTGGCGTGCTCAACATCTGGCTGTCGATCCGCATCGGCGCGGTGCGCCGCGCGCTCGGCATTTCTGTGGGCGACGGCGGCAGCGAGGCGCTGCAACGCCGGATGCGCGCGCAATTGAACTATGTCGAGAACACTGCCTTCGTGCTGGTGCTGATCGCCGCGATCGAACTGGCCGGAGCGGGCAGTTGGTGGCTGGCTTACGTGGCGGCGGCCTATTTCATCGGCCGGGTGCTGCACGGCTTCGGCATGGACGGCGGCAACTGGGGCTGGGGCCGGATGGTGGGCACGCTCACCACGATGCTGACCCAACTCGGCCTCGCCGTGGTCGCGGCACTGGTGGCGGCTGGGGCGATGTAGTCCCGCAATCATATGCATTGATCGGCCCGCCGAAAGGCGGGCCGCAAGCGCGACCGCGCGCCCGCAGCGACGCGGCCTTCAGGCCGTGTGAGCGAAGATCCCGCACGCCGCAAGGCGTGCGAAATCAAGAAAGCGCGTAATCGCTCACGAAGGCATTGGTCTTGCGCTCGCGGCCGAAGGTGCTGGTCGGGCCGTGGCCGGGGATGAACATCACGTCCTCACCCAAGGGCCAGAGGCGCCGGGTGATGGAATCGATCAGGTCCTGATGATTGCCGCGCGGGAAGTCGGTGCGGCCGATGCTGCCCTGGAACAGCACATCACCGACAATCGCGAAGCGGCTCGGCGCGTGGTAGAACACCACGTGGCCCGGCGTGTGGCCGGGGCAGTGGATCACGTCGAACGTCAATTCCCCCACGCTCACCGTGTCGCCATGCTGGAGCCAGCGGGTGGGCGTAAAGCTTTTCGCCACCATCCCCCAGCGCCGACCGTCATCATCGAGTTGGTCGATCCAGAAGCGGTCATCCTCGTGCGGGCCTTCGATCGGCAGGCCCAACTCGTCCGCCAGCATCCCCGCCTGCCCGCAATGATCGAGATGCCCGTGGGTGACGAGCAGCTTTTCGAGGCGAACGCCAGCCTTGGCGACAGCCTCTTTGAGCCGGTCGAGATCCCCGCCGGGATCGACCAGCGCGCCCTTCATGGTCTTGGTGCACCAGATCAGCGAGCAGTTCTGCTGGAGCGGCGTCACCGGGATGATCGCGGCGCGCAGGGGGGGCGTGGTTGGCTTGGTCATGCGAGCAGGCTTAAATCCTCCCCCCCTTCCACACAACCCGGCCGATAATCTCGACCTCCTCGGCTGCGAGCTCGACCGGCGGGTAAGCGAGATTCTGCGAGAGCAGCGCCAGCCGCCCCGGCCCGGCGCTGGCGACGCGCTTGACCATCAGGGTTTCGCCGAGGCGCACCACGTGGATGCCATCGCGGAACGGCCGGGGGCTGCGGTCAACGAGGATTTCATCACCGTCATTGAGCAACGGCTCCATCGAATCCCCCTCGACCCGGATCGCGGAGAGCTGCGCGCTCTCCAGCCCCTGCTCGGCCAGCCAGCGGCGCGAGAAGCGGAAGGTGTCGAAGGCGGCCTCGGCGCCTGCCACCCGCCCCGCCCCTGCCGCCGCGCCGAGATCGAGCCGCGGCACCTCCAGCCACGCGCCCGATTCGCGCCTGAGGGGTTTTGCGTAGGATTTTTCCTGCGTCTCGCGCAACTCCTCCTCGCCCACGCCGAAGAAGCGCGCAAGCGTGGCGCGATCCTGTTCCTCGAGCTTGCGGGGCGAGCCTTTGCGAATGAATTGCTGGAGATAGGATGGATTGCGCCCCAGCAGTTCGGACAGGGCGGCAAGGCTCACCCCCCTGTCCTGCGCCAAGGCGAGCAGCCGGGCACGCGGTCCGGAGAGTCTGTCAGCGGGGTTTTGCGGAGCCGGCGCCATGAAAACATCCTACACGTAGGATTTTTCCTAGACAAGTAGGAAATGCAATGGAACATTTAAGGAACATCGGGCGATTCGCCCGGTGCACCACCTTCGTATCGGCCACCGACAGGGACGCAAAACCATGCTGCTTCGAACCATCGAAATCTTCCTCAGGGAACATGCCATGCCCGCCACCAAATTCGGGCGGCTCGCTGCCCACGATCCGCGCTTCGTGCTCGACCTGCGGATGGGACGCGTCCCCCGCCCCGAGACCGAGCTACGCACCCGCGCCTGGATGCAGGGCTATGCCGACCGCGCGGCCGCCGAACAGAAGGAGGCCGCATGATGCTGCTGACCGAAAGCTTTCCCGATCCCTTCGCCCATGCCTTTCGCGACCTCGATGACTTCGAGGTAAAGTCCGCCCCGCTCGCCGGCTTGCGCGCGCGCCGCACCACCGCCGACCGGGTGCGCGCCGCGCTCGCCGCGCTGGCAGGCGGGCATGGCACGGTGCTCGCCCACGAGGAGACGGCCTGGGCCTCGATCACCTTTTCCGGCACGCGGCACGAGCTGGTGCTGGAATTCTGCGGCGCTGAGGCGGTGGCCGGCGGCGAGGAGCTGATCGCGCGTCTGCCCGATCACGAATTCGCCCTGCCCGGACAGCTGGTTGCCGATGCCACCATCACCAAGGTCGATCACCGCTTCGGCGCGATGGAGCGGCTGGAAGTGACCGCCGTGCTGCTGCTGCTGGAGGAGGGCTAGGCCGCGTTCCTTCGCGCCATGCACAAGGCCCCGGGCCGCGCGATCGCAGGTGCGCCGCACCCCGGATCTGTTCCGGGGGAACGGCATCGCGCTTGGGAAACCGGCCCGGATGAGCGCGTGCAATCAGGAACGCCGCCGGATCACCAGATTGCGGATCTCGCTCATGTCCTCCATCGCGAAGCGCACGCCTTCGCGGCCCAGGCCTGAATCCTTCACCCCGCCATAGGGCATGTTGTCCACCCGGTAGCTCGGCACGTCGTTGATCACCACCCCGCCGACATCGAGCCGGTCCCACGCGTCGAGCATCTGGAACAGGTCGCAGGTGAAGATGCCGGCTTGCAGGCCGAATTTGGAATTGTTGACCTCTTCCAGCGCCTCGTCGAAGTGGTGGAAGCGTTGCAGGATCGCGAGCGGGCCGAAGGCCTCCTCGTTCCTGGCCCTGGCGGTTTCGGGCACGCCTTCGAGCAAGGTTGCCTCCAGCATGTTGCCGCGTGTGAGGCCGCCCCCGCACAGCAAGGTCGCGCCTGCGCTTACCGCCTCGTCGATCCAGCCCTTGAGGCGCCGGGCCTCGCCATCGGAGATCATCGGGCCGATGAAGGTGTCGCGGTGCTTGGGATCGCCCGCGATCAGCTTGCCCGCACGTTCGACCAGCATCGCCTTGAAGGCATCGTAAACCGCATCATGGATCAGGATGCGCTGCACCCCGATGCACGACTGGCCCGACTGGTAGAAGGCACCGAAGATCACCCGCTCCAGCGCATCGGTCAGATCGGCGTCGCGATCGATGATCACCGCGGCATTGCCGCCCAGTTCCAGCACGACCTTCTTCTTGCCCGCCCTGGCCTTCAGGTCCCAGCCCACGCCGGGCGAGCCAGTAAAGCTCAAAAGCTTCAACCGCTCGTCCTCGGTGAACAGATCGGCCCCGTCGCGGCTGGCAGGCAGGATGCTGAACGCGCCTTCGGGCAGGATATCGCACTCGGCCAGCACCTCGCCCATGATGATCGCGCCCAAGGGGGTCTTGCTGGCGGGTTTCATCACAAAGGGGCAGCCGACCGCGATGGCCGGCGCGATCTTGTGCGCGGCGAGGTTGAGCGGGAAGTTGAACGGGCTGATGAAGCTGCACGGCCCGATCGGCACGCGCCTCCACATCCCCTGATAGCCCTTGGCGCGCGGCGAAATGTCGAGCGGCTGGACCTCGCCGTAGTTCCTTACCGCTTCCTCGGCGGCGATGCGGAAGGTGTCGATCAGGCGGGTGACTTCGCCCTCGGCATCCTTGATCGGCTTGCCCGCCTCGACGCACAGGGCATAGGCAAGCTCGTCAAAGCGTTCGCGGAAGCGGCGGACACAGTGCATCAGCACGTCCTGCTTCTCGTATGAGGCCAGCCGCGCCATCGGCTCGGCCGCGCGCACCGCACCGGCGATGCCTTCCTCGATGATATCGGGCGTGGCCAGCGCGGTGCGGAAGGCGATCTCGCCGGTGTACTTGTCCGTGACCGCAAGCGCGGTGTTGGGCTGCACCGGCTTGTTGTTGAGGTAGAGCGGATAGGTCGATTTGAGTTTCATCGGGCGTCCTTCCCCCCTCCCGCCTGCGGGAGGGGCCGGGGGTGGGCCTGAGGCAAGCGCCCTTGCGCGCCCACCCCTAACCCCTCCCGCACGCGGGAGGGGAATGCACAGCCTTACAATTCCTTGCTCAGCCGCTTGATGTCCTTGTTCAGGATCTGATCGTTCTCGGAATAATCGACCGGGCAGTCGATCAGATGCACGCCGGGGGTGTCGCGGCAATGCGCCAGC
Organism: Erythrobacter sp.; assembly: GCA_046294975.1. Classification (GTDB taxonomy): domain Bacteria; phylum Pseudomonadota; class Alphaproteobacteria; order Sphingomonadales; family Sphingomonadaceae; genus Erythrobacter. Next base: position 15,815 of record JBKBOH010000008.1, on the reverse strand, counting down.
AATTCGCGCAGGTGATCCGACGAAGTCACCCGGTGGCCGATCGCGCCGTAGCTTTCGGCATATTTGACGAAATCGGGGTTGCCATAGGTCAGGCCGAAATCGGCAAAGCCCATATTGGCCTGCTTCCAGCGGATCATCCCGTAGGCATCGTCGCGCAGGATCAGCACGGTGAGATTGAGGCCGAGCCGGACGGCCGTCTCCATCTCCTGGCTGTTCATCATGAAACCGCCATCGCCGCAGATCGCCATCACCTTGCGGTGGGGATAGAGCATTGCGCTCATCATCGCGCTCGGCAGCCCGGCCCCCATCGTCGCCAGCGCATTGTCGAGCAGCACGGTGTTGGGCAGGTAGGCGGTATAGCCGCGTGCGAACCAGATCTTGTACACGCCGTTGTCAAGGCAGATGATCCCGTCATGCGGCATCGCCTCGCGCACCTGTTGGACGAGGTGCGGCGGGAAGATCGGAAAGCGGGTGTCGGCCGCAAGGCCGCTGGTGTGCGCGACTTCGGCCGCCCGATATTCGAGCATGTGGGAAAAATCCCAGCTGCGGTTGGGGCTGATGTCTTCCTTCATCTGCCAGATCGCATTGGCGATATCGCCGATCACCTCGATCTGCGGGAAATAGACCGGATCGACTTCCGCGGTGCGGGTCGAAACGTGGATCACGGTCACGCCGTTGTCCTTCATGAAGAACGGCGGCTTTTCGATCACGTCGTGGCCGACATTGATGATGCAGTCCGCCGCCTCGACCGCGCGGTGCACGAAGTCGCCCGCAGACAGCGCCGCGCAGCCGAGGAACTTGGGGTGGCGTTCATCGATCACGCCCTTGCCCATCTGGGTGGTGAGGAAGGGGATCCCGGTTTTCTCGACGAATTGTTCAAGCATCCGCCCGCACAGCTTGCGGTTCGCACCCGCACCGATGACGAGCACCGGGTTCCTGGCGTTCTCGATCGCCTTGACCGCGGCGCGCACCGCCTTTGGCTCGGCCGAGGGACGGCGCGCGATGCTCTTGGGCAGCGGCTTCCAGTCGGTGGTGGCTTCTTCCGCGATATCCTCTGGCAGCTCGATCAGCGTCGCGCCGGGCTTTTCCTCTTCAGCCAAGCGATAGGCCTCGCGCACGCGGCTGGGGATGTTGTCACCGGCGGCAATCTGGATTGCATACTTGGTGATCGGCTTCATCAGCGAGACGACATCGACGATCTGGAACCGGCCCTGCTTGGATTTCTTGATCGGCTTTTGCCCGGTGATCATCAGCACCGGCATCCCGCCCAGTTGGGCATAGGCGGCCGAGGTGACGAAATTGGTTGCCCCCGGCCCCAGCGTTGCCACGCATACGCCGGTCTTGCCGGTGTGGCGGCCATAGGTGGCGGCCATGAAGCCGGCGCCCTGTTCGTGGCGGGTGAGGATCAGCTTGATCTGCTTCGACCGGCTGAGCGAATCGAGGAAATCGAGGTTTTCTTCCCCCGGAACGCCGAAGATGTATTCGCACCCCTCGGCCTCGAGACATTCGACAAAAACGTCGGACGCTTTCTTGGTATGGCTCATGTTTCGCAATTCCCCCCCCAACTGCATTGCGGCACGCACAAGCGCATTCCGGCCGCCCCTGCCATTTTCGCACCCATGCGGATAGAACGGCACTATGACCGTGCCGTGATGGCTTAGGGCACCGGAAGAGTATTGCAGAAAAGCGCCAATCCGCCAAACGGCAGGCGCGCTTCAATATCCCAGCCGCGGATCGAACACCGGGGCGACCGGCTCCCCGCGCAGATACTTGGCCAGATTGTCGAGAAACCGCTGGCCGGAACGCTGGAACATCTGGTCCTGCGCGCGGCCCGACAGGTGCATCGAGATATGCGCGTTGGGCAGCGACCACAGCGGATGGTCGGCGGGCAGCGGTTCGGGGGTGGTGACATCGAGAAACGCCCCGCCGATGGCCTGCTTTTCAAGCGCCTCCACCAGCGCCGGCTGGTCGATCACCGAGCCGCGCGCGATGTTGACGATGACGCAGTCGGATTTCATCGCGGCCAGCTCTGCCGCCCCGATCATGCCCTCGGTCTCGGGCGTGGCGGGGACGGCGAGGATCACCCAGTCGAATTCTCCCAGCCGCGCGCGCCATTCGTCGGGGCCGAGCGTGCCCTCCCCGCCCGAACGGCGCACCACGGACACCGCGACATCGAAGGCTTCGAGCCGCGGCCGGATCAGTTGGCCGATCGCGCCATAGCCCAAGAGCAGCGCCTTCGAACCGGCCAATTCACGCTTGCCGGGCGAATCGAGCAGCCATTCGCGGCGTTCCTGCGCGCGCACCACCTCGCGGTAGCCCTTGGCGATGGTGAGCATCCCCATCACCACATATTCGGCAATGGTGATCGCGTTGATTCCGGCCCCGTTGGTGACAGTGATGCCGCGTTCGATCAGCACGTCCATGGGGAGGAAATCGAGCCCGGCGTAGATCGAATTGAGCCATTTCAGCTTTTTCGCCGCGCGCAGGGTTTCGGCCATCGCCTCCTTGTCGTTCATGTCGAACCAGCCGATTTCGGCATCGGCGACCGCGGCGAGCGCTTCCTCGCGGGTCATGAACCAGCGCACGTCGAGTCCTTTGGGCAAGTGCGGTTCGAGCATCGGGCGGATCAGGCCGGAAATGGCGAGGGTGGTCATATGGTCTTTCTTTTCGTCATTGCGAGCGAAGCGAAGCAATCCAGCGCGGATCGCGTGACACTCTGGATTGCTTCGTCGCTGCGCTCCTCGCAATGACGAATTAGCTAAACTTCCACTCCCACCCCAACGGATCGCCGTCCATCACCTCGACGCCGGCCGCGGCAAGCTCGTCGCGGATCGCATCGGCAGCGGCGAAGTCCTTGGCGGCGCGCGCTTGCCTGCGGCGGCCGAGCGCGGCTTCGATGTCAGCCTCGGTGATGGCGGCGGATTTGGGCCGAATCCGCAGATCGGCGCGGGTGAGGCCGAACAGGTTGAGACCCAGCACCGCGTCCATGTCTTCAATCACCGCGCGCTTGATGCCGGCATCGACCTTTTTGACGGCGAGCGCCTCTTCGAGCGCGGTCAACGCAACCGGCGTATTGAGATCGTCGGCCATCGCCTCATCGAACTTTGCCAGCACTGCCGCGAACTTGGGATGTTCGGCCTCGGGCTGGGCGGGAACATCGGCCAAGGCGGCAACCGCCATCACCATCCGCTTGAGCCGGGTCAGCGCCGCGCCGAGGCCCTCCCACGAAAACTCCAGCTCGCTGCGGTAATGCGCTTGCAGGCACATCAGCCGGTAGGCGAGCGGGTGATAGCCCCTGTCGATCAGCAGTTGCAGCCGCAGGAACTCGCCCGAGGACTTGCTCATCTTGCCGCTGCGCTCAACCAGGAAATTGTTGTGCATCCAGATCTTCGCGCCGGAATTGCGCGGATCGTCCAGCCCGTTCGTGCAGCAATGGGCCTGGTTCTGGGCGATCTCGTTGGGGTGGTGGATCTCGCGGTGATCGATCCCGCCGGTGTGGATGTCGAACGGGAAGCCGAGCACCGCGCCGCTCATCACCGAGCATTCAAGGTGCCAGCCCGGCGCGCCCCTGCCCCAGGGCGAATCCCATTCCATCTGCCGCGTCTCGCCCGGCGGGGTCTTGCGCCAGATCGCGAAATCGGCGGCGTTGCGCTTGCCCGCGACCGCTTCGATCCGCCCTTCACCCTCTGCCGTGCTGGCGCGCGCCAGCCGGCCGTAATCAGCCACGGTCGACACGTCGAAATAAAGCCCGCTGTCCAATTCGTAGCAGTGCTTGTCCGCGATTCCTGCCGCAAATTCGATCATCTGCGGGACGTAATCGGTCGCCACCGTCCACTGCGCCGGCTGGCGGATATTGAGCGCCTTCACATCGGCCCAATAGGCCTGCTTGTAGTGCTCGGCGATGTCCCAGATGGATTGGGCCTGCTGCGCCGCCATCTTCTCCATCTTGTCCTCGCCCGCGTCGGCATCATCGGTGAGGTGGCCGACATCGGTGATGTTGATGACGTGGGTGAGCCTGTAGCCCTTCCAGCTCAAGGTGCGCCCCAGCACATCGGCAAACACATAGGCGCGCATGTTGCCAATGTGCGGGTAGTTATAGACCGTCGGCCCGCAGCTATAGACGCGCGCCTCGCCGGGGTGGACGGGCGCGAACACCTCGAGCGAACGGGTGAGCGAGTTGAACAGCTTGAGCGGCGCGTCGGTCATGCTGGCGCTTTGGCCAGCCGTGCGCCCCGCGTCAATTCTCTCACTCGAAGCCGATGAACTTCACCTGCTCCTCAAGCGGCACCCGCTCGCGCGCGAAATTGTTCACCGGGGCTTGCGCGTCGCGGTAGCCGATCGCCATGCCGCAGAAGAACATGTAGCGCTCGTGATCGAGGCCGAGGAAGTCGCGGATGATGTTGGCATAGAGCGCCATGAATTCCTGGAAGCAGGAATCCAGCCCTTCCTCGCGCAGCAGCAGCGCGACGGTTTGCAGCCACATGCCGGTGTCCGACCACTGCGGTTCCTTCATCAGGCGCGGGAAATAGACGAACAATACCGCCGGCGCATCGAAGTTGACGGCATTCTTCATCATCGCCGCCATGCGCCCGGCGCCATCCTCGCGCGCGATCCCCAGCGCGCCGAACATCCCCGCCGACACGCCGTCGAGCCGCTTCTTGTAGGCCTCTTCCTGCCCCGGCGCGGTCCAGTCATATTCGGCCTGTTGCGGCGCGGAGGCGGTGATCTTGGCCTGCAAGTCCTTCAAGGGCTGGCCGGTGACGATGCTGGCCTCCCACGGCTGGTAATTGCAGCCCGAAGCCGCCCAGCGCGCGGTGTCCATCACGCGGGTGAGGGTTTCGAGCGGCACCGGCTTGTCGAGAAAGGCGCGGATCGAGCGGCGGGTGGTGACGGCTTCGGTGACAGTGGTGGCCTTGGTCATTTTCTTTTCGTGCCTTTCTCATCCTCGAACAGTTCGGCGAGCTGCTCCATGATCGTCCCGCCCAATTGTTCCACGTCCATGATTGTCACCGCGCGGCGATAGTAGCGCGTGACATCGTGGCCGATGCCGATCGCCACCAGCTGGACGGGCGAGACCTTCTCGATCCATTCGATCACGCTGCGCAGGTGCGCCTCGAGATAGCCTGCCGAGTTCACCGACAGGGTCGAATCGTCCACCGGCGCGCCGTCGGAAATCACCATCAGGATGCGGCGTTCCTCGGGGCGATAGAGCAACCGGCTGTGCGCCCAGATCAGCGCCTCGCCGTCGATGTTTTCCTTGAGCAGCCCCTCGCGCATCATCAGCCCGAGATTGCGGCGCGCGCGGCGCCAGGGTTCGTCGGCCTGCTTGTAGATGATGTGGCGCAAATCGTTGAGGCGGCCCGGATTGGGCGGCTTGCCGTCGGCCAGCCACGCCTCTCTGGACTGCCCACCCTTCCACGCGCGGGTGGTGAAGCCCAAGATCTCGGTCTTGACCCCGCAGCGTTCGAGCGTGCGCGCCAGAATGTCGGCGCTGATCGCGGCGATGGAGATCGGCCGCCCGCGCATCGAGCCGGAATTGTCGATCAGCAGCGTGACGATCGTGTCCTTGAACGCGACATCGCGTTCGACCTTGAAGGACAGCGCCGTGCCGGGCGAGATGATCACGCGGGCGAGCCGCGCGGCATCGAGCACGCCTTCTTCCTGGTCGAAATCCCAGCTGCGGTTCTGCTGCGCCATCAAGCGGCGCTGCAAGCGGTTGGCGAGCCGCGTCACCACGCCCTGAAGCCCCGTCAATTGGCTGTCGAGATAGGCGCGCAGCCGGTCAAGCTCCTCGGCATCGCACAGGTCAGGCGCGGCGACTTCCTCGTCGAAGCGGGTGGTATAGGCCTTGTAATCGACGCTTGGCGGAATTTCGGCCTGCGGGCGGTTGGGGCGCACCGGGGCGTTGGCGGCATCGCCATCCTCGCCCGGTTCGCCTTCGGACATCTCGCTGTCGGTCTGGGTGTCGGCGCTTTCGCTGCCTTCGCCCTCGCCTTCGGCCATGTCGCCCGCCATTTCGGCGGATTGCGGATCGCCCTCGCCCTGGTTCTCGTCCTCGCCCTCGCTGTCATCGGGGCTGTCTGTGTCGTCGGGGTCGTCGGATTCGCCTTCCTCGGGGGCATCGACGGGATGCGTCAGATCGAGCTCGCGCAGCATGTCGAGCGCGAGGCGTTGGAAGGCTTCCTGATCGCCGATTGTCTCGGCCAGACCGGCAAAGTCGCCGCCGACTTTCTCCTCAAGGAAATCGCGCACCAGCGCGATCCCGCCGCGCGCCTTTTCCGGCACCGGCTCGCCGGTCAGCGCCTCGCGCACCAGCAGCGCAAGTGCGGTCTGCAAGGGGACTTCAGAGGAATTCTGCGCGCGCACGATCTTGTCGGATGCGGTGCGAAGCTCGGTCGCGGCATCAAGGTTGGCCTTGATCCCGCCGAAGCGGTTGGCCCCCAGCGCTTCGTAACGCACCTGCTCGATCGCGTCATAACAGGCCCGCGCAATCGGTTCGGGCGGCGCGGATCTGGCGTGGAGCGCGGGATCGTGGTGGCGCAGTTTCAGCGCGAAGCTATCGGCAAAACCGCGCGCCTCTGTCACCTGTTCGGGCGGCAGATCGCGGCCCGGCAGCGGCACCCGGAAGCGGCTGCCCGCAGCGCCGGGCACATCGGCGCTCCACGCGACCTCGACCTCGGGATCGCGCGCAATCGCGCGGGCGGCGCCGGTGAGCGCCTGCTTGAACAGATCGAGCGGGGACGGGTCAGCCATTATCGGTTTTCTTTAGCAACGAGATTGACGCGGGGAAGCGGCAAATTAATCAGGCCCCGCTCCGGCGCGTCACAGGATGCTCTGACCGGTCTTGGCCCAGTCGGCCATGAAGCCCTCGATGCCCTTGTCGGTCAGCACGTGCTTGAACAGCGCGTGGATCACCGCCGGCGGCGCAGTCATCACGTCGGCGCCGATCCGGGCCGCCTGAAGCACGTGGGTGGTGTGGCGCACGCTCGCGACAAGGATTTGGGTGGCGAAGTTGTAGTTGTCGTAGATCAGGCGGATGTCCTCGATCAGGTCGATCCCGTCAAACCCGTTGTCATCGTGCCGGCCGACGAAGGGCGAGATGAAGGTCGCCCCCGCCTTGGCCGCCAGCAGCGCCTGGTTGGCCGAAAAGCACAGCGTCACGTTGACCATCGTGCCATCGCCGGTCAGCGCCTTGCAGGTCTTGAGGCCATCGACCGTCAGCGGCACCTTGATGCAGACATTGTCGGCGATCTTCCGCAGCACTTCGGCCTCTTTCATCATCGTCGCGTGATCGAGCGCGACCACTTCGGCGCTGACCGGCCCATCGACGATCGCGCAGATCTCCCGCGTCACTTCCATGAAATCCCGCCCCGACTTGGCGATCAGCGAGGGATTGGTGGTGACACCATCGAGCAGGCCGGTGGCGGCAAGATCGCGGATCGCGTCAATTTCGGCGGTGTCGGCAAAGAATTTCATGGGTCGCTCCACAGGAATTGGACTATCAGCGCGCCGATTCGCACTCGGATTGGGCGCATGATGAACAGGATGCTTGGCAATGCCACGCTGCTTGCCGCTCTCGCGGCGGCTTGGCAACCGTCCGCAGCGCAGGCGACGGATGAAGACACGCAATTGTGGATCTATGGTGTCGCGACCGGCGATCTCGATGATGATACCCGCCTGACCATCGATGCCTCGGCCCGCTGGCGCGAGGTGCGGCGCGGCGATGAACAGCAGACCATCCGCTTCAACCTCGAGCAGGAAGTCGCGGATTCGGTACGAATCGGCGGGGGCCTCGGGGTGTTCGAGGCGGGCGGGCAGACCGAGATCCGCCCGCATCAGGAAATCACCATCACGCTTGGTCGGGTCGCGCTCAGGACGCGGATCGAGGAACGCTTCTTTGACGGGGCCGACCAGATGGAATTCCGCTTCCGCCAGCGCGTGCGCTATTCGCTGCCGCTGGCCGAGGGCCTCGATGCGCGGTTCGACGGGGAATATTTCAACCTCGTGCAAACCCAGTTCCGGCGCCCCGGCTTGGCGCGCGATCAGTTGCGCGGCCGCATCGAGCTGGGCTGGAAGGCAAGCAAGGCGCTGCGTCTGTCGCTTGCCTATCTGGTGATCCACACCCCCACGCCAGGCGCGCCCGATCCGCTCAACCACGTGCCGCAGGCGTGGATCGAATACCGTTTCTAGACCCGCCCCAGCCCGCCGAACACGCCGATCAGCACCGGATCGCGAGTCGCGCCCGGATCGTTCCGGATCGCGGCTTCCTCGCGCGCGATCTCGCCCCAGATCGCATCATCGACCGCGCGCCCGATGCGCCCCGCCACCTCGCCCACGCGTACCCCGGTGAGTGCGCCCAGCGCTTCGCCCACCAGCGGATCTTCCGCCAGCCGGATCGCCTCGGAGAGCTCCGGCACCATGGCATCGATCAGCGCGCTGCCCATTTCCTGCCGCAGGAAATCGCTCGCGGCCGACGGCCCGCCGCGCACCAGTTCGATGGCATTGGCAAAGCCGATCACCCGCACCGCATCGGTCACCACCGGCGCGGCACGGAAGCTGGCGTCGAGCGCGAAACTCGCGAAGCGTTCTTCCAACCGGTCCTTGAACAATTGCGAGGTAAGGATGCGCGACAAGGTGTTGCCGCGCGCGCCCATGAATCGCTCAAGCCCGATCCGCGCGACCTGCTCGTCCCAGAAGCCGCCCGGTTCGGTCAGGCGCGCAAAGGCATTGTCGGCCGCCACCAGCAGCAACCGGCGCACCGCCTCCTCCATCGACAACACCGGGCCGGTGCTGGCGCAGCCGGGCAACAGCGCCAGCGCGCCCGCACCGGCAAACCCGGCAATCAGGCTGCGGCGCGTGGGAGCAAGAAACTCGGTCATGGGCACTGTCTCCATACTTGCCCGATGCTCATGCCCCTCGCCATATAACTCCACGATGAACCGCATCCGTCTGCTTGTTCTCAATGCCGCCATCGGCCCGCTCGATTATCGGCTGCCCGAGGGCGTGAGCGCGCCTGCAGGCAGCGTGGTGGTGGCCCCGCTCGGCCCGCGCAAGGTGACGGGCATCGTGTGGGATGAAGGCCGCCTGCCGGGCGAGGACATCGCCTTCGAGCGGCTGCGCCCGATCCTCGAAGTGGTGCCTGTCCCGCCGCTGCCGGCGCCCTTGCGGCGGCTGATCGAATGGACCGCCGACTATTACTGCGCCCCGCTCGCCAGCGTGGCGCGCATGGCGCTTTCCAGCGGCGGGGCGCTGGGCGGGCCGGCGGTGATGACCGAATACCGCCTGTCGGGCGGCCTGCCCGAACGCATGACCGCGCAGCGGCAGGCCGCGATCGCGGCGCTGGAGGGCGAACAGGGCACGATGCGCGAATTGGCGGGAATTGCGGGCGTATCCGAGGGCGTGCTGCGCGGGCTGGTGGGTCAGGGGGTGATCGAGCCGGTGACGGTGAATATCGACCGGCCCTACCCACCCGCCGATCCGGATTTCCACCAGCCCGATCTCTCGCCCGAACAGGCCGCAGTCGCCGCGCGGCTGGTGGCGGCGGTCACGGCGCGCAAGTTCGCGCCCTTCCTGCTCGACGGGGTGACGGGATCGGGCAAGACCGAAACCTATTTCGAACCCGTGGCACAGGCCTTGCGGATGGGCCGTCAGGTGCTCGTCCTGCTGCCCGAAATCGCGCTGACCGAGAATTTCCTCAGCCGCTTTGCCGCGCGTTTCGGCGCGGCGCCGGTGCTGTGGCATTCCTCATTGAAATCCACCGAGCGCCGCCGCGCCTGGCGCGCGATTGCCGATGGCAGCGCGCAAGTCATCGTCGGCGCGCGATCGGCGCTGTTCCTGCCCTATGCCAGGCTCGGCCTGATCGTGGTCGATGAAGCCCACGAGATCAGCTTCAAGCAGGATGACGGGGTGCGCTACAACGCCCGCGATGTAGCGGTGATGCGCGCGCGGTTTGAAGGCGTGGCGGTGGTGCTCGCCAGCGCCACGCCCGCGCTCGAAAGCCTGCACATGGCCGCGCAGGGCATCTACGAGAAGCTCGATCTGCCCGCCCGCTTCGGCGGGGCCAGCCTGCCGCGGGTCACGCTGGTCAACCTGACGCAAGAAAAGCTGGGCCGCGGCCGCTGGCTTGCCGGCCCGCTGATCGATGCCCTGCGCGACCGGCTGGACAAGGGCGAACAATCGCTGCTGTTTTTGAACCGCCGCGGCTATGCCCCGCTCACGCTGTGCCGCAATTGCGGGCACCGCTTCCAGTGTCCCAGTTGCAGCGCCTGGCTGGTCGAGCACCGCCTGTCATCGCGCCTCGCCTGCCACCATTGCGGGTTTGAGACGCGCGTGCCCGAGGCCTGCCCCGAATGCGGGGAGAGCGATTGCCTCGTCGCCTGCGGCCCCGGCGTCGAGCGCATCGCCGATGAAGTAAAGGGCCTGTTCCCCGAGGCGCGCGTGGCGCTTGCCACCTCCGACACGCTCAACACCCCTGAACGCGCCGCCGCATTCATCGCGCAGGCAGAGACCAAGGCGATCGACATCATCATCGGCACGCAGCTCGTCACCAAGGGCTTCCACTTCCCCGATCTCACGCTGGTGGGCGTGGTCGATGCCGATCTTGGCCTCGAGGGCGGCGATCTGCGCGCGGGCGAGCGCACCTTCAGCCAGATCGCACAGGTCGCAGGCCGCGCCGGGCGCGGGGCCAAGCCGGGCGAGGTGCTGATCCAGACCCGCCACCCCGATGCCCCCGTGATCGCCGCGCTGGCGAGCGGCGACCGCGACGGGTTCTACGCCGCCGAAACCGCCGCGCGCCGCGATGCGGGCGCCCCTCCCTTCGGGCGCTGGGCAGCGATCATCCTGTCGTCCGAGGATGAAAAGGAAGCGCGCACGGCGGCGCAGCAGCTTGGCGATGTCCGCCCGCGCCATGCCGACATCCAGATCCTCGGCCCCGCCCCCGCCCCGCTGGCGCTGCTGCGCGGGCGTTATCGCTATCGCTTTCTCGTCAACGCCAAACGCAGCGCCAACCTGCAGGCGGTGCTGCGCGACTGGATCGGCGGCATGAACTTCGCCCCCGGCGTGCGGGTGGGGGTGGATATCGACCCCTATTCCTTCGTGTGACGAAACCGAAGGGGGGTGCCTCGCGTATGGCACCCATGACCTCTCCCATCCTCGTCCCCATCCTCGGCGACCAGCTGTCGCGCAATCTTGCCAGCCTCGAAGGCCTCTCCCCCGATAGCGCCGTGATCCTGATGATGGAGGTGTGGGACGAGGCGACCTATGTGAAGCATCACAAGCAGAAGATCGTGCTGATCTTTTCGGCGATGCGCCACTTTGCCGCAGAGCTTCGCGCCGAGGGCTGGCGCGTCGATTATGTGGCCCTCGACGATCCCGCCAACACCGGCAGCTTCACCGGCGAGCTCGCCCGCGCGGTGGAGCGCCACAATCCGTCCGAAATCCGCGTCACCGAAGCGGGCGAATGGCGCGTCCAGGAAGCCATGCTCGAATGGGCGGGCCGCCTGCCTTGCCCCGTCCGCATCCTGCCCGACACCCGCTTCATCGCCACCCACGCCGATTTCCAGAGGTTCGCGGATGGCCGCAAGCACCTCACGATGGAGTATTTCTACCGCGAAATGCGCCGCAAGACCGGGCTGCTGATGGAAGGCGATACGCCCACGGGCGGCGTCTGGAACCTCGATGCCGAAAACCGCGAACCGCCCAAGGGCGGCCTCAAGGCGCCCCCCGCCCCCACATTCGCGCCCGACGCGATCACGCGGGAGGTCATCGCGCTGGTGGGCGCACGCTTTGCCGATCATTTCGGCGATCTTGAACCTTTCGGCTGGCCCGTCACCCGCGCCCAGGCGCTGGAGGCCGCCGAGGCCTTCTTCACCCGCCGCCTTGCGCTGTTCGGCCCCTATCAGGACGCGATGGTGGAGGGGCAAGACGATCTCTACCACTCGCTGCTTTCAACCAGCCTCAATATCGGGCTGCTGGAGCCGCTGGAACTGTGCCAGCGCGCCGAGGCCGAATATCGCGCGGGCCGCGCGCCGCTCAACTCGGTCGAGGGCTTCATCCGCCAGATCATCGGCTGGCGTGAATATGTGCGCGGGTTCTACTGGCACCAGATGCCCGGCCTTGCCGAAGCCAACGCGCTCGCCGCCCAGCGCCCGCTGCCCGAATTTTTCTGGACCGGCCAGACCGACATGCGCTGCCTCGCCGACTGCATCCGCACCACCCGCGAGGATGCCCACGCGCACCATATCCAGCGGCTCATGGTGCTCGGCAATTTCTGCCTGATTGCGGGGATTTCGCCGCAGGACGTGGCCGACTGGTATCTTGCTGTCTATGCCGATGCCTTCGAATGGGTCGAACTGCCCAATGTCGCGGGCATGGTGCTCTATGCCGATGGCGGGCGGCTGGCGACCAAGCCCTATGCGGCGAGCGGCAATTACATCAACAAGATGAGCAATTATTGTGGGGGGTGCCGCTACAAGGTCGCGCAGAAGACCGGCCCGGCCGCCTGCCCCTTCAATCCGCTCTACTGGCACTTCATGCACAGGAACCGCAGCCGCCTCGAAAGCAACCACCGCATCGGGCGCATCTATGCCACCTGGGACAGGATGGGCGCGGCCAAACAGCGCGAATATCTGGAAACGGCAGAAAAGTTTCTCGACTCTCTCGAACCGGCAGGCAAAGGGTGGGCACGAAACACACAGGGAAAAGAGCCATGCTGACCATCCACCACCTGCGCCTGTCGCAATCCGAGCGCATCGTCTGGCTGGCCGAGGAGCTGGGGCTGGAATACGACCTGAAGCTCTATAATCGCCGCGAGGACAACCGCCTCGCGCCCGATGACTACAAGGCGCTGCACCCGATGGGCATTGCGCCCGTCATCACCGATGGCGATCTGGTGCTGGGCGAAAGCGGCGCCATCATCGACTACATCATCGCCAAATACGCGCCGGAAACGCCGCTGGTGCCGGGCGCGGATCACCCCGATTTCGCCGATCACCTGTTCTATTACCACTGGGCCAACGCCACCTTCATGACCAACGGCATGATGGCGCTGGTGGCGCAGTTCATGGGCGCGAGCGAGCTGCCGGCATTTGTTGCCGACCGCGTGGCGAAAGGCTGGGCCATCGTCGAGAAGCGGCTGGGGGAGGCAGACTATTTCGGCGGCGCGCAGCTGACGACTGCCGACATCATGATGGGCTTCCAGCTCACCACCTCCAGAGCGATGAGCGGGATGAGCATCGACCACCTGCCCAACCTCAAGGCCTATCTCAAGCGCATCGGCGAGCGGCCTGCCTATCAACGCGCGATGGCGAGGTGCGAGCCGGGTATGCCGCCCAAGCTCGATTGAGCGCGCCTCACGCCCCTTCGCGCCGCAGCAGCTCGGCCTTGATTTCCGGCCCATAGGCATAGCCGCCCAGCGATCCGTCCGCCGCAATCACCCGGTGGCAGGGGATCAGCACCGCGACATGGTTTGCCGCGTTCGCCCCGCCCACGGCCCGGCTGGCCTTGGGGTTGCCAAGCGCAGCGGCCAGTTCGCCATAAGAGCGCGTCTCGCCCTGCGGGATGCGGCGCAATTCCTCCCAGACGCGCTGCTGGAAGGCGGTGCCCTTCACGTCGAGCGGGATCGCGGCATTGCCCGGCCCCGGCTGTTCGACCGCCGCGACAACGCGCGCGAACAGTTCGCGGAAATCCTCGCCCGCCGGCACCAGCTCGGCCCTGGGGAAACGCGCCCGCAATTCCGCCTCGCCCTCTCCGAAGGCGAGACAGCACACGCCCTTGTCGGTTGCGGCCACAAGCATCGGCCCGAGCGAGGTCGGCAATACCGCCCAATGCACCACGCGGCCCGCGCCGCCCTTGCTCCAGTCACTCGGGGCCATGCCCAGCCTGCCTTTCGTTTCACGATAAAATTGCCGCGCCCCGGCATAGCCCGCGCTTGTCAGAGCATCGCCCACCCGTTGCCCGCTCATCAGCGCTTCGTGGACGCGCTGTTCGCGGCACGCCCGGGCATAGGCGGCGGGCGAGATTCCGACGCTGCGTTTGAACAGGCGCTGGAAATGGGTGGGGGTGTAGCCGGTCAAGCGGGAGAGTTGTGCAAGCGTGGTTGCCCGCCCGTCGCGGATCGCTTCCAGCGCGGCGAGCACGCAGGCTTCCTCGGCACTCTGGGCGCAAGGAGAACAGCGTTTACAAGGCCTTAGGCCCGCCGCCTCCGCCTCGGCCGGGCCGGCGTAGAAGCGCACGTTCTTGCGCAATGGTAGGCGCGCCGGGCACGATGGGCGACAATAGATACCGGTCGAATGGACGCCGGTGACGAAGGCTCCGTCGAACCGCCGGTCCTTGTCCTGCACCGCCTGCCAGCGCGCCTCATCAGATATGTTCCCGAAATGTTTCACGTGAAACACTGTGCCATACCCGGCCCCGCGTGACACCCCCACAGTTTGCGTTCAATCTCGCGCGGCGGATAATTCCCGCTATAGTAGGTGCCATGTCCCGCTTGCTGTGCCGCGCCCTCGCCCTGCTTCTCGTCGCACTTGCCGCCCCTGCTGCGGCCGACCCTGCCGATATCGATGCCGCCGCGCGCGGGGTGGTGCGGGTGGTGCTGATCGGCGAGCAGGGCGGCCAGCCCGTGCCGATCAGCCACGGCACCGGCTTTGCCGTTTCCCCGACGAGGATCGTCACCAATGCCCATGTGGTGAGCGAGGCGAGCCAGGACGATACGCTGCGGATCGGGATCGTGCCCTCCGAGGGCGAAGGCGGGGCCTTTGCCCGGGTGATCGCCATATCCCCGCGCAACGATCTGGCGCTGCTCGAAATCGCCAGCGGCGCGCTGCGCCTGCCGCCGCTGGCGCTGGCGAGCGCTGCATCGGGTGGCACCGGCGGCGAGGTTTCGGCGGTGGGCTATCCGATGAATGTCGATCTGGCGCAGGGGCTTGATATCGCGGATGTGTTCCGCCCGCAGCCGGCGGTCAAGTCGCGCGGGTTCCTGTCGGGCGAGCGGCCTTCACGGCAATTCGACACGATCCTCCACACCGCCCCCATCGCGCGCGGCAATTCGGGTGGGCCGCTGCTTGATCCGTGCGGGCGGGTGATCGGGGTCAACAGCTTCAGCGCCGATGCCGCTGGCGGGGATGCCGAGTTCTACTTCGCGGTGTCCTTGCGCGAATTGCTGCCCTTCCTGAAGGCGAGCGGGGTGGAGCCGGTGGTCAACGCCCTGCCCTGCCGCTCGATCGCCGATCTCAACGCCGAGGAGCGCCAGCGGCTTGCGGCCGAACAGGCCGCCGCGCGCGAACGGCTGGCGATCCGCGCGCAGGCTGATAGCGAGGCCCGCGAGAGGGCGCGGCTGGCGGCGCAGATGCAAGTGCTCGATGCGCGCGAGAACGCGATGGCGCTGGCGCTGCTGGCGCTGCTGGCGGCGATCGGCAGCGGCTATGCGGCGGCGGTGTGGCGGCGCGAACCCGACACCCGCAAGCGCGCCGCTATGGCCGCCGGCTTCGCGGGGCTTGCGCTGATCGGCGCGCTGACGGCGTGGTTCACCCGCCCCGGGCTTGCCGCGATCGAAAACAAGGTCGCCGCCGCGCTCGACAAGGATGATGCTGCGCCGGACACCACGCCGGGCAGCGACATGGCTGCCGAGGGCGCGCTGATCTGCACGCTGGTGCCTGAACGCAGCCGCGTCACCACCGCGCGCACCGACGATGTCGCCTTCGACTGGGCCGCCGACGGCTGTGTCAACACCCGCACCCAGTACGGGCTTTCGGCGGGGGGCGAATGGAGCCGGGTGCTGGTGCTGGAGGATGAAGCCGCCGTCGCGGTCAACCGGTATG
>JBKBOH010000007.1:0-81461 GCA_046294975.1 Erythrobacter sp. | reverse complement strand
GCCAGTTCATCGCTGATTTCTTCCAGCGCAGGGGCGATCATCTTGCACGGGCCGCACCAGTCAGCCCAGAAATCGACCAGCACGGGGACATCGCTCCCCAGCACATCGGCCGCAAAGCTTGTATCGGTGACGTTGACAGTGGCCATTTCGCTATCTCCTTTGGCGGCCGACCATAGGAGCGCGCCGCGTTGCATGGCAATCTAGTGACGACAGGTTTTCACGCAATATCCGGCAAGGCCAAGGTTTGCTGCGGGCTTTGCAAGGCATGCTTTTGCTCAGAGAGCACCTGCGGATCGAGTTCGAACAGCACCGGAGCATGGGTATAAAGCACGCCGGCGCGTACTTCGCGGCCCGGATAGATCGCTTCCAGGGCAGCGACATAGGCGGCCATCTGGCGCAGCGTCGCCAGCGGCACCTCGGCGGCACTGGCGGGCGGACGGCGGGTGGTCTTGAAATCGACCACGGTAATGCGCGTCTCCTCGATCAGCAGACGATCCGCCGTGCCCGCCACCACCACCCCGTCGACGATCGCAGCCAGCGGCACTTCGGCCAGCGCTGCGCCTGAAAAGATCGCGGCGAAGCCGGGATGATCGAGCACGCCCATTGCGGCGGCGAGCATCTCGTCGCGCGCGGCCGCAGGCCAATCGCCGGCCTGCCGTTCAAGCCAGCGCCGTGCCGCCTCGGCCCGCGCATCGGCAGGCACATCGGGCAGGCGTTCGAGCAGCTTGTGAATCAGGCTCCCGCGCCTTGCCGCCTCGCGCGCGGCCTCGCGCGGCAGAGGCGGCTCGGCCCCCGCTTCCTCGCCCGCGGCCGAGGGCGCAAGCGGGCGCGGGGGGCGCGGCTCAGGGCCGACGGGGGTGGTCATCCAGCGCGGCAGATCCGGCAATGCCGGCCCTGCCGCGGCGCATCCGTCGCTTTCCAGCGGCGCGGCGCGCAGGCCCCATTCCTTGCGCCAGCCCCATATCGGATCGTCCAGCTGTTCGCCCTCGAACAGCGGGGCAAGCCGCGCATACCAGCTGTCCGCGTGCGGCTCGCCCTGCTTCGCCTCGGTCTTGCCCAGCGACCCGCCGATGAACAGCGCTTCTTCAGCGCGGGTCAAGGCGACATAAAGCAGGCGCCAGTGTTCCTGCATCGCCGCATGTTTCGCCGCTTGTTCGGCGGCGCTGACCGGCCCGGCCTTCTCGGCCTTGGACAGCGGCGGCAGCGGCACTTCGCGCTTGTGGGGCGCGCCCAGCCCGAAGGGATCGTCTGCCAGCGCCAGATCGCCGGGATCGCCCGGCGCGCCGGTGGCATCGGCCAGAATCACGATTGGTGCCTGCAAGCCCTTGGAACCGTGCACTGTCATCACCCGCACCTGCCCGCTGGCGCTGTCCGGATCGCGCTTCAACTCGCCCGTCCCGGCATCGAACCACGTCAGGAACCCGGCGAGGCTCGGCCAGTGCTCGGCCTCGTAGGCAAAGGCGGCGTTGATCAACTCGTCGAGCGGATCATTGGCCTCGCTCCCGAGCCGCTCGACCAGCCGCGCGCGGCCCTGCCATGGGCCGGTGAGCAACCATGCGATCAACGCCTGCGGGGTGTGGTAGTCAGCACGGCGCAGGAGCTCGCGCAATCTGTCGGCGGTGGCGGCGACGACGGCGGGCGCGTCCGCGCGTCTGAGGTGATCCCACAGGCGCTGTTGGGGCAATCGCGGAACCTGTGCAAGGATATCTTCCTGGCTCCATCCGATCAGCGGCGAGGCGAGCAGGTTGGCAAGGGCAAGATCATCCTGCGGCTGCGCGGCAAAACGCAGCGCCGCCAGCACATCCTTCACCGCCAGCGGCGCGCCCAGCCGCAGCCGGTCGATCCCCGCCACCGGCACGCCGCGCGCGTGGAGCTTGGCCACGATCTGGGCAGCGAGTTCCTTGCGCTGACGCACCAGCACCATGATATCACCCGCCTGTGCGTGACGGCGCTCGCCCTTTTCCAGCACGAAAGGCTCGTCGAGAGTGACCCAGCGGCGCACCTGTTCGGCGATCTTGCCGGCGAGTTCGGTGTCGTTGCGCGGCACCCAGTCCGGCCCGCTGCCGGTGTCTTCCTCGTCGTCGATCTTCTCCTGAGCGCCGGCCGGCACGAACACCGGCGGCCACAGCGTCACAAGGCCGGGGCGCACAGCGCCCTCGTGCTTGGCCGGGGGCTGGTCGAGCCCGAATTCGCCAAAACCGAGCAGATCGATCATGCGGTTGACGAAGCCGAGCACGATATCGGCGGTGCGGTAGGACTTGCCGAGATCAAGATCCTGCCAGTCCGGCTCGCGGCGGTGGGTGCGGCTGGCGCGGATGCCCTGCTGCGCGGCGCGAATGCGGGCATGGATGCGCTCTTTGGCGCGGGCGAAGTTTTCCGGGCTGGTGCCCTGGAAGCCGAAGATCGCCTGCTTGTAATCGCCGACGGTGAAGATGGTCCGCAAGCGATCGCCGCGTGCGCCTTCGCCGGTGAAAAAATCGTCGATCAGCGCCTCGACGATATCCCACTGGCTCTGGTTGGTGTCCTGCGCCTCGTCGATCAGGATATGATCGAAGTGGCGGTCAAGCTTGTAGCGGATCCAGTCGGCGGCGTCCGATCGGCCGAGCAGCGCGGCGGCCTTGCGGATCAGGTCGGCAAAATCGAGCCAGCCTTCGCGCGCCTTGCGTGCCTCCCAGCGCACAGCAAAGGCGCGCCCGATTTCGAGCGCGCTGGTGACGATCTCGGCACAGGCCAGCAGCGCGCGGCGTTCCTCGACCAGCCGCAGGGCTTGGGCGATTTCCTCCTGCCGTGCGGGGAACTGTGGATCGGCCTTGGCCGGCGCTTCCATCTTGCGCGGATCGCCGTCCTTCTTGAGCAGTGTGGTGTAGAACCCCGCAGCCGCAACGGCGCGCGCCGGGCCATCGAGCGCAAGCCAGTGGCGGACGAAGGCAGCGATCTCCTGCCCGGTCTTGGCCTTCCAGCCATCGAGCGCGGGCAGCATCGATTCGAGCTGGTGATCGGGGAAGATGTCCGGGTGCAGCGGCGCGTTCGTCCAGTTCTCGTCCGCGTCGGCAGGCATTCCCAGCAACTGGCGCACGCGCCCTGTCATCGGCGATTGCCAGGCATCCGGCCCTTCCCACAACTCCTGCGCTGCGGCGGCGCGCATCAGCCACCTGTGCAGGGCGCCGGGATCCTTGCGGATGGTGAACTGGGCGAGACCATCGAGGATACGGCGGTCATTGCTCGCCTCGGCTTCCTCGACCATATCGGTCAGCACCGCGCGCGCCAGCAACTCGCGGCTGCGATCATCGAGCACCCGTGTGCCCGGCGCGAGGCCCGCTTCTTCGGGGAAATTGCCAATCAGATATTGTGCAAAGGCATGGATCGTATCGATCCTGAGGCCGCCGCCGGGGCAGTCGAGCACGCTGGCGAACAGGCTGCGCGCGCGGTCGCGGGTGGCATCATCCTGCGGCGCACCGAGGTAGCCGAGTTCCTTGAACAAGGTCGTTTGTGGCAGCCGCACCCAGCGCGCCAGCACCGCGTTGATGCGGTTCGCCATCTCCGCCGCGCCCGCTTTCGTGAAGGTCAGGCACAGGATCTGCGACGGTTCGACTTCTGCGCGCAGCAGCAAGCGCAGCACCCGGGCGGAGAGCACCTGCGTCTTACCGGTTCCCGCCGAGGCCGAGAGCCAGACATTCGCCTCTGGCGAGGCCGCAGTGAGCTGGTTGTCCTCAAGCGGGAAGACAAGGCCGTTTCCGCCCCCGCTCATGCCCCGTCCTCCCGCCCGGTGAGGCGCACGATCCATTCCTCCAGCCGCATCAGCTGATCATATTCATTGTAACCTTCGTAATCGGGATTTTCCCTGGCGATGAAGGGTTTGCGGCCCTTGATGTAATCGCGGATCGCGCCGGCGAGCTTCTCGGCATGAAACGGCAGATAGTGCTCAGGCTCAAGCCCGGTCCTGGCCTTGCCTTCTTTCATGGGCGTTTCCTGGTAGCCGAAGCCATCATCCTTCTTCGCCTTGCCGAGCGACCAATATTCGAACCTGGTGGGCGTGCCGGTGACGAACAGACCCGCCTTGTCATCGGCAAATCGCCCGTCGCGGGCGATCAGCCCGAGCAGGCCCAGTTGCAGCGCGTAACCGGCAATGACCTGCTTTTTCTTGGGCGGAGCGCCGGTCTTGTAATCGACGATCGCGAGGCTGCCGTCCGCCAGCCGGTCGATCCGGTCAGCGCGGCCCATGACCTTGACCCCGTCAACCTCCATCTCGCCCGAAATCTCGCTCGCCAACACCACCCGCCCCTCGGCCTCGCCCTGCTGCACCCACCCGGCGAAGCGTTCGAGCGCGGCAATCAGCCGCGGTTGCCACAGGGCGCGGAACAGCGGGTGGACCCGGGCTGCGGCAAAATGCTGTTCGGCAAAGGGACCAATTGCCAGGCCGGGACCGGCGCGTCTCGACTTGTGCCACTTGTCGAGAATGTCGTGCACCAGCGTGCCGCGCAGCGCCGGATCGCTGAAAGGATCGGCGCTGAGCGGATCAAGTCGCCGCAGATCGAGGATGGCCTGTGCATAGAACTGATAGGGATCGCCCAGCAAACGATCGAGTGCAGTGACCTTGATCGGCACGTTGCGCTTGTCCGGCGACGGATCGGGCGCGGGGCGCGGGTATTCGGGCGCGGCCGGGCGCTGGCGATCAAGCTGCGGGAGCAACGCGGGGATGCGGATCTCGCGGTGATCTTTGGCCAGATCGCTGCCCAGCAGCGCCTCGACCCGCAAAAGGAAGCGCGAGGGCAGTGTCGGCCCCTCGGCATCGCGCAGCGAGCGGCTCAGCACCACTTGCGGAGCGCCCATGCAGCCGGCAAGATCATGCGCGGCAAGGCCGATGCGGAACTCCGCCCCCGGCACCCCCAGCGCGCGCAGGATCGCGGGTGCAAGCAGCGCGTCGGCAGCGGGCGGCTGTGGCCAGCTGCCTTCATTGAGACCGCCGCAGATCACCAGGTCCGCCCGTGCCATGCGCGCTTCGAGCAAGCCGTAGATCGCCACGCGCGGATGCCCGCCATAGCCGGGGCGCACCGCAACGGCGTCCATGCAATCACGCAAGGTGCCGCCAAGATCGACGGTTTCGATCAGCGTGCCCAGCGCCTCGGCCTGCGCGCGCAGGTCCTCGACCATGGTGCCGAGCGCCCGCCCGTCCTCGCGCTCCCACAGGGCGGAGCGGGCATAGGCCTCGCCCGCTTGCGTCAGGCGGTCGAGCGCCTCGGCCAGCGGGATGACAGCGGGCCATTCGCCCAGCGGCGCGACCAGCGCCTCGGCCCCGTCCCACCAATCTTCGACCTTGGCCTCGCGCGCCGCTGCCCGCAGCGACTCCAGCCCCGGGGCGGGTGCAGGGCCGCGCAATGCGCGGTCGAAGGCGCGCAGGCCCGCAAGCCAGGCCCGGCGCGTCTCCGCGTCCCAGGCGCACACCAAAGGATGGGCGAAGGCAGCGACCAGCGCCGCCGGATCGGGGCCATTGGCAGCGATTTCAGCGATCAGGCCGAACAGCCGCCCCGCCGGGGTCAGCGCCAGCGGACGACCGGCGGAATCGTCAGCCGCAATGTTCCAGCGTTCGAGATGCTGCACCACCCGCCGCGCCAAAGAGCGATCTGCGGTGACAATGGCGATGCGCTTTTCCGGCAGCTCCAGCGCCTCGCGCGCCAGCAGCGCAATGCCTTGCGCTTCCTCCTCGATGGTGGCGCAGGTGAGCAGCCGCACACCCGCCAGCCGCCGCCGATCAGCATCAAGGGTGATCCACGAACGGCTCGCCTGCGGAGGCAGGAACAGCGAGGAGATCGCCCGGCTGCGCGCCGGTTCGGCAGCGCCCATCCCGCGCCGGTGCCAGGGCTGCACCTCGGCGCGGTTGACCCCCATCCGATTGAGCAGCAGCTTCAAGTGATATTGCGGATGGGTCAGCGCGTCATCCGGCCCGAACACCGGCCCGCCCGGTTCCCGCGAAGCCCCCGCCAGCCCGAGTTCCTCCCACGCGGCATCATCCATCTCGCGGTCGAGATCGGGCAGGATCACCGCGCCCTGCGGCAATTCGGCAATCACCCGCAGCAGCCGCGCCAGCGCGGGGGCGGCGCTGGTGACCCCGGCCGCGAGGATCGGATGCGGCGGCGGCTTCTCTTTCCAGCGCTTGGCGGCGGCGGCGAACAGCAGGTTGCGCCTGGTCGCGGCATCGACCTCGCCGCGCTCGGCCAGCACCGCGTTCCAGCGCGCATTGACCCGCGCGAACAGGCGGATCGAACGCTGCCAGTGCCCGGCGAGATTGCCAAGCTGGTCGAGCACGGCATCGCTTTCCCACAAGTCGGCGACGGTCTTTTCCTCAACCAGCAGCCGGTCCATCGTCCGCGCCATCTCGCGCGCCAGATCGAGCCGCGCGCGGCCCGGCAGCGGCTCCAAGCCCTCGGCCGCGCGCTCCTCGGCGATGATCCGATCGAGCCACAGCCAGCGCGCCACCGGATCGCAGGCCGGCGGAATATCCGCCGCGCCCAGCGGATCGAGCGCGGCGCCGAGCTTCTCGTCAAGATCAAGATCGCCCACCGCGACCATGCGCGGCATCAACAGCCCGCTCTCGCCCTTGGCCCCGGCGTGACGAATGAACGCCTCTGACAAAGTGCGCGCGGCACGGCGCGAGGGCACCAGCAGCGTCAGTCGGGCAAGACCGAAGCCTGGCTCGCGATAGCGCGGCGCCAGCCCTGCCACCAGCGCATCGGCAAAGCCGCGATGCGCGGCGATGGAATAGACCAGCGGGCCGGCTTGGCGCGCATCAGCCACCCGTCAGCGCCTCCTCGGTCGGGCCGATCGCCTGCGGCGTGCCGACTTCGAACCATAGTCCGCTGAACGACAGGCCGTAAAGCCGCCCTTCCGCAATCGCGCGGTTCCACAGGATGTTGGTTGAAAACGGCCCTTGCGGCGCATCGCGCAGCAGGCGGTGGCTGACCAGCTGGATGCCGGTGTAGATGAACGGGGCGATGCGCCCGTCGCGGCGGCGCGAAAGCTTGCCCAGCGCGTCCATGTGAAAATCGCCCGGTCCGCTGAAATTGGCCGCGCGCGCGTGCGGCACCAGCAGCAGCAGCGCGTCCATCTCGGCCGGATCCCAGCGCCGCGACAGTTCGGCAAAGGCGCTGTTCGGCCCGTCGAGCCAGATGTTGTCGGCATTCAGCGCGAAGAAGGGATCGGGCAGATGCGGCAGCGCCCGAACCATCCCGCCCCCGGTTTCGAGCAGCAGCGCGCGTTCGTCGGAGATTGTCACCTGCGGCGCACGACGGGCAAGGACATGGGCCTCCAGCGCATCAGCAAGATAGTGGACGTTAACCACCGCCTTGGCCACGCCCGCATCGGCCAGGCGATCGAGCGCATGGTCGATCAGTGGCTTGCCCGCAACCCGGACCATCGGCTTGGGCTGGGTGGCGGTGAGCGGACGCATCCGCTTGCCCAGCCCCGCAGCGAGCACCATCGCGGTGTCAGAGGCGAGCGGCGCGTTCATGCCGGAAAGGCTCCGCGCGCAAGGCGCAGGGCATCCGGGATGTTGGCATCGAACCAGCGCGACACGGGTTCAAGCGCCGGATGCGCCAGATCGCGTTCGAGCGCGTCCCACACCCGCGGGATCAGCGCGAGATATTTCGGCTTGCCGTCGCGCGCATTGAGCCGGGTGAAGATGCCGACGATCTTGGCGTTACGCTGCGCACCCAGCCGGGCGTAATCGGCAAGAAATTCCTCGTCGCTCACCCCGGCATGATGGGCATAGTGGAACAGCATCGCGGTTTCGAGGTCTTCGGAAACGTCGCGCCGGGCATCCTGTAACAGCGAGACGAGATCATAGGCCGGATGGCCGACCAGCGCGTCCTGGAAGTCGATCAGCCCCTGTGGCGCTTGCGGCCGTCCGCCCAGCAGCATGATGTTTTCGGCATGATAGTCGCGCAGCACCGTGACCCCTGGGTTCTGCCGAGCGAGAACCGGCGCCAGCACTTCCTCCCACGCCGCCGCATAGCCGGCCACGTCCACATCCAGCCCCTGCGCGGGGCAATACCATTCGGTCAGCAGCGCCGCCTCGCGGGCATAGATCGCCATGTCGTAGGGCGCGAAAGGGCCGGGCGCCAGGCGGTGAAGCGCAACCAGCGCCTCGACCGCGGCTTCATAGGCGGCACGTTCATCACCCGGATTATCGTCGAGCCAGTCGCGCATGCGATCATTGCCGAAATCCTCGGTCAGCACCCAGCCCGCCTGCGGCTCGGCAGCGAGTATTGCCGGCGCGCGCAGGCCATTTTCATGGAGCCAGCGCGCGACATGGAGGAAGGGCACGGGGTCTTCGTGCGGCGGCGGCGCGTGCATCAGCATCGCCGATTCGCCACTGTCCCTCACCAGCCGGAAATAACGCCGGAACGAGGCATCACCGGGCAGCGGCGCGACAGTGCAATCGGCCCAGCCTGCACGGGCAACAAATTCAGCAAGACCTGTAGGAAGCGCGATCATGGCATCCGCCCTACCCAATCCGCCCCGCCGCGGGCAATCGCAATCCGTCCGCCTTCCCCGCTTTCGCGCTCGGTCAACAGCGTGATTGCAAGGCATCCCGGTTCATGGCCGAAGCCCCCCGCGCGATCGGGCCATTCGGCCAGCAACACCGCGCCTTCGCGGTAATCGTCGAGGCCGATTTCGACGAGTTCCCCGGGATTTTCGAGACGGTAGAAATCGGCGTGCACCACCGCCAGCCGCAGCGGCGGTGCGGGATAGGTCTCGATGATGGTGAAGGTTGGCGAAGGCACCTCGCCCGCATGGCCGAGCGCGGCCAGAATGGCGCGGGCCAGCGTGGTCTTGCCCGCCCCCAGCCCGCCTTCAAGCGCAACCACATCGCCCGCCCGCAGGCGCGCCGCGATGCGTGCGCCATAATCCGCCATCGCCGCCAGATCGGGCAGAATCTCGCGTGCCGCGCTCACGGCAAGCGAATCGTCGCAGTGGTGCCCACGCCCTTGCGGCTGGCGATTTCCAGCGTGCCGTCATGGGCCTCGATCAGTTGCCGGGCGAGCGGGATGCCAAGGCCGGTGCGGCGTTCGGGCGCGCCGTCCCTGCCGGTCCGCAAACCGCCCTGGGCGCGGGCGAGTTCCTGCGCAGTCATGCCGCGGCCATTATCGGCAATGCTGATTTCGACCGATTTGTCCCCGCCTTCCGGGGCCTTCCTGATCTCGATCACGATCCGCCCGCCATCGGGGGTTCCGGCAATCGCATTGTCGATGAGATTGCCGATTGCCCTTCCGAGCTGGCGTGGATCGCCGTCGATCACCCGCCCGCGCCGCCCTTTCAGATCGAGGCTGAGACCCGCTGCAATGATCGCCGCTTCACGCTCGCGCACCAGCTTGGTGAGGAATTCGAGCAGATCGAGCGGTTCCTTGCGGATCGGCAGCAGCCCCGCCTCGCTCTGCGACAGATCGAGCACGTTCTCGACCTGCTCTCTCAGGCGCTCGACCGCGGCGAGGATCGCATCGACATATTCGCCCGCCGCCTGCGGATCGCTGGCGACACCCGCCTTGAGCAGTTCGGCATAGCCGCCGATGGTGGTCAGCGGGGTGCGGAATTCGTAGCTCATGTTGGCGAGGAACCTGGCCTTGACCGCATTGGCCTCGTCCAGCGCCTCGGCGCGTTCGCGCAGGGCCTGTTCGGCCTTCTGCGAGGCGGTGATGTCGAGCACCGTCAACAGCCCGTTGCCATCGGGCAGCGGCACTCCGGCAAAGCGCAGGGTCCGCCCGTCGGCAAGATCAACCTGCCCGCCCTTCTCGCGCCGGTCGAGCGTGGCTGCGCGCACCACCGCGCCAATCAACGCCGCTTCCTCGGGTCGCACCAGATTGCGCCCGATCGCGCCGAGCAGTTCATCGGCGCTGGGATGCGCGTCGAGCAGTTCCGGGGCAAGGCCCCAGGTGCCCGCGAAGCTGCGGTTCCACAACTGCACCGAGCCATCGGGGGCGAAGATGGCCAGCGCCTCGAACAGGCTGTCGAGCGTTGCCGTGCGGGTCCGCAGTAGGGTATCGCGCACGGCCGACAGCGCCAGCTGTTCGGTGCGGTCCTCGGCGATCAGCACCAGGCCACCATCGGGCAGCGGCTGGGCGATGATCCGCAGGTGGGTGCCGCCCGGCAGCGGCCAGGCTTCCTCCAGCGTTTCCTGCATTCCGAACCATCCGACCCGTTCACGCCGCCATTCGGGAAAGTCACGCACCTCAGGCGTGCGACCGCCTTCGCGCGCTTCGGCAAGGAAACGCTCGAACGGAGTGCGCGCCTCGATCGCCTCGTCGGTCAGAGCGAACAGGCGGCGGAACGGGCGGTTGGCAAAGGTCAGCCGCTCCTCGGCATCGAACTGCGCCACACCAACCGAAAGCTGATCGAGCAGCGCGCGCTGGGCCTCGCGGAAAGCGCGGTAATTGCGGGCAACCTGCTGCTGCTCCTCGATGTCGATGGCATAGCCCGCCACGCCTTCGTGCCCAAGCGGCAGATCGGATACGCGCAAGCTGCGGCGCTCGCCATGGAGCGTGGCCGCAACGATGCGTTCCGACTTTTCCTGACGGCGCAGCGTGTCGCGCGCGATTTCGGCAGGCGTGCGACCGCCTTCGGGTTCGAGCAGCTCGATCTGGCCCTGCACCACCTCGGCGGCGCTGGCTGCGCCGACAGCATCGACATAGGCCTGGTTGACAAGCTGGAGCGAAAGATCAGCGCCGCGGAACCACATCGGCATCGGTGCGGCCTCGATCAGGCCGACGAGCGCGGCAAAATCCCCCGTCGCCCGCGCCGCCACCGCGCGCAGCCGCGCCATTTCGGCATGGCTTTCGGTAAAGTCGAACACCCACACCAGCGCCGCCCCGCCGGGCGAAACCTGCGGATCGGCGAGCGTGCCGTAGAGCGCGAGGCTGCGCTGCGAACCGGGCGGATTGAGCGCCATGCGGAAGGGCGCGGCGCTTTTCTGGGTGGTCTGCACCTTGGCCCAGAGCTGATCGAGCTGCTCTTGCGTCAGCCCCCCGCCCTTGCCCGAAGCATCCGCGCTTGCCAGCTCGCTAAGATATTGGGGCATCGCCGGCAGGCCGAGCAGCCGCGCCAGCTTGTCCGGCCCTTCGATCCGCCCGTCAACCCGCACCAGCATCGGCACCGCCGGAGCCACATCGAGCAAGGCCGACACCCGCTTGAGACTGGACTTGAGCGCACGCGCGCGCTTCATCGAGCGGCTCGCGCGCAGCACCACCAGTCCTGCGCCCACCGCCCATGCGGCAAGCAGCAAGGCAATCAACACAAGCAAAACCGGCGAGGTATCCATCACTCACCCGCTATGCGCCTCACCGCGCCAGTGCAACGGGGTTCCACCCCCTCGCCCCCAATGCCGTGAAAAAGGCGCAGGAACGGAGGGGCAAAGCTTTCAGTAGCGGTAGTGATCGGGCTTGAACGGGCCGTTTTGCGGCACGCCGATGTATTTCGCCTGCTTAGGGCTGAGTCGGGTCAGTTTCACGCCCAGCTTTTCCAGATGCAGCGCCGCGACCTTTTCATCGAGATGCTTGGGCAGGACGTAGACATCGTTGTCATATTCGTCGGATTTGGTGAACAGCTCGATCTGGGCCAGGGTCTGGTTGGTAAAGCTCGCGCTCATCACGAAGCTCGGGTGGCCGGTGGCGCAGCCAAGGTTCACCAGACGGCCCTTGGCCAGCACGATGATCGACTTGCCATCGGGGAAGGTGACCAGATCGGTGCCTTCCTTGATTTGCTTCCACTCGTAATTGCTGAGCGCGGAAATCTGGATCTCGCTGTCGAAGTGGCCAATGTTGCACACGATCGCCATCGGCTTCATGTTCATCATGTGCTCGGCGGTGATCACGTCCTCGTTGCCGGTCGCGGTCACGAAGATGTCAGCGCGCTTGACGGCCTCTTCCATGGTGACAACCTCGAAGCCGTCCATCGCTGCCTGCAGCGCGCAGATCGGGTCGATCTCGGTCACCATCACGCGCGCGCCGCCATCGCGCAGCGAGGCGGCCGAACCCTTGCCGACATCGCCGTAACCGGCGACGCAGGCAACCTTGCCGGCCAGCATCACGTCAGTGGCGCGGCGGATCGCATCGACCAGCGATTCCTTGCAGCCATAGAGGTTGTCGAACTTCGACTTGGTGACGGAATCGTTCACGTTGATCGCCGGGAACGGGAGCTTGCCCTGCTTGGCAATCTGATAGAGCCGCATTACCCCGGTGGTGGTCTCTTCCGAAACGCCCTTGATGTTCTTGACCGTGCGGGTGAGGTAGCCGGGCTTGGCGGCGACGAAAGCCTTCAAGGCGCGCTGGAATTCGATTTCCTCGGCATTGCCGGGCGCGGGCAGTTCCTCACCTGCTTCGATGCGTGCGCCCCACAGGGCGAACATGGTGGCATCGCCGCCATCATCGAGGATCATGTTGGCCGTAAGCTCGGGATCGGCCTCGCTCGACCAGTCGAAGATGCGCCCGACATAGTCCCAGTAATCGGCCAGCGTTTCGCCCTTGACCGCGAACACCGGAATACCGCGCGCGGCGATCGCGGCAGCGGCGTGATCCTGAGTCGAGAAGATGTTGCAGGTCGCCCAGCGCACCTGGGCACCCAGGGCGACGAGGGTTTCGATCAGCACCGCGGTCTGGATCGTCATGTGCAGCGATCCAGTGATGCGCGCGCCTTTCAACGGCTGGGCCGCACCGAATTCCTCGCGCAGCGCCATCAGGCCGGGCATTTCGGTTTCGGCGATACGGATTTCGTCGCGGCCGAATTCGGCAAGGGCGATGTCCTTGATGACATATTCGTGGGCAGGGGCGGCAGCGAGGGTGGCCATGTGCGTGTCTCCTAAGCGCAGATCGGAGCCCGCATTCGCGGGGTCTGCTCCTGCCCCGCCCCTAGCCGCAAGGCCTGCCCGAAGCAAATATAAACTTATCTTTATATGTCTATTTGTTGCCCGCGCGCACGAGACCGCTATAGGAAAGGCTTGAAAGGCCCCTGTCAGGAAGGACGACACACATGACCATCTCCGTTGGCGACAAGCTCCCCGATGTCACGCTGGTGAAAGCCACCGCCGAAGGCCCGCAGCCGGTCAAGTCGAGCGACTATTTCGCCGGCAAGCGCGTCGCGTTGTTCTCGGTTCCCGGGGCCTTCACCCCCACCTGTTCGGCCAAGCACCTGCCGGGCTTCGTCGAAAAGGCCGCCGAACTCAAGGCCAAGGGCATCGACGAGATCGTCGGCACCGCGGTCAATGATGCCTTTGTGATGGGCGCGTGGAACAAGGCCGCCGGCAGCGACGACATCACCATGCTGGCCGACGGCAATGCCGATTTCGTCGAGGCGCTGGGCCTCACCATGGACGGTTCGGGCTTTGGCATGGGCAAGCGCGGCCAGCGCTTCTCGATGGTGATCAACGACGGCGTGGTGGAACAGCTCAACGTCGAGCAACCGGGCGATTTCAAGGTGTCGAGCGCGGAGCATATGCTTGGCCAGCTGTAAGACGCAGCGCCTAAGCCACCGAATTGAAAGGGGTGCTTTCCATCGCGGGAAGCACCCCTTTTTCGTTGGTTCCGCACAGGCTTCAGGTCAGCGGCGGCGCGCCATAGGCCACCCACAGTGCCAGCCCGCCTGCCAGCCCCAGCGCCAGCGCGGCGCGCAGCCACGGCAGGGGACCAATCCCGGCCACACCCGCGAGCGGCGGACGTGCCCCGCCCACCATCGGGCTGACCAGATCATTGCCGCGCACCGCGTAAAAGGTGATCGCGGCCAGATGCAGCACGATCAGGCCGAGCAGCACGTTGAAGAAAGCCTCGTGCCAATCGGTGATGGTATCAGCCAGCGACACGCCGACCAGCGGATTGAGCGGCCCGGTCATCCCGTCATAGGGATCGCCCGCAAACAGGCCCATGCCCACCTGCAGCAGCATGGCGCCGAGCAGCACCAGCGTGCTCCACCCGCCAAGCGGCGAATGGCCGATCGCCGGCCCTGCGTTCCTGTCCCCGCGCAGATAGGCGAGCACTGCGCCCGGCCCTTTGACAAACTGTGCAAAACGCGCGGTTTCGGGGCCGATAAAGCCCCACACCACCCGGAACACCAGCACCCCGAGCAGCACCAGCCCGGCACGGCGATGCAGCGCCCACTTGTCGTTTTCCGCGCTCCACCACATGATCACGATCAGCAGCGGAAAGCTCCAGTGGGCGAGGCGCAGCAGCCCGTCCCACACCCTCACATCAGGCGCGAGCGCAGGTTGCGCGGCATCAGGCTCGCTCATGCAAACCTACTTCTTGTCGTCGAGCCGGAACTTGTCATGGCAGCCCTTGCACGCGCCGCCCATCGCCATCGCCTGCGCGCCCACCGCCGCCTTGTCACCACCCTTGGCCAGCTCGGCCAGCTTGGCGCTTTCGTCGATCAGCTTCTGGCCGGCGGCCTTGAATTCGTCGGGCTTCTGCCAGATCGTCGCCAGCGCCTCGGTCTTGAGGCCATCATCCACGCTGGTGCCGGCCGGGAAGTGCGTTTCGATCAGCTTGGCGCGGGTGTTGATGTCACTCGCGTTGGTGGCGATCAGCGCAAAATCCGGCGCATCTTTTTCCAGCGTGCCGCGGATTGCCTTGAAGGCATCGCCGATCGCCTCGAAGTTGTCCTCGCGCTGCTTGAGCACGGCCGCCACATCGACCGGCGCACCTGCGGCAGCGGTGGCATCGGCAGAAGCGGTTTCGGCGGGCTTGTCGGCCGGGGCCTCGCCCGAACAGGCGGCCAGTGCCGCAGCCAGCGCAGCGATGAGAACAAGACGAGAGGTGTGCGTGCGGATCATCGTTGTGGTGCTCCTTGGTTAGGCCATCGGGTGGATCCCGGAGCACAGGCTATGACGCTTTGGCCTTCATCGCAAATACGAAAAAGGGGCACCCCTGCGCGCCGACTCCCCTCATTCCGCCCGTCCTGTCAGGCGGATCAGCCGCCACTGGTCTTGCTGGCGCTTTCGGCCTCGGCAAGAATGGCGGCGCGGTCACGCTCGCCCAGCGCGAGCATGGCGGTGCGGAAGGTATCGCTGCGGGCATCAACCAGCTTTTCGATCGCCTTGGCGTTGGTTTCGCACCAGCCCGGACGTGCGCCGCTGGCCACGCCCTTGCTGCTCAGCGAGCGGCGCGACTGGAGGCCCTGGCCGACGCGGGCGACCCGTTCGAGGATGAGCGAGGCGGTCCAGCGGCAGGCCAATGTGCTGGGGCGCCCGGCAACGTCGGCGGCACCGACCTGGGTGGTTTCGATCGACACCGACCCCTTGTAATCGGCCGCAATCGGGCCGTGCGCGCGATCGATCACCACTTCATGCTCAAGCGCGAGCGCCGGCGAAGCGGCAAAGCCGGCTGCCACAAGGCCCGCCAAAGCAAGCTTGTTCATTATCGGTCTCCTGCCTTATCCCGGCCTTTTGATCCAGCCGGTGATTGCTTGGAGCCTAGCAGCCAAGCGCCCCGCATCCAAGCAAAAGTAATGCTATTTCATCACATGCAAGGAGAAATATCATTTATAAACATGCAGTTAATCGCAGACAGGCCGATCAATAGCCCATCAGGCTCATCACTTCCTTGCGGCTGCGATCATCATCCATGAAGCAGCCGAGGATGCGGCTGGTGACCATCTCGACCCCGTGGGTCTTGACCCCGCGCCCGGTCATGCAGCCGTGCTGGGCTTCGATCACCACGGCCACGCCATGCGGTTCGAGATTGTCCCAGATGCACTGCGCGACCTCGGCGGTCAGGCGTTCCTGGATCTGCAAGCGGTGAGCAAAGCCGTGCAACACGCGGGCCAGCTTGGAAATGCCGACCACCTTGTTGCGCGGCAGATAGGCAATCGCCGCCTTGCCGGTGATCGGCGCCATGTGGTGTTCGCAATGCGACTGGAAGGGGATGTCCTTGAGGATCACGATCTCGTCATAGCCGCCCACTTCGGAAAACTGGCGCGCGAGATGCATCGCCGGATCTTCCTTGTAGCCCGCGCAATATTCCAGCCAGGCGCGCGCAACGCGCTTGGGCGTGTCGAGCAGCCCTTCGCGCGCCGGATCATCGCCGGCCCATTCGATCAGGGTGCGGATCGCATCCTGCACATGGTCTGGCACGTCCGGTTTGCCGAGCGGATTGTCGGGATCGAATTCGTCATCATGCGCGCAAACATAATTCATGCTGTCTGGTCTTTCTTCGCAAACTGGCAATCAGGCCCGTGCGGCCCCACGCCCCTCTCCGGTCGATCCCGCGACACTCTAACCGTCCAAATCGCCTGACGTTCCACAGCTTGCGCCGGTTGCACCAATGCTGTCAGGCCTCATAATACGCAATGTAGGACGCAAAAGGCGCAATGCATCCCTTCGGCGCCGGAAAAAAGGACATGCCGCGTGCCCAGCCCCAGTCCCGCCGAGTTTGAACAGCAGGCGCGCAAAGTGTTGCGTGGCCTGCCGCAACCGTTCCGCGACCGCCTCGATGATGTGGTGCTGCGGGTGGCCGAGTTCGCCAGCGCGGAACAGCTCGCCGCGGTCGGGATCGATGATCCTTACGAGCTGACCGGACTGTATGAAGGCATTGCCCTTACCGAACAATCGCAATGGGATCACGAGCGGATGCCGCCGGTGATAAGCCTGTTTCGCCAGCCGCTGCTGGCCGAGCTGGAGGAAACCGGCGTCGGCTTTGCCGAACTGGTGCGCCACGTGGTGATCCACGAGGCCGGGCACCATTTCGGCCTGTCGGACGCGGATATGGACGCGCTTGAGGAGAGCGTGGGGGAATAAAAGGTGCGCGCGATACGGCGCACATCGGTGCCAGCGGCACCGCAAGGCCGACCGGCCACGCGCCGGTGAGCCCGCCCACCCGGAGGCGATCGCGCAGCGATTTGCCGCGAGGGCAAACGAGCCCAGAACCAACAAGGCCCGCCTCCTCTTGCGAGGAAGCGGGCCTTGTTGGCGCACCCGAAAGGATTCGAACCTCTGACCCCCAGATTCGTAGTCTGGTGCTCTATCCAGCTGAGCTACGGGTGCGCGCTGGAGCGGCGCACTTAGGGGGGTCGGCCATGCTTGGCAAGGGGCTTTTGCGATCTATCAGCGATTTTGGAACAGCTGCGCGGCAAGCACTTGATCGAGCGGCGGCATCGGCAGGACGCGTGCCTCGGCGGGCGTGAACCAGCCCACCGCCCCGCCTTCGAGCGCCGCCGGCGCGCCGCGCCAGCGGGTGACGGTGTAAAGCAGGATGACAATCTGGCGACCTGCCTCCGGCACACGGGTTTCGGCGAAGCCGGCAGGCGCCAGCGTTGCAGGATCACACCGGATACCCAGTTCCTCGTGCAGCTCGCGACTCAGAGATTGTGATGGAATTTCATCGGGTTCCACTTTGCCCCCCGGAAACTCCCAGAGGCCGGCATGGTGCTTGCCGGGCGGGCGCTGATGCATCAGCCAGCGCCCGTCGGCATGTTTCAGCGCCCCTGCCACCACCGCGATCCAGCCCGATGCCGCGTCGGATATTTTTCCATTCATGTGCCGCTCGATAACCTTTTCTTAATCCGCCCATCCGATTTTCGGCCTCGTCAGGACGCAATAGACAGGTGCCCGCAAGATGATGACGACCTTTCTCCGGACCATGAGGGACGACACCTCTGGCGCCACCGCCGTCGAATACGGACTGATCGTTGCTCTCATCGTTGTTGCCATGATCGTCTCGCTCCAATCTGTCGCTGACGTGACAATCGGGACGTGGCGCAACGTCGAGACGGCGTCTGTGGAAGCCATGGGATCCTGACATCGCAGCGTGTCGAGTTAGGAATTTCTCAATTCTTGCTTCTTAAAAATGCAACTACCGGGCCGGGCCAAGCGGAACGGTGTGGGTACCGAAGACCGAAACCAGGAGACTAAACATGACCTTTTTCAAGAACCTCATCCGTGATGAAGCTGGCGCGACCGCCATCGAATACGGCCTGATCGCCGCGCTCATCGCCGTGGCTGCTATCGTCGGCATGCAGTCGCTCGGCACCACCCTGCAGGGCACCTTCAACAATGTTTCGCAAAAGATGTCGCCGGGCACCGGCAGCGCGTAATTCCGGCACCAGGCTTTAACGCGAAGCGGCGGAGGGCAACCTCCGCCGCTTTTCGTTTGTGCGTGCCGTCCATAACCTGCCCTAGCGCGCACGCACCACGATCTTGACCTTCTGCCCCGGAGCCAGCGCGTCTCCGGGGCGCAGGGCGTTGAGCACGAGGAAGCGTTCCTCCTGCGCGCTTGGATAGGCCATGCGCCGCGCCAAGCTCGCCACGGTGTCGCCGCGCGCCACTGTCACTACCTGCAATTTCTTCGGAACCACCGCGGCCGCCTCGCCCGCGGTGATCCGCCGCATCGACTGGAACATCGAATTGAACGTTCCCGCCCGCCCCGCTGGGGCGATCGCGGTGAAGTGATAGGCCCGATCGCGGGCGAATTCATAGGCATAGACAACCACATCGACCTGCGCATTGCCATTGTTCACCCGCGCCACGCCATAGGCCGCGGGCAGGCCGTTGACCGTGGTGCGCTCCAACTGCTGCGGCGCGAGCGTCGCGTCCTTCCCGCCAAGTGCGGCAAAGGCGCTGCGCACATAGCTATCGAGATTGCCGTTGTAGGGCGCGAGCGTCATTTGCGCCTGTCCGCCCTGCCCCTGGATGGTCACCGCCGTGGTGCCGTTGACCATGTAGAAGCCCTGGGGTGCGGTGAACGACAGCCGCAGATCGGGATGAATGAACTGGCTACCCTCGATCATTCCCTGCGCCGGATCGTCGCCATAGAGCAGCCCGTCGATCCGGGTGAGGAAGGTGTCGCGATTGGTGACACCGCCCGCGCCATTGCCGGCCTTGGCAAGCGCGCCCTTGACCCGGCTGGCCGGATCGGGGTGGGTCGAGGCCCATTCGGGCACGCTCGCATTGCGTCCCGCCAGCCGCGCATCGAGCGCGTTCTGCGCGGCAAGGCTCGCCAGCACCGTGGCCATGGCGCGGCGATCATAGCCCGCGCGGGCGAGATACTGGATGCCCAGATCATCCGCCTGCAATTCCTGCTTGCGCGAGAACCGCAAGGTGAGCAACTGCGAGCCTTCCATGAAGGTGCGCGACAGGGTGTTGCCGAGCTGCGAATCGCCCAGCAGGATCGAGGAACCGATCGCGCCGAGAATACCAAAAATCGAATTGCGCTGCGCGGCTTTCTGCCGCCGCTGGCTGTGGCGCGCGGCGACATGGCCGACCTCGTGGCCGAGCACCGCCGCCAGTTCCGCCTCGTTGTTCATCAGCGTCACCAGCTGGCGGGTGGTGTAGATATAGCCGCCCGGCACCGCGAAGGCGTTGTTCACCGGCGAATTCAGCAGGCTGACGGTAAAGCTGTCGCGCGCATTGCCGAGGCCCGATTGCACCGCGATGTTCTTGCCCACCTGCTCGACATAGGCGGCATGCGGCCCGCTCATCGCTCCACCGAATTCGGCAAGGAATTGGGGGTGATACTGCGCACCCATCTGCGCTTCCTGCGGGGTGATGGCGCTGCCGGAGCGGGGGGTCTGCGCCGCACCCCCGGCTCCCGCCGAACCCACCAGCGCCAGCGCAGCCGCGCCAAGTGCAAGTTGTCTGCGTGAAAATCGTGCCATGATCGCTCCCTTGTCCTGCATCGCCGATTGTTCCGTTCTGGCCCAAGCCTATCCGGAAACCCGCGCAGAGCAAGATCTGGCCAAGGCAACCTTAACCGCCGATGGCAAGGAAGCGCGCTTCGCGCTGGGCGATCACCGCCGCGCCATCCATGCCCGAAAGCAGATCGATTTCCTCGGTCAGGGCCGCGCCGAGCATTCGCGCCGCAGCCACCGGATCACGCTGGGCGCCGCCGACCGGCTCCTTTACGATCCGGTCGATCACGTTGTCGCGTTTCAGATGCTGGGCCGTGACCTTCATCGCCTGCGCCGCTTCGGGGGCCTTTTCCGAGGTGCGCCACAAGATCGAAGCGCAGCCTTCGGGGCTGATCACCGAATAGACCGCGTGTTCCATCATGAGCACCCGGTTCGCCGCGGCCAGCGCCACTGCGCCGCCCGACCCGCCCTCGCCCACGATCGCGGCAACCATCGGCACCGGCAGCGCAAGGCAGGCTTCGGTTGCGCGGGCGATGGCTTCGGCCTGACCGCGCTCTTCCGCCTCGACCCCCGGAAACGCACCCGAGGTATCCACCAGCGTCACCACTGGCAGGCCGAATCGGCCCGCCAGTTCCATCAGGCGGATCGCCTTGCGATAGCCTTCGGGTTTGCCCATGCCGAAATTGTGGGCAATGCGGCTTTGCGTATCGTGGCCCTTTTCGTGCCCGATCAGCATCACCCGTCGCCCGTTGAGCGTGGCAAACCCGCCCATGATCGCCAAGTCATCGCCATAGCAGCGATCCCCGCCCAGCGGCATGAAGTCGCTGAAAGCATGGGCGACATAGTCGCGGAAATGCGGCCGCTGCGGATGGCGCGCAACCTGGGTCTTCTGCCACGGGGTGAGCGAGGCATAGGTGCTGGCAAGCAGCTCGGTGCTCTTGGCTTCGAGCCGCGCAATCTCAGCTGCGACATCGACATCGTGCAGCGCGTTGACGCTGCGAAGCTGGGCGATGCGATCTTCCAGCTGGGCGACCGGCTTCTCGAAATCGAGATAGGAAATCATGGTGTGGCGCTAGTCTGATGCGGGGCGCGTGGCAAGCGCCTGCGCCAAAGGATGCCGTGCATTGACCAGCGCAACCAGCCGCGCAGGCTCGACATGGGTGTAGATTTGCGTGGTGGAAATATCGGCGTGGCCCAGCAGGGTCTGCAAGCTTCGCAAGTCCGCACCGCCTTCAAGCAGATGGGTGGCAAAGGCATGGCGCAGCACGTGCGGGCTGATGCGCGCCGGATCAAGCCCGGCCCGGGCCGCAAGCGCCTTGAGCAACTGGAACAATCGCACGCGGGTGAGGTGCGGCACCTTGCCCGTCGATGGGAACAGGTAGCGCGAGGCGGGCATTCCCGGGCGCAGCGCCAGCCACCGCGACAATGCCTCCAGCGCGCGGCGGCCCACCGGTACCAGCCGCACTGTCCCACCCTTGCCGGTAATGGTAAGGAACGGCGCATCGCGCGGCACAGCCACCAGCGGCAGGCCAACCAGCTCCGAAGCGCGCAGGCCCGATCCGTAGAGCAGCTCGATCAATGCAAGCGTACGCACCGCAAGCGGAGCCTCGGCGGCTGCCTCGAGCTCGGCGCGGGCAAACAGCGCGGCGATGTCGGCATGGCCGAGCACCCTGGGCAGCGGACGGCGCGTGCGCGGGGCCGGGAGCGCGCCCGACGGATCGTCAGAACGCCATCCCTCGTCGATGGCAAAGCCGAAGAACTGCCGGAGCGCCGAGGCCTTGCGCGCCACGCTGGCAGGCGCGAGCGCGCCCCATTCCTGGGCGAGAGTGGCAACAGCACCGCGATTCGCGGTGGCAAGATCGCCGATCGCTTCCTCGGCCTGCGCGAGATCGCGGCGATAGGCGGCAAGCGTGTTGGCAGCCGCGCCGCGCTCGGCGGCGAGCATCGCGAGGAACGCCTCGGTCGCCGCCGACATTACCCGCGCGCGACCGCCTCGGCCGCGATCATCCGGGCCTCGGCCTCCAGCCCCACGCGGGTGAGCGCGGCCGTGATATGATAGAGGTGAAGCGGGGTCATCTGCTCCCAGCTCGTCCCCTGCATCCCCAGCCCCGCCAGCAGCGCCACCAGCGTCGGATTGTTGACCGCCGCGGCGCGCGAAATCGCGCGGCTCCAGCGGGTCTGACGCGCAAGATCGAAACCCAGATCTTCGGCCAGCGCGGCAGCATCGCCCTCATCGAGCCGGCCAAGCCCGGCAAGGCCTGCGACAAGAAAGGCCGATTTGCGGCTTTCGGCGCTGTCATCATCGCCGATGAAGCTTTCGACCGCGCCCTGCCCCACGCCGTTGCTGCGCGGCGCGGACAGAACGATCAGCGCCCAGCCGAGCGAGCCTTCATCCACCACATCGCGCCACGCCAGCGCATCGCGATCAAGCCCGGCGGCGAGCATCGCGGCA
The DNA here is from genome assembly GCA_046294975.1 of Erythrobacter sp. Classification (GTDB taxonomy): domain Bacteria; phylum Pseudomonadota; class Alphaproteobacteria; order Sphingomonadales; family Sphingomonadaceae; genus Erythrobacter. The sequence goes on along the minus strand of JBKBOH010000007.1, from coordinate 59,413 downwards.
ATCAGCGCGCCCGCCGCCTCGGCATGGGCGGCATCGGCCGGAATGCGCGCGGCAGCATAGGCGGTGAGCACGCGCGCGCCGTAACCGTCGCCGCCGCCAATGGCCTCGCCCGCATCCCACAGGCGCTGCATCGCGGCAATCCGCGCGGCAGGATCGGCGGCGACATAGGCCTCGCGCAGCGATGCGGCGTGGGTGCGGGCCTCGCTCTCGGCGGTGCTGTCGGCATAGACTGCGCTGTAGAGATCGATCAGCGCCTGCGATGACAGGATGCCCTCGCGCGCGGCGTGTCCGGCAAAACCGGTGCGCTGTTCGGCAGGCAGCATCGGCAAGAGCGCACCGGAGCGGGCGTAATAGCCGCCATCGGCCCCGCCCAGCGCGGCTTCGAGCAGCTTCTCCGGCACCGGCTCACCCAAGGCGGTCGCAAGGCCGAAGCGCCACGGGGTGAGCTGTTCGACCGGCTCCCACTCGATCTGCACCGCCCGCTGACCACGCCCCGCCGCGCCCGCATACCGACGGGCCAGCAACACGTCGATCCGCGGCGCAACCCCGCGGAACAAGGCGCGGTCAAGCTGCGAGGCGGCCAGCGCGGTTTCCCCCGCATAGGCGTTGCAGATCGCCTGCAGGAGCTGCCATTCGCCATCATCGCGCGCCGAGCCCTGCATGCGCACCGCCGGACAGGCGCCGGTGATGTCGCCGCTGCCGAGATAGGCGGTCAGCGCCTCGGCGGTCAGCGCCGGCGACCAGTCAGCGGTGTCGATATCCTGCACCAGCGCGCGCGCCACGGCGAATTCGCCGAGCCGGTTGAGCACGCCGACGCGCAGGGCCGCGAATTCGACCGGGTCCATCCCCAGCGGCGCAGCCAGCCGGCTCGCCAGCGCACGGCGCAGCAGGATATGGCCCCAGCGCGAGACCATCGGCCCGCGCGTGCCATTGAGCACGGCGCGCACCAGCTTGTCCGACTGGCTGGCGAGCGCGCGCGGCGGCAACCCGCCCTCTTGCGTCGCCATCACCCCGATGCGCGTGAGCGCGCGGCGGGCACCGGGGGGAATGTCGAATTTCGGCTTCAGCCCGAGCAGCTGGTCAAGCTCCTCGGTCGACATGTTCTCCAGCTCCTCAAGGCTCGGCAGGCGAGCGAGCTCGTCGCGGGTGATCGCGGGCAGCGCCGGGGCATCGTCAGGCACGGCGGGCGGCACGGTGCTGGGCAGGACCGTGCCGGGGGACGGAAGCGGAACAGGCGTGCTCGGACGGGCCTGCGGCACCGGAGCGGCGGTGGGCGCAGGACGCGGGGTGGGTGTCGGGGCCGGCGCGGGATCGTCAAATCCGGGGGGCAGAATCGATTCGGGCTTGCCCTGCGCGCTCGCCAGACCGCCAAGGCTAGCGCCCACAATCGCTCCGCCAAGGCCCAGCGCCAGCACGCTTAGACCCTGCATCCCACGGGTGCGCGCCACCTTCATCGCACGGCTCCCGGCAAAGCAATCTCCTGCGCGATCGGATGCAGCGCTTCCTCGCCGCCATCAAACCACGCCAGACCGGCCAGCGCCAGACCGATCATCGCTCCGATCATCACCCGCCGCGACGGCAGACGCAAGGGCCGCGAGGGTTCGCGCGAAGGAATTTGCCGGGCCGGCGAAGGGCGGGATCGGTTTGCCATATTGCACGCGCCCTAGCCCATCTATAGGCCGTGCGGCAATGTCCGCCGAGCCTGCATCAACCGATCCCGCGCCTGCCAATCTGGACGCCATCGCCGCGCGCATCACCCGTCCTGTGGTGCTGGTGGGACTGATGGGCGTGGGCAAGACCACCGTCGGCCGCAAGCTCGCCAGTCTGCTCCGGCGTGATTTCGTCGATGCCGACGAGGCGATTGTTGCGGCCGCGCAGCTTTCGATTCCCGAAATTTTCGAGCAGTTCGGCGAACCCTATTTCCGCGACGGCGAGCGCCGGGTGATTGCCCGCCTGATCGAGGAAGGCCACGGGGTGATCGCCACCGGCGGCGGGGCCTTTGTCGATCCTGCCACCCGCGCGCTGATCCTCGAACGCGCCATCGCGGTGTGGATCGATGCCGACATCGACACACTGGTGGAACGCACCGCAAGGCGCAACACGCGGCCCTTGCTCAAGAACGGCAACCCCCGCGAAATCCTCACCCGGCTGGCCGCGACCCGTGCGCCCTTCTATGCCGAGGCCCCCATCCGCGTGGTCAGCGATAACGGCCCCCATGCCGACACCGCCCGCGCCATCATCGAGGCGATTGACCAATGGCTGTAATCCCCGTGGCGCTGGCCGGACGCGCCTATGATGTCCGGATCGAGGAAGGCCTGCTTACCCGCTTCGCTGCGGCCGCCGCTCCGTACCTCCAAAGCTATGGTGCGCAGCGCAAGGTGCCGGTGGTGGCCGACAGCAACACCCACCGGCTTTACCGCATGATGCTCGAAAGCAGCCTCGCTGCCGCTGGCCATGCCGCCGACTGGTTCGTGGTCGAACCGGGCGAGGATGCGAAAAGCTGGGGCGTGCTGGAACACTTGTGCGACTGGCTGCTGGCATTGGGCATCACCCGCAAGGACCACGTGATTGCACTTGGTGGGGGCGTGGTGGGAGACCTCGTCGGCTTTGCCTGCGCCATCACCAAGCGCGGCAGCGGCTTCGTGCAGGTGCCAACCACGCTGCTGGCGCAGGTGGATTCCTCGGTCGGCGGCAAGACCGCGATCAACACCCGTGCGGGCAAGAACCTGATCGGCGCTTTCCACCAGCCCAGCCTCGTGCTGATCGACCCGCTAGTGCTCGCCACCCTGCCGGATCGCGAAATGCGCGCGGGTTATGCCGAGGTGCTCAAATACGGCCTTCTGGGCGATGCCGCCTTTTTCGCCTGGCTCGAAGCCAACGGCGCGAAGGTGCTGGCGCGCGAGCCCGCCGCGCTCGAACACGCGATTGCCACCAGCATCGCCATGAAGGCGCGGATCGTCGCCGAGGACGAACGCGAGACGCGCGACAGGCGTGCGCTGCTCAATCTCGGCCACACCTTCGGCCATGCGCTGGAGGCGCAAACCGGCTTTTCCGACTGCCTGCTGCACGGCGAGGCGGTGGCGCTCGGCATGGTGCTGGCGGCGCGCTATTCGGCGCGGCGGGGCGAGATTTTGCTGGCGGACGCCGAACGGGCGACTAGCGCGATTGCCGCTGCCGGCCTGCCCGCCAGCCTCGCCGCGCTCGGCCTTGGCTGCGACGGCGGGAACCTCGTCGATCACATGCGCCACGACAAGAAGGCCGAAGGCACCACCCTGCCCTTCGTGCTGCTGCGCGCCTTGGGCGAGGCCTACGTGGCGCGCGATGTCGATATGGCCGATATTACCGCCTTCCTTGACGCGGAGCTTGTCGCATGACCCGTTTCATTGATCTTTCGATCCCGATCACCAACGCCGTGCTCTCCGATCCCGCGGTGATGCGCCCCAAGGTCACCTACATGACCCACGAGACGACGTGGGAACAGATCGCGATGTTCTTTCCCGGCTTGGAGCGCGCAGATCTGCCCGACGGCGAAGGCTGGGCGGTGGAATTCGTCGAACTTTCGACCCACAACGGCACCCACATGGACGCGCCGTGGCACTACCATTCCACCACGGATTCAGGCGCGCGCCCCGCCCCCAGCATCGACGAAGCCCCGCTCGACCGCTTCTTTCGCCCCGGCGTGAAACTCGATTTTTCCGGGTTGCCCCACGGCCATGTCGTCAGCGCCGCCGAGGTGCAGGCGGAGCTGGCGCGGATCGGCTACGAACTCCAGCCGCTCGATATCGTGCTGGTGCAGTCGGGCGCGGTTTACGGAACGGCAGACTTCACCGATCAGGGCGTCGGGCTTGGCGCCGAGGCGACGCTGTGGCTGACGGCACAGGGCATCGAAGTGGTCGGCACCGATGCCTGGAGCTGGGACGCGCCCTTCAGCCACACCGCCAAGCGCTGGGCCGAGACCCGCGATCCGGCGATCATCTGGGAAGGCCACAAGGCCGGGCGCATCCGGCCTTACTATCAAATCGAGAAGCTCGCCAACCTCGCCAGCCTTCCCCCGCATGGCTTCATGGTGAGCTGCTTTCCGGTGAAGATCGAGCGCGCCAGCGCCGGCTGGATCCGCGCCGTGGCGCTGATCGCGGATTAGGCGACCGGACGGGTCGGCAGCTTGGCGACGTTGTCGGCCGCCTCGCCCTGACGCGCGGCCTTCATCGCGGCTTCCTCTTCAAGCATCTGGTCACGCTCGGCGAACAGCCGCTCGATCTCGGCGCGGCGTTCGAGCAGCATGCAGGCGATGCCCGGCGCCAGGCTCTCACCCTCGCCGATCTGGCCGAGCAGGCTCGCCAGATCGCTCACGGTCGCATCGCGCGGTCTTGAAGAAGTTGCCCTTGCGGTCGAAAAAACCGGTTCCCGTGTGTGCCACGATCAAATCCTCCCACCGAGATTCAATCCGCGAGCGCGGGAGATCCCGCGACTCGGCGTGGCAAGTGACGCCTGGTTCGCGTTCGTTAGCCAAACGCTGACCGCAAACTGGCGCGAAATATCAACCGTTTGGCGCAATTCGACAATAGGCGCAGCAAGATTGTTTCGCCGCACGGCAGCAAGATAGTCACCTGACGCAAACCCGGCCGAAGCCTGCGCCGGTCAAGTCGCGGTTCGCAACGTTCAGCACGCTACTCCAGTTCGAGGATCACCGCATCCACCGCCAGGCTTTCGCCCTCGGCGGCGTTGATCTTGGCGATCACGCCTTCCTTTTCGGCGCGCAGGATGTTTTCCATCTTCATCGCCTCCACGGTCGCCAGTGGCTGGCCGGGCTGCACCATCTCGCCTTCCGCCACGTGCAGTTTCACCAGCATCCCCGGCATCGGGCAGATCAGCAGGCGCGACAGATCGGGCGGCACTTTTTCGAGCATCAGGCTCTCGTGCCGCGCCAGCCTTAGCGGCAGCACCAGTGCGGTGTGGCCTGCGCCGCGGGTCGTCACCTTCCACTGGTTGCCGATGCGCTCGACAATCAGGCCGAGCCGGTGCTCCGGCCCATCCCCGACCTTACCGGTTGCCTCGGCCTGCACCATGCCCGGCCGCCAGGTGCAGGTGCCTTCCACCCGCACGCCATCGACCAGCGCATGGCCATCGCGCAAGCTGACTTCAAAACGTTCATCGCCAAGCTTGACCAGCCATTCGCTCGTCACCGGCAGCGGTCCGTCAAGCTGACCGCTGATCTGACGCGCGCGCGATTGCAGGGTGAATTCGTTGCCCGCGCACACGGCAGCCAGAATGCGCTTCACATCCTCGCCGGTCGCCGCGCCGTGGAAGCCTTCGGGAAATTCCTCGGCGATGAAGCCGGTGGTCAGATCGCCCGAGCGGAAGCGCGGGTGCTGCATGATCGCCGAGAGGAAATCGATGTTGTGGCCCAACCCCTTGATGCGGAAATGGTCGAGCGCCTCGATCTGGAGATCGGCCGCCTCGTCGCGGGTCGGCGCCCAGGTGATCAGCTTGGCGATCATCGGATCGTAGAAGCGCGAAACTTCGCCGCCTTCATAGACGCCGTCGTCAACGCGCACCGAGCCGGTGCCGCGCGCCACGCCGCGCCGGGGCTTGCCGGCGACGGTTTCATCCTCGCTCCAGCCGGCCAGCGGCGGGCTGTAGCGCACCAGCCGCCCGGTCGATGGCAGGAAACCGCGATAGGGGTCTTCGGCATAGACGCGGTTCTCGATCGCCCAGCCGTCGATGCCGATGTCATCCTGCGTCATCGCCAGCTTCTCGCCAGCGGCGACGCGGATCATCTGCTCGACAAGGTCGATGCCGGTGATCGCCTCGGTGACGGGGTGTTCCACCTGAAGCCGGGTGTTCATTTCGAGGAAGTAGAAGCTCTCCCCCGTCGGGTCGGCGCCGGATACGATCAGCTCGACTGTCCCCGCAGAATAATACCCCACCGCGCGCGCCAGAGCGACGCATTGCTCGCCCATCGCCTTACGCATCCTCGGCGTGACGAAAGGCGACGGCGCTTCCTCGACCACCTTCTGGTGGCGGCGCTGGATCGAGCATTCGCGCTCGTTCAAATACAGGATATTGCCGTGCTGATCGCCAAGGATCTGGATCTCGATGTGGCGCGGGTTCAAGATGAATTTCTCGATGAACACGCGGTCATCGCCGAAGCTGTTCTGCCCCTCGCGCTTGACGCTTTCAAAGCCCTCGCGCACATCGGCTTCGGAATAGGCCAGGCGCATCCCCTTGCCCCCGCCGCCGGCGCTGGCCTTCATCATCACCGGATAGCCGATCTCGTTCGCGATCCGCACCGCGTGCTCGGTATCCTCGATCTCGCCGACAAAGCCGGGGACGACATTGACGCCCGCTTCCTTGGCCAGCTTCTTGGATTCGATCTTGTCGCCCATCGCGGCAATCGCGCCCACCGGCGGGCCGATGAAGGCGATGCCCTCGGCGGCCAGCGCCTCGGCAAAGGCGGTGCGTTCCGACAGGAAGCCATAGCCGGGGTGCACGGCCTCGGCGCCGGTCTGCTTGCACGCAGCGATGATCTTGTCGGCAATCAGATAGGATTCCGCGGCGGGCGACGGGCCGATATGCACCGCCTCGTCGGCCATGGCGACAAAGGGCGCGCGCGCATCGGCATCGGAATAGACCGCGACGGTCGCAATCCCCATCCGCCTCGCAGTGGTGATGACCCGGCAGGCGATCTCGCCGCGGTTGGCAATCAGGATTTTCGAGAACAAGGGCAGTCAACCTCTCTCCAGCGGGAGCCTTTCTTGCCCAAGGCTATGCCGAGGGTTGGGCCAAGCTGCAAGCTAGCGGATTTGTGCTTCGCCCACGTCCGCGATCAAGCTTTTGAGTTCCTCGGTTCGCAGGCGGGTGAGGCGGGTCTTGCAGGTGGCCGCCAGCAGCGGCTCAAGACTGCCCATGCGCGCGGTGTAGCCGTCCGCCCGGCACTGCGCCTCGCGATAGCGCAGCCAGGCGCGCTGGGCTTCGCGCAGGCTGTTGAAGAAGCCCGGTCGCCTGTCGGACGAGCCAAGCTCAGCCCATTCGGCATCGCGCGCTTTCATCACCTCGGCGGTGGCTGCCCATTGGGCATTGAGCGCGGCATCGGCAGCCGCGAATTCTTGCCCGGCGCACCAGTTCATTTCCTGCTGGAATTGCGGATCGGCGCAGTTCCATTCGGGCACCGGCGGTTGGGCGGCTTGGGCGAGCAAGGGGACAAGCAGCGTGACCATCATGCGGCGCGTCCTTGGGCATAGGCAACCAGACTGTCGGCATAGGCGGGTGTGCCCCGGCGATCCCCCTCGCCGCTGACGAGGCTTTGCACCGCCTTGCCCAGCATGGCGATATTGGCGGGGGAGAGAGCTCCCAAGGCCGTCACATAGACGCCAATTGTGAACACGATCGCGCCGGTCTGGGGCAGGCGACGCAGCGTCTGGCGTTCGGAGCGCACGAACAGGGTCTCGCCCGCATTCTGGGGCGTGACATGGGCGAAGGCTTCGCATGGCGGGCGGTCGGGGAGCCAGCGGCGTTCCCCCGTGGCGGCGATGAACCAGTTGCAGCGGCCATAGATGAGGCCGAGGCGCAGGGTTTCCATGAAGCGATCGACCCCGGTGGCAAGCTGCTGCTCATACCCCGCAATCGGTGCATGAAGCGCGCGCAGGGGCAGGCCGATCTTCTCGGCCGGGCGCCAGTCGGAAGGCCAGGCGACCGCCGCGCCGATCAGGCGGTAGACATCCTCGCCCTCGCGCTTTGTCAGCAGGCACAGGTCTTCATGCACCGCGAGCGCCGCTTGCGGCAGCGCGCCCTGCACGCCCAATATCGCCGCCAGTTCACGGCCCGGCGCATCCGCCTCGGGGGTAAGCTGCACTCCTTGGGGCCATTCGGCAAACCCGTCAGCGCGCGCGGCAAGGTCGGGCTGTGGCTGCAACCAGTCGCGCTCCTCCAGATTCACCAGCCCCATCCGCAATTGCCCGCCCCCGCGCGCCTTGGGAAGCAGGGTATCGACGGAAAAACCGAGGCTCATTCTATCCGCCCTTTTGCTCGCAGCGCAGGATGAGGCCGTAGTTTTCCAGCCAATCAGCCTTGGTCGGCAGCAGATATTGCAGCGCTTCGGGAAACACCCCGTGCAGGCTCGTGGCGTGGCGCAATTGCTTGCGGCGGTCGAAAAAGCAATAAGGCTGTGCGGGCGGCAGGCTGGCGAGCAACCGCTCCATGCCCGTCTCGGTCGCCCCGCCCTCGTCGGCAAGGCTGAGGTAGATTGGTGGGCGCAGCATCTTGCGATAATCTCCGGTGGTGCTCGCCAGCCATTTCGACAGGCTTTCGCCATCCCATTGCAGGCTCGGCGAGATCGCCGCGTAGCCGGTAAACAGGCCGGGGGTAACTGCCCAGGTCTCGACCACGAAATGCCCCGCCGCGCTCTCGCCGACAAGCAACGCGGTGCCATCATGGCGATAGCGCGCCTCGATCATGGGTTTGACGGTGTCCGCGATCCATGCGCGGAAGGTCGCGCCTTCGCCCGCGGTCGGCCAGCGGGCCTGTTCGGCGGCATCACGGGTGGGTGGGAGCAGTTCGCGCTGGCGGTTGCGGGTTTCGATCCCGACAATGATCGCATCCTTGCTGCGCCCCCACAGCGCGCCCCAGCGCATCAGGCCAGTGCCCATCAGCAGATCCTGCCTCATCGCGCCGTCGAGCAGGTAGATTACCGGAAAGCGCCGCTCCGGTTCGGCAGCGTAGTCGGGCGGAAGGATAATATTGACCTCGCGCCGCTCGCCCAGCGCCTCCAGCGTTACGCTCTCGCCGATGGTCAGCGGCTGCGGCGCGGGCTGCGCGCCGGCAAGGGCCGCTGCCGCCAGCAGGGCAATCATTCGGCCGGAACCGCGCTCTTGCAGGCGCGCGCGGGTTCCTCGCCCTGCAAGGCGGTGAGGCCGAGCTTGGCAAACAGCGCGGCGTCCTTGTCATCGCCCGCATTGGGCGCGGTCAAGAGCTTGTCGCCGGTGAAGATCGAATTGGCCCCTGCAAGGAAGCACAGTGCCTGCGTCGCCTCGGACATCGACTCGCGCCCGGCCGAGAGCCGCACCATCGAACGCGGCATGGTGATGCGCGCGACCGCGACGGTGCGGACGAACTCGATATCGTCGATCTTCGCCAAAGGCGTGTCGGCCAGCATGTTGCCCAGCACCGTGCCCTTGACCGGCACCAGCGCGTTGACCGGCACGCTTTCGGGGTGCTGCGGCAGGGTGGCAAGGGTGTGGATGAAGCCCACCCGGTCTTGCCTCGTCTCGCCCATGCCAACGATCCCGCCGGAGCACACGTTGATCCCGGCCTTGCGAACGTGACCCAGCGTATCGAGCCGGCACTGGAAATCGCGGGTGGAGATGACGCGCTGGTAATATTCGGGCGAGCTGTCGATATTGTGGTTGTAGTAATCAAGCCCCGCCTCGGCCAGCATCTGCGCCTGATGCGGCTCCAGCATCCCCAGCGTCATGCAGGTTTCGAGACCCATGGCGCGCACGCCCTTTACGATTTCGCAGATCGCGGGCATGTCGCGGTCCTTGGGATTGCGCCACGCCGCGCCCATGCAGAACCGCTGGGAGCCTGCATCCTTCGCCTGCGCCGCGCGCTGGAGCACGGCCTGCACATCCATCAGCTTGGTCGCCTCGACGCCGCTGTCGGCATGCACCGACTGCGAGCAATAGCCGCAATCCTCAGGGCACCCGCCGGTCTTGATCGACAGGAGCGTGCACAGCTGAACCTCGGTCGCGGGGTGATAGGCGCGGTGCACAGAGGCGGCCTGAAACAAGAGCTCGGTAAAGGGCAGATCGAACAGCCCTGCGATTTCGTCGCGGGTCCAGTCGGTGCGTATTTGTTCAGTTGGTGCCACTTAACTTTGCTCTTTCACAATTCTGCGACCTTGCCAAACTCCGGCAACCGCCAGAAACAAAGGAACGCTTACGTTACCGATCAAATACCAAAGGGGTTCTGGGCAATCGAGGTTCGGCCTCGATAGTTCTGCGGCGCTTTCACAAAAGCCAAGCTGGTAAGACATCAACAGCGGCAAGTTGAAGGCGGCGAGCCAACACGCGGTTCCAGCGAGGACGAGCAGACCATTCCCAAACAAACGCAGAAAAATCAATTTTTTATCCTAGGCCGCCTTTGGCGCAGGCGCCCCCCGCAGCAGCCCTTCGGTGCTGAGGTCTTCGTCGATCTCGGGCCAATGGATACCATAGCCCGCACCGGCCTTTTCCCACTGCGCGCGCTGCTCCGGCGTCGCGTGCAAAAGGCGCGGATACCATGCGAGCGGCACCGCGATCGTCCGCCCGTCCATCAGATCGACGATCAGGCTGGCGTCATCGAAGCGCACGTCGAGCACGCGCTCGTCGGTCACATTAGCCGAAATATTCATGCCATGCCTCCGTCAGCGCCGCCTGATGTTCGGCGACCATCGCCACAATGCCATTGATCTCGTGCGCGCGAAAGCCCCGGCTCCGCGCGACTTCGAGGCTGCCGAGCCAGACCTTGATCGTCGCCTCGTCCCGGTCGATGTGGATATGCGGCGGCTCGTTCGGTTCGTGGCTGTAGAAGTAGAACCGAAACGCACCGATCCGCATCACCGTCGGCATGGCTACTCCGCTGCCTCGTCCAGCCCCTCACCCCCCCAAGTCTCCAGGCGGCGGCATGTTGTGGCCGAGCAGCACCAGAATATCCGCCGCGCACTCCACCACGTTCGAGCCGGGGCCATAGATGCCCTGCACGCCGCAATCGCGCAGGAATTCATAGTCCTGCGGGGGAATCACGCCGCCGGCGGTGACCTTGATGTCCCCGCGCCCGGCTTCGCGCAGGAGCCGGATCAGTTCGGGAATCAGCGTCTTGTGGCCTGCGGCAAGGCTCGACGCGCCGACCACGTCGACATCGTGTTCGAGCGCCATCGCAGCCGATTCCTGCGGGGTCTGGAACAGCGGGCCGGAGATCACCTCGAAACCCATGTCGGAAAAGGCGCTGGCAATCACGTTCGCGCCGCGGTCGTGGCCGTCCTGCCCCATCTTGGCAATCATGATGCGGGGGCGGCGGCCCAGGCGGTGGCCCACGGCTTCCACGCCGTCCACCACCTGCGCCCAGCGGCGGTCGAATTCGTAGGCGCTGGCATAGACGCCCTTGACCGGCGCAGGCGTGGCATCATGGCGGCCGAACACCGCTTCCATCGCCGAGGAAATCTCGCCCAGCGTCGCATCGCAGCGCGCAGCTTCCACGGCCAGCGCCAGCAGGTTCGCGCCCGTCTTGCAGCCTTCCGTCAGCGCCGCCAGCGCGGCGCGGCAGGCGGCCTCGTTCCGGCTTTCCCGCACCTTGGCGATGCGCGCGATTTGCCCTGCGCGCACCTTCTGGTTATCGACCTCCAGCGTCTCGATCGGGTCTTCGCTTTCCTTGCGATACTTGTTGACCCCGACGATCACCGTTTCGCCCTTGTCGACCTTGGTTTGCTTCTCCGCCGCCGCGCGCTCGATCGCCGCCTTGGGCGCGCCGGTGGCGACGAAGGCGGTCATGCCGCCAGCCGCGTCCACTTCCTCGATCAGCGTCCACGCCTCGTCCACAAGGGCCTGGGTGAGCGCCTCGATATAGTGCGAGCCGCCGAGCGGATCGACCACGTTGCAGATGCCGCTTTCCTCTTGCAGCACCAGCTGGGTGTTGCGGGCGATGCGGGCGGAAAAATCGGTGGGCAGCGCAATCGCTTCGTCGAGCGCGTTGGTGTGGAGCGACTGGGTGCCGCCGAGCACCGCCGCCAGCGCCTCCACCGTGGTGCGGATGACGTTGTTGTAGGGATCCTGTTCCTGCAAGCTCACGCCCGAAGTCTGGCAGTGGGTTCGCAGCATCTTGGAGCGCTCGTCCTTCGCCCCCAGCCCATCCATCACCCGCCACCACAGCGTGCGCGCGGCGCGCAGCTTGGCGATCTCCATGAAGAAGTTCATGCCGATGCCAAAGAAGAAGCTGAGGCGGCCGGCAAAAGCATCGATATCCAGCCCCGCGGCCATGGCGCGGGTGACATATTCCTTGCCGTCGGCAATGGTGAAAGCCAGCTCCTGCACCGCTGTCGCCCCGGCCTCGTGCATGTGGTAGCCGGAAATCGAAATAGAGTTGAACTTCGGCATGTTGGCCGAAGTATAGGCGATGATGTCCGAGATGATCCGCATCGAAGGTTCGGGCGGATAGATATAGGTGTTGCGAACCATGAACTCCTTGAGGATGTCGTTCTGGATGGTTCCGTCGAGCTTCTCTTGGCTCACGCCCTGACGCTCGGCGGCAACGATGAAGAAGGCCAGCACCGGGATCACCGCGCCGTTCATCGTCATCGAGACCGACATGGAATCGAGCGGGATCTGGTCGAACAGGATTTGCATGTCCGCCACCGTGTCGATCGCCACGCCTGCCTTGCCGACATCGCCAACCACGCGCGGGTGATCGCTGTCATACCCTCGGTGGGTGGCAAGGTCGAAGGCTACCGACAACCCCTTCTGCCCCATCGCCAGATTGCGGCGGTAGAAGGCGTTCGATTCCTCGGCGGTCGAGAAGCCCGCATATTGCCGGATGGTCCACGGGCGGCCCGCATACATGCTCGCTCTCACCCCGCGGGTGAAGGGCGCGAAGCCGGGCAGGCCGGGATCAAAGCCCGCGTGATCTTCCGCCGTATAGAGCGGCTTGATCGCGAAGCCTTCCGGCGTGTGCCAGGTGAGGTCGCGGCCCTTCACCTCCTTGGCGGCAAGGGCGTTCCAATCGGCAAGGGTGGGTTTGTCGGTCATGTCTCAATCACATCCGTTCGGGCTGAGCCTGTCGAAGCCCCGTCCTTCTTCTTTTTCTCGCAACGCACAGACAAGCAAAACGGGCCTTCGACAAGCTCTGGGCAAGCGGGCAAGGGGGGCTTATTCCCCCTTGAATTGCGCCTTGCGCTTCTGGAGAAAGGCCATCCCACCCTCCATCGCGTCCTTGGTGGCGCCGGCGATGCGCTGGGCCTCGGCCTCGGCGAGCAGCACCATTTGCAGGTTCTGGTCGAGCGCGGTGGCGATGTTGCGCTTCATCTGGGCGTAGGCAACCGTCGGGCCATTGGCCAGCTTCTCGGCCAGAGCGCGGGCCTCGCTCATCAGCTCGGCATCCTCGACGCATTTGTAGATGAGGCCCCATTCCTCGGCCTGTTCGCCCGAGATTTTCTCGCCCAGCATCATCATCCGCGTGGCACGCGCACGGCCGATGGCGCGGATGAGCAGCCAGGTCGAGCCGCCATCGGGCACGAGGCCGATATTGACGAAGGCCTGCAGGAAATAGGCGCTCTTGGCGGCGATGGTGAAGTCCGCCGCCAGCGCGAGGGAGCACCCCACGCCTGCCGCCGGGCCGTTGACCGCACAGATCACCGGCACATTCGCGCGGATAATCTGGCTGATCGCGGGGTTGTAGTGGCCCACCAGCGCTTCGTGGCTGCCGCCCTTGCCGCCCAGCGCCGAGCCGGAGCCGCGCGCCGCAAGGTCCGCGCCTGAGCAGAAACCCTTGCCCTCGCCGGTGATCAGCACCGCGCGCGCATCGCCCAGGTCGTAGAATGCCTGCCCGATCTCATCCGCCATCTGCGGCGGCATGGCGTTCAAACGCTCGGGGCGGTTGAGGGTGATGGTGAGCAGCGGGCCGTCACGATCGACGCGGATGGTTTCGTAGGACATTTCTCTCTCCGAACGGGGTGGGTCAGTTCGACCAGTGCGCGCCTTCGCGCGGGGTCTCCATGATCTCGGTAAGCATGCCGCCCATGTCCTTGGGATGGACGAAAAAGATAGGGGTGCCGTGCGCGCCGATGCGGGTGGGGCCGAGGATGCGCTTGCCCAGCGCCTCGAATTCGGAGCGCGCCTCGGCGATGTCGGGGACCTCGAAGCACAGGTGATGCTGCCCGCCGAGCGGGTTCTTGGCGAGGAAGCCTGCAAGCGTGGAGTTTTCCCCCAGCGGCTCGATCAGTTCGATCTGCGTGCCGTTCATCGCCCCGTCCGCACCGGGGGTGTCGACGAAGCAGACCTTCACGCCCTGCTCCTCGAGATCGAACGGCGTGTGGATTTTCGTCGCGCCCATCACGTCGCGGTAGAACGCGATCGAGTCCGCGATGGAGGGCGTAGCGACCCCGATGTGGTTCAAGCGGCCGAGTTTCATTCCATTCCTCTCTCATTCGTCATTGCGCGGCGACGCAGTCGCCGCAGCAATCCAGAGTTGCTCGCAATGACGGTTGCAGTGTCAATGCGCAACGTCCTCGAACCGGTCGCGCCATTGCGGATCACCAGCCTCGATCAATGCCAGCTTCGCCTTGCGGTTGCCGGCCTTGATCTGCTTTTCCCGCATGATCGCGCTCTCCATCGAGTCGTGCTGTTCGAACCAGACCAACAGCGTGCATCCGTATCGCTTGGTAAACCCCTCGGCGACGCCTTCACGATGCTGCCATGCGCGACCGGCGAGGTCGGAGGTCACGCCCGCATATTGCGTCCCATTTCGCTTGCTGGCCATGATGTAGACGCAAGGCAGCTTCGTCATTGCGAGGAGCCACAGGCGACGCGGCAATCCAGAGCGTCTCGCGTGCCGCTCTGGATTGCTTCGCTACGCTCGCAATGACGGAGGCCCTCACAGCGGAATATTGTCATGCTTCTTCCACGGGTTCTCGAGGCTCTTCGTCCGCAGCTTTCTTAGCCCCAGCGCGATGCGCTTGCGGGTCGAGTGCGGGTGGATCACCTCGTCAATATAGCCGCGCGAGGCGGCGACGAACGGATTGGCGAAGCGCTCTTCGTATTCCTTGGTGCGTGTCGCGATCTTGGCGGGGTCGTCCTTTTCCTGACGGAAGATGATCTCCACCGCGCCCTTGGCGCCCATCACCGCGATTTCCGCCGTGGGCCAGGCGTAGTTCAAATCGCCGCGCAGGTGCTTGCTCGCCATCACGTCATAGGCCCCGCCATAGGCCTTGCGGGTGATGACGGTGATCTTGGGCACGGTCGCCTCGGCATAGGCGAAGAGCAGTTTCGCGCCGTGCTTGATGATCCCGCCCAGCTCCTGCGCCGTGCCGGGGAGGAAGCCGGGGACATCGACGAAGGTGATGATCGGGATTCCAAAGGCATCGCAGAAGCGCACGAAGCGCGCGGCCTTCTTGGAAGAATTGATGTCGAGCACACCGGCGAGCACCATCGGCTGGTTCGCCACCACGCCCACGGTGCGGCCCTCGACCCGGCCGAAGCCGCAGATGATGTTGGCGGCGTGGGCCGGCTGAATCTCGAAGAAATCGTTCTCGTCCAGCACCTTGGTTACACACTCGTGCATGTCATAGGGCTGGTTGGCATTGTCGGGGATCAGCGTGTCGAGGCTCATCTCCAGACGGTCCCACGCATCGCTGGTGGGCAGCACGGGGGCCTCGTCGCGGTTCGACAGCGGCAGGAAGTCGAAGAAGCGGCGGGTCGCCAGCAGCGCCTCGACATCGTTTTCATAGGCCAAGTCTGCCACGCTGGTCTTGGTGGTGTGGGTGATCGCGCCGCCCAGTTCTTCCTGCGTCACCACCTCGTTGGTCACGGTTTTCACCACGTCCGGGCCGGTGACGAACATGTAGGAGCTATCCTTCACCATGAAGATGAAGTCGGTCATCGCCGGCGAATAGACCGCCCCGCCCGCACACGGCCCCATGATGAGGCTGATCTGCGGCACCACGCCCGATGCGAGCACGTTGCGCTGGAACACCTCGGCATAGCCGCCGAGGCTCGCCACGCCTTCCTGAATGCGCGCCCCGCCCGAATCATTGAGGCCGATCACCGGCGCGCCGACCTTCATCGCGGTGTCCATCACCTTGCAGATCTTCTCGGCATGGCGCTTCGACAGCGAGCCGCCGAACACGGTGAAGTCCTGCGAGAAGACATAGACCAGCCGGCCATTGATCGTGCCGCTGCCCGTCACCACCCCGTCACCCGGGATGCGCTGGGTCTCCATGCCGAAATCCATGCAGTCATGCTCGACATAGGTGTCGATTTCCTCGAAGCTGCCTTCGTCGAGCAGCACATCGAGCCGCTCGCGCGCGGTCAGCTTGCCCTTGGCGTGCTGGGCTGCGATGCGCTTGGCTCCGCCGCCCATCCGGGCAGCTTCGCGGCGGCGTTCCATTTCGGCGATATTGGCGGACACGAGGGGTTCCTCTCCTGTGGCTCTCTTGGTCACACGCGTTGCCTTAGCGCGTGCGGAGCGTCAACGTGACAAAAGTGCGGGAGTCGCGATGATGCAGACGGCGGATGTGCTGGTGGTGGGCGGAGGAATTGCGGGGCTGAGCCTGGCCGCGCGGCTGGCACCATACGTGCAGGTGATGGTGCTGGAGGGCGAGAGCGCGCCGGGCTACCACGCCTCGGGGCGCAGCGTGGCCTTTGCCCATTACGGCCTCGGCAATGTGCCGGTGCGGACGCTCACGGCGCTGAGCATGGGCGAGCTGGCCCAGCATGGCACGCTGCATCCGGCGCTGCATATTGCGCGCGAAGACCAGATTGCCGCGCTCGATGAACTGGAGGCGGTGCACCGGCACAATGGCTGCGATTACGCGCGGATTGGGCCGCAGGAAGCGCGCGCGCTGATGCCGGTGCTGCGCCCCGAAGCCTGCGCGGCGGCGCTGGTTGATCATGGATCGCTCAAGCTTGATACCCACGCGATGCTGCAAGCCTGCATCGCCATCCTGCGCGCGCATCATGGCCAGCTGGTGACGGGCGCGCAGGTCAGCGCGATCACGCGTAGCGGCGCTGGCTGGCGGGTGGAAAGCGCTGCGGGCGAATGGTTCGCCCCCATCCTCGTCAACGCGGCGGGCGCATGGGCCGATGCGGTGGCGCGCATGGCGGGCGTTGCCCCGATCGGCATCGCGCCGCGCCGCCGCACGGTGATCTCTTTCTCCGCCCCCGAAGGCGCGGACGTGCGCGGCTGGCCCTTCACCAAGACCGTTGGCGAAGGCTGCTACGTGCTGCCGGAAGGGCGCGGGCAGATCCTCGCCTCCAGCATGGACCAGACCCCAAGCGAGCCATGCGATGCCGCACCGGAAGAGCTTGACATCGCCATCGCTGCTGATCGGGTACACCAAACCACCACCCTCACCATCCGCCACATCAGCCACAGCTGGGCAGGCCTGAGAAGCTTTGCGCCCGACGAGCTGCCGGTGGTGGGCCATGCGACAGATGCGCCGGGGTTCGTGTGGTGTGCCGGGCAAGGCGGCGCCGGGTTCCAGACCGCCCCTGCCCTTTCGCGCATCGCCGCCGCCGCCGTGCTGGGCCTGACCTTCCCCGAAGATGCCGCGGCAGCAGGGCTTTGCGCCGGGGATTTCAGCCCGGCGCGGCACGGCCCGCGCGGGCCTATTTGAACAGCACCAGCTCTTCGGCCATGGTCGGGTGGATGGCGATGGTCGCGTCGAAATCCGCCTTGGTCAGCCCCGCCTTCACCGCAATCGCGGCCGCCTGCATGATCTCGGGCGCTTCAGGGCCGATCATGTGCAGCCCCACGATGCGGTCGTTCGCGGCATCAACGATCATTTTGTAAAGGCTGCGCTCATTGCGGCCCGCAACCACGTTCTTCATCGGGCGGAAATCGGCCTGATAGACCTTGATGCTGCCGAGCCGGTTGCGCGCTTCGCCTTCGGTCATGCCGACAGCCGCGATCGGCGGGTGGCTGAAGACGGCCGATGGCACGCAGGAATGATCGACCGCATAAGGCTCTCCGGGGCCGAACACGCTATCGGCAAAGGCCTGGCCTTCGCGGATCGCCACCGGGGTGAGCTGCACCCGGTCGGTGACATCGCCCACGGCATAGACATGGGGCACAGTGGTGCGGCTGAAGGCATCGACCAGGATCTCGCCGCGCTGGCCGACCTCGACCCCGATGGTCTCCAGCCCCAGTCCCTCGCTGTTGGGCACGCGGCCGGTGGCGACCATCACGGCGTCGAACTCGCGCGGCTCCTGCCCGGTGAGCTTGACCAGCATCGTGCCGTTGTCCTGCTTCACGATGCGCTCGAACTCGGCCATGAACAGGAACTCGATGCCCTTGACCATCGAGATCTGGAGCAGCCGGTCACGCAGGCTTTCATCATAGCCGCGCAGGATCGTGTCGGAGCGGTTGGCGATTGTCACCTTACTGCCGAATTCGTTGAAGATGCTGGCAAATTCATTGGCGATATAGCCCCCGCCGGCAATCAAGATGCGGCGCGGGAGCGCATCGAGGTGGAACGCCTCGTTCGAGGTGATAACGTGTTCATTGCCCGGAAAATCGGGGATCAGCGGGCGCGCGCCGGTGGCAATCAGGATGTGCCCGGCGGTGACAACCTTGCCGCTGGCGAGGGTGATTTCGTGCGAGCCGGTGATGGTGGCACGCTCGTTGAAGAGCGTCACGTTGTGATTGCTCAGCGTCTGGCCATAAAGCCCTTCGAGCCGGGTGACATCCTTTTGCACGTGATCGCGCAAGGCGACCCAATCGAAGCGCTGGCCTTCAATGGTCCAGCCGAAATTTCGCGCATCAACCAGATCCTCGGCGAAGTGCGCGCCATAGACCAGCATCTTCTTGGGCACACAGCCGCGGATCACGCAGGTGCCGCCCACGCGGTATTCCTCCGCCACGGCCACGCGCGCGCCGTGCGCGGCAGCAACCCGGCTGGCGCGCACGCCGCCCGAACCTGCGCCGATGGTGAAGAGATCAAAATCGTATGCGTCGGCCATGTGCCTGCTGCTCCCGTGCTGCCGCAAGCGCATATGGCGGGGCGCGCCAGTGGCGGCAACCACCGACGCGCGCGCAGCCTGTATTCAGATGCCGGGGCATGGCCCCTGCGGCAAGGGATCAGCCCTGCGCCGCGCGCGGACGCCCCCCCCGCTCGAGCGACCACGCCTGCCGCGACCGCCGCGGTTCTGGCCACCGGGGTTGGCACGCTGGCCCTCGCCCGCCGGACGACCGCCGCCGCCGGGCTTGCCCTGCGGACGACGATCGCCATCACCGCGGCGCTGTTCGCCCTGCTGCGCACGACATTCGCCGGCCGCACGGCGCTTGCCCTTAGCCGGTCCATGCTGGCCGATGGGGCGCGGCTGCACCCGCTTCATCGGCTGGCGCGGCGCCGGCTTGGTCGGGCCTTGGCCTTCCACCACGGCACGGAAATTGTCCGGCAGCGGCAGACGCTCCAGCTCCGCGCCGGTCACCTTGCAGATGTCCTTGAGATAGGCGCGCTCGTCCTCGGCACAAAAGGCAATCGCGATCCCGCTCCTGCCCGCCCGCGCGGTGCGGCCGATGCGGTGGACATATTGCTCGGGCACGTTGGGCAATTCGTAATTGATCACGTGGCTGACGCCCGGAATGTCAATCCCGCGCGCAGCGACATCGGTGGCGATCAGCACCGGCACGCGGGCCTTGCGGAACTCGTCCAGTGCACGCTGGCGCTGGGGCTGCGACTTGTTGCCGTGGATCGCATTGCTCTCGATCCCCGCCGCGCCGAGGCGCTTCACCACGCGGTCTGCGCCGTGCTTGGTACGGGTGAAGATCAGCACCCGTTCGATGCTGCCGGGCACCTGATGGCGGCCCTTGAGGATCATTTCCAGCAAGCTCAGCTTTTCGTCCTGCTGCACCATCAACAGGTACTGGTCGATCCGTTCGGCCGTGGTGCTTTCCGGCGTGACAGAGACCTGCACGGGATCGTTGCAATAGCCGCCCACCAGTTCCTTGATCGCGCGTGGCATGGTGGCGGAAAAGAACAGCGTCTGGCGATCCCTGGGGGCAAGCTCGCGGATCTTTCGCAGCGCGTGGATGAAGCCGAGGTCGAGCATCTGATCGGCCTCGTCGAGCACGAGGATCTCGATGCCGGAAAGACTGAAGGCCTTCTGGTCGACCAGATCGAGCAGGCGGCCAGGCGTGGCGACAAGAATATCGGTGCCGCGATGCAGCTTGTTGCGATCCTTGCCCACCGAGGTGCCGCCGACGATGCACTGCACCTTCAGCCCGGCAAACGCGCCGTAATCCTTGGCGCTCTCGGCAATCTGCACCGCCAGTTCGCGGGTGGGGGCAAGCACCAGCATCCGGCAGGACTTGAACGGGATTGGCCTGTCGGCCTCGCGCAGGCGATCAATGCCGGGAAGCATGAAAGCGGCGGTCTTGCCGGTGCCGGTCTGCGCGATGCCGAGCAGGTCGCGGCCCTTGAGCACAGGCGGAATGGCCTGCGCCTGAATCGGCGTGGGTTGGTGATAGCCCTTCATGTCGAGGGCCTGGAGCACGGGCTGCGACAGCCCGAGATCAGCAAATGTGGTCATGTGTTACTCGCATTGTGTGCGGCGCGCTTCTGCCAGTCGCAAACGGACTGCGGGCGCAGCGCGGGGGTTCAAACCGCCCGCGTGAAAGGGGAAGTCCTTGGGAAAAACCGAGGCGCGGCCGGGGCGGATGATGTCAGAATACCGCCGCTTCACGCATGGCTAGCGCGCTTCGATAGGCACCATGTGGGCGCTTGGTCTGCAAAAGTCAAAGGATTATCGCCCAAGCAGCGCGTGCGAGGCGCGAAGGTTCGATCCTTCTCGCGCAATTCGAGATAGTTGAGCCGCCCTTCATAGCTGCCCATAATCGCCGTGCCCGCGCTATCGACCGCCGGTTCAAAGGTGTGGTGCTTGAGCAGCACCTCGCACAGCTTGTCGTTGACGTAGGCCATACGGAACGCTTCGGTCAACTTGCACCCGGTCGGGGTGCCGGCAGCATCGACTTCGAGCGTGTAACCCACCTCGTCGCGCCACACCTGCAGGCGTGACGAAGTCTTGAGCAATTCGCGCTGGCCATCAAAGGATATCAGCCGCACCGGCTTGACCTTGGAGCGCGCGGTGCCGTCTCCCGCGCCGTCCTGCGCCCGCGCCGCCGGAACAGCGCCAAGCCGAACAGGATGGCGGCATGCCCTGACGAAAGCCCTTCGGGCCAAAGGTGCAAATCTTCTCCGGCAATCGCGGCATTTCGACGCGAAATATCGCGCGGCGCGGGATGGTGCGTCATTTTGTTAGCGGCGGACGAAAATTTGCAACCCGCCGGTAAAACAACTGCAATCACCGTGCGCGCGCCAATCCGCCGGCGTGACGCGCTTGCATCAGCCGCGCGTCAGGCCAGCCCGGCGGCCTCCATCAGTGCCCTGGTGCTGGGATCGAACGCGCCCTCACCCGATTCGATCTGCCGCGCGATCGCCTTGCCCAGCTCCACCCCGAACTGGTCGAAGGGGTTGATCCCCATCAATACCGCATTGGCGAAGGTGCGATGTTCGTGGAGAGCAATCAGCGCGCCGAGCGCGGCGGCATCGCAATCATCGACAAGGATAGTGGTTGACGGCCGATCGCCCGGATAGGCACGCGCGGGATCATCCGCAGTCTTGCCCGCCATCAGCGCCGCGCCCTGTGCAAGGCAGTTCATCAGCAAAATGCGGTGATGCGCCGGATCGCGTTCGTCGCCAGGGGCAATCGAGGCAATGAAATCGACCGGGATCAGGTGCGTGCCCTGGTGCAGCAACTGGAACACTGCGTGCTGTGCATCAGTGCCCACCCCGCCCCAGGTCACCGCCGCCGTCGGCCCGTCAACCGGTTCGCCATCGACGGTAACGCTCTTGCCGTTCGATTCCATTTCGAGCTGCTGGAGATAGTCGGGCAGCAGCGCGAGGCGCTCGTCATAGGCGAACACGGCGCGGGTCTGGCACCCCTTGAGGCGGGTGTAATACTGATCGGCAAAGGCCGCGAGCAGCGGGGCATTGGCGCGGCCTTCGGCGGCGCGGAAGTGATCATCGACCGCCTTGGCCCCCGACAGCATCGCGGCGAATTCCTCCATCCCCACTGCCAGCGCTACGGGAAAACCGATCGAGGAGAACAGCGAATAGCGCCCGCCGACGCTTTCGGGGAACGGCAACACGCGGGTTTCGTCCACCCCCCACTCCACCGCCTTGTCCGGCGCGGCGGTGAGCGCCACCACCCGCCCGCCGGGATCGGCCACACCATTTTCCGCCAGCCATTTGAGCGCGCTGGCGGCGTTGGTCATGGTTTCGATGGTGGTGAAGGTCTTGGAGGCAACCGCAATCAGCGTGGTGGCCGGATCGCAGACGGCAAAGGCTTTTTCCAGAGCAAGGCCATCAATGTTCGATACGACATGCACATCGACCAGCGCCAGATCACGGGTCAGCGCATCGATCGCCAGCGCCGGACCCAGTGCCGAACCGCCGATGCCGATCGCGATGCAATGGCGCACTTCGCCCAGGGCGCCTTCGTGGATCGCGGCAACCAGCATCCCCATCCGCGCGAGCAGCGCCTCGGCCTCCTCGACCTGCGCCTCGTTGCCGCTGCCGCGCAAGGCACAATGCGTGGCAGGGCGGCCTTCGGTGACATTGACGATCCCGCCGCCAAACAGCGCGTCGCGTGCCGCGGCAAAGCCCGCGGCCTCGGCCAGCGCCTCGAAGGCGGACAGCTCGGCCTCGCCCAGATGGGTCTTGGCAAAGTCGATGATCATGCCCGCTTGGGCCTCGCTGCCGGGGGCGAGCGGCCAGGTGATCCGCCGGGTCATGGCGGCGGTGCGCCCGGGATCGGCGGCGAACAGGCCGGCCAGCGTGGTCGGGGCCAGCGAGCGCAATTGTGTCCATGCCGCTGCAACACCAGCCTTGTCGCGTGCCCAACCCGATCCGATCATCACCGTTCCCCTTTGCGCAAGTCTGCGGCGGCGAGTAAGGGCAGAGACGATGGATGTTAAGAGCCAATCTTTCCGGGATCCCGCGCTTGCCGCCGCATCCGCGCCGCGCCGCCGGGAGAGTTCAGGATTTTTCTGGTTTCTCATCAAATTGCTGCTGGCCGTGCTGGCGCTGCGGGTATTCGTATTCTCGCCCTTCTCGATCCCGTCGGAGAGCATGTTGCCGCGCCTGATGAACGGCGACTATTTGCTCGCGGCCAAGTGGCCCTATGGCTACTCGCGCCATTCGCTGCCCTTCGATTGGCCCCTGCCCGCCGGCCGCGTGCTGGCCAGCGCTCCCGAACGCGGCGACGTGGTGATCTTCAAGCACCCGGTGGACGGCAGCGACTACATCAAACGGGTGATCGGCCTGCCGGGCGATACCATCGCGGTGGTCGGGGGACAGGTGCGGCTCAACGGGAAACAGGTGCAGCGCGAGCCCTTGCGCGATTTCCTCGTGCCCATGTCGCCCAACACGGGATGCGAATGGGGCGGCGAACGGGTGCGGCAGGATGACGGCAGCGAGGCCTGCGCCTATCACCGCTTCCGCGAGACGCTGCCCAGCGGCAGGGCTTACGAGGTGCTCGATTTCGGCCTCACCGGGGGCGACAGCTTCGCCCCCGTCACCGTGCCCGAGGGCATGATGTTCGTGATGGGCGACAACCGCGACAATTCGCGCGACAGCCGCTGGCCGGCCGCCGCCGGTGATGCGGTGGGTCTTGTCCCGCTCGACCGGCTGGTGGGCCGCGCCGGGATCATCGTGTGGTCGACCGATGGCAGCGCGCAGTGGAGCAGGCCCTGGACATGGCTTTCGGCCGCGCGCTGGAACCGGATCGGAGACACGCTGTGACCGGCCTTGATCCTGCCACCCGCGACTGGCTGGAGGCGCAGGGCTTCGTGGTGGACGATGAGACCCCGTGGCTCGAAGCGCTCACCCATGGCAGCTTCAATGGCGCCGGCGGCGGGGCGACCGATTACCAGCGGCTCGAATTCCTCGGCGACCGCGTGCTGGGCCTGTCGGTGGCAAGCTGGCTCTACCACGCGGGCGACGGGCCGGAAGGCAAGCTCTCGCAGCGCCTCAACGCGCTGGTCAGCGGGGCAACCTGCGCGCGGATCGCCCGCAGCATCGGCCTGCCCGCGCATGTCCGCCTTGGCAAGCAGGCGCGCGATGATGGCGGGGCGGACAGCGACAAGATCCTGGGCGATGTGATGGAAGCGCTGATCGGTGCCTGCTTCGTCGAACACGGCTTCGACACTGCGCGCGATGCGATCTACCGGATGTGGGCGCGCGAGCTGGAAGGCGATGTCGGCAAGGCCAAGCATCCCAAAAGCGCATTGCAGGAATGGGCCGCTGGCAACCGCCGGCAGATGCCGCAATACGAGGTCATCGACCGATCCGGCCCCGATCACGCCGCCCGCTTCACTGTGCGGGTCTCGATCCGCAATGTCGGCGCGGCCGAAGCCACCGCCTCGAGCAAGAGCGAGGCCGAAAAGCTCGCCGCCAAGGCCTTTCTGGAAGCCTTCGGATAGGCTCTTTGTTCCCGTAAAGTTTCACGTGGAAGCGAAGCTCTGCCAAGCAGAAACATCGCCGGCCTCGGCCGGCGCATGCGAATGACCCCGCAACGAAACGACAATGACCCGGCAACGGCTGCGCCCCGGCCTTCGACAAGCGGCGTGGCTTTCGATAGGAGCGCCCCATGACAGACACCGCCCCTCCCCCCACCCGCTGCGGCATCATTGCCGTGCTCGGCGCGCCCAATGCCGGCAAGTCGACCCTGGTGAATGCCCTTGTCGGCCAGAAGGTCGCGATCACCAGCCCCAAGGCCCAGACCACGCGCGCGCGGATGCTCGGCATCGCGCTGCACGAGGTGGATGGCGCGCCCACCCAGATGATCCTGGTCGACACCCCCGGCATCTTCGCCCCCCGCCGCCGGCTCGACCGGGCGATGGTGAGCGCCGCGTGGGAAGGGGCACAGGCCGCCGACGCGGTGCTGCTGATGGTTGATAGCGTAAAGCAGCGCCGCCATGAACTGGAGCCGCTTTTGGAAACCCTCGCAAGCCGGCCCGAACGCAAGATCCTCGCCCTCAACAAGGTCGACCGCGCCAGGAAGGAACCCCTGCTGGCGCTGGCGCAGGAATTGACGGCCAAGGTCGATTTTGCCGAAGTGTTCTTCATTTCCGCGCTCACGGGTGAAGGCGTGAGCGAGATGAAGGACACGCTCGCCCGGATGATGCCCGAAGGGGAATGGATGTATCCGGAAGATCAGGTTTCCGACGCCTCCGAACGCCTGCTCGCCGCCGAGATCACCCGCGAACAGCTCTACCGGCAGCTCCACGAGGAACTGCCCTATGACAGCGCGGTGCGGCCCGAAAAATACCAGCTGCGCCCCGATGGCAGCGTGGAAATCCACCAACAGATCGTGGTGGCCCGCGAGAACCAGCGCGCGATCGTGCTCGGCAAGGGCGGCGCGAAGATCAAGGCGATCGGCGCGGCGGCGCGCAAGGAACTGGCCGAGATGCTGGGGGTGAAGGTGCACCTGTTCCTGCATGTCAAGGTGCTGGAGAACTGGGCCGAGGACAGGGAGATTTTCGAGGAAATCGGGCTGGACTGGGTGCGGTGATGGGTACTACGCTGAACAAGTTCGTGCGGCGCTACACCACCATGTCCAGCGCTTTGCAAACACTGAAGCAGAGCAAGATTGTTCTTTTGAGTCCGTCCAAATGGGACGACTCGAATGACGCCTACTTTATGAAGCTATACCGTGAGAAATCCTCATCAAAATCGGTATTGGCTCTGTGCTGCACGATGGCATCCGAGACGTATCATCACTGGCGGGTC
The DNA here is from genome assembly GCA_046294975.1 of Erythrobacter sp. Classification (GTDB taxonomy): domain Bacteria; phylum Pseudomonadota; class Alphaproteobacteria; order Sphingomonadales; family Sphingomonadaceae; genus Erythrobacter. The sequence continues at coordinate 33,879 of JBKBOH010000007.1, read as the reverse complement.
TTCTCCGCTGGCATTGAAGGCGTGTGCATCGAGTTCAAGCGCGAACCGTTGGAAGAGGCCGTCCGCAGGACGCGAGGTTTTCGCGCCGGTCCCGTACAATACTTGAAAGTGAAGGATCTTGGAGCGCGCGGCCCAGACGACTACGAACGAATCCCATTCATCAAGCGGGATGGCTACAGCGACGAGAAAGAATGGCGAGTGATCGCCGAAACCAACACGATTACTGAATTCATGGATTTCGATATCGAGATCGACTGGATCAGCGGCATCACGTTCAATCCATGGATTCCACCATCGCTCGCCGACAATCTTCGCACGGTGATCCGCGAAGTCTGCCCCGGCATCAAGGCACCGTTGCGATCGAGCAGCCTTACGAGCAGTCGCCAATGGAAAGAGGCAGGAAAGCGATTGTTCGGCTGAACCGCTCAGCCACAATCGCTCACCGCCCCAGCTTCTCCAGCTTGGCGCGCAGCGCGGCTTCATCAAACGGCTTGACGATGTAGTCGTCCGCGCCCGCGGCGATGCCGTCGTGGATGTCCTTGGCCTCGCCGTTCGAGGTGCAGAACACCACCACCGGCTCCTTGGGCGTGGGGATCGCGCGCAGCTTGGTGACGAAGGTGATGCCGTCCATTTCGGGCATGTTCCAGTCGGTCAGCACCAGATCGGGCATCGCCTTCTTGCAGCGCGCCAGCGCCTCCTCGCCGTTCTCGGCCTCGATCGGCACGTAGCCGAGACTGAGCGCGATCTTGCTCGAAACCTTGCGGATCACGCGGCTGTCATCGACGATCAGGCAGGTTCTGGCGGTGGCGGCCGGCGCAGGGCGGCCGGCGTAGCGATCGCGCATCACCTTGGCGGCAGCGACGATCGAATCGGTGTCGCCATCGGGCGCGGCGGGCGGGCGCGGCGGCAGATCGTCGGCCGGAGCGGCGGCGGGCGCATGTTGCGGGGCCGGCGCAGGCGCCGTTCCGGCCTGCGCTGCCTCGCGCGCCTTTTCGCTCTCGGCCAGCTTTTCGGCCAGTGTCCGGCCTTCCGCGTTGCTGCGGCGATGCGGGCCGGCATTGCGCTTGATAAGGTTGTGCACGTTCAACGCCCCCCGCCGATCGCAGCATAGCCGGCACCACAGGCGCCGTAATCCTCACCATAGGAATCGGCGGCATGGCCTGCGCCCTCGCCCGGGGTCATCCGCACGTGAAGATAGGGCATCCACACATCGCCGAATTCGGCCTTTTGATACCACACGTCGAGAACATCGTAGCTGGCCCACATCCCGTCGGGTTCGCGCAGGCGCAGGCCTTCGCCGATCCGCGGCACGGCGGCAAAGCGGATCCGGGCCTGGGTCTGGTGCGTCTCGTTCTGGACTTCGATCTCAATCACGGTGCAGCCCCTGGTCGTGAGGCTCATGTGATAGGCGGGAATGCTTTATGATTTACCAACGCGCGCGAGCTGGGACGCGCGCCGATGCTATTTCGCCGCTGCCTTTCTGGCCGGAGCCTTTTCCTTGGCCGGAGCCTTCTTTTTCGGAGCGGCCTTTTTCCTGGCTTTGGCCTTGGCCGATCCCCTGGCCGCGCGGGCATCGATCAGTGCGATCGCGGCTTCGAGCGTCACGTCCTCCGGCTTCGCATCGCGCGCGATGGTGGCGTTGGTGGTGCCGTCGGTGACATAGGGGCCATAGCGTCCCGGCATCACCTTGATCTCGGCGCCATTGACCGGGTGCACGCCCAGCGTCGCAATCGCTTCGGCCTTGCCCCGTGCCGCACCGCCGCGGTTGGCGGCCTGGGCGAGGATATCGACCGCACGGTTCATCCCCACCTCGAACACCTCGCGGGTGCTGGTGAGCTTGCCGTATTTTCCATCGTGCCTGAGATAAGGCCCGTAACGCCCTATATTGGCCTCTATTTCCAGCCCCGTATCAGGATGCGTGCCAATGATCCGCGGCAAGCCGAGCAGCTTCACCGCCCAGTCCAGATCGAAGTCGTCGAGATCCTTGGGAATGCTGGCGCGCTTGGCATTCTTGCCCTCGCCCATCTGCACATAAGGCCCGAAGCGGCCAGTCTTGCGGTAAATATCCTCGCCGGTTTCGGGGTGCTGGCCGATAATGCCGTCCTCGTCCCCGCCTTCGCCCTCGCCGCCCGCTTGTGCAAAGCGGCGGGTGTATTTGCATTCCGGATAGTTGGCGCAGGCGACGAACGCGCCGAAGCGGCCGCCGCGCAGGCTCAGGCGGCCATTGGCGCGCCCTTGCGCGGCGCACAGCGGGCAGGCGCGCGGGTCCGAACCGTCTTCCCTGGGTGGGAACAGGTAATCGGAAAGATATTCGTCCAGCGCCTCGGTCACCTCCGAAGGCAGCTTCTCCATCACCTCGTCGGCCTTGGGCTTGAAGTCCTTCCAGAACCGCGCGAGCAGCGCCTTGTAATCCTCGCGCCCGTCCGAGACGATGTCGAGCTCGTCCTCCATGCCGGCGGTGAAATCATAGGCGACATAGGTGGGGAAGAAGCGTTCGAGGAAGGCGGTCAGCAGGCGGCCCGATTCCTCGGCGTAGAAGCGGTTTTTCTCCATCCGCACGTAACTTCTGTCCCGCAGGGTCTGGATGGTCGAGGCATAGGTGGAAGGGCGCCCGATGCCCAGTTCTTCCAGCCGCTTGACCAGCGAGGCTTCGGAAAAGCGCGGCGGCGGCTGGGTGAAGTGGCGGGTGGCTTCGACAGAGCGCTTGGCCGGGCAATCGCCCGCCTTCATGTGCGGCAGCAATCCGCCGTCCTCGTCCTCGCTGTCATCCAAGCCTTCCTGATAGACCGCAAGAAAGCCGGGGAAGCGGATCACCTGCCCGGTGGCGCGCAATTCGTGCTGTCCGGTGGCATCGCGCAAGGTGACAGTGGTGCGTTCCAGCTGGGCTGCGGCCATCTGGCTGGCCATGGCGCGCTTGAAGATCAGCTCGTAAAGCTTGGCCTCGTCGCCGCTGGCTGCCCGTTCGCGGGTGAAATCGGTCGGCCGGATCGCCTCGTGCGCTTCCTGGGCGTTCTTGGCCTTGGTGCTGTAGAAGCGCGGTTTTTCCGGCAGGTAGGCGGCATCGTAACGCGCGCCAATGGCATCGCGCAGCGCCATGATCGCGCCCGCGTCCATCTGCACGCCGTCGGTTCGCATATAGGTGATCGCGCCCGCTTCATACAGGCTTTGGGCGAGGCGCATGGTGTGCTGCGCCGAAAAGCCGAGTTTTCGCGCGGCCTCCTGCTGCAATGTGGAGGTTGTGAACGGCGGTGCGGGGTTGCGCTTGAGCGGCCTGGTTTCCACCGCTTCCACCGTGAAGCGCCCCGCTTCCACGGCGGCCTTCGCCTCCAGCGCGATGCCCTGTTCGCCAAGGCTCAGCTTCTCCAGCTTCGCCCCCTTGAACTTGACCAGCCGCGCATCGAATGGCGTCCCGTCGTGCTCCATCCTGGCCACGACGTTCCAGTATTCCTCGGCGCGGAAAGCCTCGATCTCGCGCTCGCGCTCGACGATCAGGCGCAGCGCCACCGATTGCACGCGCCCTGCGCTCTTGGCACCGGGCAGCTTGCGCCACAGCACCGGCGAAAGGGTGAAGCCGAACAGGTAATCGAGCGCGCGGCGGGCGAGATAGGCGTCGATCAGCGGCTGGTCGAGCTCGCGCGGGCGCGCCATCGCCTCGGTCACCGCCTGCCTGGTGATGGCGTTGAAGGTGACCCGTTCGACCTGTTTGGGCAACGCCTTCTTTCGCGCCAGCAGCTCCTGCACGTGCCAGCTGATCGCCTCGCCCTCGCGGTCAGGGTCGGTGGCGAGCACCAGCCGGTCGGCCTTTTTGGCCGCGTCAGCAATTTCCCTGAAGCGGCTCTGCTTGTCGCGGTAGAGTTCCCACTCCATCGCGAAGTCCTCGTCCGGCTTCACGCTGCCGTCCCTGGCCGGCAGATCGCGCACATGGCCATAGGAGGCGAGGACCTTGTAGTCCTTGCCGAGATATTTCTCGATCGTTTTGGCCTTGGCGGGGGATTCGACAATGACAAGCTGCATGGCGGGTATGGAGCAATCCCTTACGTGTACGTACGCGCGACGGTGCGGGGGGTGCGCCTAGACCGTCAAGCGGCTTGTGTGAAGTGGCGTGGCATCATGCCGCCTCCCCCGCGGCCAGGCGGCGCACCGTGCCGTCCTCCTCGCGCACCAGTTCGCCGGCCAGCTCCAGTTCGAGCAGCGCCATGTGCACCGCGGCAACGCCTGCGCCCGTCTGGCGGATCAGCTCGTCGATGCCGACCGGCGCGTGGGTCAACAGGCTGGCAATGTCGCCGGAAAGGTCCGCCCGCCCCTCGCCCCAGTCGAGCTTGGCGAGTTCGGCATAGTCGAAATCCGCCGCGCTCTCGCTCACCCGGAAGCGCGAGCGGGGGGCACCGGTGAAGCTCTGCAGCAGTTCCACCACCTCATCGGGCGTCTGCACCAGCACTGCGCCGTCGCGGATCAGCTGGTTGCACCCGAGGCTGCGGGCATCGAGCGGCGAGCCGGGGATCGCCATCACCTCGCGCCCCGCCTCGCCCGCCAGCCGCGCGGTGATGAGGCTGCCCGATTGCGGCGCGGCCTCGACCACCAGCGTGCCGAGCGCAAGCCCGGCGATGATGCGGTTGCGCGAGGGGAAATGCCGACCGCGAGGGGTCGTGCCGGGGGGCTGTTCGGCGATCAGCAGGGCTTCATGGGCGATGCGTTCCTGCAAGCCTGCGTGCTGCGGCGGGTAGGCGATGTCGATCCCGCTGGCGATCACGCCGATGGTCTGCGGAAAGGCGCCCTCATGCGCCGCGCCGTCGATCCCGCGGGCGAGGCCCGAGACGACAGTGAAGCCCGCTTCGGCCAGCCCCGCGGCGAAATCGCGCGCCAGCTTGACCGCGGCGGCGCTGGCATTGCGCGCGCCCACCAGCGCGACGCAGGGCGCGGATGCGAGCGCGAGATTGCCCCGAACGGTAAGGATAGGCGGGGCGGAATCGAGCTCGGCCAGCAGCGCGGGATAATCGTGCTGGTCGTGGAACAGGTATCGCGCGCCCGCCGCGCGCACGGCAGCAACCTCGCGCTCGATGCTCTCGGGGGTCGCCGGTCGGTATGGTCCCCGGCCCCGGCTGGCGAGATCGGGCAGCGCGTCGAGCGCTGCGGCCGCTGTCCCGAAGCGCGCGATCAGCTGGCGATAGCCGACCGGCCCGATATTGGGCGAGCGCAGCAGGCGGATCCGCGCGAAGGCTTCTTTCTGGCTAAGCACCGGCTGCGCCCCCCCTGTGCCCCCCTAGACGTGCTTCATCAGCTGCGGCCCTGCACTACGGCCTCGACGAGCCGACTTTCGGCTCCTCCCCCCGCAGCAGCCGCCCGATATTGGCGCGGTGCTGGACAATCACGATCGCGGCGATGACGATCAGCGGCGCGATGATCTGCGCGAAGCCCATGCCCCACGCCACCAGCGGCGCCGCGATCACGCTCACCAGCGAAGAGACGCTCGAAATCCGGCTGATCGCAAGGCTCGCCGCCCAGATCATCGCGCAGACGATAAACGCCGGAAAGGCCAGCGCCCCGAGCGCGCCGGCGGCGCTGGCAAAGCCCTTGCCGCCCTTGAACTTGAGCCAGGGGGTAAAGCAGTGCCCTGCCACCGCCGCCACGCCGGCGATGCCTTCGGCGCCGGGCCAGAAGGCGCGTGCTACAAGCACCGGAATCACCGCCTTCATCGCATCGAGCAGCACCGTGGCAGCCGCCAGCCCCTTGTTGCCAGTACGCAGCACATTGGTCGCCCCGATCGAGCCGCTGCCGATCTGGCGCACGTCCCCCAGCCCTGCCGCGCGGGTCAACAAAAGGCCGAAGGGGATCGAGCCGAGGAGGAAGCCCAGCAAGGCCGCGAAAACAATGTTCAAGACAATTCTCCCTTCGCCCCGAGCGTGCGACCCGCAAGCGCGGGCATTGCCCAATGGCCGCACTTCTTCTAGCGCGCAGAGAGCCAAAGGAAAGACAGGGCTTCGATAAGCTCAAGGCGAACGGAGGTTTTTTGTCGGACGCTCCATCCTCCCCGATCCTGCTGTTCGATTCGGGCGTTGGCGGGCTGACGGTTCATGACGCCTTGCGCGGCCTGCTTCCGCAAGCGCCGGTGATCTACGCCGCCGATCTTGCGGGCCTGCCCTATGGCACCAAGAGCGAGGCACAGATTGCCGCGCGCGTTGCCGGCCTGCTGGGGCGCATGGCCGAACGCTTCCGGCCGCGGCTGGTCTGCATCGCCTGCAACACCGCCAGCACGATCGCGCTTGGCATGGTGCGCGAGGTGCTGGAGGTGCCGGTGGTCGGCACCGTCCCCGCGATCAAGCCCGCCGCCGCGCTGACGCAGACCGGCACGATCGGTCTCGTTGGCACGGATGCGACCATCCGCCAGGCCTATGTCGACCAGCTCGAACGCGAATTCGCCGCCGACAAGCGATTGCTGCGGATCGCCGCACCGGGGCTGGTCGCGGCCGCCGAGGCCAAGCTGCGCGGCCAGCCGGTGGATCCGGCGGTGATCGCGGACGTGCGTGACCGGCTGATGGCCATGCCCGGCGGCGCGGCGATTGACACGCTGGTGCTGGCCTGCACCCATTTCCCGCTGCTCTCCGGCGAACTGGCGGCGGCGTTCGGCCCCGGGGTGCGGCAGGTCGACGGCGCGCAGGGCATCGCGCGGCGGATCGTGCAGCTGCTCGAAGGGCAGAGCTTCGCCGGCGGAGGCGCCCCCGACCGTTTCGTCATCACCGGGCCATTGCGCGGTGCCCACGGGCTTGAGGCAGCGCTGGCGGCCCGTGGTTTCGGGCCTGCCAAGGCCTTCTGAGGCTTGCGAAACGCTCGCAAAGATCGTTGTGGCAAAACGCCCCCTCACGGCTTAAATGTCCATCCGAACCATCCGCCGCTTCGTATGTTGGGGGGGATATAGCAGGCAGGACCCGAGGCAGCGCACAGGGGGCGCGCCCCAGTTATAGAGACGCGCGACGTGAACTACGATCAGATTTTCGACTCCGCGATCGACCGCCTGCGCGAGGAAGGCCGCTACCGCGTCTTCATCGACATCATGCGGAACAAGGGCGCCTATCCCAACGCGCGCTGTTTCCACGGACACAATGGTCCCAAGCCGATCACCGTGTGGTGTTCGAACGACTACCTGTGCATGGGCCAGCACGAAAAGGTGATCGGCGCGATGGAAGCCGCGCTGCACGATGTCGGCGCAGGCAGCGGCGGCACACGCAATATCGGCGGCAACACCCACCTGCACGTCGAGCTGGAAGCCGAACTGGCCGATCTCCACGGCAAGCAGGCCGCGCTGCTGTTCACCTCGGGCTATGTCTCGAACGACGCGACGCTCTCGACGCTGGCCAAGCTGCTGCCCGGCTGCATCATCTTTTCCGACGAATTGAACCACGCCAGCATGATCGCGGGCATCCGCAATTCGGGCTGCGAGAAGCGCGTGTTTCGCCACAATGACACAGCCCACCTCGAAGAACTGCTCGCCGCCGAAGATCCGGCCACGCCCAAGCTGATCGCCTTCGAAAGCGTCTATTCGATGGATGGCGATGTCGCCCCGATCCACGCGATCTGCGACCTGGCCGAGAAATACAACGCGCTCACCTATATCGACGAGGTCCATGCGGTGGGCATGTATGGCGCGCGCGGCGGCGGGATTTCCGAGCGCGACGGGGCGGCGCACCGGATCGACATCATCGAAGGCACGCTGGGCAAGGCCTTCGGGGTGATGGGCGGCTATATCGCGGCCTCGGCCAGGATCGTGGACTGCATCCGTTCCTATGCGCCCGGCTTCATCTTCACCACTTCGCTCTCGCCGGTGCTGGTGGCAGGCGTGCTGGCCTCGGTGCGGCATCTGAAACAGAGCAGTGTCGAGCGCGACGCCCAGCAGCGCGCCGCAGCCCTGCTCAAGCGCAAGTTTGCCGATGCGGGCCTGCCGGTGATGAACAGCGTCACGCACATCGTGCCGCTGATGGTGGGCGATCCGGTGCGCGCCAAGACGATCAGCGACATCCTGCTCGCCGAATACGGGGCCTATGTCCAGCCGATCAACTTCCCCACCGTGCCGCGCGGCACCGAACGGCTGCGTTTCACGCCGGGCCCGTTCCACACCGAAGCGATGATGGACGAGCTGACGGCGGCGCTGGTGGAAATCTGGGATCGGCTGGATCTGGAGCTGGCCGAGGCGGCGTGATCGCCCTCGCCGCGCCGCGCGTCCTTTGAGCGGCGCTCCGGCTGCGCTAGCACTCTGCCCCAAACAGATTCGGGAGAGACATGATGGGCGGCACGCCTGACCAGACTTATGCCGAGGTCGTCCTCGGACGGCGCAGCATCCGCGGCTATCTCGATCGTGCCGTGCCGCGCGCGCTGATCGAGGAAGTGTTGACGCTGGCGATGCGCTCGCCCTCATCGATGAACACCCAGCCCTACCACTTCCACGTCATCACCGGCGAACCGCTCGACCGCATCCGCAAGGGCAACACGCAAGCCATCCTCGCCGGCGAGCCGGACAGCCGCGAGTTCCGGCGCGGCGAACCCTTCGCGGGCGTGCACCGCGAACGGCAGGTGGCCTGCGCGGTGCAGCTGTTCGAGGCGATGGGGATCGCGCGCGAGGACAAGGAGGCGCGGCAGGACTGGGTGCTGCGCGGCTTCCGCCAGTTCGACGCCCCCGTTTGCGTCATCATCACCTATGACCGCGAATTGTCGGGAAGCGATGATACCGCCTTCGATTGCGGCGCGGTTGCCACCGCGCTGGTCAATGCGGCATGGAGCAAGGGGCTGGGCTGCGTGATCAACTCGCAAGGGATCATGCAATCCCCGGTGGTGCGCGAACACGCCGGCATCCCCGACGATCAGGTCATCATGAAGGCCGTCGCAATGGGCTGGCCCGATCCGGACTTTCCCGCCAACCGCGTGATGATCACCCGCCGCAGCGTGGCAGAGGCAGCGCGCTTCGTGGGGTTTGCCGATTAGGCCGCCCGCGGCCCCCACAGGATCACGACAGCGCCTGCAAGGCACACCGCGCCCCCCAACACATCCCAGCGATCGGGCCTTGCGCCCTCAACCGCCCACAGCCAGCCGAGGCTCGCAGCGATATAGACCCCACCATAAGCGGCATAGGCGCGACCAGCATGGCCTGTGTCAATACGGGTGAGCAGCAGCGCGAAAAGCACGAGGCTCGCCAGCCCGGGAAGCAGCCACAGCGGCGAGCCGCCTTCACGCGCCCAGCGCCAGAAGGCAAAGCAGCCAGCAATCTCCGCCAGCGCGGCCAGAACATAATAGGCGATGGTCATGACCCGCGAGGATGGAGGCAAGCGGGGCGAACCGCAAGGCTCCACCCATCCCTGTGGTTCAGCGCAGGCTCACCACGTTGTCGCTCGCCTCGCGCACGCGGGTGCCGTTGAACAGGCTCATCATCGGCTCGTCGGCCACGGTGACAACCGCCGCCGCGCCATAGCCGTTGAAGCCGGTCTTCATCGCCGCGCCATAGGCGCCGATCATGCCGATCTCGATGTAGTCGCCCGCCTGAATGTCGGCCGGCAGGCGGAACGGCCCCTTCATGTAATCGGCATCGTCGCAGGTCGGCCCGTAAAAGGCGAAGTCCGCGTCTTCCTCGATCAGATCGTCCTCAAGCGCCTTCACCGGGAAGCGCCACGCGACGTGGGCGGCATCGTAGAGCGCGCCATAGGCGCCGTCGTTGATGTAGAGCTCCTCGCCGCGGCGCTTGTTCACCCGCACGATCATCGAGCTGTATTCGGCCGACAGCGCGCGGCCGGGTTCGCACCACAGCTCGGCGTTGTAGGCGATCGGCAGGGCCTCGAAATGGCGCGCGATGATCGCGAAATAATCTTCCATCGGCGGCGGTTCGAGGCCCGGATAGGCGCTCGGGAAGCCCCCGCCCACGTCGATCATGTCGATCACCACCGAGGCTTCGGCAATCGCGGCGCGGGTGCGGTCGAGCGCCTGCACGAAGGCGAACGGGGTCATCGCCTGGCTGCCGACGTGGAAGCACACGCCCAGCCAGTCGCAATGCTGGCGGGCTTCCTGCAGCAGCGCCGGCGCTTCGACGAGATCGCAGCCGAACTTGCTGGCGAGGCTCAGCTCCGAATATTCCGACGACACGCGCAGCCGCACGCACAGGCGCAGGTCGCGCGCTGCCTCGCCGGTTTCGGGGTGGCGGCAAGCCTCGACGATCTTTTCCAGCTCCTCGGCCGAATCGAGGCTGAAGGTGCGGACACCGTGCTGGAAATAGGCCTCGCGGATCGCCGCCGGGGTCTTCACCGGATGCATGAAGCACAGCACGGCTTCAGGCAGCAGGCCGCGCACCAGCCGCACCTCGGCAATCGAGGCGACATCGAAATGGGTCACGCCCGCGCTCCACAGCACCTGAATGAGATCGGGCGCCGGGTTGGCCTTGACCGCATAGAGCACCTTGCCCGGAAACTTCTCGACGAAGAAACGGGCAGCGCGCCGCGCGGCGTGCGGGCGGTTGAGGATGACGGGTTCATCCGGACGAAGGTCGCGGACTACAGCTCGTGCGTCAGGATAGATGTGCAACTCAAGGGACCCCCAAAACGGCTCTGTTGAACCATAAAACGACAAGCTGCCTTGCGGTTTGGAAGTCCCCTTGGGGCAGCGGAAGGGCGCAGATAGGGCCTGGGGGGGGAAATGCAAACAAAAAATGAGCGCGGGCGGGCCGAAATGTTACTTTTTGAAGACAGTGACTGGGGATTGACCGGAATGTGACGGAATTCACAGGATTCGAACCCCGCAAGCCAGCCTTGCGCGGTGGCCAGAACGCGATTCGCGGGCCTTGCTTAACCGTGCCCTTCACGTTGTCGTCGCGCCCGATGCAGTCGGCCACGCCCCAAGCGGGCAGGCCGGCGAACCGCACCGCCCGGGCAGATTCGCGCGCCGGACCGGGCCGGGCACAAGCGGCCTTGAAAGGGCGTTATCCTCCGGCGGCTGTTTCCGCGGGGGCCTCTCCGGCGGCGACCGGATAGGCCTCGCCGATCAGGCTCAGCAGCACTTCGACATTGGCGCGCAGATTGGCCATCGTCACGCCTTGATCGAGCACGACATAGCGGGTGAAGCCCAGCGACTTCTGCTCGAAATCGACCCACACATTGAGCGCGGCGTAATTGAGATTGGCCTTGGCAACCGTCTCGAACGTGGCGGCGGGCGGCAGATCGAACTGCGCCTGCATCAGCACCCCCTGACAGCCCGCCACGCCGTTCATGTCGCAGGCCGTGCCGAGCAGGACATATTTGAGCTGCTCCGGGTTTTCGGCGAGCACCACGATCTCCTCGCCCTCGCCCTGTTCGAGCACCTGATGGCCGAGCGCGCCAACCACGGCGGAAAGCTCCGCCCTGCCAACCGACCTGACCACCTTGTCCGCCACGAAATCCTGCGCCGCTGCCGGAGCCGCCAGCCCCGCCAGCGCCAGCGCGCCCGCGACCATCACACCTGCAACCTTCATGGAGCCTCCCACACATGACTGCCGGGAGCATCCCGGATCAGCTCAGACGGTCCCGGAAATCCTCGTAGTCGAAGCGCTTGATGCAGTCGAGCGTATCGGTCTCGCTGTCCCACAGCCAGATGCTCGGCAGCGCGACCCCGTTGAAGGTGTTGGTCTTGACCATCGAGTAATGCGCCTGGTCGAGAAAGGCAAAGCGCGCGCCCGGTTCGGCCGGCACCGGCAGGCGATAATCGCCGATCACATCGCCCGCGAGGCAGGACGGGCCGCCCAGCCGGATCGGGATCATGCTTTCGTCCTGCAATTCGCCCAGCATCGCCGGACGATAGGGCGCCTCCAGCACATCGGGCATGTGGCAGGTGGCCGAAATATCGGTGATCCCCACCGGCATTTCGTTGAAATGGGTATCGAGCAGCGTGCCGACCAGAATGCCCGCATCCAGCGCCACTGCCTCGCCCGGTTCGAGGATGATCTCGCAGCCGGTATCCTCGGCCGCATCCTTGAGGAATTCGATCAGCTCCTCGCGCTGGTAATCGGAGCGGGTGATGTGGTGGCCGCCGCCCATGTTGATCCACTTGAGCTGGTCGAAAAACGGCTCGATCGCGTCGAACACGCGATCCCAGGTGGCCTTGAGCGGCTCGAAATCCTGCTCGCACAGGTTGTGGAAGTGGATCCCTTCGATCCCTTCAATGTGTTCCTCGGTCAGCTGGTCGAGCGGGAAGCCGAGGCGCGAACCGGGGGCGGAGGGATCGTATTTGGCAACCTCGCCGGTGGCTACCTGCGGATTGATCCTGAGGCCAACGCTGACCGGCGCGCCATTGGCAGCAGCAGCGTCAAGGATCAACCGCGCGCGGCTGTGCTGGTAGGGCGAATTGAAGATCACGTGGTCCGAAAGGCGGCAGATTTCCTCCAGCTCCTCGGGCTTGAAGGCGGCGGAATAGGTCGCAATTTCGCCGTCGTAGAATTCGCTGGCAAGCCGCGCTTCCCACAGGCCGCTGGTCGAAACCCCGTCGAGATATTCGCCGATGATCCGCGCGGCCGACCACATGCTGAACGCCTTCAAGGCCGCGAACACCTTGATATTGGCCCCGTCGGCTGCGGCGGCATCGCGCACCCCGGCGAGCACGCGGCAATTGGCGCGCAGCTTGGCGGCATCGACCACAAAGGCAGGGCTGTCGACGCGCGACAGGTCGAAATGGGCAAAGGCGCCCGGATCACCGGCCTTGGTCTGCATCAGCCGAGCGGGCTCTTGAAGATCATTAATGCGCCTCCTGCAATGAGAGCGAAACCGACAAGCTGGCTGGGGCCGGGCGTGTGACCGAACAGCACCCAGGCCACCAGCACGAAGGCCACGAGAGATAGGCCTTCCTGCATGGTCTTCAACTCGGCCAGCGAATAGTGCGCGATGCCGATCCGGTTGGCGGGCACCGCAAGGCAATATTCGAGCAAGGCGATCCCCCAGGCCAGCCCGATCGCTGCCAGCATCCCCAGCGAGGGCTGCCTGAGATGGTAATACCACGCCACGTTCATCACCACCGCCGAGGCAGCGAGCAGGCCGACAGGCAGCAGCGCGGGCAGACCGGTCATCGTGCCGCCTTTGCGGGCAGGCTCACGCGCACCACGCGCCCGCCCGCCACATCGGTGACATAGACCCGGCCATCGGGGCCAAGCGCGAGATCATGGCCGAGGCTGGCATCCTTGCCCGGCAGGCCGATGTCGTAAGATGCCTCGATCGCGCCGTCCGCCGCATAGAGGCGGATCACCGCACCCTTGCGATTTGCCCCGTCGCGCCCCTCGACCGCGAGCAGCCGCCCGCCGGCGAGCGGCTTGAGGCCGTAGGTGTGGTTGCCCGCCGGCGAAACGCGGCTCTCCACCAGCTTTCCGGCATGGTCGAAGATCTGGATGCGGGCATTCTCGCGGTCGGCGACGTAGATGCGCGTCGCGTCCACCGCGATCGCATGGGCGATGTTGAACGCGCCCCAGTCGCGGATGAATTTCCCATGCGGCGAAAACTCCGCCACGCGGGTGTTGACGTAGCCATCCGCCACCAGCACCCGCCCATCGAGGAAGGCGACATCGGCGGGGCGGCCGAAGTGGCTCGCATCCTGTGCGGTGACGCCGCGTTCGCCGAGGGCGCGTTCCAACCGGCCATCGGGGCTGAAGCGCAGCACCTGTTCGCGCGCCGCGTCGGTGATCCACACCTTGCCGTCCGCATCGATCGAGAGGCCGTGCGGCATGATCAACTGGCCCGCCCCCCATCGGGCGAGCAAGGTGCCGTCGGGTGCGAACTTGAACACGGGATCTTCGGCGATCGGGGTGGCAGGGAAAGGTTCCTCCCACTTGCGCCCGGCGCGGTGGAGCACCCAGACATTGCCTTGTCCATCGACATCGACCGCGCTGACCTCGCCGAACTTCACGTCCGACGGGATCGTCGGCCAGCCCGCCTCAACCGCCAGCTGCGACACCTGCTCGCGTGGCGGTTCGGCCACATCGCACGCGGTCGGCACCAGCAGAGCCAGTGCCGCAAAGGCGCGGTGCATCAGAAATCCACCGGTCCGGGCAGTTCCTCGACCGTCCACGGAAGCCCGTGCTGATTGAGCATCGCCATGAAGGGATCGGGATCCATCTGTTCGATGTTGAACACGCCCCCCTCTCCATTGGCGCCCCGCCACTCACCCTGCACCATCATCGCCGCGCCGATCATCGCGGGCACCCCGGTGGTGTAGCTGACGGCCTGGTTGCCGGTTTCCGCATAGGCCGCCTCATGCGAGCAGATGTTCTTGATATAGAAAGTCTTCTCGCCCGAACCGTCGAGCGCCTCGCCGGTCGCGATCACGCCGATATTGGTGTTGCCCTTGGTGGTCTCGCCCAGCGTCTCCGGCTTGGGCAGCACCGCGGCCAAGAATTGCAGCGGGATGATGTCGCGGCCCTGATACCTGACCGGCTCGATGCTGGTCATGCCGACATTCTGGAGCACGGTGAGATGGGTGATGTATTGATCGCCAAAGGTCATCCAGAAGCGCGCGCGTTCCAGTTCGGGGACGAATTTGGCGAGGCTTTCCAGCTCCTCGTGATACATCAGATACATGTTCTTGCGGCCCACCGCCTCGAAGTCGAAGGCCACCTTGGTGCTCATCGCAGGGGTTTCCACCCACGCGCCGTTTTCCCAGTGCCGCGCGGGCGCGGTGACTTCGCGGATGTTGATTTCCGGGTTGAAATTGGTGGCAAAATGCTGGCCGTGATCGCCGCCGTTGCAATCGAGAATGTCGAGCTGGCGGATGGTCTTCAGCTTGTGCTTCTTGAGCCACATGGTGAAGACGCTGGTGACGCCCGGATCAAAGCCGCTGCCCAGCAGCGCCATCAGCCCAGCGTCCTTGTAACGATCGTGATAGGCCCACTGCCACTTATATTCGAACTTGGCCTCGTCCTTGGGTTCGTAATTGGCGGTGTCGAGATAGTCGGCGCCCGCTTCAAGGCAGGCATCCATGATCGGCAGATCCTGATAGGGCAGCGCGAGGTTGACGACGAGCCCTGCGCCGGTCTTGCGGATCAGGTTGACCATCGCCGGCACTTCCTCGGCATCGATTTCATAGGTGGCGATATCGCGCCCGCAGCGCGCCTTAACGCTGGCGGCAATCGCGTCGCACTTCGCCTTGGTGCGGCTGGCAAGGTGGATGTCGGGAAAGATATCGGGATTGAACGCCATCTTGTGGACGCACACCGAACTCACCCCGCCGGCACCAATGACAAGAACGCGACGGGAATTGGCTGCCGACATGATAGGAACCTTTCGTGACTGGGGACGAATCTTGCGCTGTCCTCTAATCGAATGCATGGATGGGGACAAATGATCCCAGTCGATGTCAGAATGCCGACCCACGAGGGCGTGCTTGCCGCGGCCCGGGCCATCGCCACGCTCCTGCCCCCCACCCCGCTGCTGCCCGTGACGATCGGCGCTGTGCAGGCATGGGTGAAGGCCGAGGTGCTGCAACCGATCGGCGCGTTCAAGATCAGGGGCGCATGGTGGCGGCTGGCGAGCCTGACCGCTGAGGAACGCGCCGGCGGCGTGGTGGCGGTATCGTCGGGCAACCATGCCCAGGGCGTGGCCTGGGCCGCGCGGCGGCTCGGCATCCGGGCCACCATCGTGATGCCGCATGATGCGCCGCAGGTGAAGCTTGCCAACACCACGGCGCTGGGGGCCGAGGTGGTGCTCTACCAGCGCCCGCAGGAAGACCGCGATGTGGTGGCGGCGCGGCTGATTGCGGATCGCGGCGGCACGCTGGTCCATGCTTTCAGCGATCCGTGGGTGATCGAGGGGCAAGGCAGCGCCGCGATTGAAATCGCTGCACAACTGGGCCGCGCGCCGACGCGGATCGTCACCTGCTGCGGTGGCGGCGGGCTGGCGGCGGGGCTGGCGCTGGGCGCGCCGGAGAGCGCCATCCACCCGGTCGAGCCGGCCCATTGGGACATGGTCGGACAGGCGCTCGCAAAGGGCGAACTGGTGCACGCCGCACCCGATGCGCCCAAGACCATCTGCGACGCGCTGCAACCCAATGTCACCAAGCCGCTCAACCTCGCGCTGCTCAGGGGCCGGGCCGAACCGGGCGTGACCGTCACCGATGCCGAGGTGCGCGCCGCGCAGCGCTTTGCTTTCGCGCAGTTGCGCCTCGTGGTCGAACCCGGCGGCGCGGCAGCGCTGGCGGCGGCGCTGGCGGGCAAGGTGCCGGTGGACGAAGGCACGGTGATCATGCTGACCGGCGGCAATGCCGATCCGGTAGCCTATGCAGCGACGATTGCCAGCAAGGCCTAGACCTGTGGAAAGCGTCACACAGCCGACACGCTAGGGCCATATTGCGCTGCCGACCTCACGAAAAGGGCAGGCACACATGGCGACACAGGCAAAGAGGATCATCGAGGATGCGGTGATCCGCAAGGATGCAGGGCTGGGCGACAAGCTGCTCGACAAGGCCTTCGCCCTCGCCTTCAAGGGCCTGGTCTATGCCCAGATCTGGGAAGATCCGGTGGTCGACATGGAGGGCCTCGCGATCCAGCCGGACAGCCGCTTGATGTGTATCGCCAGCGGCAGTTGCAACGCCCTGTCCTACCTGACCGCGAACCCGCAGAGCGTGACCGCGGTCGATCTCAACCACGCCCACGTGGCGCTCGGCAAGCTCAAGATCGCCGCGATCCGCCACCTGCCGAGCTACGAACGCTTCCACCGCTTCTTCGCGCACGCCGATCACAAGGAGAATGCCGAGGTCTATCGGACGATGATCGCGCCCCACCTCGATGCGACAAGCCGCGCCTATTGGGAAAAGCGCGACATCCGCGGGCGCAAGCGCATCAGCTACTTCACCCGCGGCATCTACCGTCAGGGATTGCTGGGCAACTTCATCGGCCTCGCGCACCTTTTTGCCAGGCTTTACCGGATCGATCTGTCGAAGGTGCTGGCAGCCCAGACGCTGGAGGAACAGCGCGAGGTGTTCGAGCGCGAGCTGGCACCGGTGTTCGAGAAGCGCTTCATCCGCTGGCTCACCGATCAGCCCGCCTCGCTGTTCGGCCTCGGCATTCCGCCGGCACAGTTCGAACACCTGGCCGGCGATGAACGCATGGCCGAAGTGTTGCGGCGGCGGCTCGAAAAGCTCGCCTGCGACTTCGCGGTCAAGGACAACTACTTCGCCTGGCAGGCCTTCGGGCGTGGCTATGACCGCTCCGAGGCCGCGCCGCTGCCGCCCTATCTCCAGCGCGCCAATTGGCAGGCGATGAAGGAGCGGGTCGAGCGGCTGGAGGTGACGCGCGCCAACATGGTCGACTGGATCGGCGCGCGCGCGCCAGCGAGCATGGACCGCTTCGTGCTGCTCGACGCGCAGGACTGGATGAACAATGCCCAGCTCGATGAGCTGTGGGGAAAGATCACCCGCGCCAGCCGTCCCGGCGCCCGCGTGCTGTTCCGCACCGCCGCCGAGCCGAGCCTGCTGCCCGGCCGGCTGGACGATGCGATACTGTCGAAATGGCGCTATCTTGAGAACCTTTCCGCCGATCTCACCCGCCGCGACCGCTCGTCAATCTACGGCGGCGTGCATGTCTACGAGCTGGCATGATGGCCTCTGCCTCTCGCCCTTCGCACGCCGCGCTGATGAACGAGGTCTATCGCGGTCAGCGACATATCTATGATTTCACGCGAAAATATTACCTGTTCGGGCGTGATACGCTGATCGCGGGACTGGATGCCCAGCCCGGCGCGCGGGTGCTGGAGGTGGCCTGCGGCACCGGGCGCAACCTTGCCAGGATCAGCAAGGCGTGGCCGGGGGTGCGCCTGTTCGGCCTCGATATCTCGGCCGAAATGCTCAAGAGCGCGCGCGCAACGCTGGGGGAGGCTGCGCGGCTGGGCGAAGGCGATGCCTGCACCTTCGATCCAGGGGCGCTGCTGGGCGAGCCGGCGTTCGAGCGGATCGTGCTGTCCTATTCGCTCTCGATGATCCCCGACTGGGAAGGCGCGCTCGACCACGCCGCAAGCCTGCTGGCCCCGCGCGGAACCTTGCACATCGTCGATTTCGGCGACCTCGCCGGCCTGCCCGCGCCGCTCGCGGCGGGCTTGCGTGGATGGCTGGCGCGGTTCCATGTCGCCCCGCGCACGGCCCTGCCCGAAGCTGCCGCCCGCATTGCCGCCGCCCGGGGGCTGCAGGTGACGAGCACTCGCGGGCCGATGGGCTATTACCAACTGCACGTGCTCGCCGCGCAATGAGTTGCGTTTGACAATCCTTTCCCGGTCTCGCAGGTAAGGCCGCGAAGAGAGGTTATCGAAAGGGGATCAAGCGATGCAGGCGCAAATGCTCGCGCCCGCCGCCGTGTTGGTGATGTGGACGCTTATCGTGTTGCTGTGGATCATCCCGGCGCGCTTCGGCGCGGTGGCGAAGATCGCGGACAAGTCGGCGCTGCCCAACAAGCCGGGCGTGCGCGGTGTGGACCTGGAAGGCGTGCTGCCCGACAAGGCCAACTGGCCCGCGCACAACTATGCCCACCTCGTCGAACAGCCAACCTTGTTCTACGTCACGGTCGTGATCCTCGCGCTGACAGGGGCGGGCGCGCTCGATGTGACGCTGGCCTGGGCCTATGTCGCCCTCAGGATCGTGCATTCGCTGTGGCAGAACCTCGTCAACACCATCCCGGTGCGCTTCGGCCTGTTTCTGCTGGGCACTGCCGCGCTGATCGTGCTGGCGCTGCGCGCGGTGATGGCGACGCTGCTGGCCGACCCGTCCGTGGTCGCGGCTTGAGGGGCGCACAGACATGATCGGCATGGACATTCTCCAACCCGTCGTTGCGCTGTTGGGCTGGACGATGGTGATGTGGCTGTGGATGTACGCCACGCGCATTCCGGCGATGAACGCCGCCGGGATCGATGCCAGGAACCTTGTTGGCAGCAACGGGGCGAGCCTGCGCGCGCAGTTGCCCGACACGGTGAGCTGGAAGGCCGACAACTACAACCATCTGCACGAAGCGCCGACCCTGTTCTACGCGGTGGCGATCGTGCTGGCGATCATCGGTCAGGGCGACGGGCTCAACACCACGCTGGCCTGGGCCTACACCGGCCTGCGAATCGCGCACTCGATCGTGCAGGCGACCATCAACCGCGTGATCATCCGCTTTGCGCTGTTCGCGCTGTCGAGCCTGGTGCTGATGGCGCTGATCCTGCACGCCGCGCTGGCGGTGTTTTAGACCGCCAGCGGCCAGCTCTGGTGAGGCCCAATGGCCTGCACCATCGAGTTCCTGAAGGCGCACCGGTGGGCCGCAGGACGGGCGCGCCCGATCGGGCCGTCGATCAGGCCTATGCGAAGCCGATCGCGCCGCCATCGCGCACAATGGTGAAGCGGTTGACAATGAAGGGGCGGAAGGCGCGCGACTGGATCGTATCGACCGCAATGAAGGTCGCCTCGGCAGCGGAGCGTTGCAGATCGAGCCGGACATAGCCCTGATGCATATTGTCGGTCCACACCACTTCAGGGATGTGATCGGCAAAGGCCTGGTCGAGCGCCCGCGACAGCTCGTCACCGAAGCCGCTTGCGACGAAGTCGCCCGGCGAGGTAATGCCAGCCGTGCCCAGTTCGATGCCGGCCGGTCGCCCGGCCGAATCCTTGAGGCTGTTGGCCCAGAAGCTGTGGCTGTCCCCGGTCAGGAAGATGAGGTCTCCTGCCCCGGCCTTGCGCGACAGATCGTAGAGCGCCTCGCGTGCCCAGGGATAGCCGTCCCAGGTGTCAGGGTAGAACGGCAGGCCGGCCCGGCCTTTCGCCGCCAGCTCCCTGGCGTTCTCGAGCGCGGCGCCGGCAAAGGGCGCGCCGGGCGCATCGGGATCGGGCAGGATGCCAAGGCCCACCACGTCGGGCACATCGGTGCGGGCAATCGGAATGGCGTTGCCGATCAGGCGCCACGGCTGCCCGGCGGCAACCGATTGCCTGAGGCTGCGGGCGAGATCGGCCTCGCATTCGGGCGAGATCATCCTTCGGCCCGGCGCCTCCAGCACTTCGCGCCGGAACCGGGCGATGGCGGCCGGATCGCCGACCTTGTCCATCACCGCGGCATAATCGATCTGCTCGGCGCGCGCGGTGTGGCGGGTTTCCAGGGTGGTCAGGCTTGCCAGGTCGCCGAAGCTGTAGCTGCGCCAGAACTGCACCCGCGTCGCCCCCTTGCGATCCAGCCATTCGGGTTCGCGCACCGGCATCCATTCGAAATAGGCGCGGATCGAGGCTTCGCGGCGGGCCTGCCAGTCGCCCTCGCTGGCGGGCTGGTGGTTCTGCGCGCCGCCCGACCAGGGATTGTTGGCGCTTTCGTGATCGTCCCAGCAGGCCATCAGAGTGTGGGCGGCGTGCATCGCCTGGGCGCCGGCATCGGTCTTGTACTGGGCGTGACGGCGGCGATAGTCCGACAGGCTGACGATCTCGTGCGCGGGGTCGTGCCGGCGGCCCAGCGCCTTGCCGACCGCGTCGCCCCAGCCGCCCTGACCATATTCGTAGATATAGTCACCGGTATGGAGCACGAAGTCCACGCCCGGATCGTGGGCAATCGCCTCGTAGGCGTTGAAATAGCCGAACACGTAATTGGAACAGGATGCCAGCGCGATGCCGAGGCGGTCCAGACTGCCTGTGGGCAGCGTCCGGGCGCGGCCGACCGGAGAAACCGCGCCGTCGAAGATGAAGCGATAATAATAGGTCTGACCAGGCTCCAGCCCGCGGGCCAGCCATTTGACGGTGTGATCGCGATCCGGCCCGGTCACGATTTGCCTCGTCATCACGATGCGGGTGAAGTCCAGATCCTGCGCGACTTCGCCGGTCAGCGTCACGTCGCCCGAGGTCGTCACGCGGGTCCAGAGCACGACGCTGGCGGCATCGGGATCGCCGCTGGCCACGCCGTGCCGGAACGGCCCGTCAGGCGCAGACCGAGCGATGCCGGGCCAGGACAAGGCCGCTGTGCCTGCCGCCAGGCTGCCAAGCGTGGTGCGCCGCGTGATAGGGGCGTGGAACGGATTGCGGATCACAGGCGGCCTCGTTTTGGGAGCAGAATATCACGGCGCAAACAAAACGGGCGATGATTGCGCCATCATCGCCCTTGGAAGAAAGGGGGCGGCCGGACCTGCGCCGCCGCCCCCCCGAAGATCCTCAGAAGTCCTTACGCAAGGTCACGAAGAACTGCTGCGGCGCGCCGGCCAGCAGGGTCTGGTTATCGCCCGCGAAGCCGAACCCGTTCGAGCCGATCGTGCCGACATATTTTTCGTCGAACAGGTTGGTAACGGTGCCCTCAAGCGCGAGGCCATCAAGGAAGCGGTTGTCGCTCTGCACGCGGACGCCGATCAGCGCATCGACCAGCACCCGTCCATCAACCGACTGGTCGTTGGAGAAGGTGAAGAACCGCTGCGAGGTGTAGTTGGCGTTGGCGCGGGCGTAGAACATCCCGTCGTCATAGGCCAGTTCAAGGTTGGCGATGCTTTCGGGGCTGTCGACCACCGTGCGCCCCTTGATCGCCTGCACCACCGTACCCGACTGGTTGATCACGTCATCGCGGTAAGTGTTGTCGTTGTAGGCATAGCTGCCGGTTACCGTGAAATCGGGCACCGGCTGCCACTGCACCCCCAGCTCCACACCGATCGAGCGCACATCGCCCACGTTCGACAGCAGCGGCGCGTTGCCGACGATCCCCGGACCCTGCGGCACCGCCAGCAGACGGTTGCTGAAGTTCACGAGATAGCCCGCGACCACCCCGGTGAGCTGACCTTCACCGAAGCGGAAGCCGAGTTCGAAGGTATCGGTCTGCTCCGGCTCGATCTGGTCGCGCAGCGCGGCAAAGCCGGCGGCCGAAGTCGCGAACGGACCAGTGGTCGCAGCCGCCGTGAAGGCGCGCTGGTTCTGGGTGAAGCTGGCGAAGATCTCGTTGCCGCCGCCCAGCTTGTAGAGCACGCCAACCTGCGGCAGGAACAGATCCTCGCTCTTGATTTCGCCCAGCGCCAGCGGGCCGGGGACAGGGTTGATCGGGGTCGCTTCAAGCTTGACCGACTGGCCCTTGAACCCGGCGGTGATCGACAGCGCGTCGGTCACATCCCACTTGTCCTGCACCGCAAACTGGAAAGTCTTGGTGTTGTAGGCATTGTTCCACTGGGTGAAGAACGGGTTCGACTGATAGGTGAGCGCGGTCGTGCTCGGCTCGGTCAGGCTGGTGCCGATGGTGTAGAAACGGCGGGCCTGTTCGAAGTCGTTGTTCTCGTACCACACATCAAGGCGCACCGTGTGCGCGCCAAGCGCGGCTTCGAGATCGCCGAGCACACCGATGCGTTCCATATCATATTCGGTGGTGCGGAAGCTCAGCGGCAGGCCGCCGGGGCTGGCGCGATAGGGCGTGATCCACGAACCCTGGCCCTTGTTGGTGTGGAAATAGCCCTGCAGGCCAAGCTTCACATTGTCACCAATGGCCTGATCGATGCGCGCGCTGCCCACCCAGTCACGGCGCAGGCCGGCGGCGTCGAAATAGGCATCGTCGATGGTCTGGATCGGGGCGGGATAGACAGTGCCGAAGGTGTTTGGCCCGACCACCACCCCGGTATCGCCGCGATTGGCGCCGATGAAGGCAAGCTGCACCGCCAGCGGCCAGTTGTCCGAGACGTTGTCCCAGTCATAGCCGAGACGGTTGATCATCGACAGGCTGAGATCCTGATAGTCGTTCTCCTTGCGGTCGGAGAAGTTGACGAAGGCGGTGAAGGTGGTCGCCTCCGAGAAGTCCGCCACCAGCTTGGCGTTGACCTGAGTCGCGCGCTGGGTGCCGAAGCCCTTCCACTTTTCCGCGTCGATATGGGCGGCGCTGATATAGGCCTTCAGCCCGCCGAGATCGCCGGTGTCGAGCGTGCCGTAGATGCGGAAGGTATCGCTGTCGCCATAGGTGACATTACCGGCGATGCCGAGCTCGTCCTGCGGATCGCGGCTGAAAAATTCGATCGTCCCGCCCAGGTTCGAGGTCGAGGCAGTGCCGAGCGCACCCGCGCCCTGGCTCACGCGGGTCTGGCCGATATTGTCGGCGATGATCGCGCGGCTGATGTGCAACCCGTTGGTGTTGCCATAGCTCATGTCACCCAGCGGCACGCCGTCGAGCGTGAAGCCGAGCTGGTTCTGGTTGAAGCCGCGCAGGGTGATGCGGGTAGACCATTCATAGACGCCGAAAGGGTCGGCCGACTGGAAGTTGACGCCCGGCAGTTTACGCAGCGCGATGAAGGGGCTGGAACCGGCGGTGGTCACCTGGATATCGTTAGCGCTGATTTCGGTGACCTGGCGCACTTCGCCCTTGCCGTAAACGACGATTTCGCCCGCTTCTGCCGCTTCGCCAGCTTCGGCATCGGTCGCGGAAGAAAGGGTTTGCGCTTCGGCTTCTGCCGCAAAGGCCTGCGCCGGGATGGCGATAGCGATCAGCGCGGCGCTGGAGAGAAACGCGATGCGCGACGTGGAGGATTTCATGATTCGTGCCCCTGCAAGTGTTGTGGTTGCGGGGCGGCGGCTAGGCCCGTGATGTTGCGGTTCGATAGATTTCCGGTTGCAGCGCGACGACAGAAAAATGACGCTTTGCGGACGTTGCAGCGGCGACACACTGTTCGATGCGGTGCTGTCGGATGGCCGCACGCAGAGGCACCAGACAGCGCCGCACGCCAGAGCGCAAACCCCGTCAATGCCGCAGACTTGCCGTGCACATGCCGCGGGATCACGCGGCTCCGGCGCCGATGGCATCCCGCCGGCAGCCTTCGGCCACAGCAGGCAAGGTCGCAGAACCCCGCACCCGGAACGAGAGCGGCGGCCAACCCACCAAATTGCACATGGTGCAGGCCAATCGCCTCGTTCCCTGTGCGATGGCCAATCCGCGATCAGGCGTGGAGCGGGCCGGGCCGTGTGGGGCAGGAAAAAATCATTGCGCCGCGCTGGTTTGCGTGGCCGCGTGCGCCCGCGCGGCGAGGAAGCGCTCACCGTCGAGCGCGGCCATGCAGCCCATGCCCGCCGCAGTAACGGCCTGGCGATAGACGTGATCGGTCACGTCGCCGGCGGCAAACACGCCGGGGATCACGGTCTTGGAGCTGCCGGGTTCGGTCAGCAGATAGCCGCTTTCGTCCATCGGCAGCTTGCCCTTGAACAGCTCGGTCGCCGGCGCATGGCCGATCGCGACGAAAGCCCCATCGACCGCGATGGTCGAAGCCTCACCGGTAGCGGTGTCTTTCAGCGCGAGGTGATGGAGCATCCCGTTCTCGCCCGCCTCGAAGCTTTCGACGGCCTTGTTCCAGATCACGGTGATCTTGGGATTGGCGAACAGTCGTTCCTGCAGGATCTTCTCGGCGCGCAGCGAATCGCGGCGGTGGATCAGCGTCACGTCGTCGGAATGGTTGGTGAGGTAGAGCGCCTCCTCGACCGCGGTGTTGCCGCCGCCGATCACCGCCACTTTCTTGCCGCGGTAGAAGAACCCGTCACAGGTCGCGCAGGCCGACACGCCCTTGCCGCCCAGCTCCATTTCGCCCGGAACCCCCAGCCACTTGGCCTGCGCGCCGGTGGCAATCACCAGTGTCTCGCCGATATATTCATCGCCGCTGTCGCCGATCGCGCGGAACGGGGGGCCGTTCTCCAGATCGACCGAAACGATGGTGTCCCACATCATGCGGGTGCCGACATGTTCGGCCTGCGCCTTCATCTCCTCCATCAGCCACGGCCCCTGCACCACGTCGCGGAACCCAGGATAGTTTTCGACATCGGTGGTGATGGTGAGCTGCCCGCCGGGCTGGAGGCCCTGCACCACGATCGGCTCCAGCATGGCGCGCGCGGCATAG
Organism: Erythrobacter sp.; assembly: GCA_046294975.1. Classification (GTDB taxonomy): domain Bacteria; phylum Pseudomonadota; class Alphaproteobacteria; order Sphingomonadales; family Sphingomonadaceae; genus Erythrobacter. The sequence continues at coordinate 9,070 of JBKBOH010000007.1, read as the reverse complement.
ATCGCCGCCGAATAGCCCGCCGGGCCCGAGCCGATGATCAGCATCTTGGTGTGATGGGTGGCCATAGATATCTGCCTTCGTGTGAATGTCAGGGCCGCGATATGGGGGGCAGGCGCGCGATTGTCACGCCACCAGCTTCTCGCGCAGACGCGCTTTCCTGGCTTCGTCCACACCCAGGCAGTTGGCGAGATAGGCATCGAGCGAGCCGTGGTGGCGCGCGACTTCGGCAAAGCAGGTTTCGATATATTCGGGCAGCACGCCCATCAGGTTGTGCAGCGCCTCCGGCTCGATGTCGCCGTAATGCGCCCGCATCCGCGGCAGCGACTGGCGTTCGAGGATCGCGCGGGTGGGCGCATCATTGGTGCGGAGGAACTCCGCCACCACATCATCGCGGTGCACGCCGAGCACGTGGAGCAGCAGGCTCACCGCGATCCCGGTGCGATCCTTGCCGGCAAAGCAATGGACGAGGCTGCCCCCGTCACGCTCGTCCAGCGCGGCGAAATAGCGCGAGAAGATCGCCATCATCGCCGGGTTGACCGCCATCCGCCGATAGACCGCCAGCATCCGCTCGCGCGCCTTGTGCGCGGTCATCACCGCCAGCCCGCCCCCGCCTTCGTGCGGCGGGGAATTGCTGGTCTCGCCGGCGTGCGCGATGACGTGCGCGGCGAATTGCGGGTGGCGGCGGCAGGGAAAGCCCTGTCGCTCGCTCACCCCGCGCAGGTCGATGACAGTGCGGATGTCGAGCGAATGGATCAGCTCCAGATCGGCCGCACTCGCCTCCATGTGCTGGCCCGAACGGAACAGCAGGCCGGTTCGCACCCTGCCCCCGCCCGGCACCGCATAGCCGCCATAATCGCGCAAATTGTGGATGCCTTCGGTCGGCAGAAAGGGCGGCACGGCATCGGCGGGTGAAAGCTCGCGAATCATGGTCAAGGCCATGGCAGCGCCCGGTGACCGGAGCAAGGCACGAGAACGCCCCGCGCGGGCTAGGGACGATTGCGGAGGGCGACTCCAAGCCATTCTTGGGCCTGGAATGGTTAACAAGGCATCAGGAAATCTGACGAGGAAAGCCTGACCCCATGGCCCGTATCCTGATTGCCGATGATGACGAACTGATCGCCGAACTGGCGAGCGAGGTTCTGATCGATGCCGGGTACGCCTGCGGCTGGGTCACCAGCGCTGAAGCCGCGTGGGACTGCCTGCGTCGCAAGCGGCCCGACATCATGTTGCTCGACCAGACCATGCCGGGCGAATCCGGTCTTTCGCTGCTGCGACGGCTGCGCCAGTCGGCCATCCATTATGATTTGCCGGTGATCATGTTCACCGCGACCGGCGGCGATGCCGACGAGGCGCAGGCGATCTATGCCGGCGCGCAGGACTTCATCCGCAAACCCTTCGATCCGGCGCTGCTGGTGCGGCGGGTGGAGCGCATGATCCGCTTGCGCGGCGATCGGCCGCGCCACGTCGATATCAAGACCGCGCTGGGGCTGGATGGCGAACGCATCGCCCCGCCGATGGCGCTGGCGCGCAGGGTCATTTAGGCGCGTGCCTAGGTTGGCTTGGCCTGCGCCCGCGCGCCCAGCAGCCCGCGCCCGATCACCTGCGCCTGGATCTCCGCTGCGCCTTCGAAGATGTTGAGAATCCGGGCATCGCACAGCACCCGGCTGATCGGATATTCGAGCGCATAGCCATTGCCCCCGTGGATCTGCACCGCATTGTCGGCCGCCGCCCAGGCGGTGCGCGCGGCGAGCAGTTTGGCCATTCCCGCCTCGATGTCGCAGCGCGCCGCGCGGTCCTTGGCGCGGGCGGCAAAGTAAGTCAGCTCGCGCGCCATGACGATATCGGCCACCATCAGCGCGAGCTTGTCGGCCACCCGCGGAAAGGCGATGAGCGGCTGGCCGAACTGCTTGCGTCCCAGCGCATAATCGAGCGCCAGATCAAACGCGTTCCACGCCACACCCACCGCGCGCGCGGCGGTCTGGATGCGGGCCCCCTCGAAGGTGTGCATCAGCTGCTTGAAGCCCTGCCCTTCGCGTCCACCCAGCAATCCCTCGGCCGCAACCGCAAAGCCATCGAAACCGAGCGCGTATTCCTTCATCCCGCGATAGCCGAGCACTGCGATTTCACTGCCGTCAATGCCGGGATCGGGGAAAGGTGCGGCATGGGTACCGCGGGTTTTGGTGGCGAGCAGCATCGAGAGGCCGGCATAGCCCGGCTGCGCGGCATCGGTACGCACCAGCATCGTCATCAGATCGGCACGCGCGGCGTGGGTAATCCATGTCTTGGCCCCCGTCACCCGCCAGCTGCCATCGGCCTGGCGTTCGGCGCGGGTGCGTACGGCGGCAAGATCCGATCCGGTGTCAGGTTCGGTGAACACGGCGGTCGGCAGACACGAACCATCGGCGATGCGCGGCAGGAAATGCGCCTTTTGTTCAGGCGTGCCGTTGTGGGTGATCAGCTCGCCGGCGATCTCCGAACGGGTGCCGAGACTGCCGGCACAGATCCACCCGCGCGACAATTCCTCCGAAACCACCGCCATCGCCAGCTTGCCGAGGCCGAGACCGCCATGCTCCTGAGGGATGCACACCCCGAACACGCCGAGCTGCGCCATTTCTTCGATCACCCCATCGGGGATCAGCGCATCGGCAAGGTGCCAGCCATGGGCATGGGGCGCGATCTTCTCGGCGGTGAAGGTGCGGAAGCTTTCACGCACCAGATCGAGCGTTTCGTCGCCCAGCCCCTCGTCGGGGCGCACGCCATCGGCGAGCAAGGCGGCGAGCGCGGCGCGGGTTGCGGCGGTGCTGCCCTCGGCCAGAAACCGCGCGACGGCAGGATCGGCGGCCAGCACTTGCGCCTCGGTCTCGCAGCCAAAGGCGGCAGGGCGCACCACCTCGCTCGCGCTCATCGGCAAGCCATGGGCGAGCTGGCCCAGCGCCTCGCCCAGCGCGATGCGAAGCGTCAGTTCCTCCACCTCACCAAACCGGCCTGCACCGGCCGCGCGCGCCGCCCAGTCGGCGGTCGCCTCGATTGCGGCCAGCGTTGCTGCCGCCCAGGCAAAGCCGTGCACCGCGTGCTGCTCGCGCTCGATCAGGGCGGCATCGGGCGCGCCCTGCGGTGCAAGTCGCGCTGCCAGCTTGCCCCGCACCGCATCGCAATAGGCCCGCGCCGCACCAATCGCCGCGCGCGCGTGGTTGATCCAGTCGTTCATGCCAAGTGCGCTAGCAGAGCCGGCCGGATGAAGCGAACCCGCAAAAACATTATCGCTGGCTTGCGCCACCTGTCGTGCCGTCCCATTCAACTGTTGCCATTCGGTTACAGTTGCTGCCCAAAAGTCCGTTCATGGCCCGAACCCGGCGCGATACGGGTTGTCCCAAGCACGCGCCTGCGGCAGCCTCGTTCCAGCTTGTTGCAAGGAATTGCATCAAACCTCTCATAGGGGTGACCCAAGCCGGACAGCGCAGCGCTTCGGCCGGCACCTCTCGCAGGAAGAACCGGACATTGTCACGCACGGGCGTTGGTCGTCGCGCCCGGGCCTGATCGGTGTCGCGCCAACCCCGGCGGCAGCAGACGAGCCTCCGTCCGATGCCACGACTGACGACCCAAGCGAGGAGCAACAATGCGTTATTCTGCCAACACCCGCCAAATGTCCTCTCTGACCGCGCTGGCTGCGGCGCTGCTCGTGTCCGGCTTCGTCCCGGCGACGGCGATGGCACAGGACAGTGCCGCCAAAGCGAGTGAAGACAGCGAAACCAGCAGCGAGCAGATCATCGTCACCGGTTCGCGTATCGCCCGTGATCCGAACGCGGTTGCCCCGCTTCCGGTCAGCACGCTCGGGGCCGAAGACTTCCGCAATTTCGGGGCAACGGATGCCACTGCCGCGCTGCGCCAGATCCCGGCGCTGATCTCTTCGGGTACCGTTGCCGATTCGCTCGAGCGCGGCGGTGGCGGCGTGGGTCAGGCGACGCTCAATCTGCGCCAGCTCGGCTCCAACCGCACGCTGGTGCTGGTCGATGGCTGGCGCCACGTTTCGGGCGTGGCCGGCGCGCAGACCGTCGATGTCTCGACCATCCCCAACGCCCTGATCGAGCGTGTCGAGGTGCTCACGGGCGGCGCCTCGGCGGTCTATGGCGCGGATGCGGTGACGGGCGTGGTCAATTATGTCCTCAAGCGCGATTTCGAAGGCATCCAGCTCGACAGGCAGATGGGCCTTTCGACCAAGGGCGATGGCAAGAGCTATCGGCTCGAAGGCGTTATCGGCCAGAACTTCGCCGAAGGCCGGGGCAACATCACGCTGGCGGCCGGCTACACGCAGGACGACGAGATCCTGATGGGCGACCGCTCCTTCACCCGCGACAACGGGCGCGGCAACAATTCGACCACCTATGCCAACCCGCTGCGCCGCTTCCAGCGTGGGGACATCAATCCGGCCACCATGCCGAACTTCGCCAGCCGCTTCCGGCTGGGCGGCCCCGGTCCGAACAACACGCGCTTCCCCTATGGCCCGCTGATCCCGACCCCGGCGCAGATCGCCACGCTGTTCCCCGGTGGCATCACGGCGGCCGAACAGGCGCTGGTCGATCGCGCGGCCAATGCGCCGGCTTTCGCGATCGGCGCCGATCCGCGCTTCGCCATTTCGTCGGGCGCAGGGCTCGTTTTCCGCAACGACTTTGACTACTTCTCGGCCGATGTGAACAACAACGGCATCCCCGATTGCAACGAAAGCTACATCGGGCGCACCGGCTTCGGCGGCGGGGGCTGCTATGTGACGACACCGGACGGCGGGGTCAGGCCGTTTGTCGATGGCATCATTTCGACCGCCTCCAACCAGTTCGGCGGCGACGGCGCGGTTGAACGGACCAACCAGACCTCGCTGATCCCCGATTCCGAGCGGATCTATGCCAACCTTCGCACCAGCTTCGAATTCTCCAGCGCTGCGCGGATCTGGCTCGATGCGAAATATGTCCGCACCAACACCACCAGCCGCAACAACTACAACACCTTCTATGACAGCCTGTTCATCGCCCCGGACAACCCCTTCATTCCCGACGTGCTGCAGGCCGATGCGGACGAGGCTGGCGGGTTGCGTATCAGCCGCGACTTCCTCGATCTCGGGCCGGGCATATCCACCGCGAAGCGCGAAACCTACCGGATCCTCGCCGGCATCGAAGGCGAGATCACGCCGCACCTCAAGTATGAACTGGTCGGCAATTATGGCCGCAGCGACAACGCCGATACCTTCAGCAACTCGGTGCGGTACGATCGCCTGTTTGCCGCGATCGACGTGGTCACCAACCCTGCCAACGGCCAGCCGATCTGCCGTTCGACGCTCGACCCTTCGGCCCCTCCGCACCCCGGTTCGGAGAGCTTCCCGGTGATCGCGCCCGGCTTCTTCACTTTCCGTCCGGGTGACGGCCAATGCGTACCTGTGAGCCTGTTCAACGGGGTGAACTCGGTCAGCCAGGCGGGCGTGGACTTCATTACCACCCCGACCACCGACCGCTTCCGGCTGGAGCAGACCGTCGTGACCGGCCTGCTGAGCGGGGACACCGGCGCATTCTTCAACCTGCCGGGCGGCGCGGTGCAGTTCTCGCTGGGGGCCGAATACCGCAAGGAGAAATCGCAATCGCGCTTCAACGATCTGCTGCTCGGCCTGCTGCCCGAAGGCTCCCCGGCTGGCCCGGCGGGCACCTTCATCGGCGATGTCTCGGACAACCAGTCGCTGCTGTTCGATGCCCAGACCCGCCAGTTCAACGCCGGCGGTTCGTTCGACGTGGTCGAGCTGTTCGGCGAAATCCTGCTGCCGGTGCTGGCCGATAGGCCGTTCTTCCACGAACTCACCTTGGGTGCGGCGGGTCGCTATGCCGACTATTCCACCGTTGGCGGAGCCTTTACCTGGAACGTCAACGGCGTGTGGGCTCCGATCGAGGATATCCGCCTGCGCGGCACCTATGCCCAGGCTATCCGTGCGCCGAACATCTCGGAACTGTTCGATCCCCAGCAGGGCGCGACCTTTCGCCCCTCTGACCCGTGCGATGTCAACCTGATCGATGACGCGCCCAATCGTCGCGCCAATTGTATCGCCGCAGCCCAGGCGCTCGGCTTCAGCGCCGACTTCATCACCGGCAACCCCGGCGCCGGCATCTCGCCCTATGAAGATCCGCTGACCGCGCGCTTCTCGGGCACCAGCGGCGGCAATCCGAACCTCAAGGAGGAAACCGCCACCACTTGGACGGTGGGCGCGGTGATCCAGCCGCGCTTCCTGCCCGGCCTCTCGATCTCGGCGGACTACTATTCGATCAAGATCGAGGACGCGATCCAGGCCGTAACGTCTCAGGATATCGTCAATTCCTGCTACGACCTGCCGACCTTCCCGAACGACTTCTGCAACCTGTTCGAGCGCAACGGACCGGGCACGGCGACACCGTTCGGGTTCAATTTCCTGCGCCAGACCCAGATCAACTTCGCCAAGCTGGAAACGCGCGGGGTGGACTTCCAAGTCAACTACGGGTTCGAACTGGGCGAAAACAACTTCAACCTCAATGTCGGCGGCAACTGGACCGAGCGGCTTGACCGGTTCTTCGATCCGGTCGATCCGACCTTCGTCAATCCGGGCCTGCGTGAACTGGGCGCGCCGGAATGGGCCGGGTTCGGCTCGGTCACCTGGAACCGCGGCGACTTCACGCTCAATTACGGGGTGCAGTATGTCGGTTCGACCGCGGTTGCCTCGGTGATCCAGATCGAGCGCATCCAGGAGGAATTCGGCCCGGCTGGCTTCGCGCCGGAATACTGGCTGCACAATCTCTCTTTCAGCCTCGATGCCACCGACGAAATCACCTTCTATGGCGGCATCAACAACCTGACCGACAAGGAGCCGTACCTGTCGAGTTCGGCCTATCCGGTCTCGGGCATCGGGCGCACGCTGTTCCTTGGTGTGACGGCGCAGTTCTGATTCTGCGCCTGCGGGTGCACAGACAGCGGGCGGAGCAGGTGGCACCCTGCTCCGCCCATTGGCGTCTGGGAAAGCGAAATCGCGCCCTAGTTGCGGCGCGCCCGCGAGGCGGCCCGTGCCTCGCGCGCCAGGGCAGCAAGGCGGGACTTGCTCGCCGCCGGTCCGGACAGCGCGGCAACCAGTTCAACCGTGCGGGTGGTGCCGCGCAGGTAATTGACGGTGACACGCCGGATATAGTGGCCAAGTTCAGGGGCGTAGTCCCACTCGCGCTGTTCGAGCAGCCGCATGGTGGTGGGCGAATAGCGATCGCACTTCATCGGAATGGCATCATAGGTTCCGGCCGCGACGGTAAAGGAACGGGGCTTGCTCGTCTTGCACTCCCACAGGCTGACCGAACGCTTGACCGGAGCCTGGGGATGGACCTGCGTTTCGGTGATCACCCGGAACCGCGCGGTCTTGCTCTTGCCGATCGGCCACAGCGCGTCGGGATTGCCGCGCACCTCGCGCTTGCCGGTGCCGCGGCCGCTGCGCCATTGCAGCACGGGCACCACGAAATTGCGGCTGCGCCGGTAGCTGGGGCCGGACAGGCCCGCCCAGGTCAGACCGTCGGGCTTGTCGGCAATCACCCGCTCGACCCGACCGTCGGAAAACACAAAGGCATCGCCCCGCTGGTAACGCGGCATTTCGACGGGCGCAGCAAAGGCCGCAGCGGCGAGCAGGCCCAGCATTATTCGCCGTCTCCGATCAGTCCGGCACCGTAGATCGGATCACGCCCGCGCGGACCGAGATCGCGTGCTTCGGCCTCGAGTGCGCGCACGGCTGCCTGCGCGATGGCCGGATCGGGTTTGCGCATCCGGGCGGCGAGCCTTGCGGCGATCACCGGAGCGGCAAAGGAGGTGCCCGTGGCATCGCGCACATCGCCCTTGGCATCGATCGCCGGGATTGCCACCCCGCGTGCCGAAAAATCGACATAGGCACCGCGATTGGCGTAGCGATAGACCCGGTTCAGCGCGTCAACCGCGGTCACCCCGATCACGCCGTCATAGGCGCCTGGGAACACCGGCGGGGCGGCCGGGCCATCATTCCCGGCGGCAGCAACGATAATGATCCCACGCCTGGTGAGCCGGGCGATGGCACCCGCCACAGCGGGATTGCGTGGGCCCGCCAGGCTGATGTTGATCACCGGCACGCCTTGCGCCGCCAGCCAGTCGAGCGCCTTGATCAACGCGAAGCTCGACCCCGAGGTCGCGCGCGGGCCGCTGAAGATGTCGGCCACGAAGATCCGGGTGGCATGCGCGGGATTGCTCCTGGTCCCCGCCATCAGATGCGCGACCGCCGTGCCGTGCAGCTTGGGCAGCGGCTCGCCGCCGTTGAAGGCGCGCTGGGTGAGCTTGACGTGCTTGAAATAGTTGAGATCCGTTGCCACTCCGGTGTCGATCAACCCGATATCGCAGCCGCAGGCGAGCCGATCGGGCACATTGCTGCCGCGTCGACGGGTAGTCTGCACCGCAGAGCCATCGAACAGGTGGTTCAAGCCGACAGTATCAGGATCAGCGAGGCCATCGAGCACGTCGAGCGAGGCCTCGTCAGTCATCTGGGCCGGGCCGCGCAGCAGCAGCAGCGTGCTTTCGACCGAACCAAGGTTTTCGCTTTCGATCACCTCGAAGCCACCGGCCTTGAGCTCGGCCAGCGCCTCGTCGGTCAGATCGAGAGCGACGAATTCATTGCGGCGATAGCGGAAACCGTCAGTGTCGGCGTCGATCCCCTCGCGCTCGTCGCGTTCGGCGCGATCGGCCTCGGATTCGCCGACGATGACTTCCCAGGTCGCCGGTTCCTGATCGGCGCCATCATAATCGTCATCGTCATCGTCGTTGTCGCCGCGATCATCACTGATATCGTTGCTGTCGTCATCGTCGTCATCACCGCCAGCCGCGCCGTCGTCATCACCGCCGGCCGCGCCGTCGTCATCACCGCCAGCCGCGCCGTCGTCATCACCGCCGGCCGCGCCGTCGTCATCGCCGCCAGCATCGTCTCCGCCGGCATCGTCTCCGCCCAGGTCGTCTCCACCAGCATCATCGCCGCCTAAGTCGTCACCGCCGGCATCATCGCCAGCAGGATCCT
>JBKBOH010000006.1:0-84867 GCA_046294975.1 Erythrobacter sp. | reverse complement strand
CCATGACAAGATCCGACCCAAGCGAGCTTCTGCGCCAGCATCTGGTGGGACGCGTGCGCGGGGTGTTTCACAATAGTGCCAAGGGCGATCAGCCCACCCCGCCTTCGGACGAGGCGCTGTTTGCACGCGATACACCGATCCGGCTGGTGCACGCCGACATCGTGGGCATGATGACCGGCGGGGTGCGCGCGCTGCTGCTGCAGATGCTGCATCCCGAGGCGTTGCAGGGCGTGCTCGACCATTCCAATTTCCGCCAGGACATGCGCGGGCGGTTGCAACGCACCGCAAGGTTCATCGCGGTGACGACCTTCGGCCAACGCGACGAAGCGATGAGAGCAATCGAGCGGGTCAACCGCATCCACGCCAAGGTCAGCGGCACCTTGCCCGATGGCACCCCCTACAGGGCCACCGATCCGCGCACGCTGGCCTGGGTCCACGTGACCGAGGCGCAGAGCTTCCTGGCAGGCTATCTGCGTCACGTCCGGCCCGCGATGCCTGGCAGCGAGCAGGACGAATATTACCGCCAATTCGCCCGGATCGCGCGGCTGCTCGGGGCCGATCCGGTGCCGGAAACCCGCGCCGAGGCGGAGCGCATTTTCCGGATGTTGCGCCATGATCTTGCCACCTCGCCGCAAGCGCGCGAGGTCGCGCAGCTGGTGCTTAGCCAGCGCCCCGAAGGCACCCCGCATGTCGTCCAGACGATGATCACCGCCGATGCCGTGGCGATGCTGCCCGATTGGGCGCGCAAGATGCTGAATCTGCAACGCCCAGTGCTCACCGCCCTGCCCGCGCGCGCCGCGACCTGGGGCATGGGCCGCACCCTGCGCTGGGCGTTCCGGCAAAATTGACAGGCGCGGCGGTTCTTGCCCAGCTAGACTGCCATGCCGAAGGAGAAGTGCAATGTATGTTCAGGGATTCGTGATTCCGGTTCTGCAAGACAAGCAAGAGGCCTATCGCAAGGTGGCGGAAACCTTCTGGCCGATCGCCAGGGATTACGGCGCGCTCTCGCAGATCGAATGCTGGGAGGCCGATGTGAAGGACGGTGTCACCACCGATTTCCGCACCGCGGTGAAGGCGCAGGCCGGCGAAAGGATCGTTTTCTCGTGGATGACCTGGCCCGACCGGGAAACAGCAGAGGCGGCGCAAGACAAGATCATGAACGATCCGCGCATGGCCGAACAGTTCGGCGCGCCCGACGGCAGCGACATGCCTTTCGATGGCAAGCGGATGATCGTCGGCGGCTTTTCGCCGATCTTCGAAGGGCATGCCTGAACCATGGCCGAATTCACCTTCTACACCGTCGCCATGAGCCGCGGTCAGATTTCCCGCTGGGCGCTGCACGAGACGGACGCGGATTACGCGCAAGTGGTGTTCGACTGGGCGACCCGCCCTACGCGCTTCAGGGACATCAACCCGATGAACAAGGTGCCCGCGCTGGTGCACCATCATCAGGGCCAGGATCACGTCATCACCGAATGCGCGGCGATCAACCACTACCTCGCCGAAACCCATCCGCAGGCCGGCCTGCTGCCCGACGCGCACGAGAAGGCCGCCTATTTCCGCTGGCTGTTCTTCGCCGCCGGGCCGCTGGAGCAGGCGCTGGTCGGCAAGGCGATGGGCTGGCACGTGCCGGAAGGCAAGAGCGGGATGGCCGGCTTCGGCAGCCTCGAACTTGTCCTCGATACGCTCGACAAGTGGCTGTCTGCCAATGATTTCATCGCCGGACGCCGCTTCACCATGGCCGACACCTATGTCGGCAGCCAGTTCGTGTGGGGCCTGCGCTTCGGCTCGATTCCCGAGCGCCCGAGTTTCCGGGCCTATGTCGAGCGCATCACCCAGCGCCCCGCCTATTCGCAAGCCAACGCGATCGACGCTGCGATCATCAAGGCGGCGCAGGAACCCAGCTCAGCCTAAGGAAAGGGCGCAGCATCGGCCCGCCAACGGCCGGGATGCGCGCGCACGCGCGCGCCGCAGGCGATCAAGGCCGAAGGGCTTGAAACAGCGCCGGACGGCACGCCGCAGGGGGTGCAGCACGCCGAAAATGCCCTCAGGCCAGCCCCGCGCTTTTCCTGAGCAGCTGATAGGCATCGACCACGGCGCTGAGCTTGTCCTCGTGCCGCCGGTCCCCGCCGTTGCGGTCGGGGTGATAGCGCCGCACCAGTTCGGAATAGCGGCGACGCAGGCGCGTGCGATCGGTGTCTGAGCCAAGGCCCATCACTTCGAGCGCCAGCGCTTCTTCCTTTGAAAACCGCCCCGCCATGGCCGTGTGCGCGGCACGCTCGGCACGGGACCTGATGCCGCGCGCACGGGCCGCAATCGCGTCGAGCGGATCGGCATAGTCGGCCCAGCGCGGGGTATCGTGGACTCCAGCGGTCGGGCGGAAGGCGCGGCTTTCGGTGCGCCAGCCGGCAACCGGGGACTGGGCTTCGCGGATTTCCTCGGCGCTCATGCCCTCGAACCAGTCGTAGCCGGCATTGAATTCACGCACATGGTCAAGGCAGAACCACCGCCAGTCGCCCGGCCCGTCGAACCCGTGCGGCCGGCGGCCGGGCGCGCGGAATTCGCCCGCCTCGTGGCAGCCCGGCGCTTCGCAAGCGCGGCCTGCGTTCTCGACGCGGCCATGGAATCGTGGTGAAGGCATGGTGCTTGAGAATGGCAACGGCGCCCCCAAGTTCCAAGCCACATTTGCCGTTCGACGCTTGTGAAAAAGGAAAGACCCGATGTCCGTAGCCGAGGAAATGCGCGCACTGCTGACCGCCGCCCTCGCCCCCACGCACCTGGCGATCATCAACGATAGCGCCAGGCATCGCGGGCACATGGGCGACGACGGATCGGGCGAATCGCATTTCACCATCGAAATCGAATCCGCCGCCTTCGCCCCGATGAACCGTCTCGCCCGCCAGCGCGCGGTGATCGCGGCGCTGGGCGATATCGTTGGCCAGCGGGTCCACGCGGTAGCGATCAAGGCAAGCGTGCCGGAGGCCTGATGCACAACCCCGCCCTGCGCCTGCGCCGCGCGGCGCGGCTGATCGTGCTCGATCCCGCCACCCGCGCGCTGATGTTCCGCTTTGACGTGCCCGGCCGTCCGCCCTTCTGGGTGACGGCGGGCGGGGAGTGCGAGCCGGGCGAGAGCTTCGAGGATGCGGCGCGGCGCGAACTCTTCGAGGAAACCGGGTTCATCGCCGAGCCGGGGCCACAAATCGCGCGCATGACCCCTGAATTCATCACCGTCGAAGGCGAGCCGGTGCAGGCCGATGAACGCTTCTTCCTCGTCCGGGTGGCGCAGGCGCGGATCGACACCGCGGGCCACACCGCGCTGGAACAGCAACTCATGACGCAGCACCGCTGGTTCACCCTCGACGAGCTGGAAAACTGGCCCGAAGCGGTGTTTCCGGCCAATCTCGCCGACATGATCAGGTCGCAAATCGCAACCTGATTGCGCCCCGCCCGCCCGCTCGCTAGTCCTGCTGCAAAAGGGAGAGAGCGATGGATTACGCAGGCAAGGTGGCATGGATCACCGGGGCTTCATCAGGCATCGGCGCAGCGCTGGCGCGCGGGTTGGCAGCACGCGGCGCGCAGGTGGTGCTGTCGGGGCGAGACGAGGCGCGGCTGGCCGAAGTCGCCAAGGATTGCGGCGAAACCCTCCTGCTGCCCTTCGACGTGCGCGACGAAGCGGCTCTGGCCGAGGCGACCGCCAGGGCAATCGGCTGGAAGGGCGATGTCGATATCGCCTTTGCCAATGCCGGCGTCTCGCAGCGCAGCCGAGCCTTGAACACCGACATGCAGGTTTACCGCGAGATCATCGCGGTTGATCTCATCGCGCAGATCGCCTTTGTTCAGGGGCTGATCGGCCACATGGCAGCACGCGGATCGGGCGCGCTGGGGTTCATTTCCTCGATCGCCGGCAAGGTCGGCGTGCCAATGCGAACCGCCTATTGCGCGGCGAAGTTCGGCCTTGCAGGCTATGCCGATGCGCTCAGGGCCGAGCTGTCGCACACCGGGGTCAGCGTCCACACCATCTATCCCGGCTCGGTCGCCACCAATGTCTCGCGCAATGCGCTCACCGCCAGCGGGGCAAAGCGCGGCACCTCCGATCCGGCAATCGACAACGGCATCCCCGCCGATGTCGCCGCGCGCGAGATGCTCGATGCCATCGCCGCCGGCACGCGCGAGATCATCGTCGCGCAAGGCGCGGAGAAAGCGATGGGCGAGGCGCGCCGCACGCCCGATGCGCTGTTCGATCAGGTCGCGGCGATGGTTGCGAATGGCTACATGGAAAAGCTGGAGGCTGCCGAATGAGCTTTGAACAGAAACGGGTGCAACTGCCCAATGGCATCCACCTCGATATTGTCGATGAGGGGGCGGTCGATGCGCCGGTGCTGATCTTCCTCCACGGCTTTCCCGAAAGCCACCGCACCTGGCGCCACCAGATCCGCCATTTCTCCGATCGCTACCGCTGCATCGCGCCCGACCAGCGCGGCTATCGCGGCTCGTCCAAGCCGCAGGAGGTGGAGGCCTATACCCCGGACAAGCTGATCGGCGATGTGTTCCTGCTCGCCGACGTGCTGTCGATACCGAGCTTCACCATCGTCGGCCACGACTGGGGCGGGGCGATTGCCTGGGGCGTGGCGCTGGGCGGGCAGCACGCGCGGGTCAACAAGGCGATCATCGCCAACGCGCCGCATCCGGCAATCTTTCAGCGCCTGCTTTACACCCATCCCGGCCAGCGCGCGGCGAGCCAGTATATCCGCGGCTTCCGCGATCCGGCCAATGACGCGCTGGTCAAGGAGCACGGCCTTACCGGCCTCTTGCTCAGGGAGGTGAAGTGGGATCGGCCTTCCGCGATGGAGCCGGAGGAACGCGACGCGCTGCTGCGCGACTGGCAGAACCGCGATGCCGCCTTCGCGATGCTCAATTACTACCGCGCGAGTCCCATCGACGTGCCGCCGATGGATGCGCCTTTCGCCATACCCGAAGGCTGGACGCCGCCTGCCCTGCCGAGGCTGACCATCCCTTGCCTCGTGATCTGGGCTTTGGACGATCTCGCCCTGCCGCCGGAAAACCTCGACGGGCTGGAGGATATCATCGACCCGCTCACCATCGTGCGCGTGCCCGATTGCGGGCATTTCGTACCGTGGGAAGCGCCGGACGCGGTCAACGCGGCGATGGAGGCGTTTCTGGCGGGCTAGGCCGCACGGGGTGCCCCATCCGCCATTGCCCTTTTGCCCCCGCGCCCCTAAGTGCGCGGCCAACCATGATGACCAATGGCACTTCCGACAATCCCGGACAGCTGACCTTCGCTGTCCCCAAGGGGCGCATCCTTGACGAGGCGCTGCCGGTGATGGCGCGCGCCGGCATTGCGCCGGATGACGCGTTCCACGACCCCAAGAGCCGCGCGCTGGCCTTTGGCACCAACCGCCCCGACATGCGCCTGATCCGGGTGCGCGCCTTCGATGTGGCAACCTTTGTCGCCCACGGCGCCGCGCAGGTGGGCATCGTCGGCTCGGACGTGATCGAGGAATTCGATTACGCCGATCTCTATGCCCCGGTCGATCTCGGCATCGGCTTGTGCCGTCTCTCGGTCGCGCGGCTCGCGGCAGACCGAAACGAGCCGGCTGGCGCGAGCCACCTGCGGGTGGCCACCAAATACCCCAACCTCACCCGCCGCCATTTCGAAGCAGCGGGCGTGCAGGCCGAATGCGTCAAGCTCAACGGGGCGATGGAACTGGCCCCCTCGCTCGGGCTTGCCCGCCAGATTGTCGACCTCGTCTCGACCGGCACGACGCTCCGGGAAAACGGGCTGGTCGAGACCGAGGTGATCCTCGAAATCTCGGCGCGGCTGATCGTCAACCGCACCGCGCTGAAAACCGATGCGCGCGTTGCCGCGCTGGTGGCCGCCTTTCGCCGCGATGCCGAACTGCGTCAGGCGAGTGTGGCCGCATGATCCCGATTCTCTCCACCCTCCAGCCCGATTTCGAACGCCGGTTCGCGCGCATCGTCGATGCCCGGCGCGAGGCCGATAGCGATGTCGCAGGGCAGGTGGCCGATATTCTCCAGACGGTGAAGCTGCGCGGCGATGCGGCACTGGCGGAATACACCCTGCGCTTCGACGGCTACACGCTGGCGGGGGACGCCGACTGGTCGATCCCGCGCGAGGCCTGCGAGGAAGCCTACCAGGCGCTCGCGCCCGAGCTGCGCGAGGCGCTCGAACTGGCGGCGACGCGGATCCGCGCCTATCACGCAGCGCAGCTGCCTGAGAACCGCGACTATGTCGATGCGGCAGGGGTGCGTCTCGGCGCGATCTGGCGGCCGGTGGATGCGGCGGGGCTCTATGTCCCCGGCGGGCGCGCGGCCTATCCCTCCTCGCTGCTGATGAACGCGATCCCCGCGCGGGTGGCGGGGGTTGAACGGCTGGCGATCGTCACCCCCACCCCCAAGGGCCAGACCAATCCGCTGGTGCTCGCCGCCGCGCATATTGCCGGCGTGGACGAAATCTGGCGCGTCGGCGGGGCACAGGCGGTGGGTGCGCTCGCCTATGGCACGCAGCGCATCCGCCCGGTCGATGTCATCACCGGCCCCGGCAATGCCTGGGTGGCCGAAGCCAAGCGCCAGCTTTACGGCGTGGTCGGGATCGACATGGTCGCCGGGCCATCGGAAATCCTCGTGATCGCCGATGGCAAGAACGATCCCGACTGGATCGCCGCTGACCTTCTCTCGCAGGCCGAGCATGATCCCACCTCGCAAGCGATCCTGATCACCGACGATGCCGGATTTGCGCGGCAGGTGGAAGACTGCGTCGATCTCCAGCTCAGCCAGCTTGCCACCGGCAAGACCGCGCGCGCCAGCTGGGAGGCGCACGGAGTCATCATCGTCGTCAACGATCTGCTGGCCGAAGCCCCGGCGCTGGCCGACCGGCTGGCTGCCGAACACGTCGAACTCGCGGTCGATGATCCCGAAGCCCTGATGCACACAATCCGCCACGCCGGCAGCATCTTCCTTGGCCGCATGACCCCCGAGGCGGTGGGTGACTATGTCGCCGGGCCGAACCACGTGCTGCCCACCGGCCGACGCGCACGCTTTTCCAGCGGGCTATCGGTGCTCGACTTCATGAAGCGCACCAGCTTTCTCGGGCTCGATGCGGCGTCCTTTGCCGCGATTGGCCCCGCCGCCGCTACGCTCGCCCATGCCGAGGGGCTGCCGGCGCACGCCAAATCCGTGGAATTGCGAATCCGATGAACCATCCCCAACGCTCGCAGGCCCGCTCGGCCGCGCGTCTGGCCGCCGTGCAGGCGCTCTATCAGCAGCATATGGAAGGCACCCCGCTCGCCCGACTGCTCGACGAATTCCACCAGCACCGGCTGGGACGCACCATCGACGAGGATGCCTTCGACGAGGCCCAATATGCCGAGGCCGAAGTGCCGTTCTTCGACGATATCGTGCGCGGCGTGGATGCCCGCAAGGACGAGATCGATGCGCTGCTGGCCGGCAAGCTGGCGAGTGGTTGGAGCCTTGCACGGCTTGACCGGGCGATGCTCCAGGTGCTGCGCGCGGGCACCTACGAACTGATTGCCCGCGCCGATGTGCCCGCCGCCGTGGCGATCAACGAATATGTCGAGGTCGCCAAGGCATTTTTCGATGACGGGCAGGCCAAATTCGTCAACGGCATCCTTGATGCGGTGGCCAAAGAGGTGCGCAGGGGCTAGACTTGGCCCAGCACCCATGAACGAGACCGAATTCGTCGCTGCCCTCCGCAAGCTGCCGCTCCACCCCGGGGCGCGCGGGCTGGAGGATGATTGCGCGCTGCTCACAGTGGGCGGCGAGACGCTGATCATCACCCACGACATGATGGCCGAGGATACCCACTTCCACCGCCATGCCGACATGGCCGATGTCGCATGGAAACTGCTGGCGGCAAACCTTTCCGATCTCGCCGCCAAGGGGGCCGAACCGGTGGGCGTGCTGCTGGGCTATTCGCTCGGCAGCAACGATGCCCGCTTTCTCGCCGGCCTTGACGAAGCCCTTCGCAACTATGGCGTGGCGCTGATGGGCGGCGACAGCGTCGCCACCACCGGCACCAGCACCTATGGCATGACCGCGATCGGCCGCGCCAGGCACGTGCCGGTGCCCTCGCGCATGGGCGCGCAGCCGGGCGATGCCATCTGTGTCACCGGCCCGGTCGGGCGCGCGCTGCTCGGCTACGAGGGCGATCCGGAACATCTCGCCGCCTTCAATCGCCCGGTGCCGCGGCTTGCCGAAGGCATGGCGCTGGCCCCGCTGGTGAGCGCGATGATGGACATTTCCGACGGGTTGCTGCTCGATTGCTGGCGCATGGCGTGGGTGAGCGGGGTAACGCTGGCGATCGACAGTGCCGCCGTGCCGGTCGCATCGCGGGCACGGGTGCAGGAATGCCTGCGCTGGGGCGATGATTACGAACTGCTGTTCACCATCCCCGAACACGCCGCCCTGCCCGTGCCCGCCACCCGCATCGGCACCGTCCGCCAGCGCGAGCACGCCCCGCTGTGGCTCGACCACATCCCCCTGCCTGATCCTGCCAATCTCGGCTATCGCCACGGCTGAACGCCGGTTTGACCTGCCAAAACTGGTGAAACCCGCGCGAAAGCGGCGCGTGTCGCGCGCCCAAGGCTTGTCAGCCGGTTTCGAGCGCCTATGACTGGGCGCCCTTGCGCCCACGGGATTTCAAACGCAGCGCGAGGCTTTCCGTCAGGGGAGAGAAAACGAACGAGAGGGGATAACTCGTGAACCTATTGCTCATTTCCATCGGGCTGGGACTGCTCGCCGTTGTCTATGGCGTGATCACCAGCAGCCAGGTGCTCGGGGCGAGCGCCGGCAATGCACGGATGCAGGAGATCGCCGCAGCGATCCAGGAAGGCGCACAGGCCTACCTCAACCGCCAATATACCACCATCGCCATCGTCGGGGTGGTGGTCGCCGCGGTGGTTGCCTTTGCCCTCGGCGTGGTGCCGGCGATCGGCTTCGTCGCGGGCGCGGTGCTTTCGGGCGTCGCTGGCTATATCGGCATGAACATCTCGGTGCGCGCCAATGTCCGCACCGCTGAAGCGGCGAGCAAGGGCCTGCAATCGGGCCTTACCCTCGCCTTTCGCGCCGGTGCAATCACCGGCCTGCTGGTGGCTGGTCTCGCGCTGCTGGCGATTGCGGTGTTCTTCTACGTGCTGGTCGGCCCGATGGGCCTCAGCCCCGCCGAGCGCGGCGTGGTCGATGGCCTCGTCGGCCTCGCCTTTGGCGCTTCGCTGATCTCGATCTTCGCGCGGCTGGGGGGTGGCATCTTCACCAAGGCTGCCGATGTCGGCGCCGACCTCGTCGGCAAGGTCGAAGCGGGCATCCCCGAGGATGATCCGCGCAACCCGGCAGTGATCGCCGACAATGTGGGCGACAACGTGGGTGACTGCGCCGGCATGGCCGCCGACCTGTTCGAAACCTACGTCGTCACCGTGGGGGCCACCATGGTGCTGACCGCGCTGCTGCTGACCCAGCTCGGCGATCTGCTGCTGCCGCTGATGGCGCTGCCGCTGCTGATCGGCGGCGCGTGCATCGTCACCTCGATCCTCGGCACCTATTTCGTGCGTCTGGGTGGCGGCACCAATGTGATGGGGGCGATGTACAAGGGCTTCATCGTCACCGCTGTCAGCTCGATCCCGCTGATCTGGTTCGTGACGCAATTCGCGCTCGGCTCGGTGGGGATGGACATGAACACCATCATCAACCCCGATCAGGGGATGGTCGAATTCAACGGCCGCGAGCTGTTCTACTGCGCGCTGCTGGGCCTCGTCATCACCGGCCTGATCATCTGGATCACCGAGTATTACACCGGCACCCGCTACCGTCCGGTGCGCTCGATCGCCAAGGCTTCGGAAACCGGCCACGGCACCAACGTGATCCAGGGCCTTGCCATCAGCCTTGAATCGACCGCGCTGCCGACGCTGGTGATCGCGGGCGGGATCATCATCGCCTTCCAGCTCGCCGGTCTCATGGGCATTGCCTATGCGGCCACCGCGATGCTGGCGCTGGCGGGGATGGTGGTGGCGCTCGATGCCTATGGCCCGGTCACCGACAATGCCGGCGGGATCGCCGAAATGTCGGGTCTGGACGATAGCGTGCGCGAGAAGACCGATCTGCTCGATGCGGTCGGCAACACCACCAAGGCGGTGACCAAGGGCTATGCCATTGGTTCGGCGGGCCTCGGCGCGCTGGTGCTGTTTGCCGCCTACACCACCGATCTGAGGGCGTTCTTCCCGGCCTTCCTCGACGGGGATAAGGCCAATGGGGAAATCTCGTTCAGCCTCGAAAACCCCTATGTCATCGTCGGCCTGTTCCTCGGCGCGCTGCTGCCCTACCTGTTCGGGGCGATGGGCATGACCGCGGTCGGCCGTGCGGCGGGCGACGTGGTGATCGACGTGCGCGAGCAGTTCGCCAATGATCCGGGCATCATGGCCGGCTCGAGCAAACCGAACTACGCCAAGACCGTGGACCTTGTCACCAAGGCGGCGATCAAGGAGATGATCATCCCCTCGCTGCTGCCGGTGCTGACCCCGATCGTGGTCTATTTCATCATCACCCTGATTGCCGGGCAGGACAACGGCTTTGCCGCGTTGGGCGCGCTGCTGCTGGGCGTGATCGTCGGCGGGCTGTTCGTGGCGCTGTCGATGACCGCCGGCGGCGGCGCGTGGGACAACGCCAAGAAGTATATCGAGGACGGCAATCACGGCGGCAAGGGCTCGGAAGCGCACAAGGCCGCGGTGACGGGCGACACGGTCGGCGATCCCTACAAGGACACCGCTGGCCCGGCGGTGAACCCGATGATCAAGATCACCAACATCGTCGCGCTGCTGTTGCTGGCCGCGCTGGCACACGGTGCCGCGTGAGACACATCATGGCCCTCAATTAGCAAAGCGTTAGGGCCACAATGACCGCCCTCAAGTAGCAAAGCGGTAGGGCCACAAAAACCGCCCTCATGCAGCAAAGCGTCAGGCCCGCTAAAGACTCACCCCGCCGGGAGCGATTCCGGCGGGGTTTATCTTTGCCCCGCCCCCTGTCCCCGCCTCGGACAGCCTGTCTGGCCGCTGAGGCTTTGTTAATCGCCCTGTGGCATAGCGCCCGCACAACGCACGGATACGCGCGGCGAGGCGAGGTTAACGGCAATGGACATGGCAGGTGCGGACAGCTTTCGCGACCAGAGCGCATCTGCCGCGCCCGGCGCTGCATCCGGCAGCCTGCGCCTGCTCTCGATGGAAGCAGTCACCGAACCCGCCTTCATCGTCGCCTGGGAAAGGCTGGTGGCGCGCGCGGCCGAGCCCAATCCCTTTTTCGAGCCGTGGTTCCTGGTCCCCTCGCTGGAACAATGGGGCGCGGCGGGCCGGGCAGTGGTCAAGGCGTGGTTCCACGACGGACGCCTCGCCGGGTTGATGCCGATCATCCGCAGCGCCGCATATTACGGCCACATCCTGCCCCATGCGACCGGCTGGCTCCACGCCAATGCCTTCTGCGGGGTGCCGCTGGTGGCGGCGGGGCTGGAGGAGGACTTCTGGCGCGCCCTGCTGGCCCATTTCGATCAGAGCCCGCGCCAAGCGCTGTTCCTGCACCTGCCGAAACTGCCCGCCGGCGGGCCGGTCAACGCCGCGCTCGAACGCGTGCTGGCAGGCTCCGGCCGCGCGCATTATACCGTCGCCGAGGAGTTCCGCGCGCTGCTTGAAGGGAAGACCTCGGCCGAAGCCTATCTCGCCGCCGCGATGAGCGCCAAGAAGCGTAAGGAACTGCGCCGCCAGCATAATCGTCTCGCCGAACAAGGTGTGCTCGCCTTCGAGCGGCTGGAGGGCGAGGCTGGCCTGTCTGAATGGGCGAGCGAGTTTCTCGCGCTCGAAGCCGCCGGGTGGAAGGGCCAGGCCGGATCGGCCCTCGCCAGCGCAGCCGATACGCGCGCCCTGTTCGAACAATCGCTGGCAGGCGCGGCGGCGGCGGGGCGGCTGGAGCGGCTGGCGCTGCGGCTCGATGGCCGGGCGATCGCGATGCTCGCCAATTTCCTCACGCCGCCGGGGGCCTACAGCTTCAAGACCGCCTATGACGAGACCTATGCGCGCTTCTCGCCGGGGATGCTGCTGCAGCTGGAAAACCTTGCGCTGCTGGAACGTGCTGACGTGGAGTGGGCCGATAGCTGCGCGGTCGAAGGCCACCCGATGATCGAACGCCTGTGGCGCGGGCAACGCCACATGGTGAGCCGCAATATCGCCATCGGCGGGCGGCTGCGCCGCGCCGCCTTCCGCCTGCTGCAAGCCTACGAAACCCGACCAAGGAGCACGCGATGAACGCCCCGACCCGGTTTGCCGATGCCCTGCCTGCCAGCGTGTTCAGCGCCCCCGCCCGCGCCCGCTTCGCCGCGCATTATCCCGAGCGTCCGCATATCCTCACCCACAATCTCACCAGCCACCCGCTGCTCGAAATCGAGGCGCTCGCCGCACTCGCCGAGAAGTTGCCCATTACCTCGGTTGAATATAACCGCGGCGATCTGCCGATCGGGGTCGAGGGCAAGCCGGGTTCCAACGGCCTGACCATCGCCGAAACGATCCGCCGCATCGCCGAGGCGCAAAGCTGGGCGGTGCTCAAGAATATCGAGCAGGAGCCTGCCTACGCGGATCTGCTGTTTGGCCTGCTCGAGGAAATCCGCTCCGAGATCGAGGCCGCAACCGGCGCGATGCTGAACCCGCAGGGGTTCATCTTCGTGTCCTCGCCGAACTCGGTTACCCCCTATCACTTCGATCCGGAACACAACATCCTGCTCCAGATCCGCGGGCAGAAAGTGATGACCCAGTTTCCCGCCGGCGATACCCGCTTCGTGCCGGACGAAGCACACGAGACCTACCATTCGGGCGGCCCGCGTGAATTGCGATGGGATGACAGTTTTCTCGTCCACGGCACCGAATTCCCGATCGGCCCGGGCGAGGCGCTGTTCGTGCCGGTGATGGCCCCGCATTTCGTCAGGAACGGCCCCATGCCCTCGGTGTCGCTGTCGATCACCTGGCGCAGCGAGTGGAGCTACCGCGAAAGCGATGCGCGGGTGTTCAACGCGATGCTGCGTGAACGCGGGTTGTCCCCCAAGGCCCCGGGCCGCTGGCCGCAGCAGAACTACGCCAAGGCCTATGCTTTGCGCATCCTGCGCCGACTGGGATTGACGGGTTCGTAAACCCGCCGCATGGCCTTGCGCCATGACTGACACGCCCAAGAATGAAGAACTGCTCGCCGGCCTCGTGCGCCTGCTGACGGTCGAAAAGCGCGCCGCCGACGTTTACGCCGGCCCGCCGCAGGCCGACGGGGTCGGGCGCGTGTTCGGCGGGCAGGTGCTCGCCCAGGCGCTTCAGGCCGCGCAAGGCTCGGTCAGCGACGGCAAGCGCGCCCATTCGCTCCACGCCTATTTCCTGCGCGGCGGGCGCGAGGGCGCCCCGATCGAATACCGCATCGAACGCGATTTCGACGGACGCAGCTTCGCCAACCGGCGGGTGGTCGCCTCGCAGGAAGGCGAGGGCGGCACGCCGGTGCCGATCCTCAACCTCACCGCCAGCTTCCAGCGTCCCGAAGAGGGCCTCGAACACAATGATTCGCCGATGCCCGAGGTGCCCGGCCCCGAGGATCTGCGCCCCGACATCGAGCAGCGCCGTGAACTGGCGGACAAGTGGGGCGACAAGCTTTCGGAACAGCAGCGCCGCATGATGCTGCGCCCGCGCCCGATCGAGATGCGTACCTGCGACGCGCTGCACTGGATGAGCCGCGATCCGCGCCCGCCGCGCGCGCATACCTGGTTCCGGGTCTGCGCCCCCATTACCGGCAGCGCCGACACGCCCGCACTGCACCGCGCGATCATCACCTATGCCAGCGACTACACCCTGCTCGGCACCAGCGCGCTGCCGCATGGCCTCTCATGGATGCGCGGCGAACTGGTTGGCGCCAGCCTCGATCACGCGCTGTGGTTCCACCGCGATTGCCGC
Organism: Erythrobacter sp.; assembly: GCA_046294975.1. Taxonomy (GTDB): domain Bacteria; phylum Pseudomonadota; class Alphaproteobacteria; order Sphingomonadales; family Sphingomonadaceae; genus Erythrobacter. Next base: position 70,855 of record JBKBOH010000006.1, on the reverse strand, counting down.
GCCGACGAATGGCTGCTCTACGCGACCGATGCGCCGTGGAGCGGTGGCGGTCGCGGGTTCAACCGCGGGCGGATCTTCAACCGCGCGGGCGAACTGGTCGCCAGCGTCGCGCAGGAAGGCATGATGCGTCGCCGTCTTTGAGTTCGGCATCGCCCCCACGATGCGAAATCCTCGCTCACACGCCCTTCGGGCGGGTGTCCCGCCCGCGGCGGTTCAGCTTCGCTTGCGCTGCGGGCGGCCAGTCGGCCTTGCGGCGGCTGCGCCGCCGATGATGCGGCGCAAACCGACACACAAAGTGTCGCAAGCGCGACCGCGGGCCGCGCCTTAGGGCGCGAAAGCCAAGCGGCCCGGACAGGCCGCGCCCGGCGCTTGAGGGCGCAAAAAACTAATGCGCGAGCACAATCGGCATCGGCGGTTCGGTCAACATCCGCCGCGTTACCCCGCCCAGCAGCAGCTCGGCCAGCCGCGAATGGCCGTAGGCCCCCATCACCATCAGCCCGCATTCGCGCATCTGCGCGGCCGAGAACAGCGTGTCGGCAATGCTCGCCTCACCCTTGGGCACCTCGACCACCTCGCAGGCGATGCCGTGGCGGCTGAGATATTCCGCCCCTTCGAGGGGGGGAAAATCGAAGCGCGGCTTGTCCTTCTGCTCAGCCACGCTCACCAGCCACACCTTGCGCGACAGCGCCAGCAGCGGCACCGCCGCGCGCAGCGCATGGGCGGCCTCGGCCGAGCCGTTCCACGCCACCATCACCGGCGCGCTGACATCAAGGCGGGTCTGATCGCCCGGCACCACCAGCACCGGCACCGGCGCGTGCAGCACCAGATCACCCGCGATCGCCGAGGGCCCGCCTCCGCCCGCGCCGGCATCCGACGGGCCGACGATCACCACATCAGCGAGCGGCGAGTGTTCGAGCAGCCGCTGCGGGGCAATCCCGTAAACGAAGCGCCAGTCCCAGGCGACATCCTCGCCCGCCAGCCGCGCTTCGGTTTCGGCGCGCAGCTTTTCGGCGTTTTCCTTGATGACCGGCATCGCGGCAGCAATCGCCGAACCGTAGAAATCGCCCGGCGCAAACACCTCGTAACTCACCGCCTGCAGGCAGGTGATATGTCCGCCGCAGGCCCGCGCGATATCGAGCGCCACCTGAAGCCGGGCATTCATCGCCGCGTCGTGATCGACGTGAAGCAGAATCGATTTCATGATTTTTCTCCCGCTGACGGGTCCGACTATGCGCGGCGATTGTGACACCTGCCTTGACCGGGATCAAATTTGTGCAAGGCCGCTTGCGCCCCGCCCCTTGCCGGTTCATTTTCGCCGGCCGAGGGAGAGAAAGCCATGCAGATCACGCGCCACCCGCCGGTCAAGACCACGCTCGAACCGTCCAACCACCCCTATCTGACGGGGCCATGGACACCGCTTCACGAAGAAGTCGACGTGGACGAATTGCCGGTGATCGCGGGCGAAATTCCGGCTGACATCGATGGCATCTACCTTCGCAACACCGAAAACCCGGTGCACCAGCCGCTGGGTCGCCATCACCCTTTCGATGGCGACGCGATGATCCATCAGGTCAACATCTCGGGCGGCAAGGCCAGCTACCGCAACCGCTTTGTCCGCACCCACTGCTTCGAGGCCGAGCAGATCGCCGGGCAATCGCTGTGGGGAGGATTGATGGATCCCTGGGGCACATCGAAGCGTCCCGGCTTCGGCGCGCATGGCGGGCTGAAGGACACCGGCAGCACCGATATCATCGTTCATGCCGGCACCGCCTATGCGACGCTTTACCAATGCGGCGAGGCCTGGATGCTCGATCCGGTCACCCTCGCCAGCCGCGGCAAGGCGCCGTGGGTGCCGCTCGACGGGATCTCAGCCCACCCCAAGGTGGACGAGGAGACCGGCGAACTGATGTTCTTCAACTATTCGAAATATCCGCCTTTCATGCATTACGGCGTGGTCAACCGCGAAGGGCGGCTGGTGCATTACGTCCCCGTCCCGCTGCCCGGCCCGCGCCTGCCGCATGACATGGCGATCACCAGGAACTGGTCGATCCTCAACGATATGCCGCTGTTCTGGGACGAGGAACTGCTCACCCGCAACATCCACGCCGCGCGCCTGCACGCAGGCCTGCCGACCCGCTTTGCGCTGATCCCGCGCCACGGCAGCGCGCAGGACATCCGCTGGTTCGAGGCCGAGCCGACCTATGTCCTGCACTGGACCAATGCGTGGGAGGAAGGCGACGAGGTGGTGCTCGAAGGCTATCATCAGGCCAAGCCCATGCCCGATCCAATCGAGGAGATGGGCCGCTACAGCCACATGATGGCCTACGTGGACGAACACTCGTTCCAGAGCCGCCTGCACCGCTGGCGGTTCAACCTGAAAACCGGCGAAACCCGCGAGGAGCGCCTCGGCGACACAATCGTCGAATTCGGGATGATCAACCCGGCTTACGCCATGCACAAGAGCCGCTATGTCTGGTCAACCACCACCCGGCCCGGCTGGTTCCTGTTCAACGGCTATATCCGGCACGACACCCAGACGGGCGAGGAACAGGCCTATCGCCTGCCCGAAGGCGTCTATGCCAGCGAAAGCCCGATGATCCCGCGCAAGGGCGCGACTGCGGAGGATGATGGCTACCTCGTCACCTTCCTGATCGACGAGAACACCGGCACCTCGCAATGCGCGATCCTCGATGCTGCAGACATCACCAAGGGGCCGATCTGCCGCCTCGCGCTGCCGCACAAGATCTGTTCGGGCACGCACTCGGTGTGGGTCGAGCATGACCAGCTGCGAAGCGATGCTGCCTTCCACGCGCGCCGCTTGGCTGTGGCGTAATCGCGCGCGCCGGCGCTTTCGTCCATGCCCCCGGTCGAGCCGCCTTGCGCGCTCGTCGCCTGCGCGCTTGCGCGGGTCCGGTGAGCGGCATAGCGTCCCGCGGCTGAACCGGTCCCGGGGGAATCTGCATGAAACTTCGCCTTGTCCTCGCCGCTTCGGGCGCGCTGCTGCTCGCCGCATCGCCCGCACTGGCCCAGAGCGCGCTGCCGCAGGCCGCGACCACGGCCACCCCCCAGACCGAGCACGAAAAACTGTTCGCGCTGTTCGACGATGCCGACGCGCGCGAACTGGCGCTCAACCCGCTGGGCCGGTTGTTGCGCGGTGAGGACGAGGGGGCCGACCGGCTGGGCGACTTGCTGACCGATTCCGCCTTCCTCGCCGCGCGCACCGACACCCAGCTCAACCTCGCGCTGCTCGCCCAGATCGACCGCAGCAAGCTGTCGCCCACCGACCAACTCGCCTACGACGTGTTCAAGTATACGCAGGAACAGGCGCTCAGGGGCGCGAGCGACAGCATCCGCGCGCTCACCGAGGTGCGCCCGCTCAACCACTTCTTCGGGCTGCACACCTTCTATCCCACCTTCGCCGGCGGCCAGGGCGTGGCCCCGTTCAAGACGCTGGCCAATTACGAGGACAACCTCAAGCGACACGACGACTACATCGCCTTCATCGACCGCGCGATTGGCAAGTTCCGCGAAGGCATGGCCAGCGGCGTGGTCGAGACCAAGCTGACGGTCGAGATCATGGTGAGCCAGCTCGGCACCCAGCTGGCGATCCCGCTGACAGATTCACCGTTCATGGCGCCGACCAAGCAATTTCCCGCGGCCATCAGCGAGACCGACCAGACCCGCCTGACCGCCGCCTATGAGGCCAAGACCGGCGAAATCTACGCCGCCAACACGCGCCTGAGGGACTTCCTGAAAAACGAATATCTCCCCGCTGCGCGCGACAGCATCGGCCTGTCGCAGATGAAGGGCGGCGCACAGCTCTATGCCCAGCTGGTCGAGGAATCGACCACCCTGCCGCTCGATCCCGAAACCATCCACCAGCTCGGCCTCACGGAAGTGGCACGGATCAAGACCGAGCTGGAAAAGCTCAAGCAGGAAGTGGGGTTCAAGGGCACGCTGACGGCGTTCTTCGACTATGTCCGCACCGATCCCAGGTTCCAGCCCAAGAGCCGCGAGGCGTTGACGCAGGACTATTACCGGATTGGCCGCGAGGTCGATGCGAGGATCGGCGCGCTGTTCTCGCTGCTGCCCAAGTCGCCGCTCGAAATCCGGCCCTACGATCCTGCGACCGAACGCTTCGAGGCAGGCGGTTCCTATCAGTCCGGAACGCCCGATGGCTCACGCCCAGGGGTGTTCTACTTCAACGCCTATGATCTGCCCAGCCGCATGACGCCGGGCAATGTCACGCTCTACCTTCACGAAGGCGCGCCGGGGCATCACTTCCAGATCAGCCTCGCGCAGGAGAACGCGGCGCTGCCCGCCTTCATGCGCTTCGGCGGCACCACCGCCTTTGTCGAAGGCTGGGCGCTCTACGCCGAAACGCTCGGCTATGAGATGGGCTTTTACAAGAACCCGTGGAACCGTTACGGCACCTTGCAGGACGAACAGCTGCGCGCGATGCGGCTGGTGGTCGATACCGGCATCCACGCCAAGGGCTGGACCCGCGATCAGGCGATCGCCTTCATGATGGAAAATTCGGGCATGACCCGCACCGAAGTGGTGGCAGAGGTCGATCGCTACATCGCCATTCCCGCCCAGGCGCTGGCCTACAAGATCGGCGCGCTCAAGATCCAGGAGTTGCGCCGGCGGGCCGAAACCAGGCTTGGCGCACGGTTCGACATCAAGGCGTTCCACGCGCAGGTGCTCGACACCGGAGGATTGCCGCTGACGATCCTCGAACAGAAGATCGACCGCTGGATTGCCGCCGAAGCGGCCCGCTGACGAGGCGAAAATCCGCGCGCCCGCGCTCGGCTCGTCGCATCCCTTGCTCTGGCTGCCCGCTCCTGTGGCAGCCGGGGGTTGCGCGTTAACCTTTGTGCAAGGTTAACCTGAACAGCCCTTCGCATGCACAATGCCAACAAAGGGCCCAACCCAAGGGATCGCTGGCCCGAACGACAGGAGCAATAACCCGATGAACACCCCTGCCCACGCCTCGCTCAAGCTTGCGCTGCTTGCTACGCTGGCGCTGCCTGCCAACCACGGTGTGGCCGCCCAGTCCACTGACAGCGGCGAAGTGCTGACGACGGTTTATGGCAACCTGCCAACCATGGCAGAGATGCATGACGGCCCGCGGATCGAGGGTATTATCTCGGCGCGGCAGGGCCAGCGGCTGCAGGTGACCGCCGAAGACGGCACCAACACCATCGTGACGCTCCACCCCGAAACCGAGATCCGCACCCGCGGCGGGTTCCTCGGCATCGGCAATAAGACCTTCGACCAGAGCGCGCTGATCAACGGCCTGCCGGTGAAGGTCCGCACCCGGCAGTATGGTGATGGGCTGGTGGCGAGCGAAGTGCGCTTCACCAGCGATGATCGCCTGATCGCGGCGATGATCCGCGGTGGCACCGCGCAGAAATTTGCCGAACAGGGCGCGGCGATCGAACGGAACGCCGCCGCCACCGAAGCCCTGCGCGGCCGGCTGGGCGATATCGACAAGTACAACCTCAAGAGCACCACCAACGTCTATTTCGAAACCGGCAAGGCGGTGCTTTCACCGAGGGCCAAGAACGAGCTGTGCGCCGCCGCACAGGCCGCCAGCGCGAACGAGAATTCGCTGATGCTGGTGCTCGGCTACACCGATTCCACCGGTTCGCAGGAAGTGAATCAGGCGCTGTCGGAAAAACGCGCGGCCGCCGTGGTCAATCACTTGCAGCAGGTGTGCAAGTGGAAGCCCTACCGGATGCTCACCCCGACCGGCATGGCCACCGCCGACCCGGCGGCCGACAACACCACCGCCGCCGGGCGCGCGCAGAACCGCCGGGTTTCGGTGAATGTGCTGGTGAGCAAGGCGCTCGACGAGCAGTAAATCCAAGATGGCAGGGGGCTGGCCGCAACTGGCCCGCCCCCTGCCGTATCCGGTCAGTAGCCGGTGTTGGAGCACAGCACGTCGGCGAGATAGACCCGCCCCCGCACGGTCTCCATCCCCTGCCTCACGGCGTGACGCCAGCCCATCGCGCTACAGAACTGGTCTGCCGTGCGAGCCGCGCAGGTTGCCGTGGCACCGCCGCTGGAACATGCCTGCACCCGGAAGCCGCCACGGGCCGGGGCGGAATAGAATTCGGCCGCCATCCCGCGCAGCGAGGGGTTGCGGCCCGGCTCGCCGCTCGGCGGGTTCCAGCCCAACGGGCGCATCGATTGCACGGCGATGCCGCGCAGCGGACGGCCAAGCACGGGACGATCGGTAGCGATTGTCTGGCAATCGCCGCGGTAATTGGCCCGCTCGCACACTTGCCAGCGTCCCGCGCGCACCCGGATCGATCCGACCCGCCACGCGAGGCCAAGATTGGGCTGCGGCTGGCTGACGTTGACCGCCGGCCCCTGATAGCCTGCATCGCGGTAGATGATCGCTTCGGGCTGCGGTTCGGGGCGCAGCATCTTGTCATCCTGCGCGGCGACGGCGGTCACACCCGCCAAGGCAAGCCCACCGAAGGCGATTGCCCATCCCTTACCAATCATGGAATTTCCCCTTTCCACCAGCCCCGCGTCGCGGCGGCTCCCGGCGAGGCTTATCTCGCAAAGCACCGCGAGCGACAAGCGCGCAGACTGTGCGTTTGATTCAATGGGCCGGTCATCACGGCGCGCGTCGCGCAGTGAGCGGCAAGGAAGGGGGCCGGTCGTTGGCGGGCAAGTCTTTCAACTTCCGTAGAGAAACATGTTGATGGTGAGCCGCCCTGCACCCGGTTCGTCGCTGAGCGCAGCCGGATCGGGGATGATCCCCGAATGCAGCTGCCGCCCGCGATAGAGCGCCAGCCGATCAACCCGCGCCTCGACCGCGCCGATCTGTTCATAGGCGGCGCTGTCGCCGATCGGATAGCCGGGCGGCGGCGGTCCGAATTCGCGTGCGTCCTCGGCCAGTGCCGCCGCATAGGCCGCCTCGCGCGCCGGGGTGATGGCTTCAAATCCGGTGCGGCGGTGGCGGTAGAAGGCCGTCCCGCCCGTCTCCGGCCCGCCAAGGTAGTGCATGATCGCCACCCGCCGCGCGTCCGAATGATCATGGTGCGGGATGCGCTGGCGCAAGGACAGTTGTTCGGGCGCGAGCGTCACCAGCGAGAAAGCGGCAATTTCGCAATGCACCCCGCGCGTCAGGCCGAACACCCGCGCCATCACCTGCATCATCAATTCGCGCCGCAGATCGAGATAGGAGGGATCGGCCAGAGCGCGGATGCCGGGATAGTCCGCCCCGGCAGGGTGATAGCGCGCTGCCATCCCCATCGCCCGCAGCCGTTCGGGCTGGCCGGTGAAATTGTCGATAATCACCAGCGGCTCGCCTTCGCGGCCCAGCCGTTCGACAGTGATGCTGGCATCGGGCAGGATCATTGCCGCAGCTTAGCCGCCGGCATGGTAGAAGTCATAGACCTTGCGTGCGACTGCGGCGCTGACGCCGGGGGCGCGCTGGAGGTCTTCGAGCGCGGCGGCGCGCACCTTGCTGGCGGTGCCGAAATGCAGCAGCAGCGCGCGCTTCCTCGCCGGGCCGATGCCGGGGATCTCGTCGAGCGGGCTGGCGGTGATCGCCTTCGATCGCCTGGCCCGGTGCGCGCCGATGGCATAGCGGTGCACCTCGTCGCGCAAGCCTTGCAGGTGGAACAAGAGCGGCGAACCCACGGGAAGCATCTTTTCGCGCCCGTCGGGGAAGTGGAACACCTCGCGCCCCTCGCGCCCGTGATGCGGCCCCTTGGCGATGCCCACCACCGCGATGTCATCGGCGATGCCGATCTCCTCCAGCACGCTCATCACGCTGGAGAGCTGGCCCTTGCCGCCATCGATCAGGATCAGATCGGGCAGCACGGTCTCGTGCCCGCCGGGCCGCGCCTCGGGGTTGCCTTCGCCATCCGCAAAGTTGCGGAACCGCCGCGCCATCACCTCGCGCATCATCGCGAAGTCGTCGTTCGACTGCGCCTCGCGGATGTTGAACTTGCGATACTGGCCCTTCTCGAAGCCCTCCGGCCCCGCCACCACCATCGCGCCCACCGCCTTGGCGCCCTGGATATGGCTGTTGTCATAGATCTCGATCCGCTGCGGCGGGCTGTCGAGTTCGAGAAACTCGGCCAGCTCACGGTTGAGCCGCGCCTTGGTGCCGGTTTCGGCCAGCCGCCGCTCCAGCGCCTCGACCGCGTTACGCTGCGCCTGCGCCATCAGCTTGCGGCGGTCGCCGCGCGCAGGGACCGAGAGCCGCACCTTGCGTCCCGCCAGTTCGGACAGCGCCGCCTCGATCAGCGCGGCCTCCGGCAATTCGCGGTCGATAAGAATGGTCGGCGGCGGCGGCACTTCCTCGTAGAATTGCAGCATCACATGGGTCAGCACCTGCGCCTCGTCCACATCCGCCGTGTGGCGCGCAAACAGCGCGCGGTGGCCCCAGTTCTGCCCGCCGCGGATGAAGAAGGACTGGACGCTGATCTGCCCGTTCCGGGCCGCCAGCGCGAAGACATCGGCATCGCCCAGCCCCTGCGCGTTGATCGCCTGCGCGCCCTGAATGAAGGTCGCCGCGCGCAGCCGGTCACGCAGTATCGCCGCGGTCTCGAAATCGAGGTTTTCGGCCGCCTCGGCCATCTGGCGTTCAAGATCGGCCTGCACTGCGCCCGATTTGCCCGACAGAAAATCCTTCGCCTGCCGCACCAGCGCGGCATAATCGGGGGCGGATATCCGCCCCACGCAGGGCGCCGAACAGCGCTTGATCTGGTACAGCAGGCACGGCCGGTCGCGGTTGTTGAAGTAGCTGTCGGTGCAGCTACGCAGCAGGAACAGCTTTTGCAGCGCGTTGAGCGTGGTGTTGACGCTGCCCGCGCTGGCGAATGGCCCGTAATAATCGCCCTTGGCCCGCCGCGCCCCGCGGTGCTTCTGGATGCGCGGGTAGGCGTGATCGGCGCGCAGCAGGATGAAGGGAAAGCTCTTGTCGTCGCGCAGCAGCACGTTGAACGGCGGGCGGAAGCGCTTGATCAGCTGCGCTTCGAGCAGCAGCGCCTCGGCCTCGGAATTGGTGGTGATGATCTCCATCGCGCGGGTCTGGCTGACCATGCGCTGGAGCCGACCGGAAAGCTGGGCGATCTGGGTGTAGTTCGCCACCCGCGCCTTGAGGCTGCGCGCCTTGCCCACGTACAGCACCTCGCCCCGGGCATCGAGCATCCGATAGACCCCCGGCACGGGCTTGAGCACCTTCACGGTATCGCGGATCGCCCGCGCCCCGGCTTCGAGATCGGGCTGCGCCGAGGCGAGCGTATGGGCGGCGCGCGCCTCGTTGAAGCGTTCCGCACCGCGAGGGTCGTCAGGGGTGCCGGCGGGGGTTCGGGCCATGGCCGCCAGATAGGGATGGAAGGGCGCGATTGGCAATTGCCGTGCGCGTGCCTATCGGCAGCTTCGTGGAGCATCACGATGTCATCATCCTCGGCGCGGGCGCGGCCGGATTGTTCTGTGCGGGGCAGGCCGGACAGCGGGGATTGCGCGTGGCCTTGCTGGAAAAGACCGAGGCGCCGGGCAAGAAAATCCTCATTTCTGGCGGTGGGCGCTGCAACTTCACCAATCTGGGTGCCGCGCCGGCGCATTACCTTTCGGCCAACCCGCATTTCGCCAAGAGCGCGCTGGCCCGCTACACCCCGGCCGATTTTCTGGCGCTCGTCGAAAAACACGGCATCGCCTGGCACGAAAAGACGCTGGGACAATTGTTCTGCGATGGCTCGGCGCGGCAGATTGTCGCGATGCTGCTGGCGGAATGCCCGCGTGATCGCGTGACGCTCACCTGCGGGGTCGAGGTGGCAGGCGTGACGCGGGGCGAGGATGGCGCCTTCACCGTCACCGCCGCCGATGGCCGCATTTGGCAGGCCCCTGCGCTGGTGATCGCCACCGGCGGGCCTTCGATCCCCAAGCTGGGCGCGAGCGACTTTGCCTACCATCTGGCGCGCCGGTTCGGGCTGAAGGTGATCGCCCCGCGCCCCGCCCTCGTGCCCTTGACGCTGGGGGGCGAGGAGGCACTGTTCCGCGAATTGTCGGGCGTGGCCGCGCCGGTGCGGGCGCGGGCCGGCAAGGCCGAATTCGCCGAGGCGGCGCTCTTCACCCACAAGGGCCTGTCCGGCCCGGCGATCCTGCAAGTCTCGTCCTACTGGCGGCACGGCGAGGCGGTCGGCATCACCTTCCTGCCCGAGGCCGCCCCGGACTGGCTGCTGACCGCCAAGCGCGCCCGCCCGCATACCCGCCTGCGCCCGCTGCTGCGCGAAGCCCTGCCGGCGCGGCTGGCGGATGCGCTGGCCGATCGGCTGGGGCTGGAACGCGAACTGGGCAATTGCTCCGACAAGGACCTGCGCGCCGCACAGGCACGGCTGGCCGACTGGCGTTTCCGCCCCAATGGCACCGAAGGCTATGCCAAGGCCGAGGTGACCGCCGGGGGCATCGCCACCGCCGAACTTTCCAGCCGTACGATGGAGGCCGCCAAAGTCCCCGGCCTCTACGCCATCGGCGAGGCGGTGGACGTGACCGGCTGGCTGGGCGGCTACAACTTCCACTGGGCCTGGGCGAGCGCCTTCGCCTGCGCCGAGGCGCTCGCTCAGGCGCGGGGCTAGGGTCAGGACCTAGAACAGCTTGCGGAAATCGAGGCCCAGATACAGGCCCACCGGATCGATCACGAAGGGCTGGTAATTGATCGGCGTCTCGCCATTCGAATCGCGCACCTTGCGCTGCGCGTCGAACAGGTTTTCCGCGCGCAAGGACACCCGCGTATCCTTGAGAAAGCCCTCGTTCTTGCCGGTGATTTCGCCAAGATTGGTGAAGATCCGCAGGTTGAAGGTGACGATGTCATCGAAAAACAGATCGGTGCTGCCCGGCAGGCCCGATCCGTCGAGGCGCGTCTTGCCGGTGTAGATGCCCGACAGACGAAAACCCACGCCTTTGCCGAACAGGCCCGCTTCGAGCCGGCTCGAATGGCGCGGAAGGCCGAAAGCGCCGGTCGCCTGCCCGTCAAGCTGATCGAGCGGGGCGAGGCCGTCGGCGATCAGGATCGTATTGTCGAGCTCGATCGCGTGGGTCAGGTTCACGAAGTAGCGGAAGCCCGGGAAATTGCGCCCGGCCAGCGGGTTGAACGCCGGAGCGGCCGCAGGCACCCCGCCGCCCGCTGGGGGCGCCCCGCTGGCACCCGCCGGCGCCGGCGCGGGAGCCATCGCGCAGAAGCGCTGCTTGAACTGCTCCAACGCTTGCGGCGGGATCGTGCCGTCGGGCGCGCGCGAACGGTCAATCGCCAGCTTGATGAAGGCCGGATCGACGCCGGGCAGCTCGGCCGAGACATCCTCGCCGCGCTCGATCTTGCCGATCAGCGCGGCAATCGCGGCGTTGCCATCGGGGCCGCAGGCCTTCTCGCGGAAGGCGGTGAATTGCGGGCTGGCGGCCGGCGCACCACCCTGCCCCGGCGCGCCGCCACCCTGTCCGCCGCCCATCAGCATCGCCGGATCGAAGCTGCAAATGCGGGTGCGGAAACCGGCGAGGCGCGCGGGGTCGATCTTGCCGTCCTCCCCGCGCAGGCGCGCCAGCATCGGCGCAAGGCGCGCCGGGTCGATGCCGGGAAACTCGGCCGAGATATCCGTCCCGCTCTCAATCGCGGCGACCAGCCTTTCGAGAAAGGCCAGCCCATCGTCGGCGCACAGCCGCGCGCGAAAGGCCATGAACTGCTCGCGCTGCTCGGCGCTCGGCATCGCCCCGCTGCCAAAACGCGGCGGTCCGCCAGCCGGCGCCTGCGCCGGTGCGGCAGCCGGACCGGTGGTCGGCGGGGCGGGCTGCGCCGGTGCGGCGGCCGAAGGCGCGCCCGCGCCTGCGGGACGAACGCCACCGCCAAACCCGCCGCCAAAACCCCGGCCGCCGCCGCCAAAGCCGCCGGTGCTGCCTGCCGGCGCACCGATGCTGCCATTGGTCGAGAAGATGAACTGCACCCGGTTGGCCCGCGTCTCGGCAAAGCTCACCGCGCGCCGGTCCACCGCGATCAGCCGGCCACTGGCATCGCGCGTCACCCGCCCGGGGAAGGCCGCCTCGATCTCGGGGGTGATCTGCGGGAAGGCGCTGACGACATTGTCCGAACGGTTGCGGATATATTCCACCGTCAGCCGGGTGTTCTCCCAGAAGGCAAGCTGCCAGTTGGCGGCGAATTTCCAGTCGCGCTGGGTTTCCGCGGGCAGCGCCGGGTTGCCGCCGGTGGTGACATCGGCCAGCACCGTCTGGCCGGTGGTGAAATCGAACACCGGCACGTTGAAATTGGTGATGATCGGGTTGCCCAGCGCCGTCAGCCCCGGCGCGACTTCGCGCCAGATATAGGTCGCCGACAGGTCGAGCCCGTCGACCGGCGACCAGTTCAGCCCGGCGTTCCAATCGCCCAGCACGCCGAAATCGCTGAGATCCTCGACCCCGGCCTGGAGGTTAATCGTGAAGCTGCCGAGCGCATCGGCCACGCCCGCGCGGCGGCTGGTGATCGGGATCACCACATTGGCCCCGGTCGACAGGTTGCGCCGGGTCAGCCTCACGTCCTGATTGCTGCGGGTGTCGCCGCTTTCGATCCGCTGCCAGTCCAGCCCGACATCGAAGGTCGCCAGCACCTCGCCTGCGGGCAATTCGCCAAGCGGGCCTTCGAGCGTGGTCTGCGACTGGGCGGTGATGCTGCGGCTGCGCGCCACATCGAACCCGGCAGCGGCATTGCTCGGCAGCGCTCCGGTGGGCGCCAGCGTGCCGTCGAGCGCCGCCTGCTGTAGCGCTGCGGTATCGAAGCGGCGGTCGATCTTCGTCTCGGTCTCGCTCAGCGAGGCATCGAAGGTGGTGGTCAGGCGGAAATTATTGACTGGACGGGTCAGCGATCCGGCGGTCGCGATGCGGTCGGTGGAAGAGCGCCGCGTCAGCGGAGTGTCTGCACCGAAGGTCCGCACGATCCCCGGCACCGCCGGATCGGCAGTCAGTACCACGGTGTTGAGCCCGTCGAGGCTGCGGCTCTCGTTGCGTTGATAATTGAGGTTGGCACTGAGCGCGGTGCCGCTGTCAATCAGCGCCTTGGCCCAGCTGAGGTTGCCCTCGAACCCGAAGGTGTCGGCGGTGAGGCTGCGGAATGGGGCCTGGGCCGGATCGCCCGGCACACTGCTCACCGAACCCGGAGTCTGGATGATGGCGCGCTCGTCCTCGGTCAGCAGCGAGGCGTCGGACAGCTCGAAATCGAGGTTGAAGCGCCCGCCATCGGCAATCCGCAGCGTGCCGAAATCCTGCTCGTTTCGGACAAAGCCCCCGCGCGAGGGGGTTTCCAATTCCATCTCGACTTCGCGGTTGGAATAGTTTTCCTTCAGGATCAGATTGATGACGCGGCGATCGGGCGGAAAGCCGAAGCGCTGCGCGACTTCCTCTGGGAACACCTCGACCCGCGCGAGCGCTTCGGGCGGGTAGGAGGCAAATTCGCGGAAAGAGCCGATGCGGATGCCGTTGACGAGGATCACCGGCTGCCCGCTGCCCCCGCGCCCGCGCGCCGAACCGGTCTGGGCGCTGATCTGGGCGATGAGATCGGTGATCGAGGTCACGCCCTCGGCGGCAATCGCGTTCTCGTCAAGCTCGAGCAGCGGGGCCTGTTCGACCAGCAATTGCCCGCGCACGCGCTTGCCGCTGACCACGATCTCGCTGGCCGAAACGGCCGTGCCGGTGCCGGATTTGGGCTCGTCCTCGTCGTCCGCCTGCGGGACTGCCACGGGCTGGGGCTGGCCTTCCGCGGACTCGCTGGCCAAGGCCGGCAGCGCCGCGGCAAGGCTGGCAGCACAGGTGCCGGCGCACAGCAGCGCGCGAAAGAGCGGGGAGAGGTTCATGGTGTCCCTTCGGTACTTGTCTTTTTCATTGTCCGGGCCAGCCTTGTGGTGGCTGCGGCTTTGCGCTGCGGCAAGCAAGAGCCTGTCCGCCGATCCGCAGATGGCCCGATTCGTCCTGCATGCGCGGGGTAAAGCTGGAGCCTTCCCTTTTGGTTCCGGCATCGTTAAAGCGCGCTAGAATTTCGACCGGCGCATTGTGCGTCGCACCATAACCAGAAGGAATTTCATGGCCAAGGAAGAACTCCTCGAAATGCGCGGGCGCGTGGTGGAACTGCTGCCCAATGCGATGTTCCGGGTGGAGCTTGAAAACGGCCATGAAGTGCTCGGCCACACCGCGGGCAAAATGCGCAAGAACCGCATTCGCGTGCTGGTGGGCGATGAGGTGCTGTGCGAGCTGACGCCGTATGACCTCACCAAGGCGCGCATCACCTATCGCTTCATGCCGGGTCGCGGCGGCCCCGGCCCGCAATAAGCGGCAGCGCCGCTGATGGGCGCGCTTCATCTGACACTGGCATCAGCCTCGCCGCGGCGGCGCGAGCTGCTCGCGCGGCTGGGCCTTGCGCCCGATGCGGTCACGCCCGCCGATATCGACGAACGCCCGCTCAAGCGCGAACTGCCGCGCGCCTATGCCCTGCGGATGGGGCGGGAGAAGGCGCTGGCGGTGGATGCCCCCGGCTTCGTGCTGGCGGGCGATACGGTGGTCGCCGTGGGCCGGCGTATCCTGCCCAAGACCGAAACCGAGGCCGAGGCGCGCGCCTGCCTCGAGCTGATGAGCGGGCGGCGGCACCAGGTGCTCTCCAGCGTGGTGCTGCGCGCGCCCGACGGCGGCCTGCGCGAACGCCTGTCTGCAACCGTGGTGCGTTTCAAGCGGCTCTCGGCCGAGGAAATCGCCGCCTATCTCGCCGGCGGCGAATGGCGGGGCAAGGCCGGCGGCTATGCCATCCAGGGCGCGGCCGAGGGCCTGATCGAATGGATCCACGGCAGCCATTCGGGGGTGATGGGCCTGCCGCTCTACGAGGCGCGCATACTGCTCAAGGCGGCGGGCTTCGCGCTTGGCTGAGTGGCTGATCGAGCACGGCATCGCCGAGCGGCGGGCGCTGCTGGTCGAAGGCGAACGGGTGCTCGCCGCCAAGGTCCTGTGGCCGGGGGATCTGACCGCAGGCACCCGCACCGCCGGCCAGCTCACCGCCAAGCTCAGCGGCACGCGGCGCGGGCTGGCGCTGCTCGATGACGGCACCGAGGCGCTGGTCGATCACCTGCCCCCCACCGTGACCGAAGGCCAGCGGCTCGATCTGGTCATCACCCGCGCCCCGCTGGCTGAACACGGGCGGCTGAAGCGCGCACAGGCGCGGCTGGCGGGCGATGACTTGCCCGCCGCCGCGGCCTTTCCGGAAGGGAGGACCGTCCACCGCTTTCCGGCCGGGCTGTGGGAGGAGGTGTGGCACGCCGCATCGGGCGCCAGCCTCGATTTTCCCGGCGGCGAAATCCTCCTCAGCATCACCCCGGCGATGACGCTTATCGATATCGACGGGATCGGCGCACCGCGCGAGGTCGCGCTGGCGGCGGTGCCGGCCATTGCGCGGGCGCTGGCGTGGTTCGACATCGGCGGCAATATCGGCATCGACTTTCCCACGCTTGCCGCCAAGGCCGATCGCCGCGCGGTTGACGAGGCGCTGGGCGCAGCGCTCGAGCACTGGCCGCATGAACGCACCGCGATGAACGGCTTTGGCTTCGTCCAGCTGGTCGCGCGGCTGACCGGCCCCTCACTGCTCCACCGCTTCGCGCATCATCGCCTCGGCGCGGCAGCGCGCATGGCCGTGCGGCGCGGGGAACTGGCCAAAGGCGCGGGGCAGGTGCTGGTGCTCGCCGTCCATCCCGCGCTCAAGGCCAGGCTGAGGCAGCCGTGGCTCGACGAACTTGCCCGCCGCACCGGGCGCACGGTGCGCGTCGAGAGCAATTCCGGACTTGCCATCGCGGCTGCCCATGCCCAGTTGGTCGCGGCATGACCACCAAGCCCAAGCCCTGCCCGATCTGTCGCAAGCCGCGCTCGGAGAAGTTCCATCCCTTCTGCTCGCAGCGCTGCCGCGACCGCGATCTGGCGCGCTGGTTTTCCGATTCCTACGCCGTGCCCGGCCCACCGGCCGACCCGGAGGAACTGGCGCGGGAGAGCTGGCGCGAACAGGATTGACGAGCGCGCAATATTCCTGCCCGGCCCGCACAAAACCCCCTTGCCAAGCCTTTCCGCCTTCGCCATAGGGCCGCTCTCATTTGCTCGCCGGGGGGCAGCCAGATGGCTTTTCTCCGTCGCTCGCAGCGAATGCCCGGGTAGCTCAGGGGTAGAGCAGCGGATTGAAAATCCGCGTGTCGGTGGTTCAAATCCGCCCCCGGGCACCATTCGCTGAACAGGGAAACTGCCGATGTCCCGCCGCACCAAGCTCTACGAAGGCAAGGCCAAGATCCTTTACGAAGGCCCCGAGCCGGGCACGCTGATCCAGTATTTCAAGGACGATGCGACCGCCTTCAACGCCGAGAAGAAGGGCACCATCGCCGGCAAGGGTGTGATCAACAACCGCATCTCCGAACACGTCTTCACGCGCCTCGGACATATCGGCATCCCCACCCACTTCATCCGGCGGCTCAACATGCGCGAGCAATTGATCCGGCAGGTCGAAATCATCCCCTTGGAAGTGGTGGTCCGCAATGTCGCAGCCGGCTCGATCAGCAAGCGCCTCGGCATCCCGGAGGGCGAGCCGCTGCCGCACACGCTGATCGAATATTACTACAAGGACGATGCGCTCGGCGATCCGCTGGTGGCTGAGGAACACATTGCCTGCTTCAACTGGTGCAGCAACGAGGAGATGCACGACATTTCCTCGATGGCGATCCGCATCAATGATTTCCTGTGCGGCATGTTCGCCGCGATCGACATCCGCCTGATCGACTTCAAGCTCGAATTCGGGCGCCTTTACGATGGCGATTACAGCCGCGTGATCCTGGCCGACGAGATCAGCCCCGATGGCTGCCGCTTGTGGGACATGGCGACCGGCGAGAAGCTCGACAAGGACCGGTTCCGCCGCGATCTGGGCGGCGAGGAAGAGGCCTATCGCGAAGTCGCCCGCCGGCTCGGCCTGCTCAATGGCGAGGACAATGGCCCAGGCGAGGTGTTCGACCTGTCCCACGCCCGCAGCCGGTTGCGCGGCCCGCCGCCGCTCAAGAAATAGCGGCGCGGCACGAAACAGGCTGACAAGCCGGTTTGTCCCGCTACTCTCGCGCGACCAGCCAATGGTTCGAGAGAGACGCCCAAAATCCATGCGGAATTGCCCCCTTGTCGCCGGCCTGCTGCTGGCCCTTTGTCCGCTGGCGCTCACCACCGCGCTGGCAGCGCAGGAGACATCTCCAGCGCCCGCGGCGCCTGCCGAAGCGCCCGCCCCGGTCTGGGCGTTCGAGGCGAGCGATGTGCCGGTCGATCCCGGCTTCGTGTTCGGGCGGCTCGACAATGGGATGCGCTACATCATCCGCCGCAACGCCACGCCCGCGGGCACCGCGCTGGTGCGGATGCGGATCGCTTCCGGCAGTCTCGAGGAGCGCGAAGACGAACGCGGGCTGGCGCATTTTCTCGAACACATGGCCTTCAACGGCTCGGCGGGCATCCCCGAGGGCGAGATGATCAAGCTGCTCGAACGCGAAGGGCTGGCCTTCGGGGCTGACACCAACGCTGCGACCGGGTTTGAAAGCATCACCTACATGCTCAACCTGCCGCGCAACGACGACAAGCTGCTCGACACCGCGCTGATGCTGATGCGCGAGACGGCGAGCGAACTCACCATCGCGCCAGAAGCGGTGGCGCGCGAACGCGGGGTGATCCTCGCCGAGCGGCGCGACCGGGCAGGCTTCGAGCAGCGCAATTTCGAGGACAATATCGCCTTCATCGCGCCGGGCGCACGCTATGGCGAGCGGCTGCCGATCGGCACTATAGAGGTGCTCGAAAATGCCACCGCCGAGCAGATCCGCGGACTCTATCAGCGCACTTACACCCCCGCCAACACCGTGCTGGTGGTGGTGGGCGACTATCGGGTCGAGACGGTGGAAGCGGCAATCCGCGCACGCTTTGCCAGCTGGGTCGGCGCGCCCGCCCCGGGCAAGCCGGTCAGCGGGCCGATCGACATCACCCGCAAGGGCCTGAGCGACATCCACGTCGATCCCGCGCTGGCCGAGCAGGTGACCATATCGCGTTTTTCCGCGTGGCGCGACAGGCCCGACACCATCGCCAACCGCGACGCCGAACTGATGCGGCGGATCGGCTATGGCATCATCAACCGCCGCCTCGCCCGCCTCGCGCGCGGAGAAAACGCACCCTTCCGGGGGGCAAGCTTCGGCAGCGGCGATCTGTTCGAGGATGCGCGGATCACCAGCCTTTCGGTCAGCAGCGCCGACGGCGAATGGAAGAAGGGGATGCTCGCCGCGGTGCGCGAAGTCAACGCGGCGCTGACCCATGGCTTCACCAGAGCCGAGCTTGACGAACAGCTCGCCAATATCCGCACCGCGCTGGAAAACGCGGTGAAGGGCGCACAGACGCGCAGCCACGCGGTGTTCGCCGGCGCAGCCCTCACGCTGGTGAGCGACGAAAGGGTGCCAACCACCCCGCATTGGCAGCTGGCGGCGTTCGAGCGGCTCGCCCCGATGCTCACTCCCGAAAGCGTGTGGCAGGCGGTAAAGGCCGACGCCGCGCCGCTCGCTGAACCGCTGATCCGCTTCGAGGGCCGCAGCGCGCCTGAAGGCGGCGAGGATGCCCTGCGCGCCGCCTTTGCCGAAGCGATGGCACAGCCGATCACCCCGCCGGCCGAAAACGGCCCGCTCGCCTTCGCCTACAGCGATTTCGGCACGCCGGGCACGATTGTCTCGGACACCACCGAGCCGCGCCTTGGCCTGCGGATGATCCGCTTTGCCAACGGCGTACGGCTGACCTTGAAACCCACCCCCATCCGAAAGGATCGCATCGCCTTTACCCTCTCGCTCGACGGGGGCGATCTGATGAACACCCGCGAGGCCCCCTTGCGGGTGGCGCTGACGGATTCGCTCGCGCTGGGCGGGCTGGGCCGGCATTCGCAGGACGAGCTTTCGAGCGTGCTTGCCGGGCGCAGTGTCAGCCTCGGCCTTGCCAGCGCCGGCGACGTGTTCAGCACCTCGGGCAACACCACCCGGCGCGACCTCGCCTTGCAGTTGCAGGTGCTCACCGCGCTGCTGACCGATCCGGGCTATCGCCGCGAGGGCGAGGAGCGGTTCCGCAAGGGGATCGACAATTACTTCGCCACGCGCGATTCCACCCCTGGCCGCGCGCTCGCGACGGCGCTGGGCGGGATCCTGTCGGACAATGATCCGCGCTTCACGCTCCAGCCCAAGGAGGCCTTCCTCGCGCTCGATTATGCCGGATTAAAGGCCGCGATCGGCGACCGGCTGGCCCGCGGGGCGATCGAGCTGGCGCTGGCGGGCGATTTCGACGAGGCCGAAGCGATTGCCGCGGTCGCCGCGACGCTCGGTGCGCTACCCCCCCGCGAACCGGAATTCAATCCGCGCGAGGAGGCGCGCACCCGCAGCTTTACCGCCACCCGCGGTCGCCACCTCCTCACCCACAAGGGCGAGGCCGATCAGGCGCTGCTGCAATGGACCTGGCCTACCACCGATGACAGCGATCTGGCCGAAACCCTGCGCCTCGGCCTGCTCGCCCGGGTGGCCCGGATCGCGCTGACCGACAAGCTGCGCGAGGAGCTGGGGCAGGCCTATTCGCCCGCCGCCGGCGCGTCGAACAGCCGGATCTATCGCGGATATGGCACCTTAAGCCTTTCGGTCTCGGTCGATATCGCGCAGATCGATACGACCCGCGCCGCGGTGGACGCCGTGATCGCCGCCCTGCGCGATGCCGGCCCCAGCGCCGATGTGGTCGAGCGCGCGCGCCGCCCGCTGCTCGAGGAATATGACAATGCGCTCAAGGATCTGGGTGGCTGGATCAGTCTTGCCGCCCGCGCGCAGAGCGATCCCGAACGGATCGACCGCTGGTTCGCCGCACCCAATCTGATCCGCGCGATCACCCCGGCCGCGTTGCAGGCCACCGCCGCGCGCTGGCTGACGCCCGGCGGCGCGGTCGAAGTGGCAGTGGTGCCGGAATCCAGCGCGGCGAAATAGCGGCGCAGCGGACACGAAAAAGGCCGGCAGGATCGCCCCTGCCGGCCCTTTCCTTCAGCTTGCCAGCCGATCAGTAGTTGACGTTGAACGACACGCCGAACACCCGCGGATCGTTGACGAAGGCGGTGTTGTTGTTGAAGTCGATCACGCCCAGCACGTTGTCTTCATCGGTGATGTTGCGGGCGAAGGCGGCCAGTTCCCACTCGCCGTTGTTGCCCGCATAGCCGATCCTCAGGCCGCCTTCGATGCGGCTGTCGGCGTTGAACTCCTTGCTGGTGTAAAGCAGGAAGTTGGTCTGGCCGAGATAGGTCCAGTCGGTGAAGATGAAGAACTCGCCGCTGTCGCCCACCGGGATGCCGTAGCGCGCGGTGAAATCGCCGCTCCACTTCGGCGCATTGGGGAAGGGGTTGCCGTCGATCAGCGCGCGGGTGGAGCCACCGATCACCACGGTCGGATCGGTGACGGTGCACTGCGCGCAGATGCCCACCGCGAGGGTATCGTCCTGGATCTCGGTGTGGTTGTAGGCGATGCCGAGAGTGACGAGGAAGTTCGGGGTGATCTGGAACGCCGAGTCCAGTTCAAAGCCATAGGCCTCACCCATGTTGGCGTTGATCAGCTGGACAAGGTTGCCCGCCCCGCCAACCGCGGTGAACTGCGGATCCTCGACGGTGTAGTAGAACACCGCGCCGTTCAGCCGGACGGTGCGATTGGCCAGCTCGGTCTTGAAGCCGGCTTCCCACGAGGTGATGTTTTCCGACTGCGCCACCGAAGGGGCGGCGAAGAAGGCGACATCGCGGCCCTGGATGGTCGGCGCGCGGAACGAATTGGCGACCTTGGCATAGATGCTGGCCTCGTCCGACACATCGGCGAACAGCGCGATGTCCCAGTCGATCTGGTCATCACCCACGCTCACCGGCTGCGGCGCTGCGCCCGAGCGCACGAAGAAGTCCTTCGCGTCATCGGTGTAGCGCAGGCCGCCGGTGACCCGCAGGCGCTCGGTCAGGGCGTAGGACGCCTGGCCGAACAGCGCCCAGGCCTCGTTGGTGTGGTTGACGGTGACCGGCGGCGGGAAGCTGAAGCCCACGGTGGTGACGTCGAAATCGCTCTCGAAATAGAAGCCGCCGACCTGCCAGGTGAGCGGGCCGTCGCCGTTGGAGGCGAGGCGGATTTCGTGGGTGTATTGTTCAAGATCGAGCGAATCCTGGGTATCGGCAGGGAAGGGGATGAAGCCCGGGCCCATCACCGGCAGGAACGCGGCGCCGAAGCCGCCGTCGATATCGCCGCGGCTCGAACCTTCGCTGGTCCAGTAGCTGCCGATCGAGGTCAGCGTCGCGAAGTCGAATTCGTAGGCCGTGGTCAGCGTCACGCCGAACTGCTGGTAATTGGCCTTGTTGCCGCCGCCGGCATCGTAGAACACCGTGCCGCGATCATAATTGTCGTTGAGATCGTTGGTGTTGTTGGGCCGGGCCGCCGTCGGGCCGAGCACGTTGGCGCGGAAGAAGGTCGAAGAACCGTCGAGATCGCGGAAATTGACCGCGGCATTCATGCTGAAGCGCTCGCTCGGGGTGAAGCGCAGCTGACCGCGCACCGCGAAATCGGTGAACCCGCCAAGCACGTTCTTTTCGTTGGTGAAGCCGTTGTCGATCCAGTCGCCGCGGCGCTGAAGCTGGGCGGCGACGCGGAACGCCAGCTTGTCGGCGATGATCGGGCCGCCCACCGCGCCGTTCAGCGTCATGGTGTTGAGGCTGCCGAACGACAGGCCGGCGCGCACGTCGACGTCCTGGCCCGGCTTGATGCTGTCGACCTTGACGATGCCCGCCGGGGTGTTGCGCCCGAACAGCGTGCCCTGCGGGCCGCGCAGCACTTCGACGCGCTCGACATCGAAGATCGGGAAGCTCTTGAGCGTGACGTTTTCCAGCACCACCTCATCGAGCAGCACCGAAACCGGCTGCGAGGCGGCCAGATCGAAATCGGTGTTGCCGAGGCCACGGATGTAGAAACGCGGGGCGACGCGGCCGTTCGAGCTTTCGATGTTCAGGCCCGGAACCGAGCCGGCCAGCGCGGTCACGTCGCCGGCGGCGCTGAAGATCGTATCGACCCGGCCCTGATCGAGGATCTCGGCCGAAACCGCCACGTCCTGCAGGTTTTCCTGACGGCGGTTGGCGGTGACGATGATGGTGTCGAGCTGGCCGCTGTCGCTGGCGGCCGCCCCGGCATCCTGCGCGGCGGCAGGCGCGGCAAGGGTAAAGGCGGCAGCGGCGAGAATGGTCGAACCGGCCCACGCGGCACGGATGGCACTGATACGCTGAGACATCGAACAAGCCCCTTTCGGATTGATCGGATTACAGAGGGAGGGTGCGGCCTGCGCGCGCTGGCAGCTTTCGGCGATTCTGGCGAGATTGACGCGGACAAATCGTGGCTGAAACCGGGGGGTTTGACGACAATCTGTTTGCAGTTGTTGCATCAAGGTTACAGATTTCGGCAGAATGCGACCTTTGTATGACAATCACGCGCCGTTTCGGCCCGATCCGCAGCATCGTGAACAAGCCGTGCCGATGTGATTGCGCCTTGCGCTATGCACGCTATAGCGGCGCCAGATTATCGCCCCGACCCTGCGCGAGGAGCCTTGTCGATGAAAGTCCGCGTCCTTGTCCGATTGAAGCCCGGCGTGCTCGACCCGCAGGGCCGTGCTGTGCACCATGCGCTCGAAGGGCTGGGGTTTGACGGGGTGGCTGATGTCCGCATCGGCCGTCTGATCGAGCTTGAGGTGGCCGATGGCACCGACCGCCAAACGCTCACCGCGATGTGCGAAAAGCTGCTCGCCAACACCGTCATCGAAAACTTCACGATCGAGACTGAAGGAGCCGCGTGATGGCATATCGCGCCGCAGTCATCACCTTTCCGGGTTCGAATTGCGACCGCGACATGGCCACGGCGCTCGAAGCGGTGTCGGGCCAGCCCGCGATCCGGGTATGGCACGGCGATGCCGATCTGCCCGACCGGCTCGATCTGATCACCCTGCCCGGCGGCTTTTCCTATGGCGACTATCTGCGTTCGGGCGCGATGGCCGCGCACAGCCCGATCATGCGCGCGGTGGTGGCCGCGGCAGGGCGCGGGGTGCCGGTGCTCGGCGTATGCAACGGTTTCCAGGTGCTCACCGAAGCGCGGCTGCTGCCCGGCGCGCTGATGCGCAACGCCGGCCAACGCTTCATCTGCCGCACCGTGGGACTGACAGTCGAGAACACGTCCTCGCTGTTCACCTGCGGCTTGGCCGCGGGCGAGGCGCTGCGTATTCCGGTGGCGCATCACGACGGCAATTATTTCGCCGATGCCGCAACGCTTGACCGGCTCGAAGGCGAAGGCCGCGTGGCCTTCCGCTATGCCGAACCGGTCAACGGCTCGGCGCGCGACATTGCCGGAGTGCTGAGCGAAAACGGCCGGGTGCTGGGCATGATGCCCCACCCCGAACGCGCGATCGAACCGGCGGCCGTGACGGCGCTCGGCGGGACTGACGGCCGGCGGCTGTTCGAAAGCATCCTCGCCGCCCTCGCCAGCGCCTGAGCCCGCGGCGCCTGAGCAAGGCCGGCGGGGGGATAGGGTCAGCGTTCCGGCGTGCTGACAAAGGCCTCAGGCGCGCAGCTGTCGCGGGCTGCTGAACAGCCGCTGCGCCTCGTGGCTCGTCATCGGCCGACCGAAGTAATAGCCCTGGATCTTGTCGCAGCCGAGGTTGCGGATCAGTTCGGCTTCCTCGGCGGTTTCCACGCCTTCGGCCGTGGTGGTCATGTCGAGGCTCTTGGCCATCGCCACCACCGCGTTGATGATGGCGAGGCTTTCGGCACTGCCCTGCGCCGCGCCCTGCACGAAGGTGCGATCGACCTTGATGGTCGAGAACCTGAGCTTGCGGATATAGCCAAGCGAGGAATAGCCGGTGCCGAAGTCGTCGAGCGCGACCGAACAGCCCAGCGCCATCACCTGTTCGAGCGCGTTGCGGGCCACGCTGGCATCGCGCAGGAAGATGCTCTCGGTCACTTCCACCTCGAGCCGCTCGGGTCTCAGCCCGCTCGCCGCCAGCGCCTCAACCACGTCCTTGTGGAAACCGGGATCGAGCAACTGTTCGGGTGAAACGTTGACGTTGACCTTGACGTGATCGGGCCAGCTGCGCGCCTCTTCGCAGGCCTTACGCATCACCCACTTGCCGATCGGCACGATCAGGCGGGTGTCCTCGGCCAGCGGGATGAACTTGCCGGGACTGACGAAGCCGTGATCGGCGCTGTTCCAGCGCACCAGCGCCTCGAAGCTGACCACCTTCTCGCTGCGCGAATCGACCACCGGCTGATAATGCAGCTCCATCTCGTCTCGGCCCAGCGCCTTGCGAAGCGCCGCTTCGAGCTGGCGACGTTCCTCGGCCGAGGCGTGCAGCACCGGCTCGAAGCGGCAATGTTCGCCCCCGCCGGCATCCTTGGCGCGGTAAAGCGCAAGGTCGGCATTCCGCATCAGTTCTTCCACGGTCTTGCCGTCGCGCGGGCCGATCGCGGAACCGACGCTGGCGCCAACATAGAGCGTGTGCTCCTCGACCTGATAAGGCTCCGAAAGGTGATCGATCACCCGCCTGGCGAGCTGGCCGACATCCTCAGCCCGGTTGAGATCGCGGATCACAATGGCGAATTCATCGCCGCCGAGCCGCCCGCACATCTGGTTTTCGCCCATCAGCGATTTGAGCCGGGCCGAAACCTGCGCCAGCAGCTTATCGCCGGTCATGTGGCCGAGCGAATCGTTCACCGCCTTGAACCGGTCGAGATCGACCATCATCAGCGCACAGCGCGAACGCCATTGTTCGGCAAAGCGCAACGCCTCGCCCAGACCCTCGGTCAGCTGCAAGCGGTTGGGCAGCTGCGTCAGCGTGTCGTAGCGGGCCAGATAGGCGATCTTTTCGGACGACTTGCGCTGTTCGGTGATATCCGAGCCGACCCCGCGAAATCCGGTGAAGCGTCCGCGATCATCGCGGGTCGGGGTGCCCGAAAGCTCCCACCAACGCTCTTCGCCGAGGATCGAGACCTGCACCAGCAGGTTCGAGAAATGTTCACGGTCCCTGAGCTTCTCGGCCAGATCATGCAGGCTCGGCGAAAATTGCCCGGTCGTCCAGTCGCGGCCCGCAATCAGTTCGAGCAGCGGCATCCCCTCGACCTCGGCCTGCGGGCGGCCCAGCGCAAAGGCGAAGCGCGGCGATACCGAGCGCAGGCGGCGGGCGGTGTCCACCTCCCACAGCCAGTCCGCCTCGTTCTCCTCGAACTCGCGCAGCAGCAGCGAGACGACTTCTTCTTTCTCGGCTACGCTCGTCTCGGCCAGCCGCATCTTGACGAAAGTGGTGCGTACCTCGATCTTTGCCACCAGGCTGGCGATGGTGAACAGCACCGCCCCGCCCATGGCCTGCCATTGCCCGGCAATTGCAAGCGAGGCGGCCGAACCCAGCCCAAGGATCGCAATAAAGATCAGCACGCTGAGCGGCGATATCGAGAACACAAAGGTCGAGGACATCATCAGCGTCAGCACGATCAAGAGCAGCGTCAGCCACTGCTCCCCGCCCGAGAGGTAAGGGAACAGGAGCAAGGCGCCGACCCAGCACAGCGCTGCGGCAATCGCATTGACGTTCTGCTCACGCTCGAGCTTCACCGGACTGATCGTGATGCCGGGATCGGCCAGCCGAAGGTCCGTCTGGCGGGTCCTGAACAAAATGAAGCCCAACAAAAGGGTCCAAGGGCCGATGATCGCAACGCCTATCAACGGGGCGAAAACCGATGCCGCAAGCACGGCGGCCAGCCCATTGGCGAACATCCGGTTCCGGCTTGCATGGGCCAGTTCGCCATACTCCTCGCGGCGCAGGCGCATGGGATCGAATGCCGGATTGCTTGACAATCCGAGCACATCTGCAATCGGCAGTTCGGCAGGAGGCGGAGGCAAACAGGGTTTGGTCACGCCCGAACCTTTAACGGTCAAAGGTTAGATTGCGGTAAACCGCCCGCTTGTTGGGCACATCCAATAGTTAACAGCGCCTTGCGTGGTTATTCGACGGTGACCGACTTGGCGAGGTTGCGCGGCTGGTCGACATCCGTCCCCTTCACCAGCGCGACGTGATAGGCGAGCAATTGCACCGGGATGGCATAGACCAGCGGCACGATCAGCGGGTGGACCACCGGCATCTCGATGGTGGCGATGCAGCCCTCGCCGGCCGCTTCCAGCCCCTCGGCGTCGGAAATCAGCACCACCTGCCCGCCGCGCGCGCGCACTTCCTCCATGTTCGAGACAGTCTTTTCGAACAACGGCCCCGAAGGCGCGATCACCACCACCGGCACGGCTTCGTCGATCAGCGCGATGGGGCCGTGCTTCATTTCGCCTGCGGCATAGCCTTCGGCGTGGATATAGCTGATTTCCTTGAGCTTCAGCGCCCCTTCCAGCGCCAGTGGATAGTCCTGCCCGCGCCCCAGATAAAGCACGTCGCGCGCCGGGGCGACAAGGTGCGCCATCGCCGCAATGTCATCATCATGGCCGAGCGCAGCGTTGAGCGCGGCAGGGGCTTCGAGCAGATGGCGCACGATCTCGGCCTCCTGTTCGCGGGCCAGCCGGCCCTTCTTTACCGCCATGTGCGCCGCCAGCGCGGCAAGCACGGCGAGCTGGCAGGTGAAGGCCTTGGTCGAGGCCACGCCGATTTCCGGCCCGGCGTGGGTCGGCAGCAGCAGATCGGCCTCGCGCGCCATGGTGCTGGTTGGCACGTTGACCACCACGGCGATGGTCTGGCCATGGGCCTTGCAGTGCCTGAGCGCGGCGAGCGTATCGGCGGTCTCCCCGCTTTGCGAGATGAACAGCGCGAGGCCGCCCTCCTCCAGCACCGGCTCGCGGTAACGGAATTCGGACGCGACATCGATATCCACCGGCACGCGGGCGAAGCGTTCAAACCAGTATTTCGCCACCATCCCGGCATAAAAGCTGGTGCCGCAGGCGACGATGGTGAGGCGGCGCACCGCCGACAGGTCGAAATCCATCTGCGGCAGCGCCACCGAATTGTCCGAACGGCGCAGATAGGAGGCGAGCGTCTGCGCCACCACGGTGGGCTGTTCGTAGATCTCCTTTTGCATGAAGTGGCGGTAATTGCCCTTCTCCACCGCCGCCGCCGAAGCGCCCGAGGCGCGGATCTCGCGGGTGACGGGCTGGTTCCCGGCATCGTAGATTTGCGCGCCAGTCCGACGCACCACCACCCAGTCGCCCTCTTCGAGATAGGCGATGCGCTGGGTCAGCGGGGCGAGCGCCAGCGCGTCGGAGCCGAGATACATCTCCGCATCCTGCCCGTCCGGCCCATAGCCCAGCACCAGCGGCGAGCCGAGGCGCGCGCCGATCAGCAGGTCGGGGTGCTGGCGAAAGGCGATGGCGAGCGCAAAGGCGCCGCGCAGGCGCGGCAGCACCGCCCTCACCGCCGCGACCGGATCGGCCCCGGCCTCGACCTGAGCGGAAATCAGGTGGGCGACCACTTCGCTGTCGGTCTCGCTTTCAAACACCCGGCCGGCGGCGGCCAGTTCGGCGCGCAATTCCTTGAAGTTCTCGATGATGCCGTTGTGGACGATCGCCACCTCGCCGGTCGCGTGCGGGTGGGCGTTGGCTGCGGTCGGCGCGCCGTGGGTGGCCCAGCGGGTGTGCGCGATGCCGACATCGCCGGGCGCCGGATCGGCGGCCAGCACCAGGGCGAGATTGGCGAGCTTGCCCTCGGCGCGGCGCCGCACCAGCATGCCGTCATGCAGCGTGCAGATCCCGGCACTGTCATAGCCGCGATATTCCATCCGCCTGAGGCCATCGACCAGCCGTTCGGCCACGCTCGAGGAGCCCACGATCCCGATAATTCCGCACATAGCCGCCACTGATCCCCGATTGTCTTTGCTGCCGCTCTAGAGCCTGTCCCGGCAAGATGGAAGCGCTGCTACCGCACCGCCTGCGGCTCGGCGAAAGGCGCGATGCGGGAGCGCCGCTGGCCGCCCAGCCCAGTGTCCGGTTGCGGCACAAGGCTTTAGGGAAAAAATAAGCTTTCCGGCCTATTCACCATGCTTCGGAAGACACCCTTCGCAACAATGCGACAGAGGTTGAGGACAGTATGACAACCCCCGGGGGCTTGGAATGAGCGCATTCGGCAAGAAGGGCAATGCTGGCGGACTGAAGCCCGGCGGCAGGCCGGCTTTCGGCGTTGCGCGGCCGATGAAGAGTGCCGGGGCCATGCCGGTGCGCGGGGGCGAGCAGTTTCCGCCGATCCCGGGCGAAAGCAGCGCCGAACGCGCCGCCCCAATGCCCGCGCCGACCCCCTCGCGCCCGACTTCCAGCGCCGAGGCGATCGAACGCCTCAACGAACGCATGGCGGCGATCAATGCCGCCGAATCCGAAGTCGGCGGCTTTGAAGCCAGCGTCCACAAGATCAAGGAACAGGTGCTCCCGCGCCTGCTCGAACGGGTCGATCCCGAAGCGGCGGCGACGCTTTCCAAGGAAGAACTGTCGGAAGAATTCCGCCCGATCATCCTCGAAGTGCTGGCCGAACTGAAGGTCACGCTCAACCGGCGCGAACAATTCGCGCTGGAAAAGGTGCTGATCGACGAGCTGCTCGGCTTCGGCCCCCTCGAAGAGCTGCTCAACGATCCGGACGTGTCCGATATCATGGTCAACGGGCCGGATCAGACCTACATCGAAAAGAAGGGCAAGCTGCAACTCGCCCCAATCCGCTTCCGCGACGAGCAGCACCTGTTCCAGATCGCGCAGCGCATCGTCAACCAGGTCGGCCGGCGCGTTGACCAGACCACCCCGCTCGCCGACGCCCGCTTGAAGGACGGCAGCCGCGTGAACGTGATCGTGCCGCCGCTGAGCCTTCGCGGCACCGCGATCTCGATTCGTAAGTTTTCCGAAAAGCCGATCACATTGGACATGCTGCGCGACTTCGGTTCGATGTCGGACAAGATGTGCACCGCGCTGAAGATCGCGGGCGCGTGCCGGATGAACATCGTCATCTCGGGCGGTACGGGTTCGGGTAAGACGACCATGCTCAACGCCCTGTCGAAGATGATCGATCCGGGCGAGCGCGTGCTGACCATCGAAGACGCGGCGGAACTGCGCCTCCAGCAGCCGCACTGGCTGCCGCTCGAAACCCGCCCGCCGAACCTTGAAGGCCAGGGCGCGATCACGATTGGCGACCTAGTGAAGAACGCCCTGCGTATGCGTCCTGACCGCATCATCCTGGGCGAAATCCGCGGCGCGGAATGTTTCGATCTCCTCGCGGCGATGAACACTGGTCACGACGGCTCGATGTGCACGCTCCACGCCAACTCCCCGCGCGAATGCCTTGGGCGTATGGAAAACATGATCATGATGGGCGACATCAAGATTCCCAAGGAAGCGATCAGCCGCCAGATTGCCGAAAGCGTCGATCTGATCGTGCAGGTCAAGCGCCTGCGCGACGGTTCGCGCCGCACCACCAACATCACCGAGGTGATCGGGATGGAAGGCGACGTGATCGTGACGCAGGAATTGTTCAAGTTCGAATATCTCGACGAGAGCGAGGACGGGAAAATCATCGGCGAATTCCGTTCGTCGGGCCTGCGCCCCTACACGCTGGAAAAGGCGCGCCAGTTCGGCTTCGACCAGGCTTATCTTGAGGCCTGCCTCTAAGAGGCAGGCGCTATCGGACCCTCTGGGGTCCGATTGCCGCCACACGCAACCTAGGCAGAAGGGTGCTGATCCGGCTCGCCGCAGGACGGGCCGCAAGGCCGAACGGCCGCCCGCAGCGACGCGCCCACAGGGCGCATGAGCGAGGATATCGCACGCCGGATGGCGGGCGGAAATCAAAGACCCCCGATCACCACCGGCAGGCTCAGCGCAAGGCAACCGCCGCCGATGATCGCCGCGCCCATGAACAGGCCGAGCCACGGCACCCAGCCGACCCGCTCCAGGCGCGCCAGATCGCGGCGCTTCATCCGGCGGCGCTCCATAAAGCCGGCAAAACCGGCGAACAGCCAGAACGCAGCCCCGGTAAGGGCAAGCTGGGCGGCATCGCTGAGCAGTTCGAAGCGGGCAATCGGGTCCATCGCCGGCTGATGTAGGCCGGATCGCGGCTTGCACAATCCCTGCCGCTGCGCCAAGCGCCAAGGCAATGGATGGCTCGATCGCCCGCCCCCGCCCGCTGCTGGCGCTTCTCGTGCGGCTGCTGACCGCAGCCGCGCTGGCAAGCATGGCGATGCTGGTCAAGCTGGCCGGGACACGCGGCGCCCATCTGATCGAGCTGATCTTCTGGCGGCAGGCGATCACCGCGGTGGTGATCGGCGCGGGCCTGGCGCTGGCGGGCCAGACGGCGATATTGCACACCGCGCGGCTGCGTTCGCACGCGATCCGCGCCGCATCGGGCCTGTTCGGGATGCTGTTCACCTATGGCGCGGTGCTGCTGCTGCCGCTGGCCGAGGCCACCACGCTGGGCTTTACCGCGCCGGTGTTCGCGGTGCTGATCGCGATGATCCTGTTCCGCGAGAAGATCGGCCCCTATCGCTGGGCAGCCGTGGCGATGGGCTTTGCCGGGGTGGTGGTGGTGATGCAGCCGGGCAGCGGCGGGGCCGCCGGCGTGACGCTGGCGGGGGTGGCGGTTGGGCTGATGGCGCCGCTGATGGTGTCGATCATCAGTTTCCAGATCCAGGATCTCAACCAGACCGAAAGCCCGTGGAGCATCGTGTTCTGGTTCGCCGCCCTGAGCGCGCCGGTGGCGGCGCTGGGGCTGCCCTTTGTCAGCGCCGCCCATGATGCCGAAACCTGGGGGATCATCCTTGCCATGTCATTGATGGGCGTGCTGGCGCAGATCCTGCTCACCACCTCGCTACGCTTCGGCTCGGCGGCGGTGATCCTGCTGATGGATTACACCGCGCTGCTTTGGGCCAGCCTCTATGGCTGGTTCGTGTTCGATCGCGCTGCGCCCGCCAGCCTGTGGCTCGGCGCGCCGCTGATCATCGCAGCCGGGCTGCTGATCGCCTGGCGCGAGCGGCAGCTGGCCAAGGAAAGGATCGCCGCTTCACGCGCTGGTCAGGAATAAATAGTCATGGCCATGCGTTGACGGATTCGCAGAAAGGAACCCCCCAATGTTTCGCCAGACCCTGATCGCCCTAGCGCTCGCCGCCTTGAGCATTACCACCGCCGCCTGCAACACGGTTGACGGGCTGGGTGACGACATCAAGTCGGTTGGCCGCGCCGGCAAGCGCGCGATTGATTAGGCGCGTCGATAGACGAGGATGATGTTGTTGGCCGGCATCGCGTAACGCGCACTGCGGGCCATGCCATGCTGGCTGGCCAATGCGTCCAGCGCCTCGGCCTCGCGCAGGCCCCACAGGGGATTGCGTGCCTTCAGGCCGGCATCGAAATCGCGGTTGGAAGGTGCGGTTTCCACGCCCGCCTCGAGATAGGGGCCATAGAGCACCAGCGGCCCCTTGCACGCTGCCAGCACCCGCTCGGCTCCTGCGAACAGCCCAAGCGTTGCCTCCCACGGGCTGATATGCACCATGTTGATGCACACGATCGCATCGGCGGCTGCCACCGGCCAGCTATCGGGCAGCGCCGCATCGAGCCGCAGCGGGGCAGCGAGGTTGTTGCCGGCATAGTCCGCGCGCCAGGCCGCAATCGAGGCCAGCGCCTCGGCCGAAGGATCGCTCGGCTGCCAGTGCAATGCGGGGAAGGCTTCGGCGAAAAACACCGCGTGTTCCCCCGTCCCTGACGCCACTTCGAGCACCGTGCCGCGGGCAGGCAATTCGCGCGCCAGCACCTGCGCGATCGGTTCGCGGTTGCGTAGCGTGGCCGGGGCGTGCTGCTTGGCGTTCAAGAAACCTGCCGCTCCTGCCCTTCCCAATAGGGTGCACGCAATTCGCGGCGCAGGATCTTGCCGCTGGCGTTGCGCGGCATCACCGGGATGACATCGACGCTCTTGGGCGCCTTGAACGCCGCGATGCGCGCGCGCGCCCAGGCAATCACGTCGGCCGCGTCCACCTCCATGCCGGGCTTGGCGACGACGCAGGCCTTCACCTCCTCGCCCCACTTGGCCGATGGCACCCCGATCACCGCGACCTCGGCAACCGCGGGGTGACCGTAGATCGCGCTTTCGACCTCTGCCGGATAGACGTTCTCTCCCCCTGAGATGATCATGTCCTTGATGCGGTCCTGGATATAGACGTAGCCGTCTTCGTCCATCACGCCGGCATCGCCGGTGTGGAGCCAGCCGTCAGGGTCGATGGTCTTGGCGGTGGCTTCGGGCAGCTTCCAGTAGCCCGGCGTGTTGGTGGGCGAGAGGATGCAGACCTCGCCAATCTCCCCACGCGGCACTTCCTTGTTATCCGGCCCGCGCACTTCGATTGCCACCCCTGGGCAGGCCTTGCCCGCCGAGCGCATCCGCTGGTTGCCTTCGAGGCTGTGATCCTCTGGCGGCAGGATCGAGATCGTGCCCGCGGTTTCGGTCATGCCATAGGCTTGTAGGAACTTGGTGGTCGGCATGGTCCGCACCGCTTCCTTGAGCAATTCCAGTGGCATGGGCGCCGCGCCATACATCAGGTATTTGAGATTGCTGAAGTCCGTCGTCGCCGCGCGCGGGTGCTGCACCACCATCTGCAGCGCTGCCGGAACGATGAACAGATGGGTCGCGCCGGCCTCGATCGCCTCGATCACGCCGACCGGCGAGAACTCGGCCTGCACGAGGCTCCTTACCCCGTTCGCCACCGCGATGTTGACCAGCCCGGTCCCGCCGATATGCGCGCAGGGCATGGCAACCAGCATACAGTCGCCCAGTTCGTAAAATTGCCAGTCCAGCCCCGCCGCGATGCCGGCATTCCTGAGGCCGAGCAGGTTGGTGTTGCTCAGCATCGCGCCCTTGGGATTGCCGGTGGTGCCCGAGGTGTAGAGCTGGAGCACCGGATCATCCGGGCCGGGCGGCGCGTAGTCAGCCGGTTCGAACCCGGCCGCCGCGGTGCGCGCGGCCTCGGCCTCGATCACTTCGGGCTGGGCCGGAACCTCGCCCGCCACCTCGTGCGCCACCTCGACGAATTCGCCATCGGCGAACAGCAGCCTGGCCCCGGTGTCGGTCAGGATATAGGCGATCTCGCGCGGGGCGAGCCGCCAGCCGATCGGCACCATCACCGCCCCCATGCGCGCGGCAGCGATATAGAGCAGGAAATAGATATCGCGGTTCTTGCCGAGCCAGGCGATGCGGTCCCCCGGCGCGATGCCGCGCGCCTGCATCAGCGCGATCAGCTGGCGGGTGAGCAGGTCGGCCTCGGCATAGGTTGTCACCCGCCCGTCCTGGTCGAAGGCGGGGCCATCGGGCCGCTCCTTCGCCCAGAAATGCATGATCTCGTCGAAGGTCTGAAATGCGTGATAGGCGTTGCGCGCCATGGCCATGCTCTCTCCCAAAAGCTTTGCAGGAGAGGATAAAGCGCAAGCAGCCGCGCGGGTCTACCGGTGATTTAGCGAAACCGCCCCTGCCGGCGGGCCGCCGGTTCGCGCAGCAGCAGCCACAGGCCGAGGCCCAGCGGCCCGGCCATGAAAGTTGCGAGCAGGATCGGCGCCTGAATGAGGCGCGAGATGGCCTTGGCATCACCGTCACGCGCGATCCACAGCCCGACGAACAGATCGAAGGCAAGGTAATGCGTCCAGCCGATCGTCACCCCGGCATCGCTGGCGAAGATCGCCCGCACCCCGGCAATCGTGGTGAAATCCGCCCCGCCGCCCTGCGGGTTGGGGATCAGGCCGGTGAGCAGCCCGACGAGGCCGGTGGCATAGATCAGGCACAGCAGGCCCACGCCCAGATAGAGCACGCCCGACAGCAGCGCCGGCCAGCGCGGCAGCACGATCAGCCCCGCCCATACGATCAGCGCCAGCAGGTTGACCATGCCAAACCATGCGTCCCAATCGATCATCCCGCCTCTCCGCCTTCGTGCGCCCGCCGCCATTCGCGCGCGGCGCGGCGCATTGCTTCGTTATCATGGGTAAAGCGCCCCCCCGCGCGGCGCAGCGCGAGGCCGAGGGCAGCCTCGGCCACCAGCGTGGCATCGATCGAGCGGTGCTGCGCCCACCTGGCCGGCAGCAGCGGATCAATCAGCGGCGCGGCAAGAATGCCGAGCCGTTCCAGCACACGCCGGTCGCCGCCGCGCTCGCCACGCAGCAGGCCCGGGCGGACGATATCAAGGCGCTTGAACCCGACGCGCGAGACCGCCGCCTCGATCTCGCCCTTGACCCGCATGTAGAACGCCTTTGCGTGCGGATCGGCCCCGGCCGCACTGACCAGCACCATGTTGGGGATGCCCGCCGCCCGCGCCGCCTCAGCGGTGGCGAGCACCAGATCGTGATCGACCGCGCGGAAAGCGGCTTCGTTGCGGCCCGCCTTGTTCCAGGTGGTGCCGAGCGCGCAGATCAGCGCGCGCGGGCGCACCGCTTCGAGCACCTCGCCCCACTTGTCGGTCTCGGCGACGAACATTTCCATCCGCGCACCCGGCGGCAGCGGTGCCTCGCGCCGGGCAATGCCGACGATCCGCACCTCGTCGCCCGCGCTGGCGATTTCGATCACCCGCCGCCCGACCAGGCCGGTCGCGCCGACCAGCGCGATGCGGGTTGGGCGGCGCGGGTCAGACATTGACCAGCCCCGCCGGCCGTTCGCCATAGATCGCGCTGCACGCCTGCATCGCGAAGCGATCGGACATGCCGGCAATGAAATCGGCGATCACCCGCGCGCGGGCGGGATCATGCGCGGGCAGGCGCGCCTGCCAAGACTCGGGCATCAACTTGGCATCCTGGGCGTAGGCGGCAAACAGCCGCGCGACGACATCGCGCGCGCGCTCGGCCGCGGCGACCTGTTCGGGGTGGTAGTAAAGCCGTTCGTACATGAAGGCCTTCAAGCGCCGTTCCTGCGCCGCCATCGCCGGGGAAAACCCGGCGAGCTGCCGCCCCGCCTCGCGCACTTCGGCGATCGAGCGCATGTCCCTGACCTGCGCGGCGGTGTGCGCCAGCACGTCGTTGACCATCAGCCCGATCTGGTCGCGCACCAGTTCGCGCAGCAGCCGCTCGCGCGGGGCATGGGGGAAGCGCCGCTCGACCGCGCGCCACTGATCGGCGAGAAAATCGAGGGTGAGCAGATCGTCGAGTTCGAGGAAACCCGCGCGCAACCCATCGTCGATATCGTGATTGTCATAGGCGATATCGTCCGCCACCGCCGCCACCTGCGCTTCGAGCGAGGGCCAGGTGCCCAGCATCAGCGGAAAGGCCTCGTCCAGCTCGGCCAGCGCCCAGTTGGGCGCGATCACCGGCCCGTTATGCTTGGCAAGACCTTCGAGCAGATCCCAGGTCAGGTTCAGCCCGTCATGTTCGGGGTAAGGGCATTCGATCCGCATCACCGTCCGCAGCGCCTGGGCATTGTGATCGAACCCGCCGTGGCGTTCCATCGCCGCCGCCAGCGCCGCCTCGCCCGCATGGCCGAAGGGCGGGTGGCCAAGATCATGGGCAAGGCACAGGGCCTCGGTCAGATCCTCGTCGAGACGCAAGGCGCGGGCGATCACCCGGCCGATCTGCGCGACTTCGAGGCTGTGGGTGAGGCGGGTGCGATAGTGATCGCCGAGCGGGGCGATGAACACCTGCGTCTTGGATTTCAGCCGCCGGAAGCTCATCGAATGGATGATCCGGTCGCGGTCGCGCTGGAAGGGGCTGCGGGGCCCGCGCTGCTCGCCGTCAGCCGCGCGGCCGAACTCGCGGGCGGCATGGGCGTTCGGATCGGCGGCGTAGGGGGCGCGGGACATCACGGCACGAGCGATTAGGTCAGCACGGGCTGCGGCTCAACCGGAACAGACAGGAAACGACGCGCAAAAGCGGGAGAAACCCCGGCGCGATGCGCCCTATCGGGGTTATTATGGGGCCGCCTACCGGTGATTGGGGGGGAAGTAGGGCGGCCCCAAGGGCCTGTCGGTGCGACCCGAAGACCCGGAAGCTGTCGTCATGACAAGTTCCGCCACCGCCCTTAGGCGAAACGTTAACAACTTGCATCCCTCGCAAGCCCGCCCTGCGCCCAAGCGTTGCAGTTTAGGGACGAGACGGTGACATGACCGCAACATGACCGGCGCAGGCGCCGTTGTCCGGACAAGCCGGGGGGCTAGTGCACCCCTTCCTGCTCAAGAATCCAGTTCGCCGCCGCCTCGCAATGGATTCGCGTGCTGTCGAACACCGGCAGCACATTGGCATCGACATCGACCACCAGATCCAGCTCGGTGCAGGCCAGCACGATCGCCTCGGCACCGTCCTGCGCCTTGCTGGTGATGATCGTCTTCATCGTCCGCTGCGCCTCGCGCGTGACCTTGCCG
Source organism: Erythrobacter sp. (assembly GCA_046294975.1). Lineage (GTDB taxonomy): Bacteria > Pseudomonadota > Alphaproteobacteria > Sphingomonadales > Sphingomonadaceae > Erythrobacter. The sequence continues at coordinate 34,431 of JBKBOH010000006.1, read as the reverse complement.
ACCATCAGTTCGTCGTAGATGATCTTCTCCAGCATCCCGACGAATTCCATGTTGGGGGGCAGCAGATCGATGCCGTGGGCCACCAGCCGCTTGCGATAGAAGCTTTCGGTCATCACGTTGCGGGTGCCGATCAGCGCGGCGTTGCGATGCCCGGCGCGCTTGATCGCCAGGCCGACATATTCGGCAATGTGCAGGATCGGGATATTCACCGCTCCGGCGACATCATCATACAGGCGGTGCATCGAATTGGCGCCGATGATCAGCGCTTCGGCCCCCGCCCCTTCGAGCCGCCGCGCGCTGTCCACCAGCACTTTCGCCGCGCGCTGCCAGTCGCGTTCCTCGACCAGGGCATAGAGCTGGCAGAAATCGAGGCTTTCGATCAGCAGCGGCGCGGACGCCATCGGTGCGGCGCGTTTCTGGACGATGCGGTTGATGCGATCATAATACATCGCCGTCGATACCCAGCTCATGCCGCCGATGATTCCCAGTTTTCGCAAAGGCATGCCCCTTCAAATCATTTGCCGTTGCCTGCCGGTGTAGCGAGGAAGCATTCCCCGCGTCCATAGGCGGCAAATGCGGCACGTCTCACCGGACGGGCGAATGACCGGCCAGCTTGGCGAGCCACGGCTTGAGATCGCGCAAGCTCGCCGCAGCCGCCTCTTCGTGCGGCAGGTGGCCGATACCGGGATAGACCACCAACGTGCTGTTGGGCAGGGTGCGCTCGAGCCAGCGTCCGGCCGCGACCGGGATGATGCGGTCCTCCTCGCCCCACAGGATCAGGGTGGGGGTTTTCACGCGCGCGATTTCGGCCTCGGTCAGCGGATCATAGGGCAGCGAGAAGCGCTTCAATGTCGCGCGGCGGTTGCCGGGATAGCGCAGCAGTTCCCAGTAGCGGTCCACCGCCGCCGCGCTCGCCACCGATTTGACCGAGACCGATTGTTCGAGGCTCTGGGCGATCAGGCTGCGCGGGGTGATCTGCTCTGCCAGCAGGTTGATTCCCGGCATGCGCGCGATGGTGAAGCCGATATTGCCGCTGCTCTTCTTTGCCTCTTCGGGCTGGTCGAGCATCGGCCCACCGCTGCCATCGACCAGCACGAGGCCGATAAGGCGCTCGGGGTGCGCCACCGCGAAGGCCAGCGCGTGCTTGCCGCCCATCGAATTGCCGCCGAGGATGAACCGCTCAAGCCCCAGCCTGTCGGCCACCGCGAGGATGTCCTCGACATAGTTGTCGCGGGTGTAATCATCCTTTGGATCAGGCCCGGTGAGACCATGGCCGACCTGATCGAAGCGGATCACCCGGTAGCTGTCCTTGAGCCCCTCAACCCACGGCTGCCAGGTGTGCAGATCGGCGTTGGAGCCGTGCAGCAGCACAATCGCGGGCGCATCGCGCGGCCCCTCGTCGCGCAGGTGGACGGTCACGCCGTCACCGATGGCCACGAATTGCGAAGGCGGTGCGCCATACTTGGCGCGCATCGCGGCCGCTTCGGTATCGGGGGTGCGCAAGATGAGGAAGGCGACAAGCAGCAGCGCCAGCAGCCCCAGAAATCCCCGGACAGGCCCTTTCATCAGTGTCTCATCTCCGCAATCCAGCGGCGCACCAGAGCGACGCCATCCTTGTCGACGCTGGCCTTGCCGAGTTCGGGCATCGCTACGCCCGGTTCGGCACTGTCCATGCGGAACAGCAGGATCGACTTGTCGGGCTGACCGGGCAGGACAGAAAATTCAAACCCGCCTGCCCCGCGCCCGGCTGCCACCGGACGCTTGAAAATCCCCAGCGCGTGGACATCGGACTGTTCCCAGCGCAGATCGAGGCCTGAATTGGACGCGCCGCCGCCCGGCTGGTGGCAATGGGCGCAGTTGACATCGAGATAGGCCCGCGCGAGCGGTTCGGCCGGGCCGGTGGCATGGGTGCGCCAGTCGGGCACCGTGCCTGCGCCTTCGGGGATATGGTCGAGCATCCCGCTCTTCACCATCTGCCCCAGCCATTCGCGCGAAAGATTGCGCGCCTTGGGGCCGATCGGGATCACCTGCCCGTCCTTGGAATGGCAGGTCTTGCACTGGTTCTTGTTGGGGATGGCATAGGAGATCGCCTCGCCCGCAGGCGTGGTGAGGTCGATCCGCCCGCCGGTGAGCGCCAGCGTGGCGTCGGTCTGCTCGGCATTCCAGCGATAGGGCAGCGCCACCCAGCCCTCAGCGCGGTGGAGCAGCACACGGGTTTCGATCAGGCGGCGCTGCGGCCCCGCGCCAAAGGCAAAGGTCTTGATGATCGCGGCACCGACAGGAAAGCGCAGCAGGCCCTCGCCGTCTGCTGCCAGCCGGGTGCCTTCGGGCAGATAGATGAAGCGCAGCTTTTCCGCCCCGTCCGACCACAGCGGGGTGTTGAGCGTATAGGCGTGCACGCCCTGCGCCGGAACCTGCCGCGCCCCATCGGCGAAGAAGCCGAAGTCCGACAGGCTGCGCGGAAAGGCAGTGCCCGTCACCGCCGCGTCCGACACCTGCGGCGCGGCGAGATGGGCATGAGCCACCGCCCCGCCAAGCGCGAGCACAGCCGCTGCCAGCAAAGCGCGCGCAGGCCTCACTTGAGCCGCGCCTCCAGCTCCGCCGGCGCGCCGACTGCGGGGAACTGCCAGGATTCGATCGGGGTCAGCGCCAGCGGCCCGGGCCGGGCCTCGGCCAGGCTCTGGCCGGGTTTCGACAGGTTGAGGCTCCAGCCCGTCACCCCTGGCGCGATCATCAGCCCGTTGCCGTCCTCGACAATCCCGTCCCACAGCACCGGCGGCAGCGCGCCGCCGAAGGCTTCGAGCAGCATTTCCTTGCCATCAAGCTGGGGATCGTCGCCGCCGCGCCCGAAGGCATTGGGGCCGACGATCACGTTGCGGGCATAGGGGTTGTAGCGCGCATCCTCGAACGGCTGGGTATAGGCGATCACCATGATGTGCGCGGTGGGATTGCCCTCGAAGGCGTTGTCCTCGATCAGCACCCCGTCATTGGCCATCACCAGCACGCCGGTGCCGCGCCGCACAGAGGCGACGATATTGCCCGGCGGGGCGAAGTTGGGGGTGTCGTTGTCGGACACCGCATTGCCCCGCAGGATCACATTGCCCCCGCCCATCACCGGCAGGCCAGGCAGATCGAACACCAGCAACCCGCCGGTGTTGCGGGTGGCGACATTGTCCTCAACCAGCGCGCCCCGGCTGTTCTCGATCTCGATCCCGGCGACGTTGAAGCGCACCACGTTGCCGCGCACCGTGATGTCGCGGCTCTGGCCCACGTAAATCCCCGCATCCGACGCGCCCGACACGACCGAGCCGGTCACCAACACGCCGGTGCTTTCGACCGGATAGATGCCATAGGCGCCGTTGGTGGCCTTGGGGCCGCCGGTCCATTCGACCCGGATGCCATGGTAGATGATGTTGTCCGCGCCCTTGGACTTGATGCCGTCGCCCTTGGGGTTCTCGACCGCAAAATCGCGCAAGGTGACATTGTCACTGGTGACCAGCAGCCCCTCGCCCGCGCCCTGCTGGCCGGTGAAGTCGAGCACGCTCTTGTCCATCCCCGCCCCGCGCAGGGTGACGCCATCCACGTCAAGGCTCAGGCCATCGGTCAGCACGAACCGCCCTTCGCCCAGCTCGATCACGTCCCCCGGCTGGGCCAGGATCAGCGCTTCCTGCAAGCGGGCGGCCGCGCCCTCGCCCGCTTCGATGCGGTGGGTTTCAGCGGCCAGCGGCGCGGCTGACGCGAGCAGCGCGGCGGCAAAGGCGATGCGGTTCATGATGTTCTCCCTCTCCGCCGCGCAGTGTGGCGCAAGGGGGGGAGGAAATGCAAGCGCCGCAAGCAGCGACCGGGCGGCGAGAGGCATAGGCTACGGGCTGTTTCGCGCACAGGCGCAGCGGTGCGCCCCTTGCGGGGGCAAGCCGCTAGCCGATCCCGATCGCGCACAGGCCCGCTGAGGTGGTGAGCACCGCCACCGCCTCGCCGTCATCGACCCGGTCGAGCCGCTTGACGAGCTCGCCAAGCCCATAGCCGCTCTCCGGCTCGCCGCCTCGCGCGGCCATGCCCTGCCGCAGCTTCCACAGCTGGACGATGGTAAGGCGCTTGACCATCCGCCGCGCCATGCACGCGGCGCTGCCCTCGCCGATGCCGGACTGGACCAGCGCGGATTTGACCTGCATCTCCACCAGCGGGTTGGCAAGGCCGCTCAGCAGCGCCCCGCCCGCCAATCCGGCCAGCACCACAATCCACAGCAGCAGCTTCTTCATGGGATCAGCAGGTCCTCTCGCATCGCCTCGTCCGGGCCATGGTTACCGCATGGCGCGAGCGCTGTGTCAGTCGAGCGCCTTGACGATTTCCTCGACCATCTTCTTGGCATCGGCCAGCAGCATCACGGTCTGGTTCATGTAGAACACGTCGTTATCGACCCCGGCATAGCCCACCCCGCCCATCGAGCGCTTGATGAAGAACACCTGCTTGGCCTTGTCAACGTCGAACACCGGCATCCCGTAGATCGGCGAGGACTTGTCGGTCTTGGCCGCCGGATTGACCACGTCGTTCGCGCCGATGATGAAGGCGACATCGCACTGGGCAAATTCGGAGTTGATGTCTTCCAGCTCGAACACCTCGTCATAGGGCACCGAGGCCTCGGCCAGCAGCACGTTCATATGCCCCGGCATGCGGCCCGCGACGGGGTGGATGGCGTATTTCACCTCCACGCCCTTTTCCTTCAATTTGTCCGCCATTTCGCGCAGCGCGTGCTGGGCCTGGGCCACCGCCATCCCGTAGCCGGGGATGATGATCACCTTTTCGGCCTGTTCCAGCATGTAGGCGGCATCTTCCGCGCTGCCCTGCTTGTAGGGCCGCTGTTCGCGCGCCCCGCCATCGCCGCCCGCGCCGGCATCGGCGCCAAAGCCGCCCGCGATCACCGAAATGAAGCTGCGGTTCATCGCGCGGCACATGATGTAGCTGAGGATCGCGCCCGAGGAGCCGACCAGCGCGCCGGTGATGATCATCGCGCTGTTGCCGAGCGTGAAGCCCATCGCCGCTGCCGCCCAGCCCGAATAGGAGTTGAGCATCGAGACGACCACCGGCATGTCCGCCCCGCCGATCGGGATGATCAGCAGGAAGCCGATGGCGAAGGCCAGCACCGCGATGGCGATCACCATCCAGCCCTCGCCCGCCCCGCCGACCGGCGAGATGGTGTAGGCGGCAATCAGGCCAAGAATCGCCGCCAGCGTGCCAAGGTTGATGACGTGCCGCCCCGGCAGCAGGATCGGTGAACCGCTCATCCGGCCCGAGAGCTTGAGGAAGGCGATGACGCTGCCCGAAAAGGTGATCGCCCCGATGGCGATGCCAAGGCCCAGTTCGACGCGGCTGACCGCCATGATCTGCCCGGCCGTATCGGTGATCCCGAAGGCGGCGGGGTTGAGCCATGCTGCCAGGCCCACCACCACCGCGGCAAGGCCGACCAGGCTGTGGAAGCCCGCCACCAGTTCGGGCATCGCCGTCATGGCAATGCGCCGCGCGATGGTGACGCCAAGCACCGCGCCAATGGCGATGGCAATGCCGATCTCGACCAGGTTGGCGGCGTGCATCACCAGCGTCGTGCCCACCGCCAGCGCCATGCCGATCATGCCGTTGCGGTTGCCCGAGCGCGAGGTCGCCGGGCTGGACAGCCCGCGCAGCGCGAGGATGAAGAACACGCCCGCGATCAGATAGGCGAGCATCGCCCAGGCAGGGGGTGCGCCCTCACCCGAAGCAGCTGCGGAAAGCAGGGAGAAGGTCATGAGCTTACTTCTCCTTCTTCTTGTACATGGCGAGCATCCGCTCGGTCACGGCAAAGCCGCCGAAGATGTTGACGCTGGCCATCACCACCCCCGCCAGCGCGAGATACTTGGCCACCGGGTTCTCGGCCTCGGCCGCGGCAATCAGCGCGCCGACGATGATCACCGACGAGATCGCGTTGGTCACCGCCATCAGCGGGGTGTGCAGCGCCGGGGTGACCGACCAGACCACGTAATAGCCCACAAAACAGGCCAGCACGAAGATGCTGAGAATTGAGATGAAATCCATGTCAGCCCCTATTTCCCCGGTGCCAGATATTCGGTCAGCAGCGTCACCAGCCCCGGCACGTCGGCCCCGCGGCTGAGATTGAACGCAATCGGCGCACTGCCCGATACGGTCAGCACCAGTTCGGTATCGAGATCGAAATGCCCGGCGCTTTCCAGCGTGAAGGTGGTGATCGCGCGGTAGGGGATCGTCAGATAGCGCCGCTTCGAGCCGGTCAGGCCCTGAATGTCAGTCATCATGATCCGCCGATCGGTGAACAGGATCGAATCGCGCACCAGCTTGAAGGCAAAGCGCACCACCTCGCCGCGCGCCAGCGCGTAGCCGAGGTCTTTGGCCGCGTCCTCGACGTCCCAGACCGTCGCGTTGATCAGGCCCATCGGGTTAACCAAGCAGCCTCTCGTTGACGATCTTGCCGCCCTCAGTCAGGCGGATGGCATTGCCGATTTCCTCGTCGAGCACGGGCCGGCCCTGCTCCTTGTCCCAGAAGGCGCTGAGGAAGTTGTAGTGGTTGCGCGCAAACAGCGCCGAGGCATCGGCGGGCAGGTGTGCGGGCGTGTTCGAATAGCCGATGATGGTGACGCCGTGCCTTTCCACGACCTGATCGGCGACCGAGCCTTCGACGTTCCCGCCCTGCGCCACCGCGAGATCGAAGATCACGCTGCCCGGCTTCATCGTCGCGATCTGCGCGTCGGTGACGAGGCGCGGCGCGGCCCGCCCCGGAATCAGGGCCGTCGTGATGACGATGTCCTGCCTGGCGATGTGGCTGGAGACCAGTTCGGCCTGCGCCCTCTGGTATTCCTCGCTCATTTCGGTGGCATAGCCGCCCGCGCCTTCGCCTTCGATCCCCGCGACGTTCTCGACGAAGATCGGCTTGGCGCCGAGCGAGAGGATCTGCTCCTTGGTGGCCGAGCGCACATCGGTGGCCGAAACCTGCGCGCCCAGACGCCGCGCCGTGGCGATCGCCTGAAGCCCGGCAACGCCGACCCCCATGACAAACACGCGCGCGGCCTGCACCGTGCCGGCCGCGGTCATCATCATCGGGAAAGCGCGGCCATAGGCATCGGCGGCGGCCAGCACCGCCTTGTAACCGGCCAGGTTCGATTGCGAGGATAGCACGTCCATCGATTGCGCGCGGGTGATGCGCGGCATGAATTCCATCGCCAACGCCTCGAACCCGGCCGCGGCATAGGCCTCGACCCGATCACGGGCCGTGAACGGATCGAACAGCGCCGCCACCCAGGCGCCGGGCTTTGCGCCCCCAAGCAGCGCCACATCGGGGGCCTGGATGGCGAGCACGATGTCGGCATCCCTGACCGTGGCGGCCGCATCCCCGACGCTCGCGCCGGCTTCGGCATAGGCTTCGTCGGCGCAGGAGGAACGGATCCCCGCCCCCGTCTCCACCGCAACCGCACAGCCCAGCGCGGCAAATTTCTTCGCCGTTTCCGGGGTTGCGGCAACGCGCGTCTCGCCCGGGGCGCGCTCCTTGAGGATGGCGATCTTCACGCGCGCGGCCGCTTAGCTGGCGATCGCTGCGACGACAGCGAACACGATCACCGCAACCACCGGCACCGCCCACTTGAGCGTGGCCATGAAGCCGCTGTAGGTGGCCTGCGCCTTTTCCATGTCGTGAACAGTCATATTGCGTCTTTCCCCTTGGGTTCCTGAACACCGCAGGCTGCATTTGGTTGCACCAAAAACAACCATGCCGGTGCTTGTGCTTGCCCCCGTATCGAACCAGAGCCGCGCGCTCAAGTCACCTTAAATGAGAGTAAGCGTATCGCCGCACGCTTGCCCGCGGCTGCCCGGCAACAGCCTTAATCGCGTCTTTACCCTCGTGGCTTATGCACAAGCTGTGTCAGCCCGGGACACAAACGTCCGGGCCATGGGAAAAAGGCGAGCGGCAAGGCTGATGGCGGAAACTGATTGCCACCCCGAGGCGCAGGACGATGCGCGAATCGTGATGCTGATCGACGACGAGCCGGCGCAAGGCCGGCTCATCTCCGCGATTGCCGCGCGTGACGGGTGGCGCACGATCATCGCTCCCGACGCGGAAACCGCGATTGCGATGCTCGGCACGCGCGAGGGGATGCAGCTTTCCGCCATCCTGCTTGATCAATGGGTGCCGGGCGATGACGCCTGCGCTCTGATCGCCGAACTCAAATCGCGCCGCCCGGCTCTGCCGATCCTGATGCTCACCACCAGCGCCTCGCCGCTGCTGGCGGTGGAAGCGATGCGGGCCGGGGCTTCCGACTACCTGGTCAAGCCCGTTTCGCCCGAACGGCTGATGGAGGCACTGCGCGCGGTTACGACCCGCGAAGCCCCGCGCAACGAACTGGCCCCGCTGACCGAGAAAATGTCGGCCAGCCTCGATTTCGACGCAATGATCGGCACCGCACCGCAATTCCGCGCCGCGCTGGCCCAGGCTGCCAAGGCCGCGCGCGGGCAAGGCCATGTGCTGATCGAGGGTGAAAGCGGAACGGGCAAGGAAATGCTGATGCGCGCGATGCACGGCGCATCCCCGCGCGCCAAGGAAAGCTTGCGGATCATCAACCTCGCATCGCTGCCGCCCGGCTCGATCGAATCGGTGCTGTTCGGGCACGAACCCGGCAGCTTCCCCGGCGCCTTCGATCGCCAGATCGGCGCCTTCCAGCATTGCGACGGCGGCACGCTGGTGCTCGACGAGATCGACCGCCTCACGCCCGTGCTCCAGCAGCGCCTGGGCGAAGCGCTCGACAGCGGCATCATCCGCCCGGTCGGCGCAAGCTACGGCTTCCGCGTCGATGTGCGCCTGCTGGTGACGAGCAATGTCGGGCTGGATGCGATCGTTGCCGCAGGCCAGTTCGATGCCGCGCTCGCCGCAAGGCTGGGCGCAACCCGCATCCACCTGCCCCCCTTGCGCGAACGCACCGGCGACATTCCCGCGCTCACCCGCCACTTCCTCGCCCGCATCGGCGAGCAGCCGGGGCTCAATCACCTGTCGATCTCGGACAGCGCGCTGGCCTTGCTTGCCGCCTATGACTGGCCGGGCAATGTCCGCCAGCTGCAATCGGTGCTGTTCCGCGCGGCGGTCTATTGCGAAGGCAACACGCTCACCGCCGAAAGCTTCCCGCAGCTCTCCGAGATGCTCGGCGAACAGGAAAACCGCCGCGCGCTCGCCGCGCACGAAGGGGTGGGCATCATGCTCTACACCGAAGACGGCAACCTGCGCCCGCTCGAGGAGATCGAGGCCGATGTGATCCGCCTCGCCATCGGGCACTATCGCGGGCGCATGACCGAAGTGGCGCGCCGGCTGGGGATCGGGCGCTCGACGCTCTATCGCAAGCTTTCCGATCTGGGCATCGATAACGCCGCGTAATCGGCCATGTGCTGGTCTTGGACGGCGGCTTTAGCCTTTGATATTCAGAGGGTAATTTCTGCCAATCCAACATCCTCCCAAATGTTTCACGTGAAACATTTGCAGAACGTCACCAGTTGAAAGCCTGCTCCGCCAGCGTCGCGCTGGTATTGCCCTTGAGCGTCATGGTGATCCGCTTGGTCTTCCAGTCAATGTCGATCAGGCCGTAATTCTCCTCGGAGAAGAACTTGGTGACGCGGGCGGCATCGGGCTCGCGCGCGGTGCTCTTGTCATTGTCGTTGCCAAAGGCGAGGTTGAGTGAGGAGCTGGTGAGTTCCCACATCGTCTCGCCCCTGTGCTCGACCTTGTAGATGCCCCCCGCGTGGCGATCGCCCGACAGCAGCACCAGCCCGCTGGCCTCGCGCTGGCTGAGCGCATCGAGCAGCCGCGCGCGCTCGACCGGGAAATTGGTCCAGCCTTCGAACTGGTGGGCCTGGGTGATCACCTGGGTCGAGGAGACCACGATGCGCAGGTCGGCGGGCTTGGCGAGTTCAGCCTTGAGCCACGCCCATTGCTCGGCGCCCAGCACCGTCTTGGCGGGGTTGTCATCGGGCACATAGCCGCCCAGCGGCGGGCGCTCCTTGCTCCATTCGGCACGCTTGAGATCGGAGCGGAAGAAGCGCGTGTCGAGCAGGATCACCTGCACGCGCCTGCCTTCCGGGCCGGTGATGGTGCTGTCATACACCCCGTCGCGCCCGCGCACCGTATCGGACACGCCCCAGAAGGTCTCGAACAATTGCTCGCCCCAGCGCCGCATCGGGAAGCTGGCCCCGGCATCGTTGAGACCGAAGTCGTGATCGTCCCAGGTCGCCATCATCGGGATCTTCGCGCGAAACTGCGCGAATTCAGGATGCGAGGCCTGCAAGGCATAGGCGCTGCGTAAGGATTCCAGCCCGGCATCGCCATCCCAGGCGTTGTCGCCATAGACATTGTCGCCGATCATCAGGAACAGCTGCGGGCTTTGCGCGGCGATCTGCGCCCACATATGCTGCGGGGCCGACTGGTGGTTGCAGCTGCCAAAGGCGATGCGGGTGAGCGTGGTCGCTTGGCTCAGCGCCGGGTTCGGCCCGGCCTCGGGCATCGCCACCTGCTTACGCAGCTCGGCATAGTAGGGCGCGAGCAGCTGATCGGGGGCAAGGCTGACGCTAACCGGCACATCGTCGGTCTTGCCGTGGTTATCGGCCAGCAGCGGCGCGGCGGCAAGGCCGGCGGCGCAAAGGGCAGTGGCGGCGAGCAGCGACAGGCGCATCGGGTGGCTCCTTGGTGGGATTCGCGGGGTATTGGCGGCGTTCTGGAGGCGCTCCATGACAGAACTGTGGCGCGCGCGAAAGCGCCGGTCAGAGCGGGGGAAGCTGGCTGAAATCAGTGAGCGCCGCATCGCGCAGGCCGCGCCAGACATTGCGCGCCTGCACCGTCTCGGCCACATCGTGGACGCGCAGCAGGTGGACGCCCGCCTCCATCCCCTTCACCGCCAGCGCGATCGATCCCGCAAGGCGCGCATCGGCGGCCTCCTCGCCCGAAAGCGCGCCGATCATGCGCTTGCGGCTCACCCCCAGCAGGATCGGGCTGCCGAGCGCGTGGAACAGCGGCAGGGCATTGATCAGCGCAAGATTTTCAGCCAGCGACTTGCCGAACCCGATGCCCGGATCACAGATGATGCGCGCCTCGGCAATGCCCGCGGCCATCGCCCGTTCGCGCGCCAGCTTGAGGAAATCGAACACCTCGCACACAACATCGCGATAATTGCCGCCGGCGTGCAGATCCTCGCCCGCGCCCGGCGCGTGCATCAGCACCACCGGGCAGCCGCGGCCTGCGACCAATTCGATGCTGCGCGGATCATAGCGCAGCGCAGACACGTCATTGGCCATGTGCGCGCCCGCGGCCAGCGCCGCCTCGAGCACGCCCGCGCGGCGGGTATCGACACTGATCGCGGCGCCCATCTGCGCGCAATATTCGACCGCGGGCATGACGCGGCGGATTTCCTCGTCCTCGAAAGTCGCCGCAGCGCCCGGACGGGTGCTTTCCCCGCCGATGTCGATGATCGCCGCGCCCGCTTCGAGCATCGCGGCCGCCGTATCGCGCCCGGCCTGCGGATCGGCGTGCCTGCCGCCGTCCGAAAAGCTGTCGGGGGTGACGTTGAGGATGCCCATCACCTGCGGCTGATCGAGCCGCACGGTGCGCGCCCCCAGTTGCAGCGGCGCGTGGGTCTTACGCAGATTGTCCCACTGGCGCGCCGCCTCGCGCGCGGCCAGTTCCGGCAGGCGCGCGATCGCCGCGGCCATGCCGGCGGGCGTGGTGATGATCCGCTCGGCAACCGCGCCGCTCGCCTCGCGCCGCACCAGCGCGAATTCGCGGGCATAGGCCATGCTGCCCCCGAGCCGCACCGCATCGCCGTCCACCGCCTGCGGGCCGGACACGAGGGTGACGGGAAAGAGGTAAACGCTGTCGGTCACGGGCCGCGCTCAATCCTCGCTGGCGAGCAGGTAAAGCTGGCGCGCGGCGTCGATCGGCTGGACGTCAGCGCCGCTCTCGTAGTGCCAGAAGGCCCAGCCATTGCAACTCGGCGCGCCCTGCAAGTCCTTGCCGAGGCTGTGGATCGAGCCGGTCTTGCCGCCGCATTCGAGGCTGCCGTCAGCGCGCACCGTGGCGATCCAGCGGCGCTTCTTGTCGAACAGCTTGCTGCCGGCGGGGATCAGCCCGGTTTCGACCACCGCCCCGAAGGCCACCTTGGGCGCGGTGCGGGCGCTCTGCATGGTGGTAAGTGCGCTCTCATCGAGCGGCAACTCCCTCGCGATCCGCTGTTCCGCAATCCGGCGGTAGAAAGCCTCGCGCTCGCAGCCGATCCACTGGCGCCCCAGCCGCTTGGCGACCGCGCCGGTGGTGCCGGTGCCGAAGAAGGGATCGAGCACCACGTCACCCTTTGCGGTGGTGGCCAGCAGCACGCGGTAAAGCAGCGCTTCGGGCTTTTGCGTGGGGTGCGCCTTCCTGCCACCTTCCTTCAGACGCTCACCCCCCGAACAGATCGGCAGCACCCAGTCCGAACGCATCTGCAATTCGTCGTTCAACGTCTTCATCGCGCGGTAATTGAAGTGGTAGCGCGCCTTCTCGCCCATGCTCGCCCAGATCAGGGTTTCGTGCGCGTTGGTGAAGCGGGTGCCCTTGAAGTTGGGCATCGGATTGGTCTTGCGCCAGACGATGTCGTTGAGGATCCAGAAGCCCAGATCCTGCAGGATGCTGCCCACCCGGAAGATGTTGTGATAGCTGCCGATCACCCACAGCGCGCCATCGGGCTTGAGCACCCGGCGCGCCTCGGTCAGCCATGCGCGGGTGAAGCGATCATAGGCCGCCATCGAATCGAACCGGTCCCAGTGATCGGTCACCGCATCGACGTGGCTGCCGTCGGGCCGGTTAAGATCGCCGCCGAGCTGGAGATTGTAGGGCGGATCGGCAAAGACGAGATCGACGCTGGCCGAGGGCAGCGAGCGCATCGCCGCGATGCAATCACCCGGCAGGATCCGCCCCAGCGGCAATTCCGGTATTCGGGCAAGTTTATCCGTTTTTTCAACGGATTTCGTGCGCGACTTTACCTTCTCTATGACACTCACTGGACTGCCCCGCTGTTATGGCTGCAAACTTATCCACAGGCATGAGTCCCTGAAGAGTCCGCGTCAAGCGTCTAATTTTGCGGGGCTTATGCTTAACCCATCGTAAAGGCTCCGCGCGCCGTGCGGAACGAAGCGGGACCGGCACAAGATATTGAGTCCACCCTGCCCATTGGGACTCGATATGCAGCGGTGTGGCGCGCAGGACTCACCTCAGACGCGAACGCCTGATGATTTTTTCGATTAGAGCAGGCCCAGCTGTGCGACGGGGGCGAAACTGCGGCGGTGCAGCGGGCTGGGGCCGTGCACCCGCAATGCTTCGAGGTGTTCGGCGGTGCCGTAGCCCTTGTTGCGTTCCCACCCGTACTGCGGGAAAGCCTGCGCGGCTTCCAGCATCAGCCGGTCGCGCCACTGCTTGGCGATGATCGAGGCGGCGGAGATGCATGGTTCGATCGCGTCCCCGCCAACGATCGCCCGCGCCGGCCAGCGCCACTCGGCGCAGCGGCCCGCAGGCGTCAGGTTGCCGTCGATCAGCACCTCGCAAGGCCCCCCGCCGAGCGCGCTGACAAGGCTTGCCACCGCGCGGGTCATGCTCAGCATCGTCGCCTGGAAGATGTTGATCCGGTCGATTTCATCCGGTTCCACCACCGCCACCGCCCAGCAGCAACTGGCGCGGATCGCCGCGTCGAGCACCGCGCGGCGTTTGGCCGAAAGACGCTTGGAATCGTCCAGCCCTGCCGGTATCGCCGCGCCCAGCACCACCGCGGCGGCCACCACCGGCCCGGCGAGCGGCCCGCGGCCGGCCTCGTCGACCCCGATGACCACCGCCTTGTCGGTTGCCGTGAAGCCCGGAGTGACCCCCAGCATGATCCCCTCATCCCGTCTGCGCGCCGTTCTTTCGCTGTCCGCTCTGGCGCTGGCAAGCTGTGCGAATGCCGAAACCGGGGACAGCGATCCCATCCGTGCCACCACCGGGCCTGCCGCGCCCTTCACCTTGCAGGAAGTCGCCACCGTCGAGGAGCCTTGGGCGATCGCCTTTGCGCCGGGCACGCCGGTGCTGTTCGTCACCCAGAAGCCGGGCGCGCTCAGGTTCATCGACACCGACACCGGCACTGTGGGCACGGTCAGCGGGGTGCCGAAAGTGGATTACGGCGGCCAGGGCGGGCTGGGCGATATCGCCTTCCTGCCTGCCGAAGCCTCGGCCACGCTGGGCGGGCGCACGATCTATCTGAGCTGGGCCGAAGCCGGGGAGAATGACACCCGCGGCGCGGCGGTCGGCAAGGGCCGTCTGGTGTGCAGCGCGCCCACCGCCTGCGCTATCGAGGGCTTCAGCGTGATCTGGCGCCAGACCCCCAAGGTGACGGGCCGCGGGCACTACTCGCACCGCCTCACCATCTCGCCTGACGGGCAATATCTCTTTATCGCCAGCGGCGAACGGCAGAAGATGAGCCCCGCACAGGACACCGGCACCACGCTCGGCAAGATCGTGCGGCTCAACCTCGACGGCACCCCGGCGGCGGGCAATCCGCTGGCGGACAAGGGAGGCGTTAGCGCGGAAATCTGGTCCTACGGCCACCGCAACATTCTGGGCATGGACTGGGACGCGCAGGGCCGCCTGTGGGAAGTCGAGCACGGCCCGGCCGGCGGCGATGAACTGAACCTCGTCAGGCCGGGGGCGAATTACGGCTGGCCGCTGCGCTCCAACGGCGAGCATTACAACGGCGATCCGATCCCCGATCACGCCGAAGGCGACGGCTTTGCCCAGCCCGCCGCCAGCTGGACCCCGGTGATCGCTCCGGGCGACATGCTGATCTATTCGGGCAGCATGTTCGCAGACCTCAAGGGCCACGCGCTGATCGCCGGGCTGGGCAGCACGGCGCTGATCGATGTTGCGCTTGACGGCGAGCGGGCGCGCGAAGTCACCCGCTGGGGTTTCGAGCGCCGCCTGCGGAGCCTTGCCGAGGGGCCGGACGGGGCGATCTGGGTGGCCGAGGACGGCAAGGGCGCGCGACTGATGAGGCTCCTCGCCCGCTGATGGCCAACCCCACCGCCACGCTGATCCCGCTCGAAGCGGTCGATCCCGCCATGATCGAGGAAGTGCTCGACCGTGCCTTCGGCCCCGAACGCCACGCCCGCACCGCCTATCGCATCCGCGAGGGCATGGACTGGCTGCCCGGCCTCAGCCTTGCCGCTCTGGACGAGCACGACCTGCTGGTGGGGACGATCCAGTGCTGGCCAATTGGTTTGCAGACCCTGCACGGGCAGGTGCCGCTGGTGATGGTCGGCCCCGTCGCGGTGGTGCCCGAGAGGCAGGGCGAAGGCTTTGGCGTGGGGCTGATGAGCGCGATGCTTGCCGAGGACGCGCGGTTGGCCGCGAGCGGCGGCCCCGCGCTGCCACAGGTGCTGATCGGCGATGCGGAATATTACGGGCGCTGGGGCTTTTCCGCAGCGATGACCGGCGGCTGGCGCTGCCCCGGCCCTTACGAGCCGCACCGGCTGCTGGCGCGCGGGCACGGGCTGGCGGCGATGCCTTCGGAAGGCATGTTGGGGCCATGGCAGGGATAGGGCCGTTTGGCTGCGCGATCGCCTGCCGTCCGGCGGATGATTTCCTCGCTCAAGCGACCTGACAGTCGCATTGCTGCGGGCGGGCGGTCGGGTTTGCGGTCAGCCCATGGCGGACCGATAACCCCTTCACCTTGCGCGCGGCATCTGCCATCGCTTGCCCGCAATGCCCTACGATCCGCCCCCGCATCTTGCCGGTCTGACCCTCGCCGAGATCGCCGCACTGGTCGAGGCGCGCCAGCTGCCGCCGGTGGAAAGCTGGAACCCGCAGCAGGTGGGCGATAGCCACATGGTGATCGCCGCCGACGGGACATGGTTCCACGAAGGCGGCGTGATCCGGCGCGAGGCGATGGTGCGTGCCTTTGCCAGCCTGCTCACCCGCGACGCGGCGGGCCACCACTGGCTTGTCACCCCGGCGGAGAAGCTCAGCGTCGAAGTCGAAGACGCAGCCTTCATCGCCACCGATTGCGTGCGCGCCGGGGATGCGCTGGCGTTCCGGCTCAACACCGACGAGCTGGTGATCGCCGGGCCGGAGCATCCGCTGCGCGCGGCGGGCACCACCGACGATCCGGCGCTCTATCTCCATGTCCGGCGCGGCTGCGAGGCGCGCCTGAACCGCTCCACCTGGGCGCAGCTGGCCGAGATCGCGCTGGCCGAAGGGGCAGAGCAAAACGGCTGGCACATCACCAGTCAGGGCATGAGCTTCGCGCTGCTGCCATGACGCGCCCGGCCCGGCCCAGTATCTACGAACCGCTTGCCCGGCTGTTTGCCGAGGGGCACGCGCGCGACATTCCCGATCTGCTCAGCGATGCCGCCTTCGCCCGTGACGCACGCGCGACCCCGGCGGCCGTGCTGATCGCGATCACTGATGTGCCGGCCGATCCGCAGGTGATCCTCACCCAGCGGCCCCGCTCGATGCGCGATCACCCGGGGCAGGTCGCCTTTCCGGGGGGCAAGATCGAGGCGGGTGAGGATGCCGTCACCGCCGCCCTGCGCGAGGCAGAGGAGGAACTGGGCCTGCCGCGCGCGGCGGTTCGGGTGATCGGCACCAGCGATGTCTATCACACCGGCACCGGCTTCATCGTCACGCCCGTTGTCGGCGTGGTGCCGCCGGGGCTGGAGCTGCGCCCCGATCCGGTGGAAGTGGCCGACTGGTTCGAGGCGCCATTGTCGCTGCTGCTCAATCCGGCCAGCTGGACTGTCAACGAGACCTTCTGGCGCGGTGCCACGCGGCGCTATCTCGAACTCGACTGGCAGGGTTTCCGCATCTGGGGCGTAACCGCGGCGATCATCGCCAATCTCGCGCGCCGGATCGCGATGGAAAGGCTGAAGGATGCTGCATGATCTGTCGCAGGCCGAATGGCCGCGCCGCGCCGGGCTTGGCGCGCTGACAGCGGCGCTGGGGGCCGAGAAGATCCGCTGGGTCGGCGGCGCGGTGCGCGACAGCCTGCTCGGCGTCGCGGTGCATGATGTGGACTGTGCCACGCTGCTGCTGCCCGCCGAGGTGATCGACCGCTGCCGCGCCGCCGGCATCCGCACCGTGCCGACCGGGATCGCGCACGGCACCGTCACCGCCGTTCTCAACGACGGGCCGGTCGAGATCACCACCGTGCGCCGCGATATCGCCACCGATGGGCGGCGCGCCACCATCGCCTTTGCCGCCGACTGGCGCGAGGATGCGGCGCGGCGCGACTTCACCATCAACGCGCTCTATGTCCATCCGGCAACGCTGGACATCGCGGATTTCTTCGGCGGGCTGGACGATCTGCGCGCGCGCCGGGTGCGCTTCATCGGCTCAGCCGGGCAGCGGATTGCCGAGGATCACCTGCGGATCCTGCGCTACTACCGCTTTCAGGCGCGCTTCGGCGCGGCGCTGGATGCCGAGGCGGAAAGCGCCTGCGCCGAACTCGCGCACACCCTGAAGGGCCTCAGCCGCGAGCGGATTGCCGCCGAGCTGCTCGCCCTGCTGGCGCTGCCCGATCCCCACGCCACGCTGGCAAGGATGCGCGAAAAGGGCGTGCTCGGCGTGATCCTGCCCGAAGCCGGTGCCGCGCAGCTGGCCGCGCTTGCCCGGCTGATCGCGGCCGAGCGCGCGCAGGGCTTTGCGCCCGATCCGGTGCGGCGGCTGGCGGCGCTGCTCCCGCCCTCGCCCGAAGTGGCCGAGACGGTCGCCGCCCGCCTGCGTCTGTCCAAGGCCCAGCGCACCCGGCTGGTTTCTGCCGCCGAGCGCCAGGCCACAGACGCGGACAAGCCGCAGGCGCTCGCCTACCGTCTCAGCGTGCCGCTGGCGACCGACCGGCTGCTGCTGACCGGCGGCGATGCGCGGGCGCTGGAGGGCTGGGCCGTGCCCGTTTTCCCGCTCAAAGGCGGGGCGATCGTCGCACGCGGGGTGAGCGCCGGGCCGGAGGTGGCACGCATTCTCCAGCAGATCGAAGCGCGCTGGGTGGCCGAAGGCTTCCCCGATGCCGCCCGCGTCAACCAGATGCTGGCCGAGGCGCTCGGCACCAGCGCCTTCGACTTCGACTAGTCGAAACGGTTCGACTTGGGGAAGCCCTGCGGCGGCATCCGTCCGGCCGCGCCGCGCGCGACCTTCCACATGCGGATTTCGGTCTCGGTGCGGGTGCGCTCGCCTGAGCCCCCCATCTGCCAGCTCAGACCATCAGCGAGCACGAAAGTGGTCGCATCCGCCAGCCCGCCATCGCGGTAACGCTGGAACTGCACACCCTGGCCGCGGGTCATCACGGGGAGTTCTTCAAGGTTGAACACCACCAGCTTGCGGTTGTCGCCGACGCAGGCGACGTGGTCGTGGGTCTCGCCGATGCGCCGGATCACCCGCAGCACCGCCCCGTCCTTGAGGTTCACCACCTGCCGGCCCTTGCGGGTTTCGGCCAGCAACTCGTCCATTTCGGCGACAAAGCCCTTGCCGTGGCTGGAGGCGAGCAACAGCCGCCCGCCGGGCTGGTGCACCAGCATCGCTGCGATGCTGGCCTCCGCTTCGAGGTCGATCATGCTGCGGACCGGCTCGCCAAAGCCGCGCGCGCCGGGCAGCTTGTCGCAGCCCAAGGTGAAGAAGCGCCCGTCGCTGGCCGCCAGCAGCAGCTTGTCGGTGGTCTGGGCGTGGCAGATGAAGGCAAGGCCGTCGCCCTCCTTGTACTTGAATTCCTGATCGAGCGGCACGTGGCCGCTCGCCGCACGGATCCAGCCTTTCTGGCTGAGGATCACCGTCACCGGCGCCTTTTCGATCATCGCGTCCATGCTGAATTCGATGGTCGGCGCGGCCTCGGCAATCAGCGTGCGGCGGCGGCCCAGCGGGGTATCCTCGGCATAGTCCTTCCGCAAATTCCGCAGGTCGCGCTTGAGCCGGGTGCGCTGTTTCGCCGGGCTTTCGAGCAGCTTGGTAAGCTCGTCCTGCTCGGCCAAGAGCTCGTCCTGCTCCTGGCGCAGCTGCATTTCCTCCAGCTTGCGCAACGACCGCAGACGCATGTTGAGGATCGCCTCGGCCTGCCGGTCGGTGAGATCGAACTCGGCCATCATCACCGGCTTGGGCTCGTCCTGGGTGCGGATGATTTCGATCACCCGATCAAGGTTGAGGAAGGCGATGATATAGCCGCGCACCAGTTCCAGCCGCCGCGCGATCTGCTCGAGCCGGTGGCGCGCGCGGCGCTGGAGGATGGTGATCTGCGCCAGCGTCCAGTGTTCGAGCAATTCCTTCAGCCCCATCACCATCGGCGTGCGGGTGGCATCGAGCACGTTGAGGTTGAGGCTGAAGCGCGTCTCCAGATCGGTCAGCTTGAACAGGCTTTCCTTGAGAAGGTCAGGATCGACATTGCGGCTCTTGGGGACGATCACGATGCGGATCGCGGCATCGCTTTCGTCGCGCACGTCTTCAAGGATCGGCAGCTTCTTGTCGGCTATCGCCTGGGCGATCTGCTCGATCAGCTTGGACTTGGGCACCTGATAGGGGATTTCCGAGATCACCAGCTGCCACTGCCCGCCGCCCAGCCGTTCGATCCCCGCGGCGATATCGGCCTCGTCCCTGGCCTCGGGCGCGCGGAAGCGCCCGCGCAGGCGGAAGGACCCGCGCCCGGTGCGATAGGCCTCGCTGATGATCGCGGGGCTGTCGATCACCTGGCCGCCGGTGGCGAAATCGGGGCCGTGGAACAGCTCCATCAACCGTTCGTGGGTGACAGCGGGATTATCGATCAACTCCAGCGTCGCGTCGATGATTTCCGCGACATTGTGGCTGGGAATGCTGGTGGCCATGCCCACCGCAATCCCGCTCGCGCCATTGGCCAGCAGGTTGGGGAACAGGCCGGGGAAGATTTCGGGTTCGACTTCCTCGCCATTATAGGTCGGCAGGAAATCGACCGTGCCTTCGTCCAGCCCCGCCATCAGTTCGAGCGCGGTCTTGGTCAGGCGCGCTTCGGTGTAGCGGTAGGCGGCGGCGTTATCGCCATCGACATTGCCGAAATTGCCCTGCCCTTCGACCAGCGGATAGCGCAGCGCGAAATCCTGCGCCAGGCGCACCATCGCGTCATAGACGGATGCATCGCCATGCGGGTGATACTTGCCGATCACGTCGCCGACCACGCGCGCGGACTTCTTGAACGCGGATGAGGGATCGAGCTTCAGCTGCCGCATCGCCCACAGCAGGCGGCGGTGCACCGGCTTCAGCCCGTCGCGCAGATCGGGCAGGCTGCGCGCGGTGATGGTCGAAAGCGCATAGACCAGATAGCGTTCGGACAGCGCGGCATCGAAGGGCGCATCGACGATGGCATCGAAGCCTTCGTCGGGCGTGTCGGTGATGGTGGGATCGGACATGCGCTGCGTCTAGCAAGCCGCAGGCGGCGCCGGGAGAGGGCTTTCCACAGGCTTGCGCGCTACATCCGCCTGAGGTCATTGCTGGTCGCAGGGACGGTGACGGTCAGCCCGTCCATCTGCGCCGTCAGCGCGATCTGACACGAAAGCCTGCTCGTCCGCCGCGCGCCGGCAGCGAAATCGAGCATGTCCTCCTCCTCCTCCGAAGCCGGCGGCAGGCGGTCGAACCACTCGGCAGCGACGATCACGTGGCAGGTCGAACACGCCATCTGCCCCTCGCAGGTGCCTTCGAGCGGCAGGCCCGCGGCTTGCCCGACGCGCAGCAGGGTGTCGCCCGGCTCGGCGGCGACGGCCACCGGCTTGCCATGGGGGTCGATGAAGGTGACGGTGATGCTCACAGGCCTTGGCTCCTCGCGGCGGCGTTGATCGCGGCGGCGGCGGTTTCGATGTCTTGGGGGCTGGTATAGCGCCCGAATCCGAGCCGGATAGAGGACTTGGCCTCGGCCTCGGTCAGGCCGATGGCACGCAGCACGTGGCTGGGCCGGCCCGATCCGCTGGCACAGGCGCTTCCGGCCGAGAACATCACCGAGCGGCATTCGCTCATCAGCCGGGCGACATCGAGGCCCTCGCGGCGCAGGTTGAGATTGCCGTGCCAGCGCCGGCTTGCGCTGCCGTTCAGTTCCCAGCCGGCAAACAGGTCGCGCGCGCGCTGCCACAGGGCCTGGACATGGGCCGCGTCCTGCTCCATCCGCTCCGCCGCCAGCCGCGCCGCCGCGCCGAACCCTGCGACGAGCGCGGGCGAGAGCGTGCCCGAGCGCAGCCCATGTTCCTGCCCGCCGCCGGTCTGCTGGGGAACGAGCGTGATTCCGTCGCGCACCCACAAGGCGCCGATGCCCTTCGGACCGTGGAGCTTGTGGGCGCTGACGGCGATCATGTCGGCCTCGGCCAGCGCGATCTTGCCATAGGCCTGCACCGCATCGACCAGCAGCAGCGCGCCCTGCCGCGCGGCGACGGCGGCCCATTCCTCCAGCGGCTGAACCGTGCCGATCTCGTTGTTGACCTGCATGATCGCGAACAGCCGCGCGTCGGCAGGCCATTCCTGATCGGGGTGGCACAGCCCGTCGCTATCAACGCCCAGCACGTGGCAACCGCCCACAGCGCGGGCGGTATCGAGGACTGCGGCGTGCTCGATCGCGGACACGGCGATGTGCCCCTCGCCCGGCGCGCCGCGGAGCGCGAGATTGATCGCCTCGGTCGCGCCGGAGGTGAAGATCACCCTTCCGCCCGCGGGGAACAACGCGGCGACCTGCTCACGCGCGGCCTCGACTGCGGCGGCGGCCATGCGGCCCATGCGGTGGGAAGAATGGGGGTTGCCGAAAGTGTCGCTTTCCGGCCCCCCCATCCAGCGCAGCATCGCCGAGCGCGCCTCGGGGGCAAGGGGCGTGGTGGCCTGGTAGTCGAGATAGATCATGCCAGCGAAGCCCAGGCCGCGGCAAAGCGCTCCAAGTCGGCAGGCGTGGTGCTCCAGCCCAGGCTCACCCGAATGGTGCGCGCGGCCGTCTCGTCGGGCACGCCGAAGGCTTCAAGCACACGGCTTTTCTTCAATGTGCCCGAAGAACACGCACTGCCGGCCGAGACGGCAAAGCCCATGGCGTCGAGGCGGATGAGGAGGGCCTGCGCGCTCAGGGTCGGGTGGGCGACCGCAAAGATATGCGAGCCTTGCGTGCCAGGCGCGATCGCTTCGCCAGCCGACCAGATCGCTTCGCGCAGTTCGCGCCGCTCGCATTCGCTGGTGGCCCAGCCTTCCATCCCGCCAGTTTCCAGCGCCGCTGCCATGCCCATCGCCGCCGGCAGGTTTTCGGTGCCCTGCCGGTAGCCGCGCTCGTGCCCGCCGCTCGGCTCCAGCAGGTTGAAATCGCGAACCAGCAGCGCACCGATGCCAATCGGCCCGCCAAACTTGTGTGCGCTCACCACGATCATGTCTGCCTCGGGTAGGCGATATTTCCCGGCGCTCTGCGAGCAATCGGCCAGCAGCAGCCCGCCCGCCGCGCGCACCTGATGCGCCAGTTGCTGGCTGTGCGTCCGGCCCGCTGCCAACAGCTGCGTGCCGGTTTCGGAATTGAGCGACTGCCAGGCAACAATCGCGCAGCCGCGGCCAAGCGCCTCGGAGAGCGCGTCAGGATCAGGCTCGGCGCCGACATGCGAAACCGGCACCACCTCGGCATCCGGCGCGGCGCGGAACACCGCGTCATGCTCCACCGCGCTGACGATCCGGCGCCCTGCCTTCGCGCGGTTGAGCGCGATCCACAGCGCCTCGCTCGCGCCACTGGTGAAGATCACCTCGCCGTCCCATTCCAGCGCGCGCTTCACCCGCTCGCGCGCATCCTCCAGCGCGGCGCGGGCGCGGCGGCCTTCGGCGTGGGGGCTGGAAGGGTTGGCCCAGATGGCAAGGCCCTCCTCCATCGCCGCACGCGCTGCAGGGCGCAGCGGCGAGGTGGCGGCGTGATCGAGATAGACCCGTGGGCGAATGGCCATGTCCTCACAAGAAATTGCGATTTTCGCGAGCGCCCCTATATAGGCCGCGCAATCGCCAGCGCCACCCGGCGCGGTGGTTCTCGATCACAAGGTTTGCCCGATGCCCTCAGTCATCTTTCCCGGCCCGGAAGGCCGTCTTGAAGGCCGTTTTTCCCCACCCCCGCGCCCGCGCGCCCCGGTGGCGATGATCCTCCATCCGCACCCTGAAGGCGGCGGCACGATGAACGACCGGATCGTGCAGCGGCTGTACAAGACTTTCGCTGACCGCGGCTTTGCCACCTTGCGCTTCAACTTCCGCGGCGTGGGCCGCTCGCAGGGCAGCTTCGATTCCGGCATCGGCGAATTGTCCGATGCAGCTGCAGCGCTCGACTGGGTGCAGTCGATCCATCCCGAAGCGCAGAGCACCTGGATTGCCGGCTACAGCTTCGGTGCGCTGATCGGGATGCAATTGCTGATGCGGCGCCCCGAAGTGCGCGGCTTTGTCTCGATCGCGCCGCCAGCGAACATGTATGATTTCAGCTTCCTTGCTCCCTGCCCTGCCTCAGGCATCTTCGTGCAGGGCGCGGCCGATACGGTGGTGCAGCCGGGGGCGGTGCAGAAGCTGGTCGACAAGCTTCGCACCCAGAAGCACATCACCATCCACCACGAGGAAATTCCGCGCGCCAACCACTTCTTCGAGAACGAACTGGAAGAACTGATGGCCGCGGTTGACAATTATCTCGACTTCCGGCTCTCGCCCGATTGCCCGATCAAGTAATCGCCGTTGCCACCGGGTTGCGCGGCCGCGTTTGCAGCGCGCGCCGGCGGCGCTGCCGGCGGCAGCGGGCCGCTTATCGCTGATCTTGCGCCTTTAACTGCGCGATCGGGGCCTGGCCGCTTTTGCTCGGCACAGTCCAGATCAGCACGTTGACCAGGGCGATCAGCGCCAGCAGCACCATCAGCGCGGGGTTCTTCGCCTCGCCGGTGCGCCGCCACAGGAAAAACGCCCCAGCCAGCAGTGCCAGCGCGGCGAGCATCACGATCGAAAGCACAAGGTCGGTCATCACCGCTGCATGATTCCTGTCAGGCAAAGGTCACAAGTCTTGCACATCTGCGGCCTATCCTCCAACTCATGCGACATTGTGCTGCCAACAGGAGGCTATGATGGGAATATTCAGCTCAATCAAGAACGCGATCTGGGGATCGGACAAAGACGACAAGGCCGCAGCCCCCGCCGCGCCCAAGCCTGCCGCCGCCCCGGCTGCGCCCGCCGCGCCGGCTGCGCCTGCCGCCCCGGCCGCGCCCGATCCGATCAGCCAGGCGGAAATGGAAGCCCGGATCGCCGCGATGCCCAATGCCGACAAGTTCAACTGGAAGACCTCGATCGTCGATCTGATGAAGCTGGTGGGCCTTGATCCCAGCTTCGCCAATCGCAAGGAACTGGCCGAAGAGCTGGGGATGGAAGGCTACCAGGGCACGGCCGAGGAAAACATCAATCTGCACCACGCCGTGCTCAACCTGCTTGCTGCAGAAGGCGGCAAGGTGGGCGGCATTCTCAAGGATTGAACGGCCCGCGATTGACTTGGCTTTTCTGCCCCGTCACATCGGGGTCATGAAAGATTACCGCTTCGATTTCACCCGCCGTCAGACCCTCAAGGGGTTGGCCGGCGGATCCGGCCTTGCGCTGCTGCCCGCCTGCGTGCGCAGCCAGGCCGCGCCGGCCACCACCCCCGCCAGCGGCTCGATCGCCGGGCTTGATCCCGACGCTGCGCTCGACCGGATTGCCTACCGGATGCTCGCCCACGAACCGGGACGGGCCACCGGGCTTGGGGTCGACACCGGCGAATACGCCGCCTGGCGCGCAACCTTCGGCACCCCGGGCGAGGAAGGGCGCAGCGCCTATGCCGACACGCTCAGGCAGCTGCTCGCCGAAACGCGCGCCTATCCGCGGGCCGAGGGCCCGGGCGGCCTCACCAGCGACCAGCAGATCGGCTTTGAAGTGGTCGAAAGCGCCTTCTCCAAGGCGCTGGAAGGCATGGCCATGCCCTATGGCGATGTCGCGGTCGGCAGCTGGCGCAACGCGCCTTATGTGGTGATCCAGAACGTCGGCGGCTATCTCGATATGCCGCGCTTCTTCGGCTCGACCCAGCCGCTGCGCACGGCCGAGGATATCGGCCCCTATATGAACCGTCTCGCCGAGGTTCCGGCGATCCTCGACGGCGAGCTGGAACGCGTCCGCGCCGCGCGCGCGATGGGCGTGGTTCCGCCCGCCTTCCTGCTCGACAAGGCCATCGTCCAGCTTGAGGCGGCCCTCACCAGCGCGCAGGAAAGCTACGCGGGGCCGCTCGCCGCGGCGCAGATCGAAGGAGCGGCACGCGCCGCCGCGCAGGCCGAGCGGATCGTTGCGGGCGGAATTGTTCCCGCGCTCGAACGCCAGCGCGCCGAATTGCGCGCCCAGCACGAGGCGGCCAAGGATGATGCCGGCATGTGGGCCCAGCCAATGGGCGAGGAATATTACGCCTGGGCGGTCAGCGCCTCGACCACCACCACCATGACGCCCGATGAAATCCACCGCCAAGGCCTTGCCGAGCTGGAGGAAATCCACGGCCGGATGGATCCGATCCTCAAGGAAATCGGCTATACTAGGGGCAGCGTCGGCGAGCGGATGCGCGCGCTTGGCGATGATCCGCGTTACAAGTTCGCCGAAGGCGATGCGGGCCGCAGGGAAATCTTCGCTTTCATCAACGAACGGGTCGCATGGATCAAGGCGCAAATGCCGCGCGCCTTCAACAGGCTCGTCGATCCGCCGCTCGAAGTGCGCCGCCTGCCGCTCGCCGAGGAGCCAGGCGCGCCGGGGGCCTATGGCGGCGCAGGCAGCAAGGATGGCAGCATTCCGGGACGGTTCTGGATCAATCTGAGAACCACCGACCTGCACCGGAAATATGATCTGGCCGATCTGGCCTTTCACGAGAGCATTCCCGGCCACGTGTGGGAAGGCGAGTTCTCCAACCGCCTGCCCCTGATTCGCTCGATCCTTGCCTTCAACGCCTTTTCCGAAGGCTGGGCGCTTTATGCCGAGCAGCTCGCCGACGAATTGGGTGCCTATGACGAATTCAAGGTCGGGCGGCTGGGATACCTGCAAAGCCTCGCCTTCCGCGCCTGCCGGCTGGTGGTCGACACCGGCCTGCATTCGAAGCGCTGGACGCGCGAACAGGGCCGCCAGTTCTTCGTCGAGCGCAATGGTTCGAAGGTCGAAGAAGTCGCCGCCGAGGTCGATCGCTATTGCAGCTGGCCGGGGCAGGCCTGCGGTTACAAGATCGGGCACAGCGAAATCGTGCGCCAGCGCGCCCGTGCACAGGCCGAACTGGGCCCCGCTTACGACTTCAAGGCGTTCAACACCGCGGTGATCCTAGGCGGCAACGCGCCGCTCAATGTCGTGGCCAACACGGTGAGCCGCTACATCGCTGCAGCCAGGGGATAAGGCGCCGCCCCTGCCCCTTCCGCACAAGCGGGCAGGGTTGGCGAGCCGATCAGCTCTTGCCGAACAGCCCCTTGGCCATGTCCATGATGTCGTCGACCGGATTGCCGTCGCCGTCACGGTCGAGGATGTTGGCGAAGTTGGCGAGCGAACCCTCGCCGCCGATCGCACCGACGATCTGGCTGAGCACAGCGGGTGACAGGCCGGTCTTTTCCGCCGCCAGCGTCACCGTGTCGCCTTCCATCACGTGGGTCTTGCCGAGCGCCTTGATCGCCATTTCTACCATGGCCGGATCGAGCCCAACCTGCTTGGCCAGGTTCGCCACATCATCCGGCGCACCGCCGATGTTCTTCAGGATGCCGTCAAGAATGCTCATCACCGATCTCCTCCGACTCGTTATTGCGACACACTGCCGCAGGCGTGTTGCATTTCAAAGCAAAAGGCCCCGCACCGGTCTTGCGCCGGGCGGGGCCCCTCTCCCGAACTGGGGATCCGTCCGTCAGGCAGCGACGAGGGCCGGCGCGGCCCGGCGCACGCCTTCGTCGACATGGGCTTCGAACTGCGCGAAGTTGTCGATGAACAGCTGCACCAGCTTTCTGGCGGTGGCATCATAGGCGGCAACATCGGCCCAGGTGCTGCGCGGATCGAGGATGGTCTGGTCAAGCCCGGCTTCGGCCAGCGCGGGCACGAACACCGGCACGTCGAAACCGAAATTGGGATCCTTGCGGAATTCGACCGCGTCCATCTTGCCGTCGAGCACGGCGTTGAGCAGCGCGCGGGTGGCCTTGATCGGCATCCGGCTGCCGGTGCCATACTTGCCGCCGGTCCAGCCGGTGTTGACCAGCCAGCACTGCACATTGCCCTTGGCGATGCGCGCCTTGAGGAGGTTGCCGTAAACGCTCGGGTGCCGCGGCATGAAGGCCGCGCCAAAGCAGGTGCTGAACGTCGCTTCCGGTTCGGTCACGCCGATTTCGGTGCCGGCGACCTTGGCGGTGTAGCCCGAGAGGAAGTAATACATCGCCTGATCCGCCGTCAGCCGCGCGATCGGCGGCAGCACGCCGAAAGCGTCAGCCGTCAGCATGATCACATTCGAGGGTGCCGGGCCGAGGTTCTTGTCCGAGGCATTGGGAATGAACTCGATCGGATAGGCGCCGCGGGTGTTCTCGGTCTTGCTCGCGTCGGTGAAATCGAGCTCGCGGGTTTCCTCGTCCATCGCCACGTTTTCGAGGATCGTGCCGAACATCTTGGTGGTGGCGTAGATCTCCGGCTCGCCCTCGGCCGAAAGATTGATCATCTTGGCGTAGCAGCCGCCTTCGAAGTTGAACACCGCCGTGTCCGACCAGCCGTGCTCGTCATCGCCGATCAGGGTGCGGCTGGCATCGGCCGACAGCGTGGTCTTGCCGGTGCCCGACAGGCCGAAGAAGATCGCGGATCGGCCATCCTTGCCGATATTGGCCGAACAGTGCATCGGCATCACGCCCTGCGGCGGCAGCAGATAGTTGAGCAGGCCGAACACGCCCTTCTTCATCTCGCCCGAATATTCGGTGTTGCCGATCAGGATCAGCTTTTCGGTGAAGTTGACCGCGATCACGGTGTCGCTGCGGCAGCCGTGGCGTTCGGGGTTTGCCTTGAAGCTCGGCAGGTTGATGATGGTGTATTCGGGCACGAAGCTCGCCAGCTCCTCAGCCGTGGGGCGCACCAGCAGGGTGCGAACGAACAGGTTGTGCCACGCCAGCTCGTTGATGACGCGCACATTCACCCGGTATTCGGGCTGGGATCCACCGAACAGATCAGCGACGTAAAGCTCGCTCTGCCCTTCGAGGGCCGCGAGGAAATCGGCCTTCAGCGCGGCGAAGTGCTCCGGGCTCATCGGCTGGTTGATCGGGCCCCAGTCGATGGTGTTTTCGGTCTCGGCATCGCGGACGATGAACTTGTCCTTGACACTGCGTCCGGTGAAACGCCCGGTATCGACCAGCAATGCGCCGTGCCTGGTCAGCTTGCCCTCGCCCCGCTTCAGCGCGTGCTCGACCAGCGCAGCGGTGCCGAGATTGGCGTGAATGGTCGCCGCGGTGGTGAGGTTCTGGGCAGCCAGCGGGGTAGCAAGCGAAGTCACGGTCTTTTCTCCTAAGCCAGTCGGGCGTGGCAGCGGCGCGGGCAGGTATACCTGCGAATCCGCATGCTCCCAGTAGCATTGCCGCATACGTATGCAACAGTCAGCCTTGGCAACAAGCCTCAAGTCATCCCGCGCAGGATGCAGCGCACCCGGCGAACGCCTGTCGCCCAGTCAAACGGGCCGCACAAGACATTGCCGCAAGGCCGTTGATAGGCTCTGCCACCGCGCCGCCGCCAATTGTATCGCAGCCGCATTGGCGCTACCGCTTGGCCCATGCAAGGGCCAGGGGAGGAAGGATAGGCACCATGTCCGACGATACCTCCGATCGCGCCGCACCCGCGCCCGATACCGCCCCGGATAAGGAGCGCGCGTTGCAGATCGCGCTGGTCGATGATGATCGCAACATCCTCACCACCGTCGCGATAGCCTTGCAGGCCGAAGGTTTTGCCACCCGGCTCTATTCCGATGGCGAAACCGCGCTCAGGGCATTGCTCGAAAATCCGCCTGATCTTGCCGTGTTCGACATCAAGATGCCCAAGATGGACGGAATGGAGCTGCTGCGCCGCCTGCGCGCGCATTCGGCGCTGCCGGTGATCTTCCTCACCAGCAAGGATGACGAAAGCGACGAGGAAGCGGGCCTCGAACTGGGGGCGGATGATTACATCGCCAAGCCCTTCAGCCTGCGCCTGCTGGTCGCCCGCATCCGCGCGATCCTGCGCCGCGCCGAGCCGCTGCGCGAAGAGCCGGTGGCCGGCGGCGCGCCCGAGCCGGTGCAGGCCAGCCTTACCCGCGGGCGGCTGTTCATGGACCCGGCGCGCCACCAGGTGACATGGGGCGGCCTGCCGGTCAGCCTCACGGTCACCGAATTCCTGATCCTCGAAGCGCTCGCGATCCGCCCCGGTGTGATCAAGAGCCGCAACCAGCTGATGGACGCAGCCTATCCCGACGACGTGTTCGTCGATGATCGCACGGTCGACAGCCATATCAAGCGGATGCGCCGCAAGTTCCGGATGGTCGATCCCCACTTCGGCGCGATCGAAACGCTCTACGGGGCGGGCTACAGCTTCAACGATGGCTGAACCGCGCCGCAATGCGACCGCCGGGGCACAGCTGACCACGACCGGCCGGTTTGCGCTCACCGCACGTATTCTGGTGGTCAACATCCTGCCGCTGGCGATCATGGGTGGCGGGCTGTTCTATCTCGACAGCTATCGCACCCAGCTCATCAACGAGCGCTTCAAGCTTGCCCGGATCGAAGCCCAGATCACCGCCGAGGCGCTGGCCGGGGCGACCCGCGAACGGCAGGAGGCGCTGCTGGTGCAGATCGGCAAGGAACAGCGCATGCGCCTGCGGATGTTCGATGCCGAGGGCAAGCTCGCCGCCGACAGCTTCGCACTGGCCGAACCCTCGTTCAAGTTCAACGACATCACCGATGACGACTGGGAGCAGCAATTCGCCCGTTGGCTCGATCGCACGGTCGATACCATCGTCGCTGCCCAGGCGGTGCAGGACTATGTCGAGCCGGAGGCGCAGGAGGCCGATGCCTGGCCCGAACTGGCCCGCGCGCGCGAGCTCGGCCTTAGCCAGGTGCGCCTTTATGACTGGCGCGATGGTACCCCGGTGATCACCGCGGCAGCCCCGGTCGGCCTGCAGGGCGCAACCTTGCTCACTGTCCGCAACGCGGTCGACATTACCGAAAGCGTGCGCGCGGCGCGCACCACCCTGGGCTTTGCCATGCTGCTGGTGCTAGGCGCCTCGGCGCTGCTCTCGCTGTTTCTCGCGC
The DNA here is from genome assembly GCA_046294975.1 of Erythrobacter sp. GTDB lineage: Bacteria > Pseudomonadota > Alphaproteobacteria > Sphingomonadales > Sphingomonadaceae > Erythrobacter. The sequence goes on along the minus strand of JBKBOH010000006.1, from coordinate 4,104 downwards.
GCACCATCGTCACCCCCTTGCGCCAGCTCGCCCTTGCGGCGGTGCGGGTGCGGCAGGGGCGCGAACGCGAAGTGGAAGTGCCGCGCCTGCCGCAGCGCAGCGACGAGATCGGCCTGCTCGCCCGCGCGGTTTCGGACATGACCGCCGCGCTGCGCCAGCGGATCGACGCGGTCGACAGCTTCGCCGCCGACGTAGCGCACGAGATCAAGAACCCGCTGGCATCCTTGCGGAGCGCGATCGAATCGCTGCCGCGGGTCGAGGATCCGGCGCTGAAAGACGCGCTGATCCGCATCGCCACCCACGATGTCCGGCGGATCGACCGGCTGGTGAGCGAAATTTCCGATGCCAGCCGCATCGATGCCGAAATGAGCCGCGCGACGCTGGAGGACATAAACCTTGGCGAATTGGTGCGCGCGATCATCGGCGGACGCGAAGACCGGGCCGAGAACGCCGGGCGTCGGATTGCACTGGCGCTGCGCGGGCCTGCGGCGCGGGTGCGCGGGGTCGGGACGCGGCTGGAACGGGTGGTGGAAAACCTGCTCGACAATGCCGTCTCCTTCTCGCCCCCCGATGCGGCAATCGAGGTGGCGCTCGACAATGACGGCAAGTGGGTGACGCTGACGGTGTGCGATCACGGCCCCGGCATTCCGGAGGAATCGCGCGAAAAGGTGTTCCAGCGGTTCCACTCGGTGCGCCCGGCGGAGGAGGATTTCGGCAACCATTCGGGCCTTGGCCTGGCGATTGCCCGCGCCATTGCCGAAGCCCACGACGGCACGCTCACCGCCGAGGCCCGTCCCGATGGCACAGCCGGCGCGTGCCTGCGCCTGCGGCTTCCCGCGGCGCCATGACCGCGCACGCGCCCCTCGTCCATCAGGCCAGCGCGGTCGCCATCGCTGGCCGCGCGCTGCTGATCGAAGGCGCGCCGGGCAGCGGCAAGTCGAGCCTCGCGCTGGCGCTGATCGATCGCGGCGCGGGGCTGATCGGCGATGATGCGGTGAGCCTGGTGGCACAGGACGGCCGGCTGATCGCCGCCCCGCCCCCCCATATTGCCGGGCTGCTGGAGGTGCGCGGGGTGGGCCTGCTGCACCTACCGGTGGCCGCCCCAGCCCCGGTCGCGCTGGTGTTGGTGCTGGGCGGCCCGCCGGGGGAGCGTCTGCCCCCACGCCCGCTGCGCTGCCGCACCATCGCCGGCGTGGCGGTGCCGGTGCTGGCCTTCGATCCGGGCGTGATCGCCCCGGCGCAGCGCGCCGAAGCGGCGCTCGCACTGCACGGAATCGGCGCGAATGCACCTTTCCTTTCCGCCGCTTCGGGGCAAGAATAACGCCCATGCCGGATATCTCCGACCCCCCCCGTCCACCCCAGCAATTGCTGCTGCTCACCGGCCTTTCCGGTGCGGGCAAATCAACCGCGCTCGCGGTGCTTGAAGATCTCGGCTGGGAGACGATCGACAATTTCCCCGTGCGCCTGCTGAAGCGGCTGGTCGCCATGCCCGACGAGGCGCGCGGGCCGCTTGCCATCGGCTTCGATTCGCGCACCCGCGGCTTTGCCCCGGCCGAAATCATCGCGCTGGTCAAGGATCTCGCCGCGCGCGATGATATTGCGCTCGCCTTCGTGTTCCTTGATTGCTCCGGCAACGAGCTTGAGCGTCGCTACAACGAAACCCGCCGCCGCCACCCGATGGCGGCCGATCGCCCGGTGATGGAGGGGATCGCCGCCGAGCGCGAACTGCTCGAACCGCTGCGCCGCTGGGCCGAGATCATGATCGACACCTCGGCGATGACCAGCAATGATCTGCAGGGTCACATCCGCCAGCTGTTCGCGCCTGACGCGCGCGCGACGGCGCTGACCCTGACGCTCTCGAGCTTCGGCTTTGCCCGCGGGATGCCGCCGCTGGCCGATCTGGTGTTCGACATGCGCTTTCTCGACAATCCCCACTGGGTGCCCGAATTGCGCGGCTTGACCGGACAGGACGCAGCGGTCGGCGAACATATCCGGCGCGACCCGGCCTTTGCTGACGTGTTTGCCCGGATCCGCGATCTGCTGCTGGTGCTGCTCCCGCGCTATGCCGCGCAGGGCAAGCCCTATGTCCACGTCGCTTTTGGTTGTACCGGGGGGAGACACCGGTCGGTCTACACTGCCGAGGCGATGGCTGAAAGCTTGCGCGCAGCCGGTTTTTCGCCCACTGTCCGCCACCGCAATCTGGCCTCGCGCGCGGCGGACGCAATCGAACGCGACCGGCGATCGAGCCAGAGTTAGCAATAGCTGGCTTGGCCAGCGCGTTCAATACGGGTAAGCCCCGCATCGCAGCGGGCAGTTAACGGACCGAATTTCACGCATGATCGGCTTGATCCTGGTTACTCACGGTCGCCTTGCCGACCAGTTCGTCGAAGCGATGGAACACGTCGTCGGCCCGCAGGACGGAATCGTCACCGTCTGCATCGGGCCCAATGACGACATGGAACAGCGCCGCGCCGAAATCGCGCAGGCGATCGTGGCAGTCGATAGCGGCAGCGGCGTCATCATCCTTACCGATCTGTTTGGCGGCACCCCGTCGAACCTCGCGATCTCGCTGCTCGATGCCGGGCATGTCGAGGTGATCGCGGGGATCAACCTGCCGATGCTGATCCGCCTTGCCGGGGCGCGCAAGGCGATGGATGTGACCGCCGCGGTGCACGCCGCGCAGGCCGCGGGGCGCAACTACATCACCATCGCCAGCGAACTGCTGGGACAGGATACCGCTCCGCCGGTGCGGGCCAAGGCCTGAAGTCGCCGCGCCGTGGGGGAGGCGAGACAGAGCGTCACGATCGTCAACCGGCGCGGACTTCACGCGCGGGCCAGCGCGAAGTTCGTCGGCGCGGTCGCGGCCCTGCCCGAAGGGCTGAAGGTGACCGTGAGCAAGCCGCCGCACAGCGCGGCCGGCGGATCGATTCTCGGGCTGATGATGCTCGGCGCGGCCAAGGGCGACACGATCGAGGTGGCGGTAAGCGGCGAAGGGGCGAACGAGGTGCTCGCCGAGCTGATCGCGCTGGTTGCCGATGGCTTCGGCGAGGATTGACCCGCAGGCGCGAAAGCGCCAGCAGTGCCGCCCATGCGAAAGCACATCACCGGATTTTCCAACCCGACCGTCAAATACCTGCGGAGCTTGCGCGATAAGAAGCACAGGAAGCGCACGGGGCAATTTCTGGTCGAGGGGCTGCGGCTGCTGGAGGACGCGCGCGTCTCGGGCCGGGTGCCGCAGATGCTGGTAATGAACGAAGGGCGTGAGCATCCCCTGCTGGCGCAGCTTGAAGCCGCGGTGATCGCTGCGGGCGGCGAGGTGATTGCCACCACCCCCGACATTCTCTCCAAGATCACCGGCAAAGAAAACGCCCAAAGCGTCGCGGGGGTATTCGACGAATGGGATACCGCGCTCGGCCGGCTCGATCGCAACGCCGCGCCGATCTGGCTGGCGGCGCAGGCGCTGCGCGATCCGGGCAATCTTGGCACGATGCTACGCACCTGCGACGCGGTCGGCGCGGGCGGGCTGATCCTGATCGACGACTGCGCCGATCCCTTCAGCGCCGAGGCCGTGCGCGCCAGCATGGGGGCGGTGTTCACCGTCGGCCTCGCGCAGGCGCGGTGGGAGGAGTTTCTGCCGTGGCTGCGGGCCGGAGCGGGCCAGCTGGTGGCGGCGAGCTTGCGCGATGCGGTGCCCTATCGCGCCGCGTCCTATCAGGCGCCGTGCTTCATCCTCGTCGGCAACGAATCGCAAGGCCTGCCTGCGGATTACGAGATGGCCTGCGACCTGCGCGTGACCATGCCGATGAAAGGCCGCGCGGATTCGCTCAATGCGGCGGTCGCCGGCGCGGTGCTGGCCTACGAGGTGCTGGCAGGGGTGGACGGCTAGTTACTCCGCCGTGTCCTGGCGCGACTGGGCCTCGGCATCCGGAACGGGCAGGGTCGCAACACCACCGGGATCGGGATCGGCATCGGCCTTGCTGTACCGCGGCGACACCTCGACCAGCGGCACCTCGTCGCTGATTTCCCGCTTGCCGATCTGGATGTGCTTTTCGGTAAGGCGGCGGGCGCGGCTCATCACGTTGCCTTCATAGGTCCGGGCGAAAT